>NZ_PKRS01000008.1:0-327393 GCF_002855535.1 Emticicia sp. TH156
CAAAGACTACGATACCTGAAAATAGAAAATCCAATCTTTTACAGACTGGATTTCCTAAGCATCTCATCTTTTTGATGCAATTATCAAGGATGGCCTACATAGTAGATACAAGTAAGGTAACCCACAATTTAATTTTTTGTCAAAGGAGCAAACACCGCCAGGGTCCAACGTCTGATTAGCTGTGGCAGCACATCACGGCGGCGGGTGTTACGCCATTGCATGGCTGGCTGGGGGTTCAGATTCTCTATTTCGCGTAGAAATTTGAAAGAGCCGCTGTTATACCAGAATTGAAAATCAAAGCGGATGTTCTGATGCGTGGGCAGGTAGTCAATAAAAGCTGATAAGTCGAAACTGGTGCCGGTAATGCCAGCACCTGCCCGGTGAGCATCAAGTGCATTACAGGCTTGTTCGTAGTGTTTGGGAACCGGAATCATAAGCGTAGGTTTGCCTAAGTACATGGCCTCGCAAACTGATTCAAAACCGGCAGTAGTAACTAATCCGCGGCAATTCTGCATCATTGCCAGAAATTTCCTGCCATTAATTTTATGAAAATGTAGGTTGGGTGAATAGTGGAAAGTATCTGTATAATTGGGGTTGTCCCAAAAACAGTGAATGGCTACGTCAGGGTTTTTGTCATGCCATTCCATTAATTGTTCTGCTAACGAAAATTGGGTTACGTATGCGAGCAGATAGCCCTGGTTGTCGGTGCTTAAACCTGTTATTTCTGAGCGCAGCAGAGGAGGGATAATTGTTATTTTCTGCGGCTCATGATTTGTAAACTCGGTAAACGAAAGCGCCAGTTTTTTGGTGGCTCCAAGTGCAGTAATACGGGTGTTGGTGTTTACGAGTAGCTTGTCAAGCCAGTGATTGGCGGGGTGTTTAAAATCAGGATGAAGCAGCAGATACTGGTGCGCAATACAAACCATAGGTATCTTCGGGCGAAACAAAAGTTGATGCAGGCCACCCAGCACATCATAAAAGTTGATGATTACATCAGGTGTAAGCGCATTTACCACCTTATTTATTTCTTTGAGACTTCTCAGAAAATCAGGCAGCTTAATAAAAGCATTGCTGATGGTTTTTGTAATATCAAGCGCCTTGCTTTTATTATTATAAACCAGATAAGGGCTTGAGAAAGGAAATATTTGCTTCCTGAAGTTATCGCTGAAGAAAGAGGGCACTTCTTTTCCTGTAGCTGTGCCTACTAATGCGCCGGCAACTGTATGGCCGTTACTTTCCAGTATTTCTGTGAGCGATATCGCCTGGGTTAAATGCCCGCGGCCTTCTCCCTGCACTATTAACAGAAACTTCATAATGCGGCGGCTATTCGTGGTAAAACAAATCTTTCGTCTTTAGTTGTTTCAGGCTCTTCGGCCGGGTCTTCTTCGGGTTGGCAATCGCTCACAGAGTAATATACCAGGCTCCAGTTGCCGTCAAAGTCTTCTACCAGGGCCGACATCGTTTCTACCCAGTCGCCCGAGTTAAGATACAATACGCCGCCAATATCTCTGATAGCTGGTTGATGGATATGCCCGCAAATGATACCGTCACAATTTTTAGCTTTGGCAAGCTCGGCCAGTTTCTCTTCAAAGTCAGTTACATAATTCACTGCCAGTTTCACCGCTTGTTTCACCTGCTGCGAAAGCGAATAATAAGGCAGGCCTCTCCATTCGCGATATTTATTATAGTTTTTGTTAAGCCACAGTAACAATGTGTAGCCCAGGTCGCCCAGATGCGCCAGCCATTTCATGTTAGTGGTTATGCTGTCAAAAACGTCGCCATGTGTTACGTAAAATCTTTTATCGCCCGATTTCAGGATGTAATCGCGGCGTATCTGAAACTGGCGGCCAACAACTAATGGAAGAATCTGGTCCAGGAAGTCGTCATGATTACCACGCAGATAAATAACTTTGGTATCATGTTTGTCCATTTTTTTTAGCACGACTCTAAAAAAAGCAGTGTGTTTTTTCTTCCAGTTGCCATATTTCTTCAACTGCCAGCCATCAATAATGTCGCCGTTAAGAATGAGGCGCTCACAGCGGTATTGTTTCAGAAACTCGGTTACCTCTTTAGCTTTACAACCACTTGTTCCTAAGTGGAGGTCAGAAAGCACAATTGTACGAAAATGTTTGCCCTTGTTCATATTAGCAAATTTCTGAAATGATTATAAAGTATTGATTAAGAGGATATTACCAAAATGTAAAGAAAAAAATAAAGCAGAAGAAAAATTCCTCTGCTAATCTTCAATCAATTAACCTAAACAAACTATATTACCTTATGTACAAGTATCTTTCTAAGCTATTAAGCAGCCCATTTCATTTCCTGAATTGAGTAATCATCTTCATACTCATCAAACTCATTACCTTCAAAAGCCTCTTCAAAGAACTCATCATCTGAGTCGTCATAAATGCGCTCTTCATTAAACCCACTGGTAATTTTGCTGCTATATCTCCAATGGTTCTGATTTAACAGATAGGGTATTTTCTTCATTTTTCTTTCATTTTGATACCACAAAGGTCATACAAAGATTTAAACTGAATATTGCCCTAATATTAAGAAACTGCTAACAACCCGGCCTTCCGGGTATTCCAAACGAGTTCAGATTAGACGGTAATCTTAAAAAATTCATTTTTTCTTAATAGTACGGTAAACTCCATTTAATGTAAAAGAGTGAATTTTGTTGCGTTAAGTACCCAAATACAATTATGGTTATCACTCGTCAGAATTACTTACAGAATTTTCTATCAGTGCTGGGCCTGATGCTTATTGTGCTTTACTATACCTTTAACGGTATACCAGAAGAAGGTTTTAAGGCTGAGAGTTACTCGTCTGCCAAGGTGGCCGAGTATGAAAACAGCGTAGAGCTTGAAAAAAGTGTCAGCCATCTGAGAGCAGCCATATTGATGGATGCCGATGTGGTGCAGGTAAACGGCCTGTTATATCAGCTGGAACTGGCCCTTGCCACCTTAACTACAGAGCAGGAGGCAAGCGCGCAGGCAAAATCTATCTATAACCTGTTGGCTGTAAACAATAAAAAGGGGGCTATAAGGAAAATAAACAGCCTCAGAACAATACTCGTTCAGAAAACCAAGACCCTCCGTTAAATATATCTACGTTACTCCAGGCCGGACTTTATTCTGAAAGCCCGGTTTTTTTAATGCCTTCCTTTCAGGTTTGCAGATATTAGCAAAATTCAATAATTTGTTATCTTTGCTTGATATCTACCTGCACAGTGCCGGCTGGCGGTTTTCTGTGCCTTACAACTATTTATGAAAAAAATACTTCTGATTGAAGATGAAATCAGTGTGGTCAGCTTTATCAAAAGTGGGTTGTCTGAAGACAACTATGAGGTATCGGTAGCGTTAGACGGCACTTCTGGCACTGCTATGGCACTCAATGGTACTTTTGACCTGATTATACTTGATATTATGCTGCCAGATAAAAACGGACTTGAAATTTGTAAGGAACTGCGCGCCGGTGGTTTACTGATGCCCATACTTTTTCTGACCGCGCTGGGTACTTCTGAAAACATTGCACTCGGTCTTAATACAGGCGCTGACGATTATCTGGTAAAACCCTTTAAGTTTATTGAGTTGAGCGCCAGAATAAAGGCCTTACTACGCCGGACGGCTCTTAAAAATGAGGCCTTAAACGAGCCCGTGCATAATATTTATGTAATGGCCGACCTGAAAATTAATGACGATGCCAAAACCGTAGAAAGAGGGGGCAATACCATTTCATTAACCGCTACCGAATACAGGCTGTTGCTAACGCTGGTGAAAAACCGCGGTAAGGTTTTGTCGAGATTAGATTTACTTGAAAGTGCCTGGGATATTAACTTCGACCTGGGCACAAACGTGGTTGATGTGTACATCAATTATCTGCGCAAAAAACTTGACTCAGACTATAAACAAAAGCTGATTCATACTGTCATTGGTATGGGTTATGTGTTGAAAGAAGCATGAAAACACAAACCAAAATAGCATTTTCGCTGGTATTGTTCAACAGCTTTATTTTGCTGTCGTTCAGTGTTGGTATTTACTTTTTTCTGAACGAGTATTCTTATATAGATTTTTATAAACGTTTAGAAACCCGCGCAAGCATAGGTGCCAAGTACAATCTGAAAATTGATATGGCCAATGCTGAAACCTTCAGGAAAATACGCGACCAGCACCTGGAAAAACTGGAAGCAGAAAAAGAGTATATCTTAAAAGTGAGTGCAAAAACCGACTTTGAACAACTGTCAGAAACACATCATATACCAGTTTCATTGTTAAAAAATATCATGAAAGAGGGCCGAGGGCGGCATCAGGAAGGGAACGTTTTTTACAGCGGCATAAAATTGCAGCATGAAAACGCCACTTATATTGTCATTGTATCGGCCAACAACAGGTTTGTGTCACATCATCTTCAATTCTTAAGAAATATACTACTATGGGGTATATTGTTTACAGTGGTGGTAACGGTTTACCTTTCGGTTTATTTTTCCAAGCACTTCTTTGACCCCATCAAGGAAATGATAGATAAGGTAAAACAGATTAGTACTGAAAATATACACTTGCGGCTGAAAGAGCCAGAGAATAATAATGAGATAAGCGAACTGGCCAGTACTTTCAATGACCTGCTGAACAGGATTGAAACAGCTTTTGAAACCCAGAAGAATTTTATCAGCAATGCTTCGCACGAACTGGCTACCCCACTTACCGCAATTATTGGTGAAGCCGACGTAGCGCTTATCAAAGAACGCAAACCTGAAGAATATCAGAAAGTATTGCAGAATGTGCTGCAACAGGCCGAGCGCCTGAACGAGATTACAAGGTCTTTGCTGTTTCTGGCGCAGACGGGTTATAAAGGGAAAAACGTAGCATTTGAAATTGTGCGGCTGGATGAAGTGGTGTGGGAAGTAAAGGCCCTCATAGACCGGCTGAACCCAGACAATAAGATAATGCTTGACCTGAGCCTGCTGCCCGAAGACCACAAAAAACTGAAAGTGAGCGGCAACAAGCAGTTGCTGCATCTGGCTCTGGCCAACCTGCTGAACAATGCCTGTAAATACTCACACAATAAGCCTGTTTCTGTACATATCGGCAGCAGCCAGGAGCAGGTGATGCTTTTTATTAAAGACCAGGGAATTGGCATACCGGAGTCTGACCTCCCCTTTATATATGACCCTTTCTTCCGGGCATCAAACACTCATCTTTTTGAGGGCTTTGGTATTGGTCTGCCTTTGGCACGTAACATTATTAAATTACATAACGGCACTTTGGTGCTTACTTCAAAAGCCGGCAGTGGTACCAGCGTTCAAATCAGTTTTCCGTTGGCAAGGCTGGTTAAATAATTTTCTAATCCGGCTCTAATGTCTCTAATAACATTCTAATGTGGTTCTTAAGCGGCACTAATGCTGTTTGCTGATTTTTGTATCTCAATCATCCATTAAATGACGGAGGTATGCAGAAAACTATTTTAATTCCGATTGACTTTCGCGTGGCATCGCTGAACACATTAAAATATGCACTGGAGAACAGCTCTGGCGGGCCACATCGTGTCATACTTATTTATGCCGAATATCTTCAGGACTCCATCACCGAACTTTTGTTTTACAGACCACAAACCAAGCTGGCCAGTAAAATAACACCTGAGTTTAAGGCAGCACTTGAGGTTTTAAAAAATCGTTTTGAGTTTCAGATTGTCAATCTTGAAATGAAGCTTTTTCATAACCGCAGCCGCAGAGGCCTACGCCGGTTTATTGAAAACCATGAGGTAGATGAGGTATTTATCCCGAAGTCTTATAAGTTGCAAATGCCCAAAAAGGCCTTTGACCTGGTAAGTATTATCAGACAGGGAAACTTTGAATATACCGAGATTGACTGGCCCTTAGGCGCCACTATTGCTTCGGAGCGCGACCACCTGGAGTACCTCTTTAATTACTGACTTTTAGGCGATGAAGAACTGATAATTGATTACATACAGCTTTTACCTGAGCCGGCGAAGCAATTCGTCGGCTAATTAACTAGCCTATGGCCGCCGCCTGATGCTTGTATTCGCTTGGCGAAACCTTGTATTTCTTCTTAAATATGCGATTAAAATAAGACAAACTATTGAAGCCGCTTTCAAAGTAAACATCTTTGATACGGAACTCGGGGTTTTTAAGCAGGCTTGATGCCAACTTGATTCGTTCTTCTATAATAAACTCGATGGGCGAAATACCCATTTCTTCTTTAAATACCCTGTAAAAGTTAGACTCGCTCATGCAGGCAAGTCTGCAAAGTTGCTCTACCTGAATCTGCTCGCGTATATTTTCTTTAATATAGTTTACCACATGAGCAATGCGGTTGTCTGATGCCAGCCGTGCCGCATTCTTTGAATACAACACCCTGGTTTCTGTCTGAACTATCCTGATTATTAACTCCTGAATCATCAGGTCGGCAAAAATATCTTTAGAGGGGTGCTGTTCAGTAAATATAAATACCAGACGCTGCAATATCTGTTGAATAGCAATATCGTTCGTAAAATGAAAGTTGTTGTTGGTAAACTTCCACTCCTGATTATCAATCTTGGGGCGAATTTCATTCAGATTGTTAATGATTTTGTCGAGCCTCTCCTGATCAAAAGCCATAGCCAGGCATTTAGTAGGATTCTTAAGGCTTGCTTCCGGAAAATCAATACACATGATTTCATCAGAAGGCAGAATTACCGATTCGCCCGGCAGAAAGTCAAAATCCATTTGCTGGTTCAGATGCATGATTTTTTTGCCTGAAATCATACTGGCCAGCACCGGGTCAGAAAACTTCAGGTAAACATTTTCAGCCATCTGGTGGGTCTCAAAAATGCTGAGTTCGGTATGATTCAGCGTAAAAGTAGACCTGTTTTCCACCAGTGTTTCGATCCGTCTTGTTTTCAAAAATGACTCTGAAAGTTCCATCATTTAATAGGTTGTTGAAATGTCACTATTCAAATATATAATATAATTTATCTAAATAAAACCGGCTTTGTAAGAATTAGAGAATTGTTCATCTTTTTGGTAGAAAAGGCGAATTAAATATGAATTTTGCAAGATAATTTTGCACAAGAATTATATCTTACACTATTAAACGACCAAAACTATGGCTGAATTGCTCGAAAAGGAAAGAACCCTTATCGCTATTCCTGAATTTAAAAATCAGTACGAAAATTTCATTGGCGGTAAATGGATACCACCGGTGAGAGGGGAGTATTTTGACAATGTGTCTCCGGTTGACGGAAAAGTTTTTACATCGGTTGCCAGGTCAACAGAAGAAGATATTGAAAAAGCGTTGGATGCCGCCTGGGCAGCAGCGCCATACTGGAATAACACTTCGGCTACAGTAAGAAGCAACATTCTTTTGAAAATAGCCGACATAATGGAGAAAAACATTGAAACCCTGGCCAAAGCCGAAACCTGGGACAACGGCAAGCCGATAAGAGAAACGATGGCTGCTGACTTACCACTGGCAATAGACCATTTCAGATATTTTGCCGGGGTTATCAGAGCAGAAGAAGGCTCGGTTAGTGAGCTCGATGCCAACACGGTATCAATGAATATTCTGGAGCCGCTGGGCGTAGTAGGCCAGATTATACCCTGGAATTTTCCATTACTGATGGCAGCCTGGAAACTGGCTCCGGCATTGGCAGCAGGAAACTGCGTGGTGCTGAAACCGGCAGAGCAAACGCCGGTGGGTATTCTGGTACTGATGGAGATGATTCAGGATGTGCTGCCGCCGGGTGTTATTAATGTAGTAAACGGTTTTGGTATAGAGGCCGGCAAGCCGTTGGCATCAAGCCCAAGAATCAATAAAATTGCTTTTACAGGCGAAACCACCACCGGGCAGTTGATTATGCAATACGCATCAAAGAATATCATACCGGTAACGCTCGAGCTGGGCGGTAAATCGCCGAACATATTCTTTAAAAGCATTATGGATGCCGATGATGAGTTCTTTGATAAATGCCTTGAAGGAGCCGTGATGTTTGCCTTGAATCAGGGCGAGGTATGTACCTGCCCGTCGAGAATCCTGGTAGAAGAAAGCATCTATGATGCCTTTATAGAAAGAGTGGTAGCGCGTACAAAGGCCATTAAACAAGGGCACCCTTTAGACCCAACAACCATGATGGGCGCGCAGGCATCTAACGACCAGTATGAGAAAATCCTGAACTACATTGCCATAGGCAAAGAAGAAGGGGCAGAGGTGCTAACAGGTGGCGGGTCGGCCTACAATGAAGGCCTGGAAGGGGGCTACTACATACAGCCGACAATCTTTAGAGGCAATAACAAAATGCGGGTATTTCAGGAAGAAATTTTTGGCCCGGTTGTTTGTGTAACCACCTTTAAAGACGAGGCGGAGGCACTGGCAATTGCTAATGATACTCTGTATGGTTTAGGTGCGGGTGTCTGGACACGCGACACACATCAGGCCTATAAGGTAGCGCGAACAATAAAAGCGGGCCGGGTTTGGGTTAACTGTTACCATGCGTATCCGGCTCATGCGCCTTTTGGGGGATATAAAAAATCAGGTATAGGCCGCGAAACACATAAGATGATGTTGAGCCATTATCGCCAGGTAAAAAATATGCTTATCTCTTACGACAAAAACAAACTGGGTTTCTTTTAATACAAACGGGCGGGAGGGGGGCTAAACCCCTCCTGCTTGTTTTTAAGTCAAAACTATGGAACGCTTGCAAAGAGTAGCGATAAGCCCAGAGGCTGCCGAGCTGATAGAAAAGCTAAAAGGAAACTACGGCAACCTGATTTTTCATCAAAGCGGCGGTTGCTGCGACGGCTCAGCCCCTATGTGTTTTCAAGGAGGTGAAATGTACATAGACGACAACGATGTGTTGCTGGGCTATGTGGCCGGATGCCCTTTTTATATGTCTCGCGACCAGTTTGAATACTGGAAGCACACCCACCTTACTTTAGATGTTGTGAAGGGTCGTGGAGCGAGTTTTTCGCTTGAAATTCCTCTTGGGGTCAGATTCGTAATCAAATCAAGGTTATTAACCCCTGACGAAAATCTGTAGTACCCCTGCGTTTAATTACCTGCCCAATACTTTAACTGTCACCAGTAATTGGCCAACGTGTCTGGTGGTGTGTTCAGCCGCATGTGTCAGCAAGCCTATCACGGTTGATGGCAATTTAGCGCGGCCTACTTCTCTTGTTTCAGTAAGTGTTTTTTCATCGGTTTGCTTCAATGCTGCCAGCGATTTTTCAATTTGAAGGTCAAATGCATTCAGCAGGTCTTTTACTTTGATGCGCTCATCTGCTTTCCCTTCTGCCGATAAGGCTTGTAATTGCGCAGCACTAAGCGCATTACCGCAGGCATAAGTAAAGAGCCGGTCCAGAACCCCCGTAAGATGTTGTAAATGAAACGCAGGCGCGGCTACATCCGCGGGTCTTTCCCACAAAAGATTTTCAGGGAAACCGGCCATCAGTTCCTGCACCTCTTCCTGTGCTTGTAACAGAGCATGGGCAATGGGTTGTAAAAGCGCAGGCACATCAGGTAAGGCGCCTCTGAGCCATACTTCTGGTTTCGTTAAATTATTCATTAATCTATGTATTTCTGGGTTTAAGATACTGTCTTTGCTTATTAACAATACACCAGCTCATTTAATTTAACCGTTTGCTAAGTTTTATTTTAACAGATTTGCGCTTTCTGAAAATTTACTTACTTTGCAATGGTTTAGAGTAATAAAAAGGCCACACCAAGTTTTATTGCTCTGATTCTAATGCTGTCTAATTAAAGTACCCCGAAGGTGTTTGCGCATAAATTTTAAATGTTTTGCTGACCTTTTTGTGTTCAAACCCTTTTTGTCCTCAGGCGTTTGCTCAACTGTTTTCTTAAAAAGACTTAAGTCATCTGCTTTTGAAAACCAGTAGTTTACTTTCTACGCCGAGTGCATAAATCAAATCAATTGCCTTTTTTGGCCCGGTAAAGTGGCATTCAGAAATGACGAATGTTGCTGCGCAGGCTTCTGTTTTCTGTTTGTCAATAACCTGCTGCTATCCTTGCCGTGACGGCCGTGTGTTAGTTGTGACTTATTATGTTTTTGAAACTCTTAAGCACATTATTCTTAGCATTGAGATAATTGAAAACAGCTTTTCAATCAGGCTTATTTACAGCTCAAAAAATAATTCACTTAATAAACTATGAAAAAAAACTTAGGATTATTCGATATGGCCCTGGCCTTATCTTTAGACAAGATAAACTCCCAGTTTGAGCAGTTAATGATGTTTAATGTTATTCCAACGCACTGGTGTTTTCTGACTGATAAAGAAGGAAAACAAATCATTAATGAAACAGATGCTTTCGGAACCAACATTAAACTCTGGAAAAGTGCTTTTGACTTAGAAACAGCAGCAAAGATTCAGCAGCTTAAAACGGATATTAAATTGGAGAAGGCAAAAGAAAGGCCTGATAAAGACAAGATGAACAAGTTGAGAGACAAGCTGGAAGACTTGGAAGAGGTGATGGAAAAAAGAGCCGATTACAAAATTTATGATTGTGCAATGGAGGCTAAAGTAAAATCTTTCGAGGTTGATATAGTAAATAATGATAGCACAAGGCTGTTTTTTATTGTAAACCTTGAGATGGGTACACTTTATTCGCGCGGGTATGATGAAAAATTAAAAGCGGAAACTATTGTAGAAAAAGACTTTAAACAAATGAGTTATGCCTTTAAGGTTGCTATTGGTAATAGGGTAGTAAAAGCAAAGGAAATGGCCATGAGTATTGAAGACAGGCAATTACTGGTAAAGGAAGGAATTACCGACGATGTGTTTACCATTGAGGCCCTGTTTATGGATTTTCAGAATGCCAACATAAGCGATTTTGACGAACAAAGAAGTAATGAGATAAATAAGGGTGGTTCGGCATGGTTGCAGCTAATTATGAATAATTACTTCAAGAGCCTGAAAACAGAAGAGAATCCTTATATATTGGGGTATAAACTAATTCCCAAACGAGTACTTACCGATTCGCTCTTCAAACCAACAGGTATTACCTATTCCACTACAAATAGCAGTATTGGTGGCTGCAAGTCTTTCAATTTTATGATGCAGATTGATAATCATGCTTTTCCGGCCGAGCTAACCAGGGGCAGCTTGCCGAAGAGTCTGATTGAAAACAGGGCAGATGCATCAAGGGAAACCGTCAATGGGGTATTTGCTATTGATTACAAAACCTTTGTTAAAAAATATGTTGAAGACAACCTGTGGCCGGCTATGGTTGCCAATTTTAAAAGTAATCTGAGCCGTAATCTGGAAGGGTATCATATAAACGACTGGGGCAACAGAAGAGGAGTAAAGTGCGTGGGTGGAGATACATGGTTTGATTTCAGGCTTGACCTGAGCAGTATTCAACAGGTTTCGGCTCAACAGCAGGAGGCCAGAGGTTTAGAGATAAATTTTGATGTGGTTATTGAAGGCAACAAGCATGTAGAAAAGGAAAACAAATTGATAGGCCTTATTAACCTTGGTACAACAATTGGTGTTGATATGCCTTTTTCTACCAGCGGAGCTTATGCAATTGAAGGAAAGGTTGGCAAAAAGGGAAAAGTTTCACTCATCCTTACTGCATCGGCCGACGGGAAAATCGATCTGAAATCAAAATATGAAGCCCCACAAATTGGCGCTGACGTTGAAAAACCCCAATACAAGGATGGTTGGGATAAGGCATTTGATATTTTTCTTGATTTCTTCAATCCCTTAGGTGTTCTGGGGGCGGTGATTATTGCTGCCTTAAGAGAAGGGTCTCTTAAAATAAAATTATCGAACACCATTTTCTCAAATATTGATATAAGCAATTTGTCAACATTCAATAGCCGTATTGTTTTGCCGGGCAGCAATACTTTTACCTATAAAACCATTCGGCTTCTTACCGGGAAAAAAGATGAAGATGATGCCGTTTTGTTTGACATTGCCTACACTCCAAAAGCACAATAACAACTATCGGTTAAACTCTGATTAACTACCACCTTAAGACGAAAGACAATGGAACATAAAGAAAGTTTACCACAAAAATCGGGTATCACTGTAAATTATCATTGTGAACTCATGCAGAATTATGTACCCGAAAGCATAATTGATTTCGGTAAAGGTTTACGTTGCGTTAAAGCAGACGAAGACGAAGCCTTTTTGTTTTTTATAGACAAGCGCGGCCAGCTGCAGGTTTTGGTACACTCAGATACAGCGGGCTCTGGCTGGCGAATGCATACCGTATCAGATGCGGGGTATGAGGTAACGGCTTTTGGCGTATTTGAGAACCAGTTAAAAGGTCAGTTCAGAATAGCCTATGCCCGCCGAAATGGTGGTATATCTGAGCTGCTGGTTTCTGAAAACATCAGAACTGAGACCATTAATAATGATTTATGGGAACCGGTCTATAACTGGCAGCAAAAAATAATTGAGCGCAAAGAGCGCATCATTGACCACATAACGATGGACGAGCAAGGCCTGCTCTTCAGTGCAAACTATACCAGCACCGATGCCAACTTTTATTATTTTAAGTATGCAAATCAACCGGTTGCTTATTCATTGCCCGAAAACGCCACCCTTGTGAAACAGATAACTCTGGGCAGGCTGGGTAACAGCTATGGCGTGTTTATTCTCTATTTTGTGCAGCAGAACCGCACACTGTTGTTCAGGGCTTTAGAGGCTGATAAATACGGAACGGCTGCCCAATACAGGTTTGATACCGGGGCGGAAATTGAATCGTTTGATTTGCTGCCGGACGACAACGGCAACAGTGTGCTGTATACATCTGGCAAAGGCATTTTCAGGTTCCAGAATCCGTATAGTGGAAAAGAAGAAATTGTTTCATCTGCCCATGAACTGAAGTTTCAAAAGATAGACGTTTCAAGATTTAAAAAAGACGTAGCCATCTGGGTTATTGGTAAAAAGAGTAACAAATCGGGCTTGTATTATATCAATAACCGTACTTATGACACGGCATCGGCCAATTCAATAGTGGGTAATGCCTGGACTCGCCCATTACAGATGCAGGGTGATATTGAAGAGTTTGAAAGTGTAAAAGGCCGGAACCTCATTAACCAGTTGTATTTGCTGGGGCAGTCAAAAGATAAAAAAGAAGATGGCCTGCTGCATTTCTGGCAGGATAAAGTAAGTACCCAATGGCATGAACAGTTTTTGCATATTGATAACCTGAACTTTAGCCGCGAAATAGAGTCATACACCATTGAACTAGGCTTTAAAGCCGAAAAAATGCAGCATTTGTTTGACCGGAAAGTGGCTATATCGTCTGACGAAAACATCGTTGTTTATATCAATAACCGCAGGTACTTTCTTATTGATGAAACACCTGTTACCCTGGACCTCGCCCAGAACCAGATGGTCAACATCATTTATCCGGTTAAATCCTTACAGGCAGGTAAAATAATTCTGTCGGGTGATTTTCTGGATGATACAATTGAAATTGAGCCATCGTCCGGAATCATGACTAAGATAAAAACGCAGCTTTCAACCACCGATGCGCTTCAAAAAGCCAGAACCCAAAGCGGTAAACAGCTTATTACTGGCGTAAGCGAGAAAGAGCTGGCATCAATGGCTAAAGCCATAGCCCAAATGGGCGATGCCAACGAACAAATTGCCTCCGGTGCTGCAGTGGCTTTTAGTACTCAGGCAGTCTCAAATACCCGAGGTAGCTCAGGTAACTGGTTCAGTAACGCCATTGGAGACCTGTATCATGCAGTAGAACGTGGTTTTGAAACCGTTACCAGATTTGTAGTAGAAGCCGCCGGGAAAATCTATAAGGTAATTATTGAAATAGCGGGTCAGGTTTTTGATTTTCTGGTAGATACTGCCAAAAAAGTAGTGGCATTTGTGGAGAAAGTATTTAACAGCGTGAAGTCGTTCTTTAAAGACCTGTTTGAGTATCTGGCGTTTTTGTTTAACTGGAGCGATATTATTGACACCAAGAACGCGCTTAAAGGATATACCCTCAATTTGTTTACGGGCTTTGAAGAAGGAATAGGTGCATTTGAAAAAGTAGTGGTTTCATTCATTGAAAATATCCAGAAAGACATACAGTTTGATTTGGGTATTGAAAGCATAGATGACCCCCGAAAAAAGGACAGTGATTCGGCAACAGACAGCAGAACAAACTGGGTGGGCTCTAAGAAAAGCTATCTTGAGCAGGGTAAGTCAGAAAGCATTCAGTCAATGCCCGGACAGATAAAAGATGCCTTCCTGAGTGCTTTTGACGAGATTCTGCCTACCCTGCTGAAATACAAAGACCTGCTGGTTAATTCGCTGAGCGGTGTGGCTGATAAGTTCTACGCTTTCTTTATGGGCGAGTTACCCATTCTTGACCTTCTGAAATACATCGCCCTTTCGCTGGCCAATATTGGGCTTGAACTGGCTAAAGATTTAGTGAAACTGCTATTCAAAACACTTAAGGCTACGGTAATGGCGGTAAGAGCCACATTAAGCACGGCATTGAATATTCCGTTTTTTTCTGCCTTGTATCAAACCATTGCTGGTGCAGAGTTAAGCATCCTGGACCTGATTTGTCTGTTAATTGCCATACCAACCACGGAGGCCTATAAAATTGGGGTGGGCGAGGCTCCCTTCAAAAAGCTAAACTCAAGCGAATTTATTGAGTCTGGTAAAACAGCACTTAAGTTTGATTTTTCCATCTAAAACAATACTACAATGAGCGATTTTAAAGTATTAAAAAATTATATAGCCAGCAGTGCAAGTTTAGTTAGCAGCGTGATTGAGATGCTAATTACTCCGAAAGAATTTGTGGATGAGGCAACGCAGGTAGCCGAGGAAATGGAATTTCTGGATAGTATTAAGATTCCTGAATATATCATATATGGTTGTTCGGCAGTAAGTTTGGGTGTTAACACTGCTTATTATTATGATGAATACTTTGAGCCTGTTACTACCGTAAAAAACAAAACCACCAAATGGCTCTTGTTTGGTATGATAGGGTTATGTTCGTTAGCTATGGGGATATACTTTTATAGATTGTTAAAGAAAAACTCCCAGCGTAAAAAAGCTGTAACCATTGTTTTTTCCAACTATATATCTCCTGTATTGGGTTTGGGAATGGGTATGATAAGTATTACTTTAGCCTATAAGTCTGACAAAACTAACTGGCGCCATAAAACACAAGCTATATTAGATATGGTTAATTACCTGTTGTCGTTCTGGAAGTTTTATCCCGTTAAAAAGGCTTTGATTGCCAGCCCGTATGGATTTTTTATCGTGTTGGGTATTAACGGTGGCAAAGTATTAACCAATACGGCTAAGTTTATTATTATGCCAAAGGAGTAAGGTTGTAAAGTGCAATGAAATTTAACGGCAGGTTTTAATTTTTGTTGTTTTGTATATATGTTGTGCATCTGATTTATAAGCAGTTTTTCTGAATACAAATTTCTGCTTTGCCTGAGTTTTAACAAAAATGCTGAGGACTTTTTATCTATGTCTGTAACTTTTAAAGTGTCTGTTCTCGCCAAAAACAGGGTTCAATTAATTAATCCAAATAACAACCAACTACTTTAAGAATGGAAGCTGTCAAACAAAAAAGTGATGAATTAGAAGTACAGGAAAAACCCAAAAAGGCTTGGGTTAAGCCCGAAATGAAAAAATTAGAAATTGATACTGGCTCTTATCCCTTTACCGAGGAAGTCAATGCGTATTCCCATCCCTCATGATATTTAATAAATGGCTTTATTTTTTTTGCGGTTCCGTAAGATAAAGCCCTTTTTTAAATAACATCGTATATCTCAGCTGCTTTATTGTTTATTGAGAAAATTTTCTCAATCTGATTTTCTGTTAAATTTATTTTGCCCTGATTTGGTTCTCCGGTATGAAAGAATGGAACGTGAGATAATAGTTTTTCTCTAAAACCTTGCTCATTCTCCATTTTTTTTAGGGAGTTGAAATCAGTTTTATTGATGGCCTGTCCAAATGCCTCATCAGAAAAATCGAGGCCTAAGAAATTAATCATTTCTTTAAATGCCTTATGCGGGTTCAGTTTCATTTCTTCGTACTTTACAAGATGTACAGGCAGCATTTTTTGGTTATACCAGCTGTAAAAGTGTTCATCCCAGGTTCCAATCACTCTAGGAAAGTAATTGTCCATATATATTGTTGAGCCTGATTTACAGATGTAACGGTCAATTATTTCATCAGGTCTGATGTCCAGATACCTTGAAAAAGACAGCGTTACATCTAAAGGGTTTCTCATGATATAAATAACGGCCGTTGGGTGTTGTGAATGAAAAACCGGCTGGTTGTCATGAACTGAATAAGAGAACTGGTCATGAATTTTCTGCAGATAAGGAGCTTCTCTGGTTTGAGCATAGAAATCTAAAAATTTTCTACGCAACGCTTCTAATTCAAAATCATTGAATGTCGATATGTCTCTTTGAACCAGTTTCTGCAGAAGGGTCTTATTGGCATAAATCTCATCAAAGTCAAGAGTATTGATATTGAAATCCTCTTTTTTCAAAAGGGCAGTAAAGAAACTCCTAACCCAGGTGTTGCCTGATTTGGGATAAGAAGCGAGCCACACTAATTTATATTTTGACATTTTTCCAATCGGTGCAATTCCAGTTTAAAAGTTTTTCTACTTTTTCAATTTCTTCTTTATATATGTCATTTAATAAATTAAGCGAAAAACCATCGATTTCTTCTTTATAATCAATATGGTGAACTTTTTTTTCTTCAAATTTATAGTTATCACCGTTTAAACCTAAAAAATCAAATATTCTAAGCAGGTGCTGATATTGATTATCTCTGAAATCTTCATATTTTAAGATAAGAACCTGCTGAGATGGGAAATAATCAAAAATATGCCTTATTTGTTTACTATAAAATCCACGTCTGATATAGTCATCCTCCGGCATTTGGTTAAATTTGTTTTCGAAGTTCATTCTCAAAATCTCTGCTTTTAGGTAGTTTGCGAACGTCCTATTACCCATTTCTGTATTATGGAGTCTCATGTTCCAGTGCGAATATGCCCGTTCTACAGGATTTCTCAATATCATAATGATTTTAATAGCCGGATTATACTGATGTATTAACGGAATACAGCGTTCCAGATAACAATAACGAGGAGTTATCTCTCCTCTTATGCCGGGGGTAGTCCAATCAAAGTTTTGATGGTAATTGCTATAATTTATTCTGCTTTCTTCCTCAAAGTCAATATTTAGATTGCTGAAATAATGTAACTCTTTGTATTTAGACATCAATATATCCGGATGCTTATTTAAATAATAATACAAAGCAGTGGTGCCTGCTTTCTGAACACCGATACCTATAAAATCTATTCTTTTGTTTAGGTTATATTCCGATTTCATTCAATTTATTGATTATATAATCATCAGTGTATTTTTCTTTTAATCTGTTTGCAAAAGCCGATACTGTGTTCTTGAAAGAAATATGTACCAGTAAATAGTTTATTTGTAGAGCAATACGTTCTGCAGATGCTTCCAAGTCAGATTTCAACCCTAACCTGTAAAAAACTACCCTGGCTGCATTTCCGTTCTGGTCCCATTCATTATTCAGCGGAAAAACAATCATAGGGGTTTTACTGTAGATGCTTTCAAAAATAGAGTTACTTCCACCGTGTGTTATAAATATATCAGCATATTTTAATATATGAAGCTGAGGCGCAAAGTTTAATGCCAATAAGTTTTTAACACCAATATTTGAATACTTCTGTTTTTGCAAATCCTCACCAAAACTGATAATAAAGAACAGATGGGCATTGGCTGTTGCTATTTGCATAATTTTATCAATAAAACTGGCTCTTGCGCTGTTTTCAGTCAAATGAATGTCTGTTACGGTGCCTAACGAGCAATAAACAATGCGGTTTTGTTCACTGGCTTTTGCCAATGTAAGAAACTGCAGCACTTCTTCAGTTACAAACTCTCTTCTTTCTGATGCAACGCCGGGTGATAAATGTGTTTGCCAGGGCAAAGGAGAAACATCCGGGAAGTCGAACTCAGTAGCATAGAAGAGTATTTCGGGTATATTTGTAAATGAAGTCGTAAATAATTTTTTATAGTTGATGGAGTACTTCGGAGGTATTTGTTCAGCTCTCATAATTTTTTCAAGCCGGCTTTCAAAATTTTTGCCCATATATAGACACTTTTTATAAGAGCGCTTCAGGCTTTGAGCGGTGAGTTCCCATTTCCACAAGCAGGCGCTCAAGCCATTTGGGAAGGCAAAGTAATTGCCCGGTGGAGTTTTCTTACTGTAGTACATCCCCATTTTACCTTGAAGCATAAATATTTTCAAAGATGGTTTAAGGCTGTAAAGCGCGATAAAATCTAAGGAGCAGAATTCGTCAAGAAAAACCACATCCGGGTTTAGTTCCTCTATTAGTTTCTTCAGATCTGCTTTTCTTCGGTGGTAGGCGTCTTCCAGATAATTGTTTCGCATGGTAGCCAACCATTTACTCAATCTACTTTTATTTTCAGGAGCCAAACTGTACCTGTTTACCGCAATAGTTTCCAGAAGGTATAACTTGAAATCATGCTTTATTGTAAACCTCACAAGCTGTTTGATTCCTGCATAATTTACCTTATACCCTTTATTTACTAAAGCATTGGCCATAGAGATAGTTGGGTTCAGATGGCCCCAAAGCATGGGCATAATAAAAACTGCTTTACGCTCAAACATGGTCGATATTATAGAATTACAAGGGTATTTATTGTTTTATTTCTATGCACAGTAGGGTCAGGTATGTGGGTCACATAGGCTTAATCCGATAATTTCAGGTATTACCCTGGCAATTTGCGATTAGCGCGCTTTGGCATTCAACACCGGAGCCGGCAACGAAAAAAAATATGTTACAGCAAGGAACGACGGCTGGAGTTGGTAAACATAATGGATTTACATAAATGAGTAGCTTTCAGTTTAGTAATTGTTGTTTTTCCAGGCAATACATGAAGGATTTTTGAAAGAATTCTTTAAGTAACCCTTTTGAAACAAAAATAAAGAAATCTGTTTAATAGAAAGGAATGCCTTTAGAAAATTATATAAATTTGCCAATCTTTATTATATTGTATGTAGTTAGTAATAGGGGTAAAAAACAAGTGTTTTAGAAATATGGTGTCTGAAAAAGCAGCTGTGATATGGTTAACAGGTTTAAGTGGTGCAGGAAAAACTACTATTGCCCGAGAACTGATTGAAATATTTCATAGGAATAATCTAAATCCGGTTTTACTGGATGGAGACGAGATACGTTCTGCCATTGAGCAGACGGGCTTTGATGAAGCTTCAAGAAAAGTTCATAACCTGCGCATAGGGCGGCTTGCCGCTTTATTTGAGCAGCAGGGGCACCCGGTGATAGTATCTATGATTTCTCCTTATGATGATATCAGGCAAAGTGTAAGAGCTTTATGCCAAAGGTTTGTAGAGGTATTTGTTAATACGCCATTAGAGACCTGCATTGAAAGAGACCCAAAAGGGCTATATAAAAAGGCAATCAGCAAGCAGATTGATAATTTTACCGGTATATCGGCTCCGTATGATATACCCCAGAAACCCGAGATAGAACTTGACACAACCCAAAGCAGCGTAACAGCATGTGCCTTAGCCATCTGGCAGCTTTACAAGTCTTAGGCAGGCTTAGTCATCGCTGCTGCTGCCATAAGCGGCACTTTTGTTTTCGTTCTCGTTTGAGTAGTAAAAGGCGTGCACGCGGGCCACGTCTCTCAGAAAATCAACATGGAGAATTTCAACTCTGTGTATAGGTAAACCTATTCTTTTTCTTAGGTCTTCTATCATTTCCTGGCGCCTCTCTGGCACCACCAGATCTATTTTCTCGTAGCGCACTTCTCTGAAATTCTCATGCTTGATATTCAGCCCGTGTTCAAGACCGAAAGTAACACCAACCAAAAGAATATCAGCAATGATTAATTCATAATTGCCTGCACCCAGCGGGGTCAGCGCATTGATAATGCCTACGGCCACACATACAAAGAAGTAGCCCATTTCGCGCACCGGCACGGTAACCGTTCGATAACGGATGATTGAAAAGATAGCGAATAAACCAAATGCAAAGCCCATCTTTAGCTTTGTGGCGCTTAGTAAAAAACATATCAGGAAGTTAACCACATTGAACAGGAAAAAAGTAAAGACAAAGTCTTTGTTTTTATAACGGTTGTAATAAATACCCCTAACAAGCAACAGAATCACGGTCATATTCAGCAGAAAGCGCATGCCAAATTCAAAAACAAAGCTATTGCCCAAAAACTGATTTATTGTTCGGCTGGTACCTTCAAATTCTTCCATTTATAGTTTTTTTAAAATAAGTGAACTGGTAATAGTGGGTGTTAAGGTTACTGAAACCTGCCAGGTATCAGGGCTTTAAGATTTTGTTCAGCTTTAATAACACGGGTTTAAACGAGTTACTTTTGACGTTTCCGAGTGTGGCAATTCCAACTGAGTATTTACTGAAATTAGATGAACTGATGTAACGGTATTTGAGACTCTGAACAATCGGGCTAATTACCGAGTTTTTGTCTTGCTTTACCTCCGCTACAACCAATTTCTGATACGCACTGCTGCTGCCGGCTTTACAGAAAGCCAGGTTCAGGTCGAACGTCAGTCTTTCCGTAAAATCTTTACTTACTAAAGTGATGCGGTCAAAGTATATCCAGAGTTGATGTTGTAATTGCTCAGGTGCAATGGCAAGCCTCTTACAAAGCATGTAGTCTGTGGCTTGAAGGGTCTCGTTCACACAACTGCGTTCTTCGCGGTATTTTATGGTGCGGCTATTGCCGATTTTATTTTTTACTTCAAAAAATGTAAGACCTGTGTCTGTATAGCGTCGAAACCGTACTTTCATTCGGTTGGGCTTCCCGTTATGGTGTTGGTAATAGAGTTGGTAATCGGGGGTGTCAAAATACAAAGATTCATAGCGGTGCTGCCTGTTCCGGTTAATCTCAAGTATGTTGTAATACGGCTCAATTTCTTTCAGAATTGCAGGCAGTTCACTTTCATGGAAAATGTACTTGCGGTCTATCCGGTTAAGTAGTTTTACTGCCTCCATGTCGGTTAACGAAATACCCTTAAATATTTGAAGCTCAGTCATTTTGGTGCAATTACTTAAAAAGCCTATTAAAGTACATATTTTTTTTGTAATCAAAAACAGTTATCGGCTTATGAGGTTGGATATTTGGCAGGTAGATGCAAAAATCTGGCAATAGGTTGCATTTCAAGGTCTGGTAAACTAACTTGGAGAAGATTCTTTACCTTGCCCGTGTTCCGGGCGAAACGGATAAGTTGGATACTTAACATTGCTAGCATAAATGGAACATCTGCCTTTATACATACCTTTGGTTATGGGTCTTAGTACCTTTTATTGTGTTTATTTTTTAGCAAAGGCTGCTCCGGCATATTCTGTTAGTATTTTACTTGTTGCGTTTTTATGGCTGCTTTTGCACTCTTTTCTGTCAGTAAATGGCTACTATACCCATACCCAGGTAATGCCTCCGCGTTTTTTACTGGCAGTTTTACCACCTTTATTGTTGATACTATTGGTTTTCGTTACTAAAAAGGGAAGAAGTGTGATAGACCAGCTGGACATGAAATCGTTGGTTTTGTTGCATGTGGCTCGTGTTCCGGTTGAAATGGTTTTATTCTGGTTGTTTCTTTATAAACAAGTACCTGAGATTATGACATTTGAAGGGCAGAATTTTGATGTTTTTTCGGGTATCACCGCTTTGGTTGTTTATTATTTAGCCTACGTTAAGCAGCGTATCGGCACAGGTATATTATTGATGTGGAATTTTATTTGCCTTATTTTACTGATAAACATTGTTTCTACCGCTGTTTTATCAGTGCCTTTTTCGTTCCAGCAGTTTGGGTTTGAGCAACCCAATGTGGCTGTCTTACATTTTCCGTTTGTGTGGTTGCCTGCCTGCGTTGTACCCATTGTGCTTTTTTCTCATCTGGCTATGATACGCAGGTTGATGAATGAATGATTGTTGCCCGGGCAAACGCCGTTATACACACACAAATAAATTTTTACACTAAGCCGTTATTCTCAGGTGCCTTCAGACGCTACAAATCATAGCCGCGCAGCTGTTTCTGGCAGCCAATGCCAACAATTCTTCAAAAAAACAGGGCTAAAAGGTATTTGGCGTATAGACTATTGTTTTGCGTGGCACCGAATCGCAAATCAGGTATTTTTACTTGTCGGAATCAGTATTTTTACGCTAAAAAGATTTTGAGAATTAAGTAAAATTTGCCGCGTAAAAAAAGTTCTTGTGAGCAAACTCATGTTTCTCTCAATTTCTGGTTTACAGGCGGTCTCTGAAAAGCCTTTCAAACAGAGTAAGAACAAACACCTAAATATTTAACACTATGGCACGCGTAACACTACAAGCTCTTGGAAACGAAAAGGGAAAATTTTTAAGCCACGCACACAATTCAGTATCTCTTACAGACGGAATTCATGGAGAAGGAGAAGTTTTTGTAATTCAAAAACTGCCAGGAGACCGTGTGGCCATTGCCTGCGTTGGCGCAGAGATTGGCAAATACCTTAGTCATGCCTCTGGCGAGGTTACTCTGAAAGAAGGTATAATGGGTGAGGGAGAAGAGTGGGTGATGGTAGAACACGAATTACCTAACGTTTCTTTCAACTGCGCAGGTAGCGAGAATAACAAAACGTTAAGCCATGCCAATGGTAAGGTGGGGCTTCAGGATGGTTATAAGGGAGAAGGAGAGCTGTGGTCAAAATCAAGCATTTAAAATTTTTAGTCAGGAATAAAATAGAAAGGCCTGGATGTTTCGGCATTCAGGCTTTTTCAATTTTTACATAAAGTGCGGGGCGTGGCAAATAAAAAACGCGTATGCCATTTTTAACGATTTGAAAAAACTAAACCGATTCTAATAGCGTAACCCAGCTTTATTGTATTTATAAGCGTTTAAACTTCTTTTGCAGGTTAATATTTAGTTTATATTGACCCCGGTTTTATGCAAGAAGGTTATGCCTGCGCCACATAATTTGGGTCAAATTCCACAATCCATTCAATACCATATTTGTCTCTGAACATACCCGCATAGGTTCCCCAGGGGCCTTGGTCAATAGGGCCTTCAACATCACCCCCAGCCGATAAACCGTTAAATAGCAGGTCGGCCTCTTCGCGGCTTTCAGCATTCACCACTATTTTCGACCTGTTTTCATTTTCGTTTACCCTACCCATAAACTCAGGAACATCATTGCCTATTAAAGCACTGTATTTACCTAAAGGCAAGGCAATTTGCATTATTTTTTTAGCTTCATTTTCGGCTACCTGAAATTCGTCGCTTGCTAAATCGCCGAAGCGGATTATTCTGGAAAATTCGCCGCCAAAAACTGATTTGTAAAAGGTAAAAGCTTCCTCAGCATTGCCGTTGAAGTTAATCCAGGTGTTAATTGTTCTCATAATTTTTATAGTTAAAATTTGTTTCTAATTGGTTAAATACCATCTCTTTTGCACTGCGTATATGAAAAGCAGGGGGCTACGATAAAGCCTCCAGGAGTTCTTCCAGGTTTCTGAGGGTCATGGTGAAACCAATTTTGAAGCCCTCTAGCAATTTCTCTAAACGCTCAAACGATTCATTATATATGGTTATATCAACTCTGGTAATACCGTTTTGCTCGCTAAAGTTGTAATCCCAATCAGAGCCCGGCAGTTCACGGTTTTCATCCTTATCGGCAAACGTGTTATACATCTTAAAATTGGTTATCGGGGTAATAGACGTAAATTCCTGCACAGCCCAGCGCTCCTGCCCGTCCGGGCTAACCATTGCATAAAACCGGCGTCCGCCTACCTTAAAATCCATATACTTGGTTTGCGCGCGCATGGGTGCCGGAGCCCCCCATTGGTCAAGTAGTTCAGCTTTTGTAAAGGCATCCCATACCAGTAATTGTCGTGCATTAAATTCCCGGCTGATGTAAACAGTTTTTGCAGTTTTGTCTACATTAAAATCAAATAGCAAGTCGTTGTTCATTCTTCTTTCGTTTTAATAGTTGATAATAGTTGGTCAAGCTGGTTAAATTGGGTTTCCCAGTTTTGTCTGAACTGGGCTAGCCAGTGGTCAAATTCCTGCATCTTTTTAGGATTGAAATGGTAGTAAATTTCCCGGCCGCTTTGCTCTGGTTTAACCAGGTCGCATTCGTGCAATACCTTAATGTGTTTCGAGACTGCCTGCCGGGTCATATCAAACTTTTTGGCTATAACATTAGGTGTTAGTGCCTGAATAGCCAGTAATGTCAAAATCGCTCTGCGTGTGGGGTCGGCAATGGCCTGAAATATATCTTGTTTCATTCTTGATTTTAATTGTGCAACTATCAGGTTGCAAATATATATGCAACTTTTAAGTTGCGCAAATTATTTGGCCTTTATTTGTCGGGTAAGGGTTTATAAACCTGCCAATGCAGCTATATAGGGTAGTGGGCAAACCTATGTTTTTTCATGCGTGGTTCGTATACTGATAAGCGTAGTTATATACAGGTGGTTTAATTACAGGCAGGAGCCGCTGATGCTGGCATTTGATGGGTAGAGATTTGATACCTGCGCAACCACGCTGCACTGCCTGGCCTGAATTACAGATATTTTAATATTCATTCAGGTTCATAACCCATGGTTTGGCAAAATTTAATGGGAATCTTGTTTTAGTAAGTAAATCTACTCAGAACCCACGCCAGCGCATATATCGTTTTGTACTGCGTAAATGTACCGTAATTGTAATCAGGTAGTTTTACTTTATGGAATCGGGGTTTTTACTCTATAAATAATCTAAGAAATAGTTGAACTTTGTTGTGTAATCTTAAATGTGCGATTCCAATTGGTCAATTGTCATTTTGGGTTGCAGGCGGGCACCGAAAAGCCTCAAAAAAGAGTAGGAATAACAATTAACAATTTAACACAATGGCAACAATTACGTTAGAGGCTCTTGGAGCAGAAACAGGTACATTTCTAAGCCATGCATTTGATAAAGTATGGCTTCAGAATGGTGTTCAGGGAGAAGGTGAAATGTTTATTCTACAACAATTGCCCAACCAACGCGTGGCACTTGCCTGCCTGGGCGCTGAAACCGGAAAATTTCTTAGCCATGCCTTTGGTAATGTAGGGTTACAGAATGGTATTCAGGGCGAAGGAGAAGAGTGGATCATGATAGACCATGGTTCAGGAAATGTTTCTTTCAACTGCGCTGGTGCTGAGGTAGGCAAAACATTAAGCCATGCATTTGGTAATGTTGGGCTTCAGAACGGCTACCAGGGATTGGGTGAACTATGGGCTATGGCCAACGTATAACCCTGTTAATTTGTCAGGAAACAGTAAAGAGGCTGTTTGAAAAAGTTCTATAATACCAATTTTATTTGGCCTTAGTTACTTTATTAGACAGCCTCCCTTTAACGATTAATGCAATGGTTTATCAAAGACCTGGTGTCTTTTTTTGATTTTTTGGGGTAAAGCACTTACTAAATGCCTCTGCTGCCGGGTAAAACCACAGTTGAGATAGATTGAGCTTACACCCAAGTAGGTTCCTGATTGTATATATCTATTTGCAGTTAATCAGATATATACAATCTACATTAGGTTCAAAAAGATTACAGTTGGCCATGTTAAAACAAAGTTCTTTTCTACAGGCATTATTGCATTTTAAAACGCTTCTGCTTTAGGTATGATGGTTGGTTTAGTATTCCAGATGGGGTAAAAAGTAATCAACAATCAACCATAAACTGCGGATACATAAATTAGAATTGTATCCTTTGCATTCAGTCTGTTTTTCTGTTCAGGTACTGCATTTTCCTGTTAAAAAAACGTAAAATATTACAATAGCTAGTGGAAACCAGCTACCACTTTAAAAAAGCGGGGCAAAACCGAAAAGCCAAATGAGTAGGATAACCTTTTAAACAATACTTCTATGTTACCGCAATCTTACGTTCCATTTAATATTCAAAGTGGTTGGATACCCAACCCGGACAGAGAATCATTCCGAATATTTTTTGAATCGGTTCTTAATACAAAACCAAAAAATCTGGCACCTAGTATTAAAGCGCTAAAAAAGCTGATTGAAGGCGATGAGGTGCTGACTTATCTGGCAAACAACGCTTTTCAACAAAATGATAACATTATTCAGGCGCACCAATCAACTAAGGAAGCGCCTATTCCTCGAATTCCTGATTTGGATACCCTGTTGAATGCCTTTAATACTATACTTAGCCTTGCGCCTCAATTCATTAATAATGATTTAGTTGGCCTTCCGTTTTCAGCTCT
This sequence comes from Emticicia sp. TH156, assembly GCF_002855535.1. NCBI lineage: Bacteria > Pseudomonadati > Bacteroidota > Cytophagia > Cytophagales > Leadbetterellaceae > Emticicia > Emticicia sp. TH156. The sequence goes on from NZ_PKRS01000008.1 coordinate 26,266, forward strand.
TGTAGTTGGAATTGACGCTACCCTTGGGGGCAGTACCATGTTCCGGATTCCAAAGTTCAATGAAAAAATGAAAGCTATTCTGGAAGAATGGGGAAAATTTCTTGTTACACCTGCCTCTGCTGTCGGCTTCAGTAAAGAAAATGAGCAATGGCTTTCACCTGCCGCTAAAAAGCAATATGATTTTCCGTTATGGAAAAAAGATTCTCAAACTTTGCCTTACTGGAAATCCTGGGATTCATTCTTTACGCGTGATTTCCTTGATCCTAAAAAATCCAGACCGATTGCAAGCCCAAATACCAATCAGGTAGTTATTTGTCCAAATGATGGTTCACTGTTTTGCTGGCAACCAAAAGTACAGAAAAGAGATGTGTTCTGGCTCAAAGGTATGCCGTATTCGCTGAACGACATTTTCAGTTCGCCTGATCGCCGCCAAAATGAAATTATCAGGTCTTATAAATTAGACGAGATGTTTGAAAATGGGTATGTGTTTCAGACTTACCTTAATCCATACAATTTCCACCGTTGGTGGGTGCCAGTAAATGGTAAGGTGCTTTTTGACCCCATAGTTATTCCCGGTTGCTTTTTTAGCAAATTGGTACTACCCGATTATGGAGGCGCAACAACAGCGTCTACTCCGTATCTGGCCGAAGTGAATGCGAAGGGTCTGATTGTATTTGAAACTGAAGACTATGGAAATGTTTGCTGTATACCATTGGGTATGAGTGAGGTGTCAAGTGTTGTTTTTGACAAACAACTAAAAAAGGGAGCTCATGTAACAAAGGGCCAGGAAATGGGTATGTTCCATTATGGTGGGTCGTCTTTTGTGGTCATTTATCAAAATCTACCCGACAAGCAATTGATATTTATGGACAGCGATGGGAATCCTTACCCTCAGCAGCCACCTCCGCCCGGCAGCAGCGCTGGCGCCAGCAATTATGGCACTAACATTGGCTCACAAATAGGGCAATGGTATTGTAAATGCTGAAAATATTGAAGATGGTGAGTTCTCTGATATCATAGATCAAACTGAAAAAATTATGTGTACAACAATGATTATTACCCCCGGAGCTACAGCCGACGGCTCGATGATTGTAACGCATTCTGACGACAATGAACTTTCAGATCAGCGTTTCATCTATGTTCCGGCTATGAATCATGCACCGGGTAGCTTGCGCGGTATAGTTGCCGGCATCAACGACGGGTACCCACGTCTTGTTAGTAAAGAGCGAGGCCCGGGGTATAATTTGAAAGACTGGCCGGAAACCCCGATTATAGGTCAAATACCTCAGATAGAGCATACCTACGCTTACTTTGATGGGAGTTACGGAATCATGAATGAATATAATCTGATGTTTGGCGAGTGTACAAATGGGGCCAAATTCATGCCGCCCAACCCCATAACGAAAGAACAAGCAGAAAAAAGTGGCGACCATTGTCGTTTGTTTTACAGTGCTGAGTTATCTCGTATTGCTTTGGAGCGCTGCAAATTAGCTAGAGAGGCAGTAGAATTAATGGGGGCTCTTATTGATGAGTATGGTTATTTCTCAACCGGAGAAACTTTGCTTGTAGCTGATGAAAAAGAAGCCTGGGTGTTTGAAATGTGCGCTTTACCAGATAATGAATACCATTCTGCCTGGATAGCCCAGCGTGTTCCCGATGGCACTATTTTCGTGGCTGCAAATGAATTCCGAATCAGGGAAATCAGACCAGATTCAGAAGATCAGCTATTCTCAAATCGTTTATTGCCCGGCCTCAGAAAGGTTGGTTGGGCTTCAGAAACCGGAACGGTAGATTGGTTGATTGCTATAAGTGACGGAGAATACAATCATCCTTATTATTCGCTGAGGAGGGTATGGCGCGTCTTTGACCGGGCCAATCCTGACCTTGGATTAAGCCCCTGGGTAAATGATGGTTATACTACAGACTATCCGTTTAGCATTCAGCCAAAAAAGCAATTGGAGGTAAGAGACGTATTTGCCTTATACCGTGATCATTATGAAGGTACCCAATTTGATATGACAAAAGGTATAGCAGCAGGGCCGTATGGAGACCCGACGCGTTTCTTCGGCTCGTATGACGGCACCAGTTATGATATAGGAAACCATAAACTATATGGCGCCTGGGAACGCCCCATCTCTGTATTCTATCAGGGTTATACCTATGTACTCCAAACCCGACCAGATGCCCCGCAACTTACAAAAGGTATATGCTGGTTTGGGCCAGATGTTTCTTATACTACCTGTTTTGTTCCGTTTCCGAGCAAAGTAGAACAACTACCTACTACATATCAAATCGGCGACCCTCAGCAATTTAGTCGAGATGCGGCCTGGTGGAGCTTTGATTTCGTTGCTAACTGGGCCAGGCTCAATTTTCAGAGAATGTGTCAGGTAGACATCCAGCCTTTGCAATTGAAATTGGAGAATCAGCAAGTAGAACTTCTTAAATATTGGGATGAAAAATTTCAATCAAGTGCTTCGGGTCAGGAATTAACCGAATTATGCAAAGCCAATGCAAATGAAATAGTTAAGGAATGGTGGGCGCTTGCAGATACTTTGATTGCCAAATACTCCGACGGGTATATCAACCCCAAACCAAGCCGCCCGCAAAATGAAGGTGCAATCGGGATTGGATATCCATCACCCTGGTTGGGGTTAACCAATTATCAGGCTGGCCCCACCACCTACAATATGGATATGCGGTAGTATTGCCAGGATAGATTGGAGTTGCACAAGTTGAGAACCAAAAGCCGAATTTTATACCGATAACAAGGTCACTTAGGCTGGGATTTAATTGAACCTGCACGAATGACTTGGAAGATAGGCCCAAGAAACGAGCCCTTGCAATAAGAAATGGTGGAGCGAGATTCCTTGAGTTTCTTTGAAATCAGCTACCAATCAGGCGATGTTTTATTTGTCGAAAAATGACAGATAGTTGAATAATTATAAAAATAGCCAGTAAATCTTTGATTTCGCGGGCTATTTTCGTTAAATCGGGTTTGATAGAAATAAAAAGTGTTCCCGAAGGGATTCGAACCCCCATCATCAGAACCGGAATCTGACATTCTATCCATTGAACTACGGGAACATTCAACCGGATTGCAAAAATACAAAAATCTTTCTTTATTTACTATTTAAGGATTTAAATGATAACAACGCCGGCAGCGTGCCTCATAACTGTCAGCCTCCCCCAACAGAACCTGCTGAGGTTCGGCTACTTTTCGGTATGAATAATGGGCAATATCGCCGCATACCACACAAATGGCATGTACCTTGGTTACATATTCTGCAATGGCCATCAGGTTTGGCATCGGGCCGAAGGGCACCCCTTTCGAATCCATATCTAAACCGGCTACAATCACTCTTTTGCCTTGTTCGGCCAGTAAATTCACAATATCTACAATGCCTTCATCAAAAAACTGAGCTTCGTCAAGCCCTACTACCTCACAATCGCTGGCTATTAATAGTATTTCTCCCGAAGTATTAACCGGTGTAGACCGAATGCTGGTCTGATTATGCGATACAATATCAGCATCATGATACCGGATATCAATGGCTGGTTTAAAAATTTCAACCCTTTGCCTGGCGATTTTAGCACGGTTCAACCTCCTGATCAGCTCTTCGGTTTTTCCTGAAAACATAGAGCCGCAGATTATCTCTACCCAGCCTGCTTTCTGCCCTTGTATCCTGCCTCTTTTTGGTTCAATAAACATTATTTAATTTATTTTTTCGTTCTTAGTAAAACTGGCAAAAAACTTGCAGTAATTTTACAGTTGGATAACAAAAAATAGTTTTCTGCAAAATTCCGGGCTGTTTTATACCTGGCAGCACCCTAACTATTTTAATACAAAACAAACAAATTTCAGAATGTCTAACAAATTGAATTTGTCCGCCGTCGAACGGTACAGTAAGGCTTATGCCGCACAATTGTGCAATGATTTTTTTGCTCAGAATAAAGTTATTACTGGCAAGCAGATTCTTTCATTAAGTAGTATTCAGCAGGTAAATCTGCTCACTATAAAAGCATTATATGAGAAATGGCAGGCAGACACCGAAAGAATGCGAAGCCCCTTCTTTGATTTCAATGCGCCGGAAGTAGAACAGGCATTAAAGAATTTTATGAATGTTGTTTCACAGTTTATATCTGTGAAAAGAGAACATTTTGAACCCATGCTGGCACAAGCAGTAGCCGAAACACTGGTGCTGATTCTTGAGCCGCAAACGTTTTTTAAAGAACTGATGCGCAATCTGCCCGATTTCAGATTTACTCATCAGAGTGTTTCAGGTGTGGTTAAGTATATTCAGATAAATAAAGAGATACTACCGCAATTGTTAGAAAAACTCAACGGCAGCGAGTTTGTGTTTGCTAATCAGGCCATGGCCTGGATAGATGAAATGCCTTTGCAGGTGGAAAGCCCTGAGCCTTATCTGGCGTTATTTGCCGGAAAAGTTCCTGTGCCTGCCGAACTCACTTCTTATAAAGATGAAAAAGCGCCAGACCATCAAAATACGGATGCTATCGCTTCATTTTTTGAAGCCGAATTGAACAAACCTGTTATTGAACAGAAGATTGAGACCCCGATACCTGAAGCAGCTCCTGTTTTTCAGGAGGTTGAATCTTATACTCCGCAGGCCGAGCCAGCAAGAGTTGTGGCCGCAGAAACCGCGCCCGCACCTATATTTGAGCAAAAATTGGGAGCCGTTATTTCAAAAATGAGTGATTCTTATGAAAAAACAGTAGTGAAAGATACGGAAGAGGTAAGGCTGAATGAAAAGCTGGGCACAGAAAGAAAAAGTCTTAACGACCAGGCCAAGGCTAACCGTACCATACTTGACCACCACCAGCATAACCGGATTGAGGGTATCAACGCTGCCATATCGCTCAATCAGCGGTTTTTGTTTACCAATAACCTTTTTGGTGGTAATATTCAGACATTCTCAAATGCACTTGATGAAATTGAATTATGTAAGGATTTCAGCGAAGCCAAAGAACTGATTCTTAAAAAGTATGTTCCGCGCTACCTGTGGGACATCAAAAGCGCAGAGGCCGAAGAATTTATTGATATAGTGAAGCGCAGGTTTAATTAATGCTTTGAATTGTGCTTGTAACCCTGTATTTTGCTCCAAAATTTTAACGCTTTGGCTAAAATTGGAGAAAAGTACAGGGTTTTTCTTTGTTCGCAGATAAGCCTTATTCTCATATTCCTAATCACGCTGTTCAGAACTTCTCAATGCAATGCTTCAGGCGAGCCTTTTCCTATAGGTGCCAGAAGCTGGGGCATGGCCAATGCTGTTACAGCCGTTGCCGACAAACAATCTGTTTTTAATAATCCGGCCGGGCTTGCTTTTCTTGATCACCATTTTATCAGTACAGCTTACCATAGCCGGTATAATATGACGGGGCTGCAAACATTTGCTTTAGGAGGCAATTTTTCGGCCAAATGGGCCAAAGCAGGACTTGACGTAGAGCGGTTTGGGGATAAACTTTATAACGAACAAAAATTGGGGTTGTCACTTGCCAAAAGCACCGGCAGGGTAGCGCTGGGCCTGAAAGTATCCTACCTGCAGGCAGCTATCGAAAATTTTGCTGTTAAACAAACACTTCTTACCCAGTTTGGCGTAATGGCTAAATTGAGCTCTACGGTTAATATGGGCTTTCATGCGTATAATTTAACAGGGGCAAGGCTTTTTCTTTCGCAACGAATTCCTACGGTTTTACGGTTTGGATTTTCTTACCAGCCGGGTAAACAATTGCTGTTGGTGAGCGAGGCAGAAAAAGATATTCTTTTGCCGTTGGTTTATAAAGCAGGTCTTGAATATCAACTGGTTAAAAACTTTTATATCCGTTCGGGTATTACTTCGCGTATCAATAATGTGCATTTTGGTTTTGGTTTTCAGTCAAAACAGTTTATTTTTGATTACGCCGCCAGTAATCATTCTTTATTAGGGTTTTCTCATCATTTATCGTTAGCCTATCAGCTTAAAAGTATCGAACAAAAATTATCAAAATGAAAATAGCTTTTTTTAGTACCAAGCCATACGACAAAGATTCTTTTGAGCGATACAATAGTGAGCATCAGATTGAATTTTATGAGGTGGCTTTGAACGAACATTCCGTGCGTCTGGCTGAAGGGTCAGAGGCCGTTTGTGTGTTTGTAAACGACCATCTGAATGCCACGGTTATCAGTAAACTTAAAAAACTGGGTATAAAACTGGTTGCCCTCAGATGCGCAGGCTTTAATAATGTAGATTTGCAGGCTGCTGCTCATGAGGGCGTCAGGATTGTGAGGGTGCCGGCCTATTCGCCCTATGCAGTGGCAGAACACGCATTGGCATTGGTAATGGCTCTGAACCGCAAAACCCATAAGGCATATAACCGGGTAAGAGAAGGAAACTTCTCTTTGGAAAAGCTGACCGGATTTGACTTATACCGTAAAACCGTTGGGGTAGTAGGTACGGGTAAAATTGGTGGGGTGTTTGCCCGTATTATGCTCGGGCTGGGTTGTAAAGTACTGGCCCACGACCAGCACAGGGATGCGGAGCTGATAACCGCCGGAGTAACTTATGTGCCTTTTGTTGAGCTGCTGGCAGAGGCGGATATCATTTCGTTACATTGCCCCCTGCTGGATACTACGCGCCATCTGATTAACGAGGGGTCGCTGGCAGAAATGAAAAGAGGTATGATGCTCATTAATACCAGCCGGGGCGGGTTGATAGACACCCATGCCGTGGTTGAAGCGCTGAAAAATAAAACTATTGGCTACCTGGGCATTGATGTGTATGAACAGGAAGAGAATATTTTCTTTAACGATTTGTCGGAACAGATACTGCAGGATGACACCCTGGCACGCCTCATGACCTTCCCGAATGTGATTATTACTTCGCACCAGGGGTTTCTTACAGAAGAGGCCCTTACCCAGATTGCCCTGGTTACGCTGCAAAATATAAGCGATTTTGAGCGCCAAAAGCCATTGGCAAACGAAGTGAAATAGCCGGGAACTTTTACTGGCCGGATATTGATTTTATAGCTAAACTCAATACTTAACAGATATGATTCAGTCTCAGACTATTCAGTTTTTAGCAGACTTAAAAGCGAATAACAACAAGCCCTGGTTTGATGCCAACCGTAAAACCTACGAAACAGCCAGGCAGAACTTTATTGAGGTTGTAGATTTACTCATTAAAGGTATAGGAAAGTTTGATAAAAGTATTGAGGAGACGGATTTGAAAGCTAAAGACTGCGTTTTCAGAATTAACCGTGATGTTCGGTTTTCAAAAGATAAGTCGCCCTATAAAACTAATTTCGGTGCATGGTTTACTGCAGGTGGCAAAAAGTCTGGCGGTGCAGGTTATTATCTGCATATTGATGCCAATGAGTGTTTTTTTGCCGGGGGTATCTGGATGCCCGAAAACAATGAGTTAAAAAAGATTCGTGACGAAATTGATTACAACTTTGAAGAAATTAAAGGCATTACCGAAGCCCCGGATTTTAAAAAGTATTTCCCTGCAGGCTTGGACAGAGAAGCTGCTACTGTCCGCCCGCCGAAAGGATACGATGAGTTTAACCCGGCCATTGAGTTGCTGAAACTGAAAAGCTTTACGGTTTCAGATACTTTTGAGGTATCTGAGGCGCTCAAAAAAGATTTTGTGCCGGCTATTCTGCAAGGTTTTGAGGCTATCTACCCCTTTATTGTTTTTCTGAACAGAGCCATTAAAGGATAATTTTGAGTGGTAATAAGTAATTATCATAAATTGAACTTTTTACAAATTATATATGTATATACATTAAATGTAAATGTATTAAATTTATGAAAACCATATATTATAAAGCTGATGAAAGAGGCCATGCGAACCATGGCTGGTTAGATGCCTGGCACTCATTTAGTTTTGCGGGTTTCCACGACCCGTCAAAGGTGCATTTTGGTGCGCTAAGGGTATTAAATGATGATAAAATAGCAGGCGGCCGTGGCTTTGGTATGCACCCGCACGACAACATGGAGATTGTAACCATTCCGCTTTCGGGTGAATTAGAACATGAAGACAGCATGGGTAACCTCGGTAGCATCAGCAAAGGCGAAGTGCAGGTGATGTCGGCTGGCACAGGAATTTACCATTCAGAAAGAAATAAAAATATAGATAAAGCGCTGACCCTCTTACAGATTTGGGTTTTTCCGAAGGTTAGAGACATAGAACCCAGATATGACCAGCGGGCGTTTCCGATTGAAGGCAGGGTTAATCAATTTCAGACGCTGGTTTCACCGCTTGGAAGCAATGACGGTGCGATGGGTATTAATCAGGATGCCTGGTTTTCACTTATTAATCTGGACGCCGATAAACAGGCAGATTATTCAGTTAAACTAAATAATAACGGTGTATACGCCTTCTTAATAGACGGAGAAGCCGAAATAAACGGCCAGGAGTTGGCACGCAGAGACGCCTTGGGTATAAGTGAAACCGCCGATATACGTGTCAAAGCCAAAACAAATGCTGAGATTCTTCTGATTGACGTTCCGATGTCTTTCTGATGGTCTTGCCCATAAACTTAAGAAAAATGAAAATTGAAATCATTTCAGGAAGCCCACGAAAAGAAAGTGTTACGTTTCGCGTAGCAAAGTATCTGCAGAAACATCTGAGTGGAATAACAGATGCTTCGGTGAACATTATAGACATGAAAGAACACGATTTGCCCTTTGTTCAGAAGGTATGGACATCAATGGATGCCGTTCCGGAAGAATGGAAAGAACTGGCACAACGTGTGTTTTCGGCAGATGCTTTTATTCTGGTAACACCCGAATACAACGGAGGGTATTCTCCTGCAATGAAAAATCTGTTAGACCATTTCCCGAAGCAATTACATAAACCCTTCGGCATTGTAACGGCATCACCCGGAGCAATGGGAGGCATGCGGGCCAGCCAGCAAATGATAAATCTGGTGGCAGCTTTATTCGGTGTGGCATCGCCACACATGCTGATTGTACCGGCAGTAGACAAAAAATTTGATGCAGAGGCCAATCTGACAGACCCAGCTTTCTTTAAAGCCATTGAGCTTTTTACCAACGAATACCTTTGGCTGGTAAACCGGATAGTCGCTCCAAAAGAGGTAGAACCCCATGCTTAGCCCCGGCAAAAGCCATCTAAATTATTACCAAAATGAAAGCGCGTAACGTTCAATACATCAGTTTGGGGCATGATGTTCAGGTAGGCCACATGCTGGTAAAACAACCTTTACCTGCCAGGGATATCAGGCAGGTGAGTCCATTTTTGTTATTACACCATGCTGTACCTACGTATCATAGCCCCGCTCATAGCACGCCCCGTTTGAGTCCGCATCCTCACCGTGGGTTTGAGCCAGTTACTTTTTTGGTTCAGGGAAAAATTCATCATAAAGATTCGCTGGGCAATGAAGGATTCCTGAATGCCGGTGATGTGCAGTGGATGACATCAGGCAAGGGAATTATTCATTCTGAAGGCCCATCGGCAGAGTTCTTGCAGACAGGAGGGAATTTTGAGTTAGTACAACTCTGGGTTAATCTGCCCCGCGCCCACAAAATGACACAGCCCAAGTACCAGCACCTGACCAAAGACACCATGCCGGTATTGACAGAAGTAGGCATAGAAATGCAATTGGTGGCAGGTAATTACAAAGGCAAAACCGGAGCTGCCTCTACTTTCTCGCCTATGCTGGCCATGATGGTTAATTTTGAGGCAGGTGCCAGAACTTTCTATGAAATTCCGGCTTCTTATAATGCAATTATATACGTGCTTGACGGAGAGATAAAAACCAACGAAACCACCGTTGAAAAGTTGAGTATGGTCACTTTTGACCACGAAGGAGAAGGCATAGACTTTGAGGCCATAACCAAAGGCAAGCTGTTGTTGCTGGCCGGAGAGCCCATTCAGGAGCCGCTTTCTACCTATGGCCCGTTTGTAATGAATTACCCAGCCGAACTGAAGCAGGCTATTGAAGATTATGAACTAGGGCGGATGGGTGTATTGGAAGAATAATTGGTTCTATGTATCCCCGGTATAGATTAAGTCTTACCGGGTATTTTTCTTTACAGGTCATTAAACCGCGTATTGCCGCCTAATAAACCGGAAAGGTGGCCAGAAGCCACCTTTTTATACATTATAAACATTCTCAAACTGGCTGCTTAAACCTGCATCAGGCAGAATTACTTTCAGGTGGTGTTTCAGGTGCTCCGCATAATCTTCCATTATAAAGGCCAGTGTAAAAGAATCGCTGCCCTCAATGCTGATGGTATGCTGCAAATAATCTGGGTTCACGGTTTCTATTATGTGCGCTATGTGCAGGTTATAGGCATACCAAAAGGCCACAATCTCTTGCCAGTTTCGGTTATTATATGCCTGTTGGGCTACCCATGAGTCCTGCGCGTAACTCACAAATTCCACGTGCGGTTGTGCCATTGCTCTCACAAACTTATGCTGGTTGTTGCTGGCCGAATCTATCAGATGCCCCAGAATCTCTTTTTTCGACCATTTATGCGGTTGGGGTTTTACTCCGGCTTCTTCTTCTGTAATCTCCTGAAGGGCAGGTAATACTTGTACAAGGGTTTGGCGCAGGTAATCGGCAACGGCTTTCATTTTATTGGTATATTTGTGGTAGATACTGATGTTATGATGGGCAAACATCTGCTTTGTGGATAGGGTTCCTTTTTTAAACGAACAGAACAATGCTTACTGACGAATATTGGAGCGAAAGATACAAAACCGGCCAGACAGGCTGGGATATTGGCTATGTTTCCACACCTTTGAAAACCTACTTTGACCAACTGACGGATAGATCAATAGCCGTTCTGATTCCCGGATGTGGTAACTCTTATGAGGCCGAATATTTGCTGCAACAGGGTTTTACCAATATCACACTCATTGATATTTCGGCGGTTTTAGTAGAACGTTTGCAGAGAAATTTACAATTTTACATTCAAAATGGCAGCTGTAGGGTAATCCATCAGGATTTCTTTACGCATCAGGGGCAGTATAATCTAATTATTGAGCAAACGTTTTTATCAGCATTAGACCCTTCATTACGTTCGAAATATGCTGAGCAGATGTATAATCTGCTTAAGCCGAAGGGCAGGCTGGCTGGCGTAATTTTTGATTTTCCGTTTGCTGGCGGGCCGCCGTTTGGTGGCTCAAAAGAAGAATACCTGGAGATGTTCAAGCCTTATTTTAAACCTGTAATTTTTGAGAGGTGTTACAATTCTATTGCGCCGAGGGCAGGGAACGAATTGTTCATCAAACTTGATAAACTATAAAAACCAAATCAACAAACCATATTTTTGAAAAAACAGTTTATGCAAAAAGTACGTAAAGCACAAGATTCGCTTACAGTAATGACCGAGATGGTTTTCCCGAACGACACCAATACTTTGGGAAACCTGATGGGGGGGAATTTAATGAGAATGCTGGATATTGCCGGAGCCATTGCGGCACAAAAGCACTGTAACCGGATAGTGGTAACGGCCTCGGTCGATAATGTTTCTTTTAAGGAAGCCATTCCTTTAGGCTCGGTAGTTACCCTTCAAGCCAAAGTAACCAGGGCTTTTAACTCATCATTAGAAGTAGGGATTGACGTGTGGGCTGAAAATATACCTGCCGGAACCCGGATTTATACCAATAAGGCTTTTATGACTTTTGTGGCAGTAGACCAGACCGGCCGGCCGATAGAAGTACCTGCGGTAGAACCTGAAACTGCCGAAGAAAAAGAATTATATGCAGGTGCGCTTCGCAGGCGACAGCTGAGGCTTGTGCTGGCTGGCAGAATGAAACCCGAAGAAGCACACGAACTGAAAGAGATATTTCAATTAAACGCATAGGCTGCTGCCTATGCGTTTTTTATATGGACTCGGCAAATATGCTGGTTTGTTCAAGCAACCACGACGTAGTTTTGAAAGCAAACCCTTCCTGCTTTAAAAAACTCAACAAACGGTTAAATCTTTTCTGCATTTTCAGCCCGTTGTTTCTACGCAGATAAAAAGGGTATTTCGCTCCATCAGGCATATTGGTATAATCGGTAAACTCCCACGGGTGAAAATACAAGTGTACGTACCCGTCTGCCTCGGCCACTTTTTTGCATAAATGAAAAAAATAAGACAAAGGGTAATTGTGAAACGCAATCCAGAAAAGCGGTAAACGCAAGCGCGGCGAAACCGAAGCAGGCACATGAATTAGTCCGTTTTGCTGATAAATGGTGCGCGGTATATGTCTGTAGTCATATCTGCCCGGCAGGTACGTCGGGTTATAAGATGCGTTATAACGATAACCCGCTTCAAGCAAATCTGCATCAGATACAGGCGCCATGCGAGGCATCCTGAACCCCTTAACTTCTTTTTGCGTAATGTTTTCTAACACCAGTTTAGAATTGCGCAGGTCGTCGGTTTTATGACTTGAATGATAATAATTATGTGATGCCACTTCGTGTGCCATACTTAAAGACCTGATGTTGTCTGGCTCTGCAAGGGCATAAATACCTGTGCAGTAAAATGTGGCACTTGCATTAAATCTATTCAGAATAGTAAGTAAACTTTGTAAACCCGCGCTTGAAGTAGCAATCTGCTCCTGCAGGCTCGCATTTCCGCCAAACTCAAAGGGCATATCAAACTCCTCAACATCAAAACTGAGAATAGCTGTTTTCATAAATATTGTGTTCCTGAATAATGTACAAAGGCCGTTCTTTATTCTGAATTAGTATTTTACCAATGTATAAGCCAATAATTCCTAAAATAAACAGGTTCAGGCCTCCAAAAAAGGCAATGGTCATCAGAACCGAACTCCAGCCGTCAACTGCATGGCCGCTGTAATAACTATATAATACATAGGGCAGATACAACATTGAACCAAAGGCAATAATAAAACCCAGATAAATAGCGCTGTGCAGTGGTTTTACGCTGAACGACGTAATACCAGCCAAAGCCAGTCTTATCATTTTTTTAAGGGTATATTTGCTTTCACCGGCAAAGCGTTTTTGAGGCTTATAAGGTATGTTGGTCTGGCGAAAGCCAATCCAGTGTATCATGCCTCTCAGAAAAACATCCTGCTCTTTTGATTCCCTGAGGGTTTTGGCTACCTGTCGGTCAATCAGCCGGAAGTCTGCCTGGCCTGGTTCCAAAGATAAATTGCTGATGTTATTCAAAACTTTATAAAACCACTGGCTGCTTTTCTTTTTGAACCACGATAAATCTCGGTCTTCTTCACGCAATGTATTTACTATGTTAACTCCCGTTTGTTCCCATGCGTTAATCAGCACAGGTATCATGGTGGGTGGGTGTTGCAGGTCGCTGTCCATCATAATAATGGCATCGGCGTCAATGGTATCAATTCCGGCTTTCAGAGCTACCTGCTGACCGAAATTTTTGGAGAACGACAAGTACTTAACAGAGTGGTCTTCTCTGGCCAGATTTCTGATTACACGCAGGGTGTTATCAGAGCTGCCGTCATTCACAAAGCAAAACTCAAACGTGTAGGGCAAAGTGTCTATCACGCTCTTCACGGCATCATAAAAGACAAGAATATTCTCGCCTTCGTTATATGCTGCCGTCAGAATGCAGATTTTTAGCCTTGAAATATCCATTTTTTTTCAATTGGGTAATGTTTTTCGGTTAGTAATTGGTATACGCAGGTAAACCATATCAGGCAACATGGGAATGCCTTTATTGAGTAAATTATAAACATTTGCCTGATATGATAAGGGAAAATATCTGTTGCTGATAAAGACGTGAACACCAGTGCCAGGCCGAATAGAATCCAAATTGGCCGTTTAATGGGGTGGTCCTGGGTAATAAACCAGATGGCTACACCAGATATGGCTACTATGTAAGTAGATGACTCGGAAGATGATGAAAATATCACCACGAATATCAGAATCGAGGCCAGATAGCGAAGCTGGAAAACAAGGTTGTCATACAGCTTTACACGTGCCAGCGGAGCCAGTTGTAATAAAAGACCCGGAACAATAAAGACCAGGTTTGACACCTGAAGGCCACCTACACGGCGAAACAATCCCAAGAGCGACACATCCTGCATGCTGCCTATGCCCTCTGAACCCGTCTGATTAGAAAGGTTTTTTTCTACCAGGCTGTGGTACCAGTCGACATAAGACTGCGCTACAAACCCTGGCGAACTAATGAGCATTGGCAGTACAAATAACACAGCCGCCCAGAATACAGCCGAGTAAATATATTTGAGTTTATGCTTAGAGAATAGCCAGAAAACCAGCCCTACAATACCGTAAAGTTTTACAAAGGCACCAATCATTACGAACAACACTGCCCAGAAATCCTTCTCTTCTTTAACAAAATACCAGGATAAAATAATAAGGCCTGCAATACTGGGGTTCACCTGCACATTGTGCGACGAAGTGTTCAGGTCAACCACACATATCATCAATATTATCCATAAGTCGCTTTTTCTGATGGGTAATTTAGTATAAGCAATATATAGAACCAAGGCGTGGAAGGTCGTCCAGAGGGTCAGTCCAACATAGTCAGGTAAAACAGCAAAAGGCGCAACAATCAGCCCAAAGAATGGCCCGTAGTGGTTGCTGTCATTGTATTCATTCGGATAAAGACTATAGAGGTTAGTCTGATGAATAAGATGAAAGAAAACACCCTTATAGATTGCGTAATTGTTGTACGATTCCCTAAAAAAATGAATGAGGCCATCAACCGCGGCCAAGATAAACCACAAGAGAAGTGGTATCTCTTTTTTTATTCTCATAAATAATAGAAATATGCAAAAACCAATGCAAGATAACGAAATGATTTTGAACTAATAATGTTTATTACAGAATTTGCTAGGTTTTAATTTATAATTAATTGCCGAAATCGGAATAAAACTCAAAGAAGAACAAAGAATGGCAAATTAAGGCTAACATAGCTTTGATAGCTTTTATAAGTAGCTGGTAGATTTGTTAAGCGGCTTGGCTATACGTTTTCTGGTATTAAATTATTTAGAGTAGCAAAAAAAAAGAGGGCAATTGCTTGCCCTCTTTCAGATATCACTAATTATTTAAAATTCGTCTTCGGTTACTTCTTCCTCTACCACAGCCAATTCAGGCTTTTTATGTTCAACAATGTTCTTTTTATCTTTGAATTTCTTGATTTTCGATTTCAGGGTTTCTACCACTATGTCGGTGGCTTCTTCAAAAGTATCACCTTTTTCTTCTACATAGATGGTCTGGCCGGGTACAATCAGTTTAACTTCAATTAATTTTTTATGCACTTTACTTTTTTCTCCTTTGTCGAGTTTTAAAAACACTTCGCCACTCACTACCCGGTCGTAGAAGGTATCTAATTTACTTAACTTGCTTTGAATGAAACTAACCAATCCCGGGTCAGCATCAAAATGAACTGCTTGCACATTAATCTTCATAACTCACAAATTTAAAGTTAACAATAGATAAATTGTTTAAAGTCACCCATTCGGTACCAGCGAAAAATTCGCTGAAACCTTCATGGCTTGCCTTAATCTTTCAAAGAACTTCCTTAGTACTAACGTAGGGAAAAAAACAATACAAGTCAAGAATTATCTCAATAAAATTACCTCGGCAAATTATATCTTCCTGCAATCTCAATAATGATGCGCAGGCAGCGTTTTAATGCCTAAAACATTTGGAACACACCCTAAACCTGTGTAGCTTTAAAAGCCTGAGCGTATGTTTTAAATCCGGATGGCTGTGTTTATGGCACACAGCCTGATTACCTGGTAAAGCCTCAACTTTTTTGTAAAATGAAGAGAACCATTCTGTTTTTTGCTGTTTCTACCATCTTATTTTCGTTTGTAGTTAACGACGAGCTGACTGATACCATTGTGAGTAAATTTAACCAATATGCCAGCCTTTACCCACAGGAAAAAGTATATCTGCACCTTGATAAACCTTACTACACAGCCGGTGAAACCGTCTGGCTTAAAGCCTACACCGTTGATGCCTCAACTAATCAGTTCAGCCAGAAAAGTGTACCATTGTATGTAGAGCTGATAGATAATCTGTTTGGAAAAGTGCTTGAAAGAAAAATACTGAAACTGGAAGATGGCACTGCCGCCGGAGATTTTGAACTGGCTGATTCGCTGCATAGTGGCTACTATCGTTTGCGGGCATATACCAACTGGATGCGCAATTTTGACGAAGACCTGATGTTTGTAAAAGACTTTAAGGTGCATAAAGTAGGGCAGGAGGTAACCCCCGTCAAGTATGATAGCCGTGAGATTGATTTCAGGTTTTTTCCGGAAGGCGGCCAGATTGTTGAGGGCATCAATAACCGGGTGGCATTTAAGGCAACTGATGTTACCGGAAATGGCGTAGATGTAAATGGCGTGGTATTTACGCAGGCCGGAGATACAGTAATGCGCTTTGAAAGCCAGCATCTGGGCATGGGAGAATTCGGCTTTAAAGCTGAGCCCGGAGAAACCTATCTGGCCAAAATAAGGTACCGCAATATTATGGAAAAAAAGGTGGCTTTTCCGCCAATAGAAAAAAATGGCTATGTATTGGGTGTAGAAGCTGTGGCCGATAACAACCTGATGCGTTTGTATGCCGGCCATAATTACAATAAACCTAGAGAAAGTGGCCAGATGGTGATTATCGGGCAGTCGCAGGGGGTTATTTGCTACATAGCCCGCACGCCTGTCAGTAATAAATCGGTGGCGCTTAAAGTACCAAAAGACAAGTTTCCTGAAGGAGTGGCGCAATTTACGGTTTTTGATGAAACGGGGCGGCCTCGCTGCGAGCGCCTCGTCTATGTTTTTCATGAAGACGACGTGAATGTGAGTATTATGCCCGATAAAAGTGCGTATAGCCCCAAAGAAGAAGTAAAGCTGAATATAAAGGCTACAAGTGCCGATGGCAGCCCCGTGAAAGGTAATTTTTCAGTGGTTGTTTCTGATAGCAGGCAGGTGCTTCTGCAACCCAATGAAGAGAACATCATGAATTATTTATTGTTGAGTTCTGAAGTAAGAGGAAAAGTTGAACAACCAGACTATTATTTTGAGCAAAACAAACCGGAGGTACGCAGGCACCTTGATGTGCTGCTGATGACACAGGGATGGCGCAGATTCAGGTGGGACGATATCCTGAAGCCATCTATTCCGGAACCCAGGTTTTTACATGAACAGGGTTTGAGTATTACCGGCGAAGTAACCCGGCCAAACGGAAAATTGTTTGAAAAACCCTTGACATTGACCTACATGATGTGGCTGGACAACGACAAACGCCATTTTGGAGTTGGTGAGGCCGCTACCAATGGCTCATTCCTGATTTCTGATCTGGACTACAGCGGGCAGGCCAAAATACTGGTGCAGGCAGTGGCTGGTAAATTAAACCGCAATACCAGGATTTTTATAAACAAGATGGTATCGCCCAAGGTGCAGGTGGTGGCTATTCCGTTTAATCCGATAACCTTTGATGAGTCTGACCTGGCCGATTATCTGAAAAGAACACGTGAAGCACTTGAAATTGCCCGCATACTGAAAAACCAGCGTGAGCGGCTTTTGCAGGAAGTGGTTGTGAAAGCCAAAAAACATATAGAGCGTGAAGATCGCGTGCTTTACAGCCACGCCAGCAATACACTGAAAATTACCCCCGACATGAATTCGTATGCTAACGTTCTGGATTTGCTGAGAGGAAGGGTACCGGGTGTGCAGGTATCAGGCAGCCCCATGAATCCGTCAGTTACTATCAGAGGGCTGAGCTCAATTACCGGTTCATCTGAGCCTGCGTTTTTGCTTGATGGCATGATGGTTGACAAGCAAATGATATTATCTATACCAGTTTTTGATGTTGACCGCGTAGATGTGCTGAAAGGTGCCGACGCAACAATTTATGGTTCTCGCGGTGGTAACGGTGTTATTTCTGTGTTGACCAAACGGGGTGGCTCCGACCCGGTGGGGCCTACAACCGGTATTGAGGTAGCCGAAGTAAACGGCTATGCAATACCCAAAGAGTTTTATGCGCCGCGCTATAATGAAGCCAGTCCGGAAGATTTTCAGTCAAATCCCAGGCCTGATTATCGGTCTACCATTTTCTGGGCGCCGGTTGTAAAAACAGATGAAAACGGGCAAGCCAAACTTTCATTTTTTAATACCGATGCATCTGCCCAAGTGAGCATCAGGCTTGAGGGGCTTTCTTATGATGGCGTACCCATCCGGGCAAAAGCTGGTTATTTAGTTAAAAAATAGCTAACTTGGCATAAATATGAGCCGTTACCTATTTGGGCAATATAGAATTGGCAGTTTTATTGCAAAACCAGGAAAAAATTTTACATTTGCCAGGCTCATAGCTTTAAAACCAACCAATAATACACATCAGCACTCTATAGATGATTTCAAAAAAAGCAAAATACGCATTAAAAGCCCTAAAGCTGCTTTCTGAAAGATTTGAATCAAAACAACCGGTTCTTATTGCCGAAATAGCTGAAAAAGAAAACATTCCGAAAAAATTTCTGGAAGCTATATTGCTTGAATTGCGTAATAACGGAATATTGCATAGCCAGAAGGGAAAAGGTGGGGGGTATCAGCTCCGGTTGCCTCCTGAGCAGGTAACCATAGCTAAAATAGTGCGTATAATAGATGGCCCTATTGCACCAATGCTTTGTGTGTCGTTACACTTTTATGGCAAGTGCGACGATTGCGACGATGAAGTAACGTGCCGTATCAGACCAATTATGGAGAAAGTAAGAGACGCCAATCTGGCTGTTTATGAACATACTACTTTAAAAGACCTGATGGAAGAAGCCCCGTTGCTGCCCGCGCATAATAATCCTTAAATTTTGATGCAGATGCAACCTTGCTTACCCAAAGCAGGTTCTTAAATATATGATGGGCACCCTGTTTGATAATTCTTCTTTGCTGGCAGAGAAGAATTGTTTTTTAATAGGGGTCTTTCTTGGCTCTTATCTTTTCTTCTTTTTTTTCTTACCCGAATAGCCACTTTTATGGGTCTTAATGGCAGGAGCTTTTAATTTCTTAGGATTTACTTTCAGGGCTTCAGGCTCGGCAAAGTACGCAAAAGGCTTTAAATCGGCTGCAATTCTCGCGTCAAGCAAGGTAGCCGCGTTTTTCAGCCAGCCGTAAGTATTTACAGGAAACGGATTGCCCTCTTCATCAACCCGTAAATAGGTTAAATGCAGATGTGTGTCTGAGCGTTTCATATAGGCATTGTACCCGGTACGGCCTATAATAGATATTCTTTGCCCGGCTTTTAAGGTATCGCCGGTTTTTACATAAATCTCTTTCTGATGCGCATAATACCATAAACCACCAGAAACTGTATCAAAAACCCAGATATAATTACCGCCTCTGTACTCGCTACCGGGCTGCCATTCGGTTTCAGTGCCTATCACAATACCGTCACAGACTGATAAAATACCCACGTAGTCGCCTGTGCGGTCATCTTTGCAGTCCTGATTTTTATCTTTAATAAAGATATCATGTGCGGGGTGGCTGCCTTTGGCGTTCTGGTCGAACAAATCATAGCCTTTGTCTTTATATCCATTACCAGCACGGCCGCCAACAGCGCGGTAGTCAAAGCCTTGTAAAGGAAAAATAATACTTACTGCTGACGAATCATAGGCAGCTGTCGGATACGCTTTTTTAAGGGTAAGCATGATAGACTGAAATCTTTCGCGGGCTTCTTCTGGTGTAACTTTGTATTCTCTTATATCTGCCAGCAGAGGTTTATAATCCTGAATGGCTTGTAAGTAGCTTTCATAGGTTACACCGGAGGTGTCTTTCTGTAGAATCAGAAAATTGAGACAGAAGGCAAAAATTTTAATCATACTTCTCAATGGGATGGGTGGTATTGAAATAGAATATTCTGGTAAAACCAATACCAACGCACAAATAAAGCTATTTTTTTATAACTTTTATAATGATTTTATTCTGAGACTGCCCCGGATTTGTTTTTAAATAGTCATTCGTGTTTTAATACAAAAAAAGCCGGATAGTTAGGGCTATCCGGCTTTCAGGCGGTACTGTTTCAATTAATCAAGGTCTTTGATGGTATGTAAATTATGCCTGTAAAAGAAACGGTAGATGATCGGAAAGATGAGCAACGTAAGTACCGTTGCCGATATAAGCCCGCCTATTACGACAATAGCCAGGGGTTTCTGTGTCTCTGAGCCGATTCCGGTTGAGATGGCAGCAGGCAGCAAACCTATGGCAGCCATGAGGGCTGTCATTACCACGGGCCTTACTCTGGATTTTACGCCTTCTTTGATGGCATCATCGAGCGACATTCTGGAAGCCAGGTTTTTGTTGAAAACAGAAATGAGAATAACCCCGTTTTGCACACAGATACCAAATAGCGCAATAAATCCAACCCCTGCCGATATACCAAAAATAGTACCGGTAGTATGTAGTGCCAGAATGCCGCCTATGAGTGCAAAAGGCACATTCACTAACACCAGACCTGCGTCTTTGGCATTGCCGAACATCACAAATAAAATCACAAAAATAGCCAGCAGGCATAATGGAACCACCTGCCCCAGCCGTTCGCTGGCCCGTACCTGATTTTCAAACTCACCTGTCCATTCTATACCAATATCTCTGCCGGGTTTTACTTTGGCTGCCACCAGTTGTTTGGCTTCAGCAATGGTGCTGCCCAGGTCTCGTTCCCGTACCGAAAACTTAACACCAATAAAGCGCTTATTTTTGTCGCGGTAAACTGATGCCGGCCCGGTTACGGTTTCAATAGTGGCAATCTCTTTCAGCGGTACTTTGGTGCCTCTGGTTGTTGGCACCAGCAAGCTGCTCAGGTCAGTTTCGTCTTTCCGGTATTCCTGCAGGTACCTTATCCTGATATCAAACTTCTTTTCGCCCTCATACATAATAGAGGCAGTTTTGCCGCCAATGGCCATTTCAATTACGGCCTGTGCGTCGCTGGTCTGTATTCCATAGAAGGCCATTCTTTTCATATTCAGGTTCACGCGCATTTCGGGCTGGCCTATATTCCTGATTACCCCTATGTCTTTAATTCCCGGCACATCTTTAATGGCATTCAGTACTTCATCTGCATACTTATTCAGTTCGTCAAGGTCGTTTCCAAAAATCTTTACGGCATTAGAGGCGTTCATTCCGGCTACGGCCTCTGCCACGTTATCTATTATGGGCTGTGAGTAGTTGTAATTGATACCCTGAAACTGCCGCAGGTCTTTGTCCATTTCTTCTATCAGTTCATCAGTGCTTATTTTCCGTGTCCACTCTTTTTTGGGTTTCAGGTTCACCTGCATTTGCACATAATAAAAACCAGATGGGTCGGTGCCGTCATTTGAGCGGCCTGTCTGTGAAAGAACGCCGTTTACCTCTGGGTACTGATTCAGTTTGTGGCGAAGGGTATGAACCATTTTTACGGTTTCATTGAGCGACATACTCATGGGCATTTTAGCGCCCACCCAAAGGGCACCTTCATTTAATTGTGGTAAAAACTCGGTACCCAGCAAAACTGTAGAGGCAAAGGTTACCACCATAAAAACAAAAGAAATAAATACACTCAGGCGTTTATGGGCGTAGGTCCAGTTAAACCACGAGGTAATGTATTTGTCGAAGAACCGTACCACCGGGTTGTTTTTTTCGCGTACATTCTTTCTCAATAAGATAGAACAAAGCACGGGTACCAAAGTAAGCGTAAAGATAAGCGCACCCAGCAGGGCAAAACCGAGTGTCCAGGCCAGGGGGCTGAACATCTTGCCTTCTACTTTCTGGAAACTGAAAATAGGTAAAAGAGCCGTAATGATGATTAGTTTTGAGAAGAAAACGGCTTTCCCCATTTCAGCACCGGTTTTTTTAATTAAACCCAACTTTGATAGTTTATTGAACTTTTCCATACCCACCTTATGAGACAGGTGGTCGAGCGCCACAAATATCCCCTCAACCATTACTACGGCGCCATCAATGATGATTCCGAAATCGACAGCCCCCATGGAGAGCAGGTTGGCCGACATGCCCTTTAGCCGAAGACAGAAGAAGGCAAACAGCAATGCCAGCGGAATAATAATTGAAACGATAACGGTTGTCCGCCAGTCGGCCATGAAAAGCAATACAATAACCGTAACCAGCACAATGCCTTCTGCAAGGTTGTGTAATACGGTTTCGGTACAGAACTTCATCAGGTTGTCGCGGTCATAGAACGTAACCATTTTTACATCAGGTGGCAGCACCTTCGTGTTCAGTTCTTCAATCTTGTCTTTTACACGCGCCAGTACCTCACTTGGGTTTTCACCTTTACGCATAACAATAATACCCTCAACGGCATCATCGTTATCATCAAGCCCTACCTGACCAACCCTCGGGAAATTTGATTCAGTTACCTGAGCCACATTTTTTACGTAGATAGGTGTACCATTAATGTTGTCGATAATGATGTTCTCAATGTCTTCAATCTTTGTGAGTAGCCCCAGACCCCTTACTACATAAGCCTGGCCGTTCTTTTCAATAATGTCACCACCTACGTTTATGTTACTTTTTTCAACGGCGTTGTAAACCTCAAGTGGCGTAATATCATACTTATGCAATAGCAATGGGTTTACCATTACTTCATAAATTTTTTCGCGGCCACCAAAAGCCACAATGTCTGCCACACCGGGAACAGCCCTTAGCTGGCGGTCGATTATCCAGTTCTGAATCGTTAATAAATCTCTTGAGTCCCGCGTGGGGCTCTGGAGTGTGTACCTGAAAATTTCTCCGGTAGGGCCGTACGGGGGCTGTACCTCAGGCTCTGCCCCTTCGGGCAGGCTAACAGTTCTCAGTTGGTTGTTTATCTGTTGCCGGGCAAAGAAATCGTCAACATCATCTTCAAAGATAATCTTCATTACTGAAAGCCCGAACATGGTGATACTCCGTACATTGGTTTTCCGCTGTACGGAGTTCATAGCTACCTCAATGGGTATCGTAACAAACCTTTCGATTTCTTCGGCGCTGCGGCCCTTCCATTCGGTTACGATAATTATTTGTGTGTTAGTTACATCGGGAAAGGCTTCAATGGGGGTATTGAGGTAGCTTACTACTCCGGCAATGGAGAGTACACCCACAAAGAAGAAGGTGAAAAAGCGATTCTTAAGAGAAAACGCCAGTATATTTTTAATGAATTTATTCATAAGAATGTTGCTTGTTGAGCCTGCTCAGTGTTTTATAAATCCGTTTCAGGATATATTCACCGGAAATCAGAATTCAACATGCACTCTTGCTCCTACAACATTGGCAGGGCCTCTGTCCCGGTTATAGGCAGGGTGCATAATAAACTGATAGTCGGGCGAAATCCAGAAATGGTCTTCGTGTAAATAATATCGGTAGTAAACCTCAATGATGTCTTCAGACCCATAGTTAAGTTTACCGTCACCTACCATAAAGCCAACGCCTCCGGCATTCAGATATGCCTGGTGGTCTTTAGATATTCCGTTAGATACTACAGCCAGGCCGAAAGTGTCTTCGGGGCGGTGCCATTTTGAACCCTGTAAGGCTATCCCCGCGCTTAATGAGCGGTCTATTTCAGTAAATGCCCAGGTTTCATTGTGGCCGTCGTTAAGGCTGTAGCGGGCAAAAAGACCCAGGTCGTCAGAGAATTTATGCTCAAAATTGACCCCGAATCCTGCTTTGGTCCGGCCATACATCCGTGTGGCGGTTATGTCTGGCATCTGCATCTGGGTTGCCAGAGTGTATTTACCCATATCGGCCTTGTTAATAAAGCCCAGCAGGCGTAGTCTTGAATTACCAAAGGGCTTTTCTATTTCTACCTGGTGAGACAGCGCCTGGCCGATATTTTTATCCAGCCTGGCTCCGTTTGCTTCTGCCGGTACCTGCGCCGCGGCGTAGCGAACCGAAAAAGCGGGGCTCACGTATTCAAGCATAATGCCTTGCGTATAGCCTCTTACATTAGCGGCGTAATCATAGGCTCCGTTGCTCATTAACGACCAGTTCAGAAACTGGGTGCGGGGGTCGTGGCTGTATGTGTTGCCGTCAAAGAAATCAGCCAGCGAGAATTTACCCGCCACCACCGAAAGATATTTTACCGGGCGTTGGCCACCCAGCTGATTGATACCGTTGATTACTGTTTCGGTTTCTTTACTCAATGAAATGTAGTGCCGTATGTATGCCCTGCCTATGTAGACTGTCGGTTTCGGATTTCCCACCCGGAAGGTTTCTCCGTTAGGAAAACCGGCAATACCGGTAGCTTTGCTTAATCCGCTTCCGCCTGCCAGCTCGGGGTTAAAGTATACTTCGGTATATTTGCCTAGTTTTACACCAATAAAAAATGTGGAGGTTACAGATGTCTGAGCCTCTTCTTTGGTAGAAAAACTATTGGTACCCGAGTATAACGCTTTTACACCAGGCTGATACTGCGTAACCACCGTTTGCTGAAAATGGAAATTAAAGCGTTGGTTGGCACCGGCAGGAGATTGTGAAAACGCCGGGATGCTTAAAAGCATGGCAAGGATAGATAAGTGCCGTTTCATTGTTGTCATTGAGTAAAATATTACGGTTAATTGCTAATTGTTAAGCGCATCATAAACCAGCAGTTGCTGATTTGAAATGATTTTTTCGCCAAGGGCAAGGCCTGATTCTATGTAGGCGTAGTCGCCAACGGTTTTGAATACTTTCACCTGGCGGGTTTCTATGTGCCGGCGGTCTTTAAATACCATCACCCATTGCCTGCTTTTATCAAATATTACAGCCTTGGCAGGGATGGCCGGCATGCTCTGAGTTTCTTCATGATACACCCGTACAATGGCAAACATCTGCGGTTTAAGGGTGTAGCCAGGATTCGGCAGACGTATGCGCACTTTCAGAACCCGGCTTTCGGGGTCAAGCACGTTAAAAATTTTGTCTATTTTACCTTTAATTTTCTTGTCAGGGTCTGCCAGCGTGGTTATGTCGCAGGTATATCCAATTTTAACTTTGTTAATATCAGTTTCATACACATCTGCTAACACCCACACATCAGAGAGGTCAGAGATAGTAAAGAAATTATCAATGTTTTCAATGTTGAAATCCATGCCTTCAACGGCATTTTTTTCAATCAGAAAACCAGATATCGGTGATTTTATCTGATAGGTAGCCTCTTTACCCAGGTCATAGATTTTCATGGTTTCGTGCACCCTTTTCAGCTCTGCCTCTGCTTTGTGTACTTCCTGCCGGGCATTTACCAGATTCCGTTCCGGTTCCAGGCCTGTTTTAAACAGTTCTTCTTCAACACCCAGGTTTTTTCTGGCAATTTGCAGATTAGACATGGCCATGCTGAATTGGTTATCCATTTCGGCTACCTGGCGGCTACGTATTATAGCCAGTATCTGCCCTTTCTGAACATAGTCGCCCAGCTGAACATTGAGTTTTTCAATATTGCCGTCTACGCGCGGAAACACCTTGGCTACTTTATCTTCATTGGCGGTTATCTTGCCGCTTAGCTTAACTTCAGACAGCAGTACTTTGGATGTTACTTCGTCGAAACCCAGTTTTGTCATCATGGTGTCTGTCAGCACGAAGCTCTCTCTGGCGGTTTCTTCTGGTTTTGTTTCGGTTTTGCAACTCTGTAAACCAAGAGCAGCTGTGATAAAAATGCCAGTTATGAATATTATATTTTTTGTTTTTTTCATTGTGTTAGTTTTTAACGGAAACAGAATAGCCTTTTTAGGGCATACCTATTACTTCTTTACCGACCATAAAATTGATTTCTTCTATTGCTCTTACGCGGTCGCTCTGCAGGCGGTTCATTAGCACGGCACTGCTTTTGTATGACTCGTAGAAATCAACAAATTCAAGCATTGAGATAATCTGCTTGTCAAAATTCAGTTTCACGTTGTCGAATAGTTTGTCGAAGTCAATCATAAAGGATTTGTCGTATCCTTTATAAAGCTCATCAGTTTCCAGCGCTCTGCGGTAAGCCAACTGAATGTCGCCGGTTATTTTGTCTTCCTGGCTGGTTACCATCTTTTGAACAGACTGAACCCTGTATGCTGCAGCTTTAATGTTGCCCTGATTTTTATTAAAAAAAGGCAGGTTTATCTGGAAAGTCGCGGCAAAGTAATTGGGTACACTACTACTGGCGCGGTCATACAGCAGCCCGGCTTGCAGGTCTGGTACTTTTAGAGCCTTCTGGTAAATGAGATTCTGTTCTTCGAGCCTCAGCGCCGATTGCTGCATTTTCAGGTCTGGTCTGTTCTCAAAAGCTGTTGCCAACAGATTATCAAGCGTAAGCGACCGTACATCAAGGGCATCAACCGCATTTCTGTTTGTTTGAGGCACAAAGTACACTTCGTTTCTGGTTCCGGTTATGGTACGCAGATTTACCTGTTTTTCAAGCATCTCAAGTCTGAGGTCCTTCTGCTCGGTTTCAAGTGTAAATAACAGGGCCCTTATACGTGTAATGTCCTTTATCGGAATAATACCTTTCTGCAAAAGGGTATTCATGCCGGCCAGCGTTTTTTCAAGCGAGCTGATTTCTTCCTCATATATTCTGACGATGTTCTGCAGATAATAAAGGTCGTAGAAATTACTTCTGAGTTCAAACTTCAAACCCCGCAGCACATCATAGTAGTTATCTTCGGCTATATGAGTGCTTGTTTCTGCCATGGCTGTGCGTTTGGTGCGTTTGCCTGCCAGATAAAAAAGCTGCTGTACCTGAATGGCCTGCTGCGTGGTAGGCTGGCCTTTTACGTCGTTCAGACCCAGTACAGGCAGAATGCGTCTGGTCTGATTATTATAGAGCATCTGCTCTACAGTTAAAGTCGGATTCTCCCACAAGCGGGCTTGTATGATGGCTGCACGGTTGGCTTCAATATCAAATTTATGAGCCATCAGCAATGCGTTTTTCTGCAAGAAAATTCCTTCTAAATCTTTCAGCGTGATTTTAAGGGAATCGGTGGAGGCAAAAGCCTTGATACAGAAAAGCCATAGAAAAACAATGTTTTTTATTCTTTTCACGGTAATTCGGGTATAATAATGACTAGTAAGCACAATAGACAACTGTGTCATTTGAAACTCAAATGACGGGTTGGCTGTAAAGTGCACTCAGGCGTGTGAACTCTTATAAGTGGGGGCAGGGAATCAGATGAGCCAGATACAGTTGAGCAGATAAATGTATCTGTTTTTTAAAAAATTGAGCGTTTTTTGAACGAATAGGTCTTTTAAAACATTCTCTTTTAAGAAACTATGCGCCTGAAACGTATGGTTGGTGTACCAATCCTGTTCGTCTACTACGGTACGTAAAAAACAGTAATTAGTTTGGGGGTCAACCTTAAAGAAATCGTCGGCACTCGAGGGTATCCCGTGGGTATGATGAACAGTTTTTTTGACAGGAAAATAAAGCGAAACTGTATGTCGCTGGTTGGCATAGAGTAGCCCACTCAGACTCATAAACAGTATTATGTATAAAACCCGCTTTAACATTTCTAATCAGAATTTTTATAATAGGAAGTACATTCCCGGAATCCGGAATGAAACAACTGCATGTTCATGTTTAACGAATCCTTAGATTGGTTTATTACCAAACACAAGGCGAGTTTTTTCAAATTCAAAATTAGAGTAATGAAGGCAAAGCCCTTGTCAAACTGGCGTTAAAAATTTATTAAAAAGTCTTTTTTGAGTAAATATGCTCTGTTTTAAGATCGTTTTGTGTTTAAGTGACAGCTACTTCAAATAAGATTTATACTTGGAAAAGTACAAGTTTAGGTCTACCTTTGTAGAGAAAAAATGATGGTGTGTGAGATGAATAACACGCGTAAAAAGACATCAAAAATGGAAACCATATACGAGAAAAACCTGGGTACCAAACAGAAGGCTTTGCGTATCAATCTGAATAAACAGATTTACGGTTGTTTTGCTGAAATTGGCGCCGGCCAGGATGTAGCCGCCAACTTTTTTAAGGCCGGGGGGGCATCAAAAACCATTGCCAAAACCATGTCGGCCTACGATATGACCTTCTCTGATGCCATTTATGGCGCAATGGAAAACGGCCGTTATGTATGTGAACCACGCCTGATGAGCATGCTTGACCATGAGTATGGTTTGCTTATTGAGCGGCTTAACGAAAAAAGGGGAGAAACCTCTACATTTTTTGCTTTTTCTGACACAGTTGCAGCGCTTAATTACCACAAGACCAACGAAGCCCACGGCTGGATGGGTCTCAGGTTTCAGCTTACCCCTGGTGGTGCGTATAATGATATTATTATACATGTAAAAATGCTGGACAACGACAACGTTTTACAGCATCAGGCACTGGGGGTTCTGGGGGTTAATCTGGTTTACGGGAGTTTTTATTATTACCAGGACCCTGAAACGCTTTTGTTGTCGTTAATGGATGATTTGTCTAAAGACCGCATTCAGATAGACATGATACGCTTTGAAGGGCCAGACTTTGAGCATGTCGATAACCGACTGATGAGCCTTCGTCTGGTAATGCATGGATTGTCTGATATTGCTCTTTTTGGCGCCGATGGTGAAAACCTGCAGCCTTCTGAGGTACTTTTCAGAAAACACGCGCTGGTTTTGAGAGGGCGTTTCAGGCCTTTGGTAAATGTGCATCTGGATATGCTCGACAACGGCACGAAACAGTTTATGCGTGAGCCTGACGTTGATAAAGACAAGGTTGTGGTGATGTGCGAAATTACCCTTCAGGGGCTGAAACAAAACGATGCTGAGATAGACGAGAAGGATTTTCTGGATCGCGTGGATATTCTGTGTTCGATGGGCCACATGGTAATGATATCAAACTATCAGGAATACTACAAGCTGGCTGCCTATGTATCAAAAATTACCAAACTTAAAATGGGGTTGATTATAGGTTATCCTAATCTGGAATACATTTTTGAAGAAAAGCATTATACTGATTTAGCAGGGGGTATTCTTGAATCGTTTGCCACGTTATTTAGCCGCAACCTGAAGGTTTTTGTGTATCCGACCTATCAGAACGGCAAAATTATGAGTGGCATGCGGTTTACACCACCCATGCACCTGATTGATTTGTACCGGTATCTGATAGCCAATAATAAAATTGAAGACATTCATCATTATAACGATAAGAACCTGGCCATCAATACAGACAGAACCCTGCAACTAATAAAGCAGGGAGAAGAAGGTTGGGAAGAAAACGTACCGGATGAAGTAATAAAAATGATAAAAGACCGTTGTCTGTTTGGTTTTCCTTGCGTAGTTATACCCGGCCAAAACAAACAGGATGTGGCACCAGAAGAAAAGTAATTGGTGCAGGCAGAGAAGCGATTCTCTTTCTGTATCCGGTTTTTAAAAATAACTTATCGTATGATTAAAATGAGAACTAACCTACTGATTTTTAGTTTTTTAGTACTTTTTCAGCACTTATTCGCACAAGACTCACCTAAAATTGTTTTACCTTCAGGTACCGACTGGAACCAGCTAAAAGAAGGCACTCAGGTTGCTTTTCAGCTAAAAATTGAAGGTAAAGATTGTGGAAACTTCAAGTTTTCAATTCCGCAGGGCAAGGTAGATGGGATGGAACTGGATTCGCTCGGCAGGTTTTCCTGGACACCCTCTTATGACCTGGTTGACCGCCTTACAGGCTTTAAATTTCAACAGGTTATTTTTGAGGCCAGATGTGACTCATCTAAAGATGTGGTGTCGGCCAAGGTAGAATTCAGGATACAACACACCAACCGCCCGCCGGTTGTAAAAGACCAGAACCCGTTTTATGTGCAATACAATACAACCAATATCTATAAGTTTGACCGCTACTTTGTTTACGACGAAGACAACGACCCCATAGTTATTATACCTTCGCTTGAAACCCTGCCCGAAGGCATGAAGATGTCGTCGCAGGGAGAAGTGTCCTGGACACCCTCGCTTACTCAGTTTAAACAATTGAAGAATCAACCGATTTACATTGAGTTTTATGCAGAAGACCAGCCCTCAAAGGTACAGGTGAAAGGCAGGCTGAAAGTTGAGGCAACCCAGATTGACCTGCCTCCGGAAATTGTAGTGGTGCCAAGAGAGAGTAACTTTTTCCTGAAAGAGAATCAGACTGTGAGCCTGCGCTTTTATTTGTCAGACCCGAACGGCGATGACGATATTCAGGAGTTTGATTTTCTGACTGATAACCAGAATATTACCAAAAATATGCTGGTAAAAAATACGGCTAATCAGTATGAGTTTATTTTTAAGCCCGGCTATGATTTTGTGAAAGACCCATACGACACGCTGTCGTTCACGGTTGATTTCTTTGTGATTGACAAAACCAGAAAGCGGGCTGTAAAAACCATTAAGTTTACCGTAAAAAACGCTGTTAACGAAGCTGAAGCCGATTTGAAGCTTTATAATCTGTACAGAGGAACCCTACTGAGAGGCTGGGAACTGATGGAGCAACTGAGAGAGAAAGAAGCCGAGTTGAAGAAACTATATGTAAGAGCAAAAAAAGGCAAGAAGAACAGGTCAATTGTAACGGCGTCGTTGGGTGCTACAACTAGCCTGTCGTCTTTTCTGATACCCAAAGAACAACCGGAACAGCAAAGGCTGGCGTCTACTTTAGGTGGTACTACCGTGTTAACTATTGGTACACTGGAGGCAACCGAGGTAATTGGTAAATCAATGAAAGACCTGATAGACAGGCTGAATTACGTAATTGAGAAGAAGAATGAGATTCAGACCAAGGGGGATATCTTTGCACGTGACTTCTCTTTGAAATCGTCTCGCAGAGGGCCCGATTTCATCAGAAAAGTTGATGATTTTATGAGTACCATGAACCTGAAAGGGTTGGTAGTGCTTGACCTTGATGCGTCATGGGAGCCTAAAAACAAGCCAACTGACGCCAATATCAAGAAAACATTTAAAGATTTTAATCCGGAAGAACAGACGAAACCTTGATTCTTAAATTTGTCTTAAATAATTCTTAAAAAAATCTTAAAATTTTGCAATTAGTTTAAATCGTGTACGTTTTTGAGTTATAATCAAAAACTTCAGAAATCATGCGATTTACCATTAACCATAAAGCAGCGCTATTGGGAGCAATAGGCTGCTTTTTTATGGCTTGCGCCAGCCAGGGAGACATCGATTCAAAAGCAGAAGAACCTGATTTATCAGGTGGCTCCGAAATCGCTCCAGAAAAACAAGATTCCCTGTTGCGGTCTCAATTCATCCTAAAGGTTGATTTAGATTTTAAGGTAAAAGATGTGCGGAAATCGTCAGAGCAAATTGAAGAGCTGGCTCTTAAGTATAATGGGTTCGTGAGTTACGCTCACATGCAATCAGAGGTAGAAGATAAGAAAACAATTATCATAAGTCCGGATTCTTTAATGGAAATTAGTTCGGTAAATATTACAAATAATATTACCCTCAGGATACCTAATAGGAATTTGCAGAGCCTTCTGAAAGACCTGAATGGTATGATACTTTATATAAACCACCGTACTATAGAGGCAGAAGAAGTAAGTTTAAGAATCTTATCGAGTGAGTTGGCAGCGATAAGACATGGAAAGTTTGTAGCGCGGAGCATAAAGGTTCATCAGAATCGGAAAGGTGACATAGAGACAGCAGTAGAGGCGGAAGAAACGCTGTTGGCTCATCAGATGAGTGCAGATGAGAGCAAACTAAAAAAGCTTGGAATACAAGAGCAGGTCAATTTAAGCACTATTACTATTCATCTTTACCAGCCTGCTTTTCTTGATAAAACAATGGTTGAAAACAACCAAAGAATGGATACCTACAGAACGGGTTTTTGGGTTCGTATCCAAAATTCACTAATGACAGGATGGGTTTTCCTGGAGGATGCAATAGTTCTTCTCATGAAACTCTGGGTATTTATTCTGGTAGCTGTAGGAATGATTTGGCTTCTGCGAACCAGAAAAACAGGCTATGCTGAACGCCCATAGGTAATGACTTTAAATTAGGCAGAAAATATAATTATCGGTGTAGGTTTCAGATACCTAGAAGCATATTGATGTTAGCAGCCGGGCAATGAAGCATTTGGGTAAGTGAGTATTAATATAAACAATAAAAAGCAAATCTAAAAACGGTCAAGTACTATTCTAAGAATATCTTGAACATTTGTGAGTTTTTCTTGTAATTTCGTGGCAGGATTCAAAAAGCAACAAATATGGTAAATTCGAAAATAGCAGGTATAGGATTTTATGTGCCTGAGCAGGTGGTAACAAATGCTGACCTGATGAAAGTAATGGATACTACGGATGAATGGATACAGGAGCGTTCGGGTATTAAAGAAAGAAGATACGGAAAAAAGCATGAAGAAACACCCACTACTATGGGTGCCAATGCAGCCAGAATAGCCTGCGAAAGAGCGGGCATAAAACCCGAAGAAATAGATTTTATTGTATTTGCCACGCTAAGCCCCGACTATTATTTCCCGGGTTGCGGTGTGTTGCTGCAAAGAGAGCTGGGCATTACGCATAAAGAGGTAGGGGCTATTGATATCCGCAACCAGTGTTCAGGGTTTATCTATTCGTTGTCAGTAGCCGACCAGTTCATTAAAACCGGAATGTATAAAAATGTATTGGTGGTTGGGTCTGAGATGCACTCAATGGGGTTGGATTTCACTACCCGGGGGCGAAACGTGGCCGTTCTTTTTGGTGATGGCGCCGGTGCTGTATTATTGCAACCAACTACAGAAGAAGGCAAAGGTATATTAACAACCCATTTGCATTCTGATGGCACTTATGCTGAAGAACTGGCTTTGATAAGCCCGGGTAGCCATGGTGGTTACCACCTAGGTAAAGAGAAGTTCGGTTTTCCTGACGCACTCTATGGCGAAATTTTCGTGTACGAAAACCTGATTGAGAACAAAACCTATTACCCCAATATGAATGGTCAGCTGGTGTTTAAAACAGCTGTTACCAAGTTTCCGGAGGTAATCATGGAGGCACTCAACAAAACAGGTCTAAAACCGACTGATATTGATATGCTGGTGCCGCATCAGGCCAATTTACGTATCGCACAGTTTGTTCAGAAAACCCTGCAACTGCCAGACGAAAAGGTATTTAATAATATTATGAAATACGGTAACACCACAGCGGCTTCTATTCCGATTGCCCTTTGTGAGGCCTGGGAAGCAGGCAAAGTAAAAGACGGAGACCTGGTGTGTCTGGCTGCCTTTGGCAGTGGATTTACATGGGGGTCTGCTCTGATTCGCTGGTAAAAGTTTCTGAAATGCTTATAAAACAAAAGACCCCGGACACATATTCGGGGTCTTTTGTTTTACAGGTATAAACCTTATTCAATTTCAATAATCTTAAACTCGGTTCGGCGGTTGGTCTGGTGCTCGTCTTCGGTTTTGGCGTTTCTGATAAGAAGTTCGCTTTCTCCATAACCTTTGGCTGTAATACGCGCCCTGTCTATACCTTTGGAAACGATATAATTAACCGCAGACTCGGCACGTCTTTGCGACAGGCGCAGGTTATAAATCTCGGTAGCCCGAGCATCGGTATGAGAACCTAGCTCTATCTTAATGGTAGGGTTGTCTACCAGTATCTGCACAAGTTTATTCAGTTCAAGTGCCGCATCAGGTCTTATATCCCATTTGTCCAGGTCGTAGTAAATATTCTCAACCCTGAACGTCTTGTCTAAAGTAATTTCTTCCAGATTGAGCGATGCAAAGAAAGTAGTATCCGTAATGGCTTTTGTTAATAATGACTGCGGTATGGTGCGGCCATACATTGAGAAGTCTTCTCTTTTGGCCAGGTAGTTTTTCTTGCTACCCAATATTACGTAGTCGTTGTCTTCCTGCACTGCTATGGGGCCAAACTTACCGTCTTTCTGCGTAATAATTTCTTTCAATGGCTCATCCTGTCCGGTAGTAAGAATCTTTACCGTTGCCGAGTCAAGCGGTACATTTTGGTTGTTGGCATTTTTGGTATAAATAGTACCTGCCAGGAAGTACCTCACGGTTTTTATTTCCAGAGGTTTCGAAAGGCTATCTGGTGTTGACCTCGGAATCAAAGGCGTTGCATCTGCCAGTTCGGTTTGTTTGGGGGCTTCATAGTAGTAAATATCGTCATCGCCTTTGCCTCCGGCCCGGTTTGAACTAAAGAACACATCACCGTTTTTACGCATTACCAGCCCGAAATCATCCATGTTTGAATTATACGGAAGCCCCATATTTTCAACGGTAATTTTGCCGCCTGAGCGAATAGCCACAAAAAGGTCTAATTTGCCTAGGCCGGGGTGCCCGTCAGATGCAAAGTAAAGTTTTCCATCTTCAGATACGTAAGGAAACATTTCGTCGCCTGCGGTATTAATTTCCTTGCCCATATTCACCGGATTCCCAAAACGGCCAGAGGCATCCATATTAACTCTGTAAAGATCAATACCCCCAAATCCACCGGGGCGGTTAGAGGCAAAGTAAATAGTTTTGCCGTCGCGCGAGAAAGCCGGAGAACCATCCCAACTGGCCGAGTCAGAAGCGCTCACATAACTGGGTTCTGTCCATCCGGTGCCATTTACATAGCGCGAAATGTATAAATCCATGTCCGGAGAAAAGTCTTTTCTTTTGCCGGTGTTGCCCCGGGCGTAAATCATGGTTTTACCGTCAGGCGAAAAGGCCGGGGTGCCTTCGTTGCGTTCCTCGTCAAAAATGGCATTGCTGAATTTCTCAGGTTTGCTCATTTCTTCCATGGTTCGGGCAAATCTTGATTTGTATAAACCTACATAAGGCAGGCCGTTTGAATACGTTTTGCTTTTGCGCGACGCAGTAAAAATCAGTTCATCGCCCAGCACAACCGGAGAAAACTCAGCCCCGGCAGTGTTGATTGCAGACAAATTGCTGAAAGTTATATCTGTCTGTTTTTGTTTCAGTTCGCCTATCAGCCTGAGCGAGTTTACCTCT
This sequence comes from Emticicia sp. TH156, assembly GCF_002855535.1. Classification (NCBI taxonomy): domain Bacteria; kingdom Pseudomonadati; phylum Bacteroidota; class Cytophagia; order Cytophagales; family Leadbetterellaceae; genus Emticicia; species Emticicia sp. TH156. The sequence goes on from NZ_PKRS01000008.1 coordinate 61,066, forward strand.
CTGTAGGCTTTTTCGTTATAGGCTTTTATGGTGCTTTTGGCATCTATAAATTGTTGCAGCTCTTTTAGGGCCTGTTCATATTTTCCGGCTGCTTTCAGGGCAAATGCATAATGAAAGTGAGCTTCGGGTATCATCAGTTTGGCTTCAAAGGCCTTTTCGTAATACGGAATGGCCTCTACCCAGCGGTTCGACAAACGATAAGCCTCTGCAATTTTGTAGTTCAGGTTGGCTTTTTCACTTTCAGCAATATTGGTTACCTTTGACAGGTCTTTGATGGCTAGGTCGTACTGGCCTTTATCAAAACTTGCCAGGCCTCTTTTATAAGTCTGAAGTTGCGCAAAAACACTGTTCGAAAGGAGCAGAAAGGTAATGATATAGCGTATTTTTTTCATCATTTAAATGGTTGGGCTAACATACTTGCCCACAATTTTATAGATTGTAGCTCTAAGTTTGTTTTGTAGGTCAATCTTGTCAAAATTACGGAACTTTAATGCCGTAAATTTTTCTTCAATTTAGATGTTTGACCTAATAACACAAACGTTTTTGAGCCCGAAATGTTGTGTCAGTAAAAATATAAGTAAAGATGGCAAAAATATTAACCGAAATAAACATTTACCCTGTTAAATCACTGGGGGGTATTTCACTTCAGGAAGCTCAGGTGGAAGACCGCGGCCTGCAGTATGACCGCCGATGGGTGTTGGCTGATGGTGATAATGTGTTCAGAACTCAACGTGAAAACGAACAAATGGCATTGATTGATGTGGCCATTGAGGCCGACGGCCTGCGGGTAAGCCATCGGAGGTTAGCAATTGCTCCATTAAAAGTGCCTTTTACCCCGCAGACTGACGATACCCGTATGATAACCATCTGGGATGATACCGTAAAAGCCGTACGGGTAAGCAATGAAGCCGATGCCTGGTTTACAGAAGTGCTGGGTAAGGAAACATATCTGTATTATCAGCCTGATGATTCCATACGCCCTACAGACCCTAAATACTCAATTACGCATGAAGAACACACCAGCTTTGCCGACGCCTACCCGCTATTGTTAATAGGGCAGGCAAGTTTAGATTTACTGAACGGAAAGCTGAACGAGCCTATAGGAATGAATCGCTTTCGCCCTAATCTGGTTTTCAGTGGCGGAGAGCCGCACGAAGAAGATAACCTCAGGTTTTTCTCTTTAGGAAACGCCAGGCTGGCAGGTGTAAAACCATGCGCCCGCTGCGTGTTAACCACAATTAATCCTGAAACGGCAGAAAAAGGCAAGGAACCTTTAAAAACCCTGAACCAATACCGGCGCAATGGCAATAAGATTCTCTTCGGGCAGAATTTACTGGTAATTGAAAAAGGAAAGATTCGCGTTGGCGATGAAATATTACCAGAACTATAGCACAAAGGCAGGTGACCCCCACCTGCTTATTTTTTTCTTAAGCGTTTTTCAATACTCTTTGGCTTGTCGTCTTTCTTTTTAGCCTCTGCTTCCTGTTTTTCTTTTATTTTTCTAAGGCCTCTCTGGTAGGTGTAATACAAAAACCCGGCTACCGAAAACATCAGAAAAAAGTAACTGTCTTTAAGCGCTACTTTTTTATAAAGTGCCTGGTCTACAAACATGACCAAAAAAGCAAGACTCGCAAAAAGTATAATTGATTCTATGAGTTTCATATTAAACTAATGAGTGAATTAGTGAATGAGTGAATGAGCGAATGCGTGATTTTGAAAACTAATGAGTGAATGAGCGATTTTGAATGGAATAAACGCGTAATTACTGAATGAGCTTGCCTATGGCTTTAAACTTCATAAAAACGGCTTCGGTGTGCGGCGCGTCTTTTAGCTCGTCGGTCAAATCCTGGCCAGCCCAGTGTTCATAATGCTTCCCGTTCCGCCATAGTCTTGATTCCGTCACATCATAAATAACCGACTGGTAAGCTACCCATATTTCTTCTTTATCCTGCCCGTTGCGAAGCGCCAGCTGGCCTCTGGTGTATTCTTTCAAGATTAATACAATTTTTTTACAAAGTTCGTAAAGATTTATGAATGCAGACAACTTAAAACAGATTAATTCATATCCGTTAAAATTTATCTACAACCAATAGCTTAAAAATTACGTCTATTTTAATAACAAGATTTTTTTTTGGTTTATATTTAAGCCATATTTGCTGATGCTCTCAGGGCAAAATGATGTTGATTAAAAAAGGTTGAAAAACAAATTCAAAAATTTACTCTATGAAAAAAATTGCCATTCTTTTATTTGCTTGTAGTTTCTTTATTTTTTCTTGTGGTGGAGACAAAGTTGTACCTGTAAGCGAGAAAATCAAGAAAAACTGGTCTGCCAATACAGTAAAGGAAGGAAGCGCCATTGTGTATAGTAAGGGTGCTGCCAGTAACACAAGACCCGGCTACTCGGGCTTTCAGTTAAGGCTATTGTCTTCCCCAACGGTTACTTATATTGAGTTCGACGGAAACGCTTTTTCGGGGCAGTATGAAGTAGTGGGCGACACCAAGCTGGTTTTGAAAAACCTGAACCCTGCTCCGACAGGTACAAGCGGAACAATTGAGTTTACAATTGACTCAATTACCGATACCCAATTGATATTGACGCGCACGTCGGCCAGTGCAAAGACCGGTGGCACCATAAATACATATACCCTTGTAACGCAATAACAGAATTGATTTTTGAAGGAAGGTGGGCTGCGAAGTCCACCTTTTTTTATCTTTGTGAAAAAATAGTGAAAAGGTTTTGCCAAAACAGCAAATAGCATGGAAAGAACAGAGTTGAATACATTAGGAGAGTTTGGTTTGATTGACCGCATAAAAACAAAATTCAGCTTGCAAAACCCTGAGTCTGTATTAGGGATTGGTGATGACGCAGCGGTGATTGACACGGGCGATAGATACATGCTTGTTTCGACAGATATGTTGCTGGAAGGGGTGCATTTTGACCTGGCCTATGTTCCGCTTCGCCATTTAGGGTATAAATCAGTAGCAGTGAATGTGTCTGACATTGCCGCCATGAATGGCATTGCCAAACAAATAACCGTAAGTATTGGGTTGAGCAATCGTATGTCGGTAGAGGCAGTTGATGAAATTTATGAAGGTATTAAATTTGCCTGTGAGGACTATCAGGTTGATTTAGTAGGAGGCGATACCACTTCGTCACGCTCGGGCCTTGTTATTTCTGTAACCGTAACCGGTTTTGTAGATAAAGACAAGGTAGCTTACAGAAGCGGAGCAAGACCGAATGATATTTTGTGCGTAACCGGCGATTTAGGCGCTGCTTACTTTGGCTTGCAGATTCTGGAAAGAGAAAAACAGGTTTTTCTGGCTAACCCGGGTATGCAGCCAGACCTGGAAGAGAAATCGTATCTGGTTGGGAAACAACTGAAACCAGAAGCCAGAACAGACATTGTGCATGAGCTGGCCGAAGCAGGTGTAGTACCTACTTCTATGATTGATGTATCAGACGGGTTGGCCTCTGAAATTATCCACTTAAGTACACAGTCTGGCGTTGGGGCGCTTATTTTTGAAGAGAAACTACCCATTGAAGATATTACCATGCTAACAGCAACGGAGTTTAAGCTGAGCCCGGTTACGGCAGCCTTAAACGGAGGAGAAGACTACCAACTGCTGTTTACCATCAAACAGTCTGACTTTGATAAAATCAAGAATGTAACGGATATAACGCCTATTGGCTACATGACAGAAAACAAAGCCGTAGAGCTGGTACTGAACAGCGGCTCAAAAGTAGGTATCAAAGCCCAGGGATGGAATCACTTACAATAGTAATAGAATATGTATTGCAACCTGAACACACTTCGCAAACTTACATTAGTACTTATTTTTTTTGCGACGGGCTTCAATCTTATGGCGCAGGTGGCGCAAGCCCCCCTTGCGCATCCAACAGTACCGGCTATAATTGAGCAGGTAAAGAAAAAATATGCTCCTGATAAACGCGTAGCTGTTTTTCAGGTTGAGCCGGATAGTAACAAACTGAGAGGCAAGACCAATTTGCCCCTTGCCAAAAAAGAATTGCTGGGCCGGTTGAAAAATAATGGCTTCGAGCTGATTGACGAAGTAAAGCTTTTGCCTGATGTAAAAGAACTGGAAGATAAAATATATGCAATTGTAAATGTATCGGTGGCTAATATCCGCACGCAGCCTAAAGAAGCAGCCGAGCTGGCAACACAGGCCCTGCTGGGTACTACACTTAAAGTGCTTGATAAAGACCGCTACTGGTATCTGGTGCAAACGCCAGATAACTACATTGGCTGGGTAGAAGGTACTACCATTAAGCGATTCGTTAAAACAGATATAGAAGTATATGGCAGTAAACCAAAACTGATGTTTGCCAAGCCATTCGGCTTTGCGTTCACCGAGGCAGATGAAAACACCCAGACGGTTTCTGACCTTACCTGGGGCAACCTGCTAACCGTAAAAGACACCCTCGCCGATTATTATGAGGTGGCGTATCCGGATGCACGCAATGGATTTGTGCTGAAACACGAGGTAGTCTCTTATCAGGAATGGAAGAAAATAACTTCACCAAGCCCTGAGTCATTAACAAAAACTGCTTACCGCATGATGGGCCTGCCGTATCTGTGGGGTGGTACCTCATGGAAAGGTGTAGATTGCAGCGGTTATATGCGCATGGTTTTTCAGACCAATGGTATTTTGCTGCCCAGAGATGCTTCTCAGCAGGCCTTTGTAGGCGAAGAAGTAGCCTTTGAAAACCTACAGGTAGGCGACCTGCTGTTTTTTGGTGAAAAATCTACTGCCGATAAACCCGAAAGAGTAGTGCACGTAGGTATGTGGATAGGCAACAATGAGTTTATACATTCTTCGGGTATGGTGCGCATCAGTAGTTTTGATAAAGAAAGTACCCGCTATGATGCCGGTAATGCGGCGCGTTATCTGCGTGCCAGGCGTATACTGGGTCTGGGAACTGACAAAGGTATCGTTTCTCTCAAAAATTAGTCCTCGTACATTTTATTTGTCAGATTGACACCAATTCCGTACTTTTAAAGTATCTATTCAAAGCCTTTAACAATGTAATTATCTGCAATGAAAAAATCAATCATTTTTTCTATCACTGTTCTATTTTTATCAGGTGCCTTTAGGCAAGACTCAGGAAAACTTTCAGACGAAGAATATGCCAAACTGACAGAAGAAGATAAACGGAAAGTGCAATATGCACTGGATGGCGTAAAACTGGCCGACCCTGAACTGGAGGTAACACTTTTTGCCTCTGAGCCAATGATGATGAACCCCACCAACATGGATATTGACGCCAAAGGCAGGGTATGGATTTGCGAAGGCTACAATTACCGCAATCAGCTAAATCCAAAGAATCCATATAACAAAAAGGGCGACAGAATTTTGATTCTGGAAGATACAGATAAAGACGGCAAAGCCGATAAAACCACTGTGTTTTATCAGGGTGAAGAGATTAACTCTGCGTTAGGCGTATCTGTGCTGGGCAATAAAGTAATTGTGTCTTGCAGCCCTAACGTGTTTTTGTTTACCGATGAAAACGGAGACGACAAGGCAGATAAAAAGGAAGTGATTTTTACCAACCTGAAAGGGGTACAACACGACCACGCCATTCATGCCTTTACGTTCGGGCCTGATGGTAAGTTGTACTTTAATGGAGGTAATGAGATAGAAACCCTGAGTGATAAAAACGGAGTAGAGCTGAAAGACGACCTGGGCAGACCTTTTTCAAGCTACAAGCAGGGCAAGATTTTCAGATGTGATGTAGATGGCTCGAATGTGGAGATTCTTGCACACAATTTCAGAAATAATTATGAAGTTGCCATTGATTCTTACGGCAGAATGTGGCAATCTGATAACGATGATGACGGCAACAAGGGCGTGCGTATCAACTACGTAATAGACCATGGCAACTATGGCTATAAAGATGAAATGACCGGGGCAAGCTGGCAGGAACGGCGCACGAACTGGGAAAACGAAATACCTTTGCGCCACTGGCATCTGAATGACCCCGGTGTGGTGCCTAATCTGCTACAGACAGGGGCAGGTTCACCAACCGGCATGATTATCTACGAGGGCGATTTGCTACCGCAAAAGTACCGCAATCAGATGATTCATTGCGATGCCGGACCAAACATTGTTCGCTCTTACGCAGTAGAAAAAAGTGGCGCTGGATTCAAGGCCACCATCAACAATATTCTTGACGGCTCAACCCGAGACAAGTGGTTCCGCCCGTCTGATGTAACAACAGCGCCCGACGGCTCTATTTTTATTGCCGACTGGTACGACCCGGGCGTGGGCGGCCATGCCATGGGAGATAGCCTTCGCGGGCGAATTTATCGTGTAGCACCGAAAGGAAGCAAATTCTCGGTACCGGTCTTTGATTTTGAGACGCCTGAAGGCTGCGTAAAAGCTCTGCAGAATCCGAATCTGGCTGTGCGTTATCTGGCCTGGACAAAACTAAACCAATGGCAGAAAAAAGCCGAACCAGCATTGCAGACCATCTGGGCTTCTGAAAACCCACGTATGCGCGCCAGAGCTTTATGGTTGCTGGCTAACATAAAAGGCGAAGAGAAGAAATATATTAATGCAGCCCTGACAGACAAAAACGAAGATGTTCGCATGGTTGGTCTACGTTTGGCGCAGGAGCTTAAAATGACAGATTTTGCAGTACTAACCAAATTGGCGCAAGACCCTTCGCCGCAAATCAGAAGGGAAGTGGCATTGGCTATTCGTCATAGTAAAAATCCGGAGGCCGCCAATATCTGGGTATCACTGGCAAACCAATACGATGGCACCGACCGCTGGTATCTGGAGGCGCTGGGTATTGCTGCCGATAACCAATGGGATAGCTTTTTTGCCAAGTACATAGAAACCATAGGCGAACGCTGGAAATCTGATGCCAAAGCCAAAGACATAGTGTGGAGAAGCCGCTCTACCGATAATATTTACCGGCTAGCTGAATTAGCCAAAACTTCAGAAGGCGAGGCCAGACTAAGATATTTCCGTGCTTTTGATTTTCAGTCGAATCCGGAAAAAACTACAGTGCTGCTGGGTATGTTGGATGGTGGCAAGGCGCCTGCCGATGTAATGACCTTGGTTTTTAAGCATCTTGATGTTGAAAGTGCTAAAAAAGATGCGCGCTATGCTGCGCTTTTGCCTAAAGTGCTTGTTGGTATTCAATCGCCATCCGATTACCTGGATATTGTAAAACGTTACCAGTTGAAAGACCAGTCAACCCGCCTGGTGAATATGGTAATGAACGACAAGACATTGGGTGGTGAGGCAGCCAGACTACAGATTAGATTAAATGGGCTGGATGCATTTAAGAAACTGACCACCAGCAAGGATGAAAAAACAGTGCTGAAAGCGATAGATATGTTTGGCGGCGTAGATGAAAAGCCAGTTACCGATTATCTGATAACCTTATACAACAATAAAGCGAAGAGCATGGCAGTGCGAGAAAGAGCCATGTGGGCCATGACTGGCTGGAACAGTGAAGAGATTCTGTGGAATCTGGTGAAAGCCAATAAGGTGCCCGAAGATGTAATGCCGATTGCACAGAAAATACTATTGAAAACCTGGCATGGCGACATCCGCTCGGAGGCCATGAAAATGTTCGGAGCAAGTGTTGATAAGTCGGTTGGTAATATCAATGACCTCGTGAAACTGACCGGTAATGCATCAAAAGGACAGGAGGCTTTTAAAATGTATTGTACTACATGCCACCTGGGTAAGGGCGAAGGGGTTAATTTTGGCCCTGCCTTGACCGAGATTGGTAGTAAATTATCTAAAGATGCTTTGTATTCTGCAATTCTGAACCCAAGTCAGGGTATCAGTTTCGGTTTTGAGGGCTTTACGGTAAAACTGAAAAACGGCTCTGAAGTAGACGGAATGATACTGACCAGAACCGAAAACGAAGTTACAATGAAGACGCTTGGCAGCGCTAACCCTACCTCATACAAGCGTTCTGAGATTGTATCTATCAAAGAACATAAAGAGTCGCTGATGCCACAGTTTCCGTTGCAAAAACAAGAACTTGTTGACCTGGTGGAATACCTGTCGACTTTGAAAAAATAATCACTGCTCAGGTTTGCCTTCAAACCTATGCAAGGTTGAATTTAGTACTTATGAAGCCCAAAATTACACTGGAATATTGTCCGAAATGCCATTGGCTGATGCGTTCGGCATGGTTGGCACAAGAGTTACTCACTACCTTTGAAGAGGAGCTGGGCGAAGTAAGCCTACGCCCGAGCGAGGTGTCCGGTAGTTTCAAGGTTTTATTGAATGAAGAGGTAATCTTTGACCGTAAAAGAGAAGGACACTTTCCGGAAATAAAGGAGCTAAAGCAACTGGTAAGAGACCTGATTGCACCGGGGAAATCGCTGGGGCATAGCGACAGGAAGTAGCCTCAAGGTAGCCTAAATTCAAATGGCAGTAAAAATTTAAAAACAAACGGAGCAGGTTATATTACCAGGCTCCGTTTTTGTTTTCAACTTTATCAGGTACAGCAAACTAATTTCTTTCTAAAACAACTTTGCGAACAAATGTTTTTATAATGGATGAAAAGCCAGGCATAAGGCTCAGGACTTCTTCATTTGTTTAATCCATTCTTTTATCAGCTCAATGCCCTCTTTGTGGTTGGTTTTACGGCCTACCTCTGGCATCATTTCACCCGGGTCTGTTGATTCAATCCTATACAGCAGGATAGACTCTTCCGGTTTCCCCGGTACAATATCAAACTTTCTGTTTCCGGAACCTCTCCCGGCAGCTACCGGGGTTTTCATGATACCATAGGCAAGCTGGTCGGTCTCATGTATACTCAGATTAAGGCCTGAGGTTTGCGCAGGGCCCCCTAATCGGTGGCAGTGGGCACAATTGATGTCAAGCCATATTCTGGCTCTTTCGTCCAGGGCCCCGGTTTCAGGTTTATTCCAAACCGGCGCTTTGGGTACCTGTTCAAGAGCAGGCAAATGCTGCAGTACTCCTGTTTTTTGCCAGGCAATAAGCTGGTTTTCAGTTTCTTCCTTTGTTCCCCATGCTTTGTAGCTTCCATTAAGTTGCCGGGCAGAAGGCCCAATGGGCGACATCACCTCGTTTCGGTTATGGCAACCTTTGCACTGGTTCAGGTTGGGTACGCTATACTCGTGCTTTTTCTTTTTACCGTTCAGGTCAATGTAGCTTACTTCTTTGGTGTCACCCGCCACCTCCAGATAAGCCTCTGTCTGCTCGTCGTTCCATACATAAGCCAGGGCTTTCCAGCCATCGGGTTCATGTATCAGCAGGCGGGTTTCCATAATTCTTCTGCCTTTATCGGTATTTCTGAAATCGTTAGGGTAATAAAACGTTTTTATAAGGGTTGAACCAACCGGAAAATCTAACACTTCTGTGGCATTATAAGGAACTTTTGCACCTTCGGGCAGTTTTACGAATCTCAATTTCTCGGCGTAATCACTAAACAAGGGCGTATTTAAAGAGTAGGGTACAACACCTGCCACAGGTTTCTGAGCAGCCATGTTACCCTCAAAAAAATGATAATCTGATAGTTTCTCCCTGGGCATGCTTGCCTTTACCTCTTTTGTTGCAGTTTCCTGCTTCAAAGAAGTAAAAGCAAAAATGCCAAGTGCCAGGAGTAAAAAAACAATTTTGTGCATTAAAGAAAGAGAGGTCAAACGCTTAGGTCGGAAAAAAATAATTAATCAATTGAGGCCACTTTCAGACTTTCCAGCGAGCAGTTATGAACTGAGGCATCGCGTGAAACATTCTTGAAATTATGTTCCACATCAAGATTGGCAAAAGAGGTATTTTTATTGTTTTTAATACACAAAACTTTCTGATTATTTTTAGCGTCAACAATGCCATCCCACTGGATATGCGGCACATTTTTACCGAATCGTAGTTTAAAACGATACATCTGTCCGAAACGCCCTTTACTGGTAGCCTTTACATGCTGGCGCTCAAAAACATTGTCATGAATATTGATGGCCACCGGATAAGGATAATAAGTAGGGTCTTTTATGGGGTTTTCGGTAGTAAAATAACTGATAATGCCAGTACTTACCGATTTATTATCGATAATCTGATTATTGAATATTTCCACATTATTGGCAGCCAGAATCAGCACTCCTGTGCCATCAGGTACCTTACCCACAATATTTCCTTTCGGGGCAAAATTGCGCAGATTGTTATGGTGAATATTGTTGTTGAACACACGGGTATAACCACCTTTTTTAAGAATCAGGTCTGGCAGGTCAAATACCAGAATACCGCCTGTGTTTTCAGTGGCTTCGTTTTCATACACATCTGCATTGAGCGAGTTTTCAATTTCAATGCCTGCCACATTACGAAAAGCACGCGATTTACGGACAATAATATCTTTCGATTGCCCTACATAAATACCTGCATCAGAAGCGCCAATGGCTTCGCAGCCTTCAATGAGCACTTTTTCGCATTGTACCGGATATAGGCCATACGAACCATTTTCTTTTTTGGGGCCACCCGTCCATTCGGTTTTTACGTTTCTGAAAGTAATGCCTTTAACGTTCATCGTTTTTACGGCATCTCCTTTACTGTCCTGCACGGTCAGGTCCTGTATAATAATATTTTCTGCATTTGACACACGAATACCCTCTGCACCTTCTGTCTGCCCTTTAAAAGACAAAATGGTTTTATCTTTCCCTTTCCCCTTGATTATGATGTTTTTCTTACCTTCCATAGAAAGGCTGGTCGTGAAAGTGAAAGAACCCTCGTCCAGCTCAATAGTAGAGCCGTTTTCAGCCATAATAAACTGTGTCTGGTAGCGTTTCTGAATATCTTTTTGAGCATAGACAACAGCCGAACAAGCCATTAGGGTAGTTATAAAAAAGGCAGTCTTCTTCATTTTGTTTAGGATTGAATGAACAGATTCCAAATCTTGCATTTTTTCGGGATATAATTGTTTGATAAATGTCAAATAATTAATGGCTGCTCAAATAAAGAAGTTGTGCTGTTAATCTTTCTGCCCTCTTACCCGGCTGAGGGTTTCCAGCTTTATGCCTAAAAATGAAGCCAGATACTTAAGCGGTATGCGTTGCACAAATTCGGGTTTGTGTTGCAGCAGGTACTGGTAACGTTGCCTGGCTGTAAGTGTTTGCAGAATAATTTTCATCTCTTCTATTTGCACCAGATATTGCTCGGTTATTATACGGCCCAATCGCTCTATTTCATGAAACCTGCCATATAGTTGTTGAATATCGTCATACTTCAAAACAATTGTTCTGGTGTCTTCCAGCGCCTGAATGTGCGTGAGGCTGGGTTTTTGCGAGAAAAAACTATGGGTTGAAATAGCGATTGCGTTTTCGAAGCCAAACCAGGTGTTTATTTCATTGGCATTGGCGTCTTCAAAATACTCTCTTACAGAACCTGAAATGATAAAATGAAGCTCATCAGATACATTGCCCTGCAAAACAAGAAAGTCTTTCCGGCTGAAGGTTCTCTGATGTAAGAAAGGAACAAGCGCATTGATGCTTTCCTGCGATAAGGGAGATAGTTTTAGAATAAACTGAAGGTAGTTTTCGTATTCGGGAAGCATAGTGAAAGAAATAGCTCTACAATATTAGTAGAAAAGTATCAGAAACAATATTTTTTTCCAACTTTGTAAATTATCCGTCTGTTAAACAACCAATAAAAAATTGCTCAATGAAAAAATTGTTTTTAATGCTATTTACCTCGGCTGTTATGTCTAATCTTTATGCCCAGAACGAAACTATTTTACTGTATTCTGATGCAGTACCCGGCTTAAAAAAGCAAGTACCGGAGGACTCTAAAACCACCGACGGCATTACGCGTGTAAAAGATATTACCCAGCCCGCTCTGATTGTTTATCCTGCCAAAAAGAAAACGACCGATGCAACCGTTATTATATGCCCGGGTGGTGGTTATGGTATTCTTGCCATAGACCACGAAGGCTACGATATTGCCAAATGGTTTAATGCCAGAGGCATGACAGCCTTTGTGTTGAAATATAGATTGCCTCAGGAAGAGTTGTTTGATAACGACGAGATCAGACCTTTACAGGATGCCCAGCAGGCCATCAGGATTGTACGTAAAAATGCCGCTAAGTATGGAGTGGCCGCCGATAAAATAGGTATTATGGGCTTTTCGGCAGGAGGGCACCTGGCCTCTACGGCGTCTACTCATTTTACAAGCCAGGTAGGAGAGCTTACCGACCCATCGGTAAGTGTGCGTCCGGATTTTTCTCTGCTCATTTACCCTGTTATATCATTTGGCGACAGGTTTACGCACATGGGTTCAAGAGACAACCTGATTGGAAAGAACCCACCGGTAGATAAAATTGAACTATACTCAAACGATAAACAGGTAACCAAAGATACCCCTCCTACATTTTTAATAAGCACTACCGATGACGGCGTACAGCCTGAAAACAGTATTGCGTATTTTCTGGCCTGTAAAAAAAATAAAGTGCCTGTTGAAATGCACATTTATGAGAAAGGCGGCCATGGCTATGGACTAAAGAAAAAAGGAAGAGGCCCAGTAGAAACATGGGCCAACCGCATGGAAGACTGGCTGAAAGACAGAAAACTGATGAAGTAATCAACAAGGGGTGGAATAAAATTCTATCCTTTTTCTTTTACGCCAACCTCCGCATAATCAAACCCTTTATTAAATCATAAAACTGGTGGGGCTTTAGAGTCCGCCAGTTACCGATTTGTAGTGTTCCGCCGAAATTGATGTAAGAGTCCAGATGGTAACGTCTGAACTCGTCAAGAATAAAATCCCTGAAATTAACGGCGGCTATCCAGCCATCTTCTACGTCTTCAAACCATTCTTCGTAGTAGTCTTCATCTCCACCATGAAATTGTAACAGGTTTTCACCAATCAGTATATATTGATTAATGCCTTTCTTAGTAAGATGGTCTACCACGGTTCTTTTCAGAAACATCACATCATTATGAAGCGTGTCGTTCCATTCGCCGAATACTTCAATAATGGCATAATGATGTTCATAATCTGCCATCAGAATTTTACAATACAGTGTTTCTGAGCCAATAGAGTCCCATTTAGGGTCAATATAATAACCATATATGGTATCCTCGTATTCAATACCATACGTGCGGCCATAAAAGGGTGAATTTTCGTCGTCTTCCGACAGGTAATATCTCTGCCAGTTATAAAAGGGTTCAATTTCGTGCATGCGGACTTGGGATTGATTTAATCGGAATAAGATTACCGGTTTTATGATTAATTTCTCTGAGTTTTGTAGCCGACGATTGTCATCTCAAACTTCAGAATAAATAAAAATAATGAAATTAAAGGCCAAATTTAAAACAGGAAGTTAAGCTTCCAAACAACTTCAACTTGTTAAAGATATCATCACAAGATATTTTTCAAAAGAGTTTTTTAATTCTTTATCTTGGCGGGGCAGTTGCAAAACCTTTCAGTAAACAAAACTTACTCTTAATACAATTTTAAACTTTAATGTGAAATGAAAAGGAATCTGATTATTGTGTTTTTGACGTGCCTATGCGCATCAGTATTTGCTCAGACTAAAGAAGAACCTAAAGCTAAGGATGACCCTATGGATATATCAAGGCAATTGGAGATGATAGAAAAGTATGGTGTGCCTACAATTGCTAATGTAGATGAAATGAAAAAGAAAGCAGATGCTTTATATGAGGCAAAATCGTGGAAGGAAGCAGTCACTGCTTATGAGGCTTACTCTAAAAATGTAAATTGGCTTGCAAATTTGCTAGCACAATGTGTTGAGCCGTACTATTCTGCCAGTTATGATGAAAAAAATAAATTTTCGATTTTTAAAATAAAGTCTATCGTACAATTTGAAAGAAAAGCTAATGAGTGCAAGGCTAATAGAAACATAGCTTACGTGAAAATAGGGTTGTGTTATAAAAATTTAGGAGACACAAAAAATGCTGTGGTTTACCTGCACAAAGGGCTTGATTTGTTAGGTATAGATGAAACAGAGTATTGGGCATTGGCAAGAAATGCAATGGCTGAAATAATTCAGTTTACACCCGAAAAATAACCAATTATTTTGAGAGTGGGGAAAAAATAACCGGGCCTATGCTATTCAAAACTGAATAGCATAAGCCTATTTTCTTTCCAGAACACGCTTCATTCGTTCCACAGCCTCTACCAGCCGGCTCATTTGTGTGCCGAAATTAAGACGGATGAAACCTTTGCCGTCAAAAAAGAATTCACCTTCCGAAATTCCAACCCCGGCGTCTTCCAGTTTTTGAGCCAGATTTTCAATTCCGCTCTCGCGTACATCTATCCAGGCCAGATAAGTGGCCTCTAAAGGCAGCATTTTGAAACCCTTGAAGGCATTCATTTCTTTCAGAATATACGCATAGTTTTTGCGCAGATAAGCCAGCAATTGCTGGTGCCAGTCGGCGCTGTCGCGGTATGCTGCCAGTGCAGCTTCATAACCATAAGCAGACACCATGGGTTCAAGAATATATCTTAAATCAGCATATCTGGCTCGTAATTTATCGTCAGGAATAACAGCAAATGAGCAGCCTAATCCTGCAATATTGAAGGTTTTGCTGGGAGCCAGTAAGGTAATTGTGTTCTTTGCAATTTCCGGACTAAGCGTGGCAATTGAAATATGCCTTTTGGTTTCATCCAGTATCAGATCGCAATGAATTTCATCTGCGCAAATCACTATATTGTTCGCTAGGCAAATATCTGCCAGTGTTTGCAGTTCTTCTTTAGAAAAAACCGTACCGCCCGGGTTATAAGGATTACACAACATAAATATCCGGGTGCGCGGAGTAATGGCGGCCTTTATGGCTTCAAAATCAAACGTCCATCGGTTATTTTCTTCTTTCAAGGGTACTTTTACCAGTTTTTTACGGGCAGCAACGGGCGCTTTCATGAATGGCCCGTAAACGGGTATAGTGGTTATCACCTCAGCGTCGTCATTACCTACGCTCATACAGGTGAGTGTCAGGCCGGGTACCATTCCGGGCAGCCATACCAGCCATTCTTTAGGTACTTTCCAGTTGTGCCGTTCTTCCAGTCGTTTCAGCGTTACCTCCACCAGCTCGTCTGGTATCTGCCAATAGCCAATTACTCCTTCTCTGGTTACTTTATCAAGCGCTTGTAATATGGCCGGCGACGCCTTGAAGTCCATATCTGCCACCCATAGAGGTATAATGTCTTTTCCCGCATATTTTTTCCACTTGGCGCTGTCTGTTTGTGTGCGGTCAATTAATTCGTCGAAATCGTAGGTCATGTAATAATTATAATTTTTTTAATATCTCCTTTACCAGGGTTCCCGAGTTGTCGGAGGCAATTTTTTTAAAGGTCTGAAAGTCTACCGATGCTTTTTCATTGGCTTTATCACTGATGCTTCTGATAATCAGAAACGGAATATTCTGTTGGTAACAAACCTGTGCTACTGCAGCACCTTCCATTTCGGTGGCATCGGCCTGTAAGGTTTTCTTAAAAAGGCTTACGGCAGTGCTTGATGTTACAAAGGTGTCTCCTGTTACAATAGTTCCCACCGATACCTTTGGTTGCGGGCTATCTGATGAGATTTTAAGTAAGCGGATATCTCCTGATGCCTGTATGGCTTTAGAAACCAATAACGAGTCAGAGGAAAAATAGACCGGGTTCAACTGCTTGGTTATCGGGTTGCGAGTGGCATTGGTGCTTAAGCCTTCATTGGTTAACCGGCCGTAATCATGGTAAGTCAGACGATTGCCAATGACAATGTCGCCCTGATTAAGGTTTTCGCTAATCCCCCCGGCAATACCCGTAAAAATAATCGATTGCGGACGAAACTCTCTGATTATCAAAGTAGTAACAACGGCTGCGTTTACTTTTCCTATGCCTGTTTCGGTAAGAACTACCTTTTTCCCGTTTAGTTTTCCGGTTTTGAACTGAAAGCCGAGTATATTCTTTGTACGAACCCGCTTCAATTGCGATTCCAGCAATTGAATCTCCTCAGGCATGGCACCCAGAATGGCAATTTTCTGCGCTACCGCCAACGTAGGGGTACAAATGCTGAGAAACGCAGTAAGCAATAGTAAATAAACAGAACTCTTTTTCATTTTATGCGGTATTAATGGCCCAGATACAAGGCCCAAAGTGCGAAAACATCTATTATTATTAATGCAAACGAAACCTCCTTCGTCTTCCCGGTAATAAGTTTAATGATGGTCCATGACAGAAAACCCCAGATGATTCCCTGCGTAATAGAGTAAGTGAAAGGAATGAGCACCATAGCCAGAAAAGCCGGAATGGCATCATCGAGTTTATCCCAATTAATTTTGGTAATGGGTTTTATCATTAAAACACCAACTATTATCAGCGCAGGAGCGGTAGCAATGGCCGGAATGATGCTGAGCAGGGGAGACAGAAACATAAAAGGAAGAAACAATATCCCCGCCGTAATGGCGGTTATACCCGTGCGCCCTCCCTGGCTGATACCTACGGCAGATTCAATATAAGCCGTACCCGGGCTTGTGCCTAGTAGCCCACCCAGTGTGGTAGCCACTGCATCTGTTAATAATGATTGTTTAATATTGCGGGGTTCTCCATCTGCATCGTATAAATCAGCAGCTTCGGCTACTCCTACAAAGGTAGAGAGGCTATCGAACAAATCAGTAAAAACAAAGGCAAAGATGACAGGAATCAGACTTATTTTTAATGAGTTAACAATATCCAATTGAAATAGCAGGCTGAAATCAGGCGCGGAGAATAAACCCTGCCATGTTACCAGAGTTGACTGACCGAAATTAATGGCTGAGGCATCGCCCCACCAACGGCCTACAGGTATGGCCAGCAGGGTGGTAGCAAGAATACCCATAATTATGCCACCCTGCACACGCTTTACCAGTAAAACCATGGTAATGGCAAGGCCTGTCAGAAAAGTGATAATGATAGGGTCGTGCAGGCTGGTGATGCCCATAATAGTGGCCGGATTGGGCACTATAAATTTGGCATTAGCAAAGCCAATAAGGGTAATGAACAGCCCTATGCCTGCCGAAACAGCATAGCGCAAAGGTTTCGGGATAGCCTTTACAATTTGAGACCTGATATTGAAAACTGATAAAAGCAAAAACAGTACACCTGCCCAGAAAACCGCCCCCAGTGCCACCTGATACGAAATACCCATGCCTTTTACGGCTGTAAAGGTAAAAAAGGCATTCATGCCCATTCCGGGCGCTACCACAATGGGGTTTCTGGCATAGATACCCATCATCAGGCTACAGAAAAACGAGAGCAGAACCGTGGCAGTAAGCACACCGTTAAACGGCATACCAGCCTGGCTCAGTATAGCCGGGTTTACCACAATGATATACATAGTTGCCAGAAAAGTAGAAACACCGGCGAGGATTTCGGTTTTGAGCTGAGGTTTCGTAGGCATTGTGCAATCTTTTATAAATTGTTTTGCAAGATAAAGCGATAAAACTTAATTTTCTGAAATTCTATTCAAAACACTTAATTAAATGATGAATCGTAAAGACTTTATTCGCACTTCTGCATTGGCAACGGGGGCGCTTGTCTCTCGTCCGTTTATAACTTATGCCTCACAGGCCAGATATAAAACGGCTTTGATTGGCTCAGGATGGTGGGGAACCAACATTGTGAGAGAAGCCATTAAATCAGGCGAATGCCAGATTGTAGCCATTTGTGATGTAGACGATAAACAAATTAAGCAATGTCTGGGTGAAATAGGGAAACTGACCAACGATCAACCAAAAATTTACAAAAACTATCAGGAACTTTTGCAAAAAGAGAAACCTGAAATTGTGATAAACGCCACACCCGACCATTGGCATGCGCTGATAGCCATTGATGCCATGAAAGCCGGAGCGCACGTGTATCTGGAAAAACCTATCGGGCATACCATCAATGAGGGCAAGGCCATTGTAAAAACTGCCCGCGATACACAGAGAATCTGCATTACAGGGTTTCATCGCCGGTATTCACCACATAACTTAAGCGGGCAAGAGTTTCTGAAGTCGGGTAAGGTAGGTAAAATAAAAGAAGTGCGTGCTTTTGTAACCTATGGTTTCGGACAAGGCAAAATGGTACCTGATGAGCCTACTCCAGCCGGTATTGACTGGAACATGTGGTGTGGCCCGGCACCGCTGGTGCCGTATAATCCGTCAATACATCCGCGTAGCTGGCGAAACCACGTTGAGTTTGCCAACGGCACCGTAGGAGACTGGGGCCCACACTGGTTTGACCAGATATTGTGGTGGACAGACGAAATTGGCCCGAAGAAAGTGTTTTCAATAGCCACAGATAAGTTCAATACAAACAATAACAATGCCCCTGAAAGCCAGATAGTAGTGTATGATTTTGAGGACTTTACCTGCACCTGGGAGCACAGCACTTTAAACGGAAGACCGACCTCAAAAAGTGAAAATGTAGGTGTGTATTTTCATGGAACTGAAGGAACCTTTCACATGGGCTGGATGAGCGGCTGGACGTTTTATCCGCGTGATACCCGAAAAGAGGTGATTCATCAGAATCCGGTGCTGAATATGCCTGACCAACAGAACATAGACCTGGTTTTTGCCGATTTGTTAAAGTCAATTAAAAGTAAAGAACTGCCATTTGCTGATATTCTGAAAGGCCACAGAGCCACTAACATGAGTCTATTGGGAATGGCGGCTTTGAAGGCAGGTAAAAGCCTGGAATGGGATGCCCGCAAAGAGGTATTCACTAACGACACGGCTGCCAACAAGTATCTGAGCCGTCAGTATAGAAATGGCTGGGTGTATCCGAAAGCCTGATAACAGCAATTCTAAAAATATTATTAATCAGAGGCAAGTCTGTTACCAGGCATGCCTCTTGTGTTTTTACTTCTTTTTCTATCAGGTAAATTCAGTGCCTGTTCCTGCTATTCGTGCTGCTCATCATTTATTCTGTTGTTTTAAATTAAATTATAGGCGTAATTTAAACCAACAAATTATCTGAATGAAATGCCGACCTACGGACAAATCAAGCGACAAATAGATTTAAACCCTTTTGCTATTCTCATGCTCCGCAATGAATTAAAGGCGCTGCCTGAGATTATTAGGGAAGACGAATACATTGATGCCTCTGTACATGGCTACTGGAATAACCGCCATGCACTGTTACTGGCTACTACCCAAAGAATTTTGCTGGTTGACAGCGACGCACAAGGTGATGTGGAAGTAATAGAATTTCCTTACGATAATACTGTTACCGTGCGTTGCCCCACACCCGACTCGGTGGTGTTTGGAACCGAAACTAGAAAAATAAAGATAGATAACACCATTGAAGAATACATAGCCGGATTTTATAAAGTTGTGAAAGACAGGCTGGAGGGTAAAGTGCCGCAGATTTACCGTGAGCGTGATATTTACTCAGAGGGTAAAGAAGAACAGCAGGGTTTTTCGGAGCAGCCTCAGCAGGAGCAAGGCAGTAATCCTTTCCATGTGCTTCTGAAAGGGCTGGATGGTATCACTAAAATGATTAATCCGGATGTACGGGTGAGTCAATCTGATAAAACGGCTGAGAAGCCTACTGCCCACAGCCAGCCTGCCGAACCCGAAAAAACTCTGGACGAATTGCTGGCAGAACTGAATGCACTGATTGGCTTGCAGGATGTAAAAGACGAAGTTAGCAGCCTTGTAAATGTGCTGAAGGTTGAAAAAATAAGAAAAGAACAGGGTATAAAAGTGCCTGAGCGCTCGTTACACATGGTTTTTCATGGCAACCCTGGCACAGGTAAAACCACCATTGCCCGTTTACTGGCCAGAATTTTCAAGGCATTGGGCGTTCTGAGCAAAGGTCATTTATATGAAACTGACCGCAGCGGATTAGTGGCTGGATATACAGGGCAGACGTCGCTGAAAACTATGGAGGTGTGTCAGAAAGCGAAAGGTGGTATTTTGTTTATTGATGAGGCCTATGCCTTGAACACCGATGATACCTATGGCCCCGAGGCCGTAAACACCATTGTGAAGTTTATGGAAGATCATCGCCATGATTTTGTAGTAATTGTAGCCGGATATGAAGAGAAAATGACCGAATTTATTAATTCAAATCCGGGTCTGCATTCAAGATTCAATAAGTACATCGGCTTTAAAGATTACACACCTGAAGAAATACTGGAGATTTTTTTGATACAGGCGCAAAAAGTACAATTGAAGGTTGATGAGGCTGCCAGAAAAAAAGCTTACAAGCTTTTCAAGAAACTGTATGAAGGCCGCGATGCCTCGTTTGGGAATGGCCGCCTGGCCCGGAATGTCTTTGAAAAAACCTATGAAAAACAAGCCAATCGTCTGGTAAAAGAAGGTGTTGAGAAGGCTGACATAAGCATGATAAAAGAGGCAGATATACCTGTTATGGAAGATTAACCACATCCTTAAAAAAGACCTGTTATCCATAGGGGAGTCCGTCTCTATAAATTGAAGAGTATTTGTCAGTTTAAAGTATATTTTTACCTTATAAATACTTAAGTAAGATGAGAAACACGTTCAACTACATAAAAAAGGCACTGGATAATAAAATTGGAATTCTTGAAAGAGAAACAGAGGTAGGCTATGTACAATTTGGCAATTTTAAGACCGATGTGGCCGGGGTTTTTAAAGATAAAAAGTACCTCTTCAAAAAGAAGAGCTTCTGGAACTCTGATTATGAAATTTATCGTGATGATAACCAGCAATTGATTGGTGAAGTGGTATTTTCTAACTGGAAGCAAAAAGCAGAGATAACATTAA
Organism: Emticicia sp. TH156; assembly: GCF_002855535.1. NCBI lineage: Bacteria > Pseudomonadati > Bacteroidota > Cytophagia > Cytophagales > Leadbetterellaceae > Emticicia > Emticicia sp. TH156. Next base: position 81,780 of record NZ_PKRS01000008.1, read on the forward strand.
TAAATGGTGAAAAATTTGTAATGCAGTCTAAAAATTTCTGGAGTACGAAGTGGAGCTTAGACGATACAAACAGAGATGTAGTGGATTTTGAACAAACCAAATATTTCTGGACTGATGAGGGAACCATTACAGCCAATGTGCATGATAATGAAAAAATGGGACTTTTGGTGCTATTAAGCACCTTTGTGAACTTCGTTTACCGCAGAAGGTCTGCTGCGGCTGCAAGTTGAGTTTGTATCCAGACGAGCATTCTACTATGCCTCTATACCCATCAGGTATTTTTTCTTAAAATTAGAAGGGCTTTCGCCTGTTTTTTGTAAGAACTGACGGCTGAAATAAGCGGGGTCTTCATACCCAAGCTGGTAGGCAATTTCTTTGGCGGTCATGGAGGTGTGAATCAGCAGCCTCTTAGCTTCCAGCACAATGCGGTCTTTGATAACCTCATTAGGTTGAGGCAGGTTAAGGCGCTTAAATTTATTGGTGATGGTCTTGGCAGCCATGCTCAGCAAATCGGCATAGTCGGCAACACTGTGTTTTTCTTTGTAATAGGCATCAACCAGCACACTAAAGCGGCGGAAAAAATCAAGCTCGTTGTTACTTTGCAATAGTTCCTGCCCCAGGTGTTGTTTCTTCCATATCCGGGTCGATTTAATGAGCAATTGTTTCAGATAGGTACGAATCATTTCTTCCTGCGATGTATCGTTCAGACCGAATTCTTCATCAATAGAATTAAAAAGAGGGTCAATAGCCATAATTTCTTCATCTGCCACCCGTACCATCGGCATTTTGTTGATGTTGTTGAACAGCAGCCCGTCGCAAGCTACTTCGGCATCATGAATTTGAATACAATAAAAATCTCGGTTATAAAAAATCATGTACCCTTCTTCCTGTCCTACAGTTTCAATATGTAAAAACTGATTAGGCGCTACAAAGAAAAGGCTATTTTGCGTGGTAGTGTAAACGTTAAAGTCTACCGTTAGCTGGTAACCTGCCGGAAGGTACAGAATCTTGATATAGGCTTTGTAAGCGCCATTATTGATAACTTTACTGCTCTCGTTGTTGACGTTTAAAAGCCCCAGTTTTTTAAGACTTGCTTCAAACAGACTTTGCTTTAACATACATATTCTGATTTAAAAAAGAAACCTGCTAAGTGGATGCCCCACTGCACACGAACTATTACTAAATGAAACTTTAAATGTAGTAATTAAATAAGCAGAGGCCATGTAAACCTCTGCTTATTTGATAGCAGCGTTATTGTCTGGCAAATTTTTCCAGTTCGGTGTTGAATTTGTCCAGCTCCTCAATGAAAAGGGCATGGCCGCTGTTTTCGAATCTGACAATGTAGGCGTTCTTTATTCCTTTATGAGTTTGTTCTGCCAGAGAGAAATCATTCAGTTTGTCTTTTACACCGTGAAAAATAGCTACGGGTATGGTTATTTTAGACAATTGTGGGCGAAGGTCGGTATCACGGAGGGCAATTATCGATTGGGTAGCGGCATACGGCAAAGCCTCCAGATTGATGCCGCCAAGCCAGTTGGCCAGACCTTTCGAGATGCCGTCTTCAGTGGCAGCAAACCCTTTACCGAAGTTTTCTAGTAATTGCGGGCGGTTAGTTCTGCTCAAATGTATCAACGCCGCTGCGGCTTCATCCGAAACGCCATAAGGATAATCGGCTCGTTGTTTCCATGAAGGAGATGCTGTTCCGAATAATGCCAGTTTAGAAACATGAGCCGCATTGTACTTAGCCACATAATGTGTTACTACGGTTCCGCCCAAAGAAAAGCCACCTAATACCGCATTTTTTATTTTCAGTTTTTCAAGCACCACCTTAATGTCATCAGAGAAAACATCGAAATCATATCTGCCATAAGGTTTGTCTGATTTTCCGAAGCCCCTTAGAGTGATACCAATAACTCTGAAACCTTTTTGAACCAGATATTGATACTGGTATTCATACATGGCGTCGCTTAAAGGCCAGCCGTGTATCAGCACAATGGGCTGACCGTCTCCGAGGTCTGTAACATGCAGTTTTACATTTTTTTCAACCTCAATGTATTCTTGTCTGCCGGCTGAGGCCGGTTTGCGGGTAACCTGAGCGTGTACAGAATTTCTAAATGCCAGACCGGCTAAAAGTGCAATGATTAAAGATGTGGTTTTCATTTTATTACTTGTGTTAATATAGTTTCTGATTGTCATAAAAGTTTAATACTGATTAATTGAGATAGGCTTCAAGCGTAATCTCCAGGTTATAAGCTTTGCTCACGGGGCAGGTTTCTTTTGATGCAAAGGCAATTTTATTAAATTGTTCCTGCGTTATATCCGGCACAATGGCATGAACCGTAAGGGCTGAACGAGTGATAACACCATTATTTAAAGAAACCACTGCTTCGGTGCTTAGCTCTTCAGGGGTAAAGCCTGCGGTTGTGAGGTCGGCGCTTAATTTCATGGTAAAACATCCGGCATGAGCTGCGGCCATTAGTTCTTCCGGATTAGTGCCTGGCTGGTTCTCGAACCTGGATACAAAAGAGTAAGGAGTTTTATTCAATGTCTGACTTTGTGAGGTTAGCGTACCTTTGCCTTCTTTGATTGTGCCATTCCAGATGGCTTTTGCTGAACGATTCATTTTGTTTGTATTTTAGATGATTTATTGTTTTAATTTGATAGCACAAAGTTCGGCTGAATTTACAGGCCAGCCAATGCACAGATTTCTATAGATATTGTACTTTTTTCCTTTTGAGGGAAAAATTTATAAATAATAGCTATATTTTATTGGTAATTGGTGATTGGAGGGAGAGAGGAGGGGATGGAAAGTATAAACATAGAGATGCCATTCCTCTAATTGGGGTAAGAGGATTCAAGGCCGTACAATTGTAAATATTAAGAAGTCTTACAACATCCCATCCGGATTAGGAACAAAATTAAGGAAGGAGTCAGAGTGGGAGAGATACTTTTCTGTATCGAGTTTGTAAAGAAATGCGCCTTTTTTAGAGAAACCTTTCTGTTTTTCTTTCAGTTTGATTAGTAAACCTGTTGAGAGTATTTTTCTGCTGAAATTACGTTTATCGAAATTACTGCCATAAATGGCTTCATAAAGATTCTGTATCTGCGGAATAGTGAAAGTCTCGGGCATTAACTCAAAACCAATGGGGTGAAACGCCGCCTTGTAACGCAGGCGTTCAATGGCCATTTTTATCATGGTCGAGTGGTCAAACAACAATTCGGGCAGGTCATGCATCGAAAACCACTGCGCTTGGTAGGTGTCTGAGATCTTCGTTTCATAATCCATCACATTCACTAAGGCATAATAAGCCACGGCCACTGTTCTTTCCACAGGGTCACGGTTTGGGTCACCGAAAGCACCCAGTTGCTCCAGAAATACACCAGTTAGTCCTGTCAGTTCAAACAAAATGCGGTTGGCGGCCTGGTCGAGGCTTTCAGAAGGATTAAGCCACCCACCCATCAGCGACCACGTGTCTTTATCGGTCTGCACGCCACGTTTTACCAATAATAATTTTAATTCTTCGCCATCAAAGCCAAAAATAATTGAATCGAGGGCTACCAGACATTTCGTTTGCTGCTTGTAAAGTTCTAACATCTCAACGGTTGAGCTTGCGGTATTTTTTAGGTGGTTCATAATTTATCAACAATATTAGGAAAGTGAATGCCGTTGCACAACAAAAAACAGAAAAAAGACATAGTTTTGTAATAAAAAACCCATGCTCCTGCTTAAAATACAGAATTTGTCCAGATCTTTTGACGACAAAAAGGCAATTAACAACATTTCCTTTACATTAAGGAAAGGAGAGATTCTGGCGATTCTGGGCGAGAGCGGCTCAGGCAAAACAACCCTGCTACACCTGATTGGCGCATTACAGGAACCCGATGAAGGTGAACTGCTTCTGGAGGGTAACCGTATCACGCCTCCATCGCGCAAATTAATTGCCGGGCACCCTGACATTAAACTGGTACGGCAGGACTACGGCCTTTTTCCTAATATTTCAATTAGAGAAAACATTGCGTATGAACTACGCTACTATGAAGAAAACTACAGAAATAAACGAGTAGATAAATTACTAAAACTTAGCGGGCTTGATAAAGTGCAGACTCATTTGCCGCGCGAAGTATCCGGCGGTGAGCAGCAAAGAGCCGTAATTGCCAAAGCCATTGCAGAGCAGCCAAAGCTGCTGCTGCTTGATGAACCTTTCAGCCACCTGGATGCCGTTAATAAACGCAGACTGAAAACCGAAATTCTGCGCCTGATAAAAGCTGAGGAAGTGAGCTGTATCTTTGTTACACATGATGTGAGCGATGCTTACGGTATGGCCGACCGACTGGCAATTATGCGCAAGGGAAAAATTCTGCAACTGGATAACCCCCAAACGGTATACCAGCACCCGGCAAACAGATATGTAGCTGAAATAACCGGAGAAGTAAACATAGTTAATGAAGATTGGGTGGCAAAGGCGGGTATCAAACATCAGTTTGTACGTCCTGAACAAATCAGATTAGCAACTTCGTCTCAGCTCAAAGCCATTGTTTTATCGGTTAAGTTCTTAGGCAATTATTATGAAATTTCGCTCCATTGCCTTGAGCAGGAATTAAAGATGTTCAGCTTTGAGCCTTTGGTTGTAGGGGCAGAGATTGGTATAGAGATAAAGAACTAAACACAATATGTAGTTTCCCGATTAAGACGCTATACAATTCGAAAAACCTGCCTAAATTGCGCAAAATTTTACGTTATCTTAAAAGCATGCAGAAAATTCTTTTCATAGACCGCGACGGTACCATTATTGATGAGCCCAAGACAGATTTTCAGATAGATTCTCTTGAAAAATTATTCTTCCTTCCCAAGACTCTTTCCAATCTCAGAAAAATAGCTGAAGAAACCGATTACAAATTAGTGATGGTTACCAATCAGGATGGATTGGGAACAGCCGCTTTTCCTGAGGATACGTTCTGGCCGGCGCATAATAAAATGATGCAGGCCCTTGAAAATGAAAACGTGTATTTTGAAGCTGTTCATATAGACCGTAGTTTCCCTGAAGACAACCTGCCTACGCGCAAACCGGGTACAGGCCTGCTTACCGAATATATGAACGGTGATTATGACCTGGCCAACTCTTATGTAATAGGCGACAGGCTGACAGATGTGCAACTGGCGGTTAACCTGGGCGCCAAAGCTATTTTTATAGGAGAAAATCCTACACTTACAGCAGAACAAGAAAGGGCTGCAGCACTTGTTACCACCGATTGGGATGTCATCTATGAGTTTCTGAAATTACCACCCCGTAAGGCATCCATTGAGCGCAATACCAAAGAGACAAAGATTAAAATTGATCTGAATCTGGATGGTAAAGGGAAATCTGATATACATACCGGGCTTGGTTTTTATGACCACATGCTTGACCAACTGGCCAAGCACTCAGGCGCCGACTTATCTGTTTTTGTTGAGGGTGATTTACACATAGACGAACACCATACCATTGAAGATACGGCATTGGCTTTGGGAGAGGCGTATCTGAAGGCGCTTGGCGATAAAAAGGGGATTTCTCGCTACGGATTCCTTTTACCAATGGATGATGCTTTGGCACAGGTAGCCATTGATTTTTCAGGCAGACCATGGATAGTATGGGAGGCAGAGTTTAAACGCGAAAAAGTAGGAGAGATGCCTACCGAAATGTTCTACCATTTCTTCAAGTCGTTTTCTGATACTTCCAAATGTAATCTGAATATAAAATGCGAGGGGCAAAACGAACACCATAAAATAGAGGCCATATTCAAGGCATTTGCCAAAGCTATTAAAATGGCCGTTAAACGAGACCTGAAAGACCTCGACAGCCTGCCTAGTACCAAAGGAGTACTATAAAAAGCGAAGGGTTTGCAGCATCTGCAAACCCTTCGCTTTTTATAGAAACTATCAATTAATAATTTACTGAGTTACTCAGGTGTGATAAAAAAAACATTCGCTAATTCACCATTCACTAATTCGCCATTAGCTAATTCACGATTAACTCATTTAACCCTGTCGGGGTTTTCACTGGCAAAGGCTGCCCAGCCTTTCTTTTTTGATGAGTTGCCCGTAAGTGCTTTGGTTTTGGCGTGCATGTAATGGCAAATGGCCACACCAATAGCATCGGTGGCATCATAAAATTCGGTTTCCAGTTTCATTTTCAGTGTTTGCTCAAGCATGTAAGCCACCTGCTCTTTACTGGCGTTACCATTGCCGGTAACAGATTGCTTTACTTTTTTAGGCAGGTACTCAACAATAGGTACATCGCGGTTCAGCGCTGCAGCTATGGCTACTCCCTGCGCCCTCCCCAATTTCAACATCGATTGCACATTTACTCCGTAGAAAGGAGCCTCTATAGCCATTTCATCGGGCAGAAATTCTTCAATCAGTTGCGTCATTCTTTCATAAATCTTCTTTAACTTCAGTTCATGTGTACTATATTTGTCGAGTTTTAAAACACCATATTGTAGCAGGGTAATGGCGCTACCTTGTACGGCAATAATTCCATAGCCCATAATTCTGGTTCCGGGGTCTACACCTAATATTATTTTCTCATTATTCATACATGCAAAATAACTCAAAAATCTTAGACTTTAAGCCTGGTTTCTGGTTATGGGTGTTAAAAAATGTCCTGTTTGCAGTAGTGTTGTGTTTGGTTTATCTGCTGTTAAAAGAGAAAGGAGGCAATATCAGCCAAATGGTTCAATACCTCAGCCAACTTCCGGTAAATGCGTCAATGGTAGCTATTGTAGCTTTGATACCTGTCAACTGGGCCTTTGAGGCCTGGAAATGGCAGCGGCTGGCCGGAAAGGTAGAAAAAATCAGCTTTTGGGAGGCGTACCGGGGTGTGCTGGCTGGTCTGGCATTAGGTAACTTTACCCCCTTAATGATTGGTGACTACGCCGGAAAAATAGCCATGTTGAAAACACAGAAGCGCAGCGCAGGTGTGGGCGCCGTATTACTCGGTAATGGTTTGCAGTTGTATGTCTCTCTGTTATTTGGGTTTATCAGTTATCTTTATTTTGTGTTGGTGGCCAATCCGGAGCCTTTTCCATTACATATAAGTGTGCTAGTCTTTTTGGGTATTTTGTTAATAACAGGTGTATGGACAGCATTCAATTTGAAGAGGCTTGATTTTTCAGAATCTAAAATGGTTTTCAGTAAGTATGTATCCAGATACCTGATAATAGTAAAGGAATATGGTTTGACCGAAGTAAGAGATGTTTTTCTGATAGCTACCGGGCGATACATCATTTTTGCCTTACAGTTTCTGCTACTATTTCAGTTGTTTCAAATCAAATTGGCGGTTCCGGTGTTGCTGGCAGGTATCGGGGTAGTCTTCCTGACAAAAACATTGGGCGCTGCTTTCAATTTTCTGGGCGATCTGAGCGTTCGGGCTGTTACCTCAATGTATTATTTCGGATACTTCGGTGTACAACTTTCTTTAATAACCACAGCCACCTTTACTATCTGGTTTATTAATGTTTTGGTGCCGGTTATTGTCGGTAGTCTGTTTATATTGTCATTGAGGTTATCAACCAATCCCACAGCGGAGTCTGTCAGATGAGTTTATCTTTAATTTCTTTAATCTGTGTTAGCCACTAGTCTCATTATAGTTACCTCTGTCTACTTCCTGATGAATATCGGGCTTATTTTTATATGGTTATCAGGCAAGCCTTACAAAATACAGGCTGGCGGTAAAGAGCCTTTAGCTATATCTATCATTATCCCGGTGCGTAATGAAGCCGCTAATATAATCCGTTTGTTGCAGGATCTGGAAATTCAGAGTTATCCATTTGATAAATTTGAAGTTATAGTGGCAGATGACGACTCAACAGATGGTACCCTTACGCTTGTTAAAGATTTTCAGAGACAAACCTCCATGAGGCTGTTGATAAATCAGTTACCTGCCAAAACCAACAATACATCGCCCAAGAAAAGAGCCATTGATGCATCTATCCAGTTGGCAAAAGGCGAATTAATAGTAACCACAGACGGCGATTGTCGTGTAGGTAAAAACTGGCTGGCGGTAATTGCCAGTTTTCAGGCCGAAACCGGGGCATATCTGGTAAGTTCGCCTGTTACATTTATTAATGATTCCAATAGCTTTTTGGCAAAACTATGGCAGCAGATACAAACCATTGAGTTCAGTAGTCTGATTGGTTCCGGAGCCTGCGCCATGCTGATTGGCAAGCCCAATATGTGCAATGGAGCAAATCTGGCGTATCTAAAATCGGTTTTTGGTGAAGTTGGCGGGTTTTCGGGGAATGAAAATCTGGCATCGGGTGATGACGAGTTTCTGATGCATAAGGTAGCAGCCGCGTATCCGGGCAAGGTCAGGTTTCTAAAACATCAGGAAGCCATTGTAGAGACACAGGCGCATCAGTCTCTGCAATCATTTTATTACCAGCGCAAGCGATGGTCAAGCAAATGGAGACATTACAACAATCCGGTAACTACTGCTTTGGCGGTTTTTATTTTCCTGTCCAACTTTTCTATAATACTTACTGCGGTGCTTTGCTTTTTACAGGTAATTCCGGCTGAGAAGGCCGTTATCATCCTTTTTGCTAAATTTTCGGCAGAGCTGCTATTTTTAATATTGATTCTTAGCTTTTTGAACAAAAAAAGACTAATTTGGCTCATCCCGGTTGTCCAGCTCATTTACCCGTTCTATGTAAGTTTTTTCGGATTGATTGCCCAGGGTAAAAATGAATATATCTGGAAAGGGAGAAAACTTCAATAAGCTAACCGCTCACCTAACGTATCAGATGAAACACCTGTTCCTGCTGCTATTACTGCCAATGGCTCTTTTTGCGCAAAGTAAAAAAGAACAACGACTGTTGAAAAAGGCCGATAAAATCCATGCCCGCGCTTATACAGTAGATACCCATGCCGATGTACCCATTAATATGTTGGAAATGGAGGGTTTTGATATTGGCATAAAGCATGAGTATGACAAAGACGGTACACAGATTGATTTTCCGCGTATGAAAGAGGGCGGCATGGATGCCATGTTTTTTGCTGTCTATATGGCGCAGGGCAAACGTACACCTGAAGGAAACGCAGAAGCCAAAGAAAAGGCTTTGAAGATATTTAAGGCCATTCATGAGGCCGTTAAAAAATACCCCGACATGGCTGAGCTGGTAACAACCGCCAGAGAAGGATACGCCGTGCATAAAAAAGGGAAACTGGGTGTTTTTATTGGTATGGAAAATGGTTGGCCTATAGGGCAGGAGTTATCAAACCTTCAGCTGTATTATGACTTAGGCCTTAGATACATCACCCTGGCGCACTCGTTTAATAATGATATCAGTGATTCATCAGGTGACCCCGAAGGGGCTGAGCATAACGGCATCAGTAAGTACGGAGAAGCCTGCATTACCGAAATGAACAGGCTGGGAATTATAGTTGATGTATCGCATCTTTCCGATTCTGCCTTTTATGATGTTATGCGTTTAAGTAAGGCACCAGTATTTGCTTCACACTCTTCTTGCCGGGCATTAAGTGATGTTAAAAGAAACATGACCGACGACATGATTAAACTGATGGCTTCTAAAGGAGGTGTTATTCAGATTAATTTTGTGGCCGATTTCCTGAAGAAGCCTTCGGAAGAAGTCGCGGTTTCTATCCGTACGCTCAGAATGCAGGCCATGAGAGCCGATGCAACGCCGGAAGACAAAAAAAGAATCAATAACGAACTCCGCCAGTTAAAATATAAGTATCCCGGCGATGTACCCAATGTAAAAACCGTCGTTGACCATATTGACCACGTAGTTAAGATTGCCGGTATTGACCATGTGGGTATTGGGATGGATATGGATGGCGGCAGCGATGTAATGGGCTGTGAAGACGTAAGCAAAATTAAAAACGTAACAATTGAGTTGTTAAAACGTGGATACACAGCCCGGCAGATACGTAAAATCTGGGGTGGTAATACCATGCGCGTAATGGCAGCTGTTGAGAAAACGGCAAACAAATTAAACAAATGAGTGTGAATAGCCATGCCTATTGACTGGGGGGTGGTTAATTGAAATGTTGCACTATAAATTGTAAGATTTTTTTTCTGCCGGTGCAATCTGATATTTTTATGCCAAAAAAAAATGATAAATTGACTTTTACCGGGTATTATTGTTATCTTTGTCGAATTATAACAATACTAATATTTTATATAACAAATGTGGCTCTGGATAGGGTATTATATAAAATTACTTAGAAAAATTTGGAAGCCTTATTCAAACTTTTTAATATTGTAACCAAATGATACAATAATACTTTAATAAAAAACGAAAATATTTACATGGATTACATTATACATTAATTATCTGTGATTAATCTGGTTCCCATTTATTTTCTATCAAAACTTCATCTTTTAAGGTTCAAAATGTTAAAATCCGCAATTGTAAACTAAAAAGTAAGCATTGATTTTATTGCGGTAGTGTTTTTTAAAAAATTAAGCAAAATTTAGATGAACGCCAGACCCCGGCATCTTTTTTTTGCTCCTCTAAATTCCACAGCTTCATAACTCAGTAGTAGATTTATCAAAAAAACAGTTTAAGACGTCTGCAAATTTATTTGTTCCGGATGTTTCACAGTATTTTTATGCTTTTTTTGATTTATAAAAAAAACATGAAAAATTTGGAAAATTTAAAGCATGCCTCTATAATTGTGCAAAATACACTTATCAGGATAGTTCAATAAATTCTGAAAAAGTGAAAATCAAAATCTTTAATTACAATTTATTTTTTACTTTTTTTTAACTAAAACAAAACTATGAAACAAAACTACTTTGTGCCCATAAGGGGTGCTCTGATTTGTGGACTACTCTGGATGATGTCCATAGTAGCATTTGCACAAAAATCTGTCAGTGGTAAAGTAAGTGATGCGAGAGGGGAAGCCATTCCTGGCGCCAGTATCTCTGTTAAAGGAACAACAACCGGTACAATTTCAGATGCAGAAGGTAACTTTAAAATTAATGTACCAACTGCAGGAGGTACTTTGGTAATCAGCTCAATTGGTTACAAAACTGTTCAGGTTGCTCTAACTAATCAGAGTACATTGAACATTACTCTTGAAGATGATGCCGCAGGTCTTGATGAAGTAGTTGTAACCGGTTACTCAGTAGATAAAAGACGCGAATCAACCGGCGCTATTTCAACTGTAAAAACAAAAGACCTTACTACCGTTCCAAGTTCAAGTGTTGAACAACAGTTACAAGGTAGGGTAGCGGGTTTAACAGTTGTAACGACCAGCCAGCCTGGTTCTGGCAGCCAGATTCGCGTACGTGGTTTTGGTGCATTCGGTGGTAACGAGCCTTTGACAATCGTAGATGGTTTGCCAAGTGACGCAAGTTTCCTGAATCCTGAAGATATCGAATCAACAACAGTTTTGAAAGACGCCTCAGCTGCTTCTATCTACGGTGCCAGAGCAGCTAATGGTGTAATTATTTACACTACTAAGAAAGGTAAGAAAAATGCGAAAAAACTAAACGTAACTTATGATGGTGTGTTTGGTTTTACAGACCCGGGCAAAGGTCAGAAAATGATGAACCCACAGGATCAGGCAACCTGGACCTGGACAGCCCTTAAAAACTCAGGTGCTCCATTGTCTCACCCTCAATATGGTACCGGTCCTACGCCTATCATTCCTGACTACCTGAAAGTTGGTGACAGAAGCGGTGTGGTGGGTACTATCGATTTAGCTGCTGAAAAATTGAAATACAATATTACAGGGCCAACCATCGGTGATTACTATCAGGTAATTAAAGCAAACAAAGAAGGTACCGACTGGTATAAAGAGCTAACCCAAACCGGAACAATCCAAAGACACTCACTTGGCTTTGAAGGTGGTGGAGATGCTTCTCGTTTTTATGTTGGGTTATCATTACAAGACCAACAAGGTATTCTGCCTAGCCAGAGAGCCAAACGTATTGCTATGCGTGTAAACTCTGAGTTTGATCTTTTCAAAAACGTAAGAATTGGTGAAAACATCCAGCTTACGTATCTTCAAATCCTTGGCCGTCAGGGTGCTAACAACGGTTTGCAATCATCTCAGGATGAAAACGACATCCTGGCTGCTTTCAGATCTCCAACAATCCTTCCCGTTCGCGATGAGTTCGGTGGTTGGGCTGGTACTACGGCACTAGGTTTTGGTCAGGGTTCTAACCCAGTTGCTAACCAACAGGCAGGTAAATTAAACAGAAACTTTAACGGTATAGTTTCTGGTAACTTCTACGTTGAAGTGGATGTTATCAAAGATTTGACTTTACGTTCTTCTATCGGCGGAACTTACAACAACTCTTACGGATGGGGGTATGGTCGTCCGATTTATGAAACCCTTGAAAACAAAAGCGTGGTTTGGTCTTATAACGAAAACGCTCGCTTTAGTTTAGGATGGACTTTCACCAATACTATTTCATACAAGAAGAAATTTGGTATCCATAACGTAGAGGTTCTGGCTGGTCAGGAAGCGCTTAATACAGGTTTCGGTAAGAATATTTCTGCTGACGGTCGTGCGCCTTTCTCTGGTGACCCTAACTATATTACCATTTCTACACTGGATATCAGAAACCCTGCCAACAGTGGTAAAGACAATGGTGTTAATTTTAACTCATACTTTGGCAGAGCAATCTATACCCTTAAAGATAAGTATATTGTTACAGGGGTTATCAGACGCGACGGTTCTTCACGCTTCGGTTCCAATAACAGATATGGTGTGTTCCCTGCAGTATCTGCTGCCTGGAGACTTTCAGACGAACCATTCATGAAGAGCTTGTCTTGGGTAAATGACCTGAAAATCAGAGGGGGTTATGGTACAATGGGTAACTCAAACAACGTTTCTCCGGTTAACCAGTTCAATCTTTACGAACAAAACGTTGGTACATCTGGTTATGACATTAACGGTACTAACGCTGGTATAGTAGGCGGTTTCAGACAGTCACGCATTGGTAACCCAAATGCTAAATGGGAAACCAGTATCACCAAAAACATTGGTTTCGATGGTTCATTCCTGAAAGGCAAATTGGATGTTATCTTAGATTTGTGGCAAAAAGATACCAAAGACCTGCTATATACCTTGCCAATTACACAAACAGTCGGTGGAGCTACTCCTCCTTCAGTTAACGTGGGAACAATGGTAAACAAAGGTATTGATATTCAGATTATTACACGTGGCAAATGGGGTACAGACTTAGGTTATTCATTTGACGTAACCGGTAGTTTCCTTAATAACGAAATCACAGAAATTGGTGGAGGCCTTAAATACCTTCAGGATGTGAACCCTGGTTTCAGAGGTGTAAACCCTATACGTAACCAATTGGGTTATTCGTTATCTTCTTTCTACGGTTACAAAGTTGTTGGCTTGTTCCAGACGCAAGAGCAGGTTAACCAGGCTTTATTAGAAAAAGCAACACCTGGTGCTGCAATTCCAACACAAACTGGCGCAGGCCTTGGTCGTTTCCGTTATGCTGACCTGAACGGTGATGGCAAAATTGATGCTGATGACCGTACCTATTTAGGTAGCCCGGTTCCGAAATTTACCGGTGGTTTGAACTTCAGCCTTTCTTATAAGAATTTTGAGATGCTTGCTTACTTCTATACTTCAATTGGTAACAAAATCTTTAATATCTCTAAAAGATTTACAGATTTCTATCCGTTGTTTGCTGGTGCCGCTATCTCTGAGCGTGTTAAAAACTCTTGGAGCCCTGAGAATCCAAATACAGATATCCCACGTTTTGAACAAAATGACGGTTTCAGTACTGGTTCTCAATCAAGCAGTTTCTATGTTGAAGATGGTTCTTATTTAAGATTCCAAAACCTTTCAATTGCTTACAATGTGCCAAGTGCAATTGCAAGCAAAATGAAATTAGGAAGAATTCGCGTGAATGCCGCAGTTAATAACTTATTCACGGTTACTAAATATAGCGGTCTTGACCCACAAGTGGCAGGTGCTGCTGATACTAACTTTGGGGTAGATTTGGGTAACTTCCCAATGACTCGTCAGGTAACGTTTGGTTTAAATGTTGGATTCTAACCTAAGTCAAATTAAATTAAAACAATGAAAAAAGTTAAAATATTAATTTCCAGCTTCGTCCTGTTTGCAGGGATGTACGCTTGTAAAGATAGCTTCCTGGATGTGCCTGCTACAGGTACACTCTCTAAGGACCAATTGACCGGTACTGCTGGTCTTGAGGGTTCATTAATTGCAGCTTATGCACAGCTGAGTGCGCTTAGCCAAACGCACTCTGGTCCGTCAAACTGGCTTATCGGTAGTATCAGAGGTGGAGACGCCAACAAAGGAACTGACCCGGGTGATGGTACCGAAATGATTCCGGTTCAAAGATATGAGTATGTATCTACTGACCAGGTGGCTGGTAACGTTTATCAAAGTTACTTTGATGGAGTAGCCAGAGCAAATGCAGTATTGAGTCTGTTGAAAGATGCATTGCCAAGTGTGAAAGAAGCCGATAAAGCAAGAATTACAGCAGAGGCGCGTTTTATCAGAGGCCATTTTTACTTTCAATTGAAGAGAAACTTCAATATGGTTCCTTATGTGGATGAAAATATTGGTGTCGGCAACGGAATTGAGAAAGTTAAAAATGATATAGACCTTTGGCCAAAAATCGAGGCTGATTTTAAAGCAGCTTATGATGCTTTGCCAGAGACATCTTCTTCGGTAGGTCGTGCTAATAAATGGGCTGCCGCAACTTACCTTGCAAAAACGTATTTGTATCAAAAGAAATATGCAGAAGCAAAAGCACTTTTTGATTTGATTATTGCTAACGGTAAAACAACCGGTGGTAAAAAATATGCGCTGTTACCTAAGTATTCTGACCTGTATAGAGTTGCTAACGATAATAACGCTGAGTCAGTTTTTGCGGTTCAGGCAACTGTTAAATCAGGTAGCGGTAATAATGCTAACGGCGACTTGCAGCTTAACTTCATCCAAGGGGTTGACCCTGGTACCTGTTGCGGTTTCTTCCAGCCGTCGTTTGAGTTTGTAAACTCGTTCCGTACTGATGCCAATGGTTTACCATTGTTGGATAACTCTTACAATCTTGAAGCCAATGCAGTTAAAAATGATATGGGTATTAAATCTGATCAGCCTTTCACATTAGATGCTGGTCCGTTAGACCCAAGATTAGACCATTCAGTAGGCCGTAGAGGTATTCCATTCCTTGATTGGGGTCCTCACACTGGTTTCAGCATGATTCGTAACCAACCTAACGGTGGCCCTTACTCTCCTAAAAAGTACATCTTTACCAAAGCAGAGAAAGCAGCAGGTTTGACAGAAACGGGTGGTTGGGGACACCAGACCTACAACGCCTACAACGTTACTATTATCAGATTTGCAGACGTTCTGTTAATGGCTGCAGAAGCTGAAATTGAAGTGGGTTCTTTGGCCAAAGCCTTGGAATATACTAATATGGTAAGAGGTCGCGCTACTAATGCATCTGATTTTGTTTCAATCAACGGCCAACCAGCTGCTAATTACAAAATTGGTTTATATAGTTCTTTCCCAACTAAAGAATATGCAAGAGCTGCTGTTCGTTTTGAAAGAAGACTAGAGTTGGGTATGGAAGGTTATCGTTTCTATGACCTTGTTCGTTGGGGCGAAGACGTTGAAGCTATCAACCGCTATCTGAAATATGACCAGAAGTTTTTACCGGGCGCATTAGGTGGAGCAGTTTACACAGCTAATAAAGCTTTGTTCCCGATTCCACAATCTCAGATTGACCTTGTAGGTTCTAGTGTATTAAAACAAAATCCTGGATATTAATAACTAAGATATAATAGGATTACCTCATATAGGAGATGGCTGACCGCCATCTCCTATTGTTTTTTTTACCACCTCAAAAATTGATAATGGAAAAGTTGTTGATTTTTTTGCCTTTTGATGTTGTTTTCTTGCAAAAAAGAGCAAAATGTATTGAGAGAGCTAACTGGTGATAAGTTGAAGAACGTTTACCTTAAAAACAATACTTAACGCTCGCGGAACCAGTGGCATTATAGTGATTAGGTTAATTAGATTGAAAGCAAACTAGTTTACAATTGTGAGGCGTTTGGGTAAAGTACAGGTTAAAGAGATATAATAATACAAATCAGGTAAGATAATCAGGCTGAGGGAAAAGTAAGTTTCTTCGTTTATTGTAACCGTTGAGAAGTTTACAGATTCCCTTTTGATTGAGCGCATAGAGACAAAAACAAAGGTAGCAGTAAGATAAGCCGTGTTCTGGTGCTTTTATGCCTGTTTTTTAGCTTTATTTTTAATATTTTTTAAAAAACATAAGCCTTAGATTAAAATTTATAAAATAAATGGAAAAATTTGGAAAAATTAAAGAATTGACATAATTTGCTCCCGTAATGGAAGAGGATGCGTTAAACGCATATTTTTTTAAACAAAAACATACTTAACCTATAAAATACTCTGCATTAAGGCATATTTATTTTGTCTGAAGCCTGATTTTGTAATAATAGATTTGACCTAATTTTAACTAATACTGATATAAGCCTATGATAAATTTCCCTTGCATCTACTCGTAAAGCATTTGGAATTCTCGGAGCTAACACTTTTGTATTTCAGGTATTAATACTGCCTGAGTTTAGATTATAATTTATAAGCGTATGAAAGATAATTTCTTTTCGTTCACTGCACGATAAATCCGGATTATCTTAATAAAAATAAAATTAATAAGCATGGTAATACAGGGGCTGAATGTCTATTTCTTCGCCTGTAGGTTGCTGTGTCTGATGATTTTCCACAACTAGTTTTAAAACCCTGTTTTTTGTCTGATTTTTTAAGCGTATGAAAGATTAAGTTCTTTCCCCGGTTATGTTCTGTCATTAACGGCAGGATATACTGTTTTTTACAATTAATTTTTAATTTTTAACCAAACAAAACAAGCGTATGAAAGAAAACTACTTTGTACCCATTAGGGGTGCTCTGATTTGTGGCGTACTTTGGCTAATGTCCATTGTAGCTTTTGCCCAAAAATCTGTTAGTGGTAAGATAAGTGATCCAAAAGGTGAGGCGATCCCTGGTGCCAGTATTTCATTAAAAGGAACTACTACCGGAACCATTTCGGATGCTTCAGGAAATTACAAAATTAATGTTCCAACCTCTGGTGGGGTGCTTGTGGTGAGTTCGATTGGCTACAGAAATCAGGAAATTGCAGTCGGCAATCAGACAACCCTGAACATCGTATTAGAATCAGACGAAGCGGCTCTTGATGAGGTGGTTGTAACCGGTTATGGTACTCAGTCAAAAAGAGATATTACAGGCGCTGTAACAACAGTAAATGCAAAAGACCTTCAGTCGGTTCCTGCTACAACCTTTGCACAACAATTACAAGGGCGTGCATCTGGTTTGAGTATCGTTAATGACGCAACACCCGGTGGTAATGCAACGGTACGTATACGTGGGTTTGGTACAATCGGTAATAACGACCCTCTGTTCATTATTGACGGTGTACCTACTGAAAATCAGGGTAACTTAAACCCCAATGACATCGAGACTATCCAGATTCTGAAAGATGCCTCTGCTTCTTCAATTTATGGTTCTCGTGCAGCTAACGGGGTAGTTATCATTACAACAAGAAAAGGTAAAATTGGTCCGGCTAAAATTAACTTCTCTGCTTATTATGGTTCGCAGAAAGTTTCAGAAAATGTTGAGTCTCTGAATGCCAAGGAACTAGGACAATACCTTTATCTGGCTGATAAATATGCAGGCAAAACGCCTTCACACGGCCAGTACACTTATGGCCCTAATGGTGAGGTTACCATTCCTGATTACGTGTTTCCAAGTGCAGGTAAAGAAGGCGCTGCCAACACCAACCCTGCCTTGTATTCATTAACACCAGACAACATCTACGCCATTACTAAATCGGCAGATACCTACTGGTGGGGAGAACTTACCCGCACTGCGCCTATTCAAAACTATCAGTTATCAGCAAGTGGTGGTTCAGAAAACAGCCGCTACGCTTTGTCGGTAGGTTATTTCTCTCAGGACGGTGTGGTTAAATTTATCGGCTATGACCGTTATACACTACGCTCAAATACTGAGTTCTCAGCCATTAACAAAAAACTGAGAGTAGGTGAAAACTTTACTGTAGCGCTTGATAACCGTAAAGGTGGTTTCAGCAACAACGAAGAGCAAAATGCGGTTTCTGGTTCATACAAACACCATCCGTTGCTTCCGATTTATGACATCAATGGTTTCTTTGCGGGTTCTCGTGGTGCCAACCTGGGTAACAACTCTAACCCTTATGCAACTTTGGCGCGTCAGGCTGATAACAGAAGATACAGACTGAGAGGGTTCGGTAATATTTACGGTGAGTACGATATCCTTCCGTTCCTTACTTTCAAAACCAGTTTAGGTATTGATGTTGTAGGTGAAAACGGTAAATATATCAGCCGTGCTAACCCTGAGTACATTGAAGGTAGCTTCAACAACGGTTCGGAATCTAACACCAGCTACGACTACCAATGGGTATGGCAAAATACGCTATCGTTCAGCAAAGTGTTTGATAACGTACACAAAGTGGATGCTTACATAGGTACTGAGGCTATCAAACAATTTGGCGAGTACTTTGGTGCAACCCGTAATGGCTATGCTTTTGAAACCTTACCGATTATCAGCTACCTTGATCTTGGAGATCCGACCAGAGTTGGTAACTATGGCCGTGTTGGTAACGACTACACCCTGTCATCGCAGTTCGGTAAATTCAACTATGCTTACAATGATAAATACCTTGTTCAGGCGATTATCAGAAATGACGCCTCTTCACGTTTCTTGTCAGCATCACGTAACGCGCTTTTCCCTGCGTTCAGTTTAGGATGGCGTTTGTCTGAAGAGAAATTCATTTCAGGTAACCTGCCTTTTGTTTCAGACTTGAAACTTCGTTTCGGTTGGGGTAAAACCGGTAACCAGAAAATCGGTAACTACAACGCCTATACAACTTATCGTTCTGATATTTACCATGCTGGGTATCCTATTGATGGTAGCCAAACTACTCCGACAATCGGTTACGATACACAAGCTTTTGGTAACCCTAAAGCAAAATGGGAAGCTACAACCTCAACTAACATTGGTTTAGATGCGTCGTTCTTCAAAGGTAAATTGAACTTTGAAATCGATTTGTGGAAACGTGTAACGTCTGATATGTTATTCACTACTCCATTGACTTTCACAGTGGGTGATGCGAACGCTCCGGCTTTCAACGTAGGGCAGATGACAAACAAAGGTCTTGATATTGGTATTAACTATAAAAACAGCATCAATAACTTCCGTTACAGCATTTCTGGTAACTTGTCAACTTACAGAAACAACGTAGACCAACTTGATGCCAGCCCTAACACTCGTTATTTCGGATATGGTTCTCGCGTACCAGCTGTTACTTTAACTCAGGCTGGCTTACCGATCTCGTCATTCTACGGTTACAAAATTCTGGGTATCTTCCAGACACAAGCAGAAGCAGATGCTTGGCCTAAATATGAAGACTACAACAAACCTGGTAAATTTAAAGTGGCTGACATTAACGGCGACGGAAAAATCACTGATGCTGACCGTACCATTATCGGTAACCCTCACCCTGATTTCGTTTACGGTTTGAACATCAACTTAGGATATAAAGCATTTGACCTGACCATTTTTGCCAACGGTACACAAGGTAACGATGTCTTTAACTATACCCGTTATTTCTCTGACTTCAATACTTTCCAGGGTAACCGTTCTAAACGCGCATTGTACGATGCATGGCAACCAAACCATACTTCAGGTACTGTACCTATTATGGATGCCAACGACCAGGTTAGTAGCCGTCCTTCAAGCTATTTCATTGAAGATGGATCGTATTTCCGTATCAAAAATGTACAGTTAACATATAATCTGCCTTCAAAAGTTGCTAAGAAAACAGCTTTAGACAATGCACAGATTTACCTTCAGGTTCAGAACTTAGCTACATTTACCAAGTATACCGGTCTTAACCCTGAGATTCAGACAGGAACCGATAATACGCTAGGTTTTGATGGTGGATACATGCCTGTATCAAGAACATTTATTGTAGGTGTTAACTTTGGTTTCTAATTAGAGTAGCAGTAAAAATTAAAAGCCAACACATTTATTACATTTAAACAAATACAATTCAAATATGAAAAGTAACAATATTGTTAAAATATTTCTGGCAACAGGACTAACGGTAGGACTCGCAGTTGGATGTAGCGATGAATTCCTTACCCGTGAGCCACAAGCCCAATACAGCCCTACCTCGCTGAAAACAGCTAAAGGTGTTGAAGGCGTATTATTGGGAGCCTATGCAATGATTGACGGAACAGGGCTTGACGGTCAGGATGCCTGGAATAATGATATCCATAACTGGGTTTTTGGTGGTATCCCATCAGATGACGCTTACAAAGGTACTGACGCCGGTGACCAACCTGAGCAATCGTTCCTTGAAAAATGGGACTTCCAACCTACCAATAACCACATCAAAAACAAATGGAGAGGTTTATTTAAAGGTGTGGCACGTGCCAATGACGTAATTAATACCCTTGCAGATGTGAAGGATATTACTGACGCCAGAAGAGCACAGATTCTGGCCGAAGCGAAGTTCCTCAGAGCTTTGTTCCATTTTGAGGCTAAGAAAATGTGGAAGAATATTCCGTACATTGACGAGAAAGTCTTCAACCTTAACGACCTTGAAAGTACCAAAGTACCTGTAGATGCTAACGCCTGGGCAAAAATTGAGAAAGATTTTGCTGACGCCGCATCGGTTCTTCCGGCAACACAGGCACAGGTTGGCCGCCCTACCAAATGGGCAGCCAAGGCTTTCCAGGCTAAGGCTTTGATGTTCCAGGGCTTTGATATCAGCAGTGGCGCGGCTAATACAGCTAAACTTACAGCGGCCAAAGCACTTTTGGAAGAAATTGTAAACAGCGGTAAATTCAGATTGGTTGATGTGTACAGAGATAACTTTGATGCAAGCACGCGTAACAACGCTGAGTCAATCTTCGAAGTACAGTTTGCTTCTTCAAGCGCTACCGGTGACGCCGCCAACCAAGGTGTAGGTCTGGCTCACCCTTATGCGTCTCCTTGGGGATGTTGCGGGTTCTACCAACCATCACAAAACCTGGTGAATGCATTCAAGACAAGTTCAGACGGATTACCATTAATTGATAATTTCAATGATTCTGACGTTAAAAACGACCAGGGCTTGAAATTGGAAGATCCATTCACTCCTTATGATGGTGCGCTTGACCCTCGCTTAGACCAGACAGTTGGTCGTCGTGGTATCTTGTTTATCGACTACAAAATTCATAATGTAGACTTTATCCGTGACCAAACTTATGCGGGTCCGTACTCACCTAAGAAACACATTCCTTCTAAGGCATTTACGGGCGTAAACGGTTGGGGTAACTTAACCAGCAACAACTACCGTATTATGCGTTATGATATGATTTTACTTTGGTTGGCAGAATGTGAAGTGGAAGTAGGAAGCCTTGAAAAAGCCAGAGAGTTGGTTAACATGATCAGAACCCGTGCAGCTAACCCTGCGGGATTTGTTCAGAAAGCTATTCAGGGTGCAACACGTGACGCCTACACGCTTGTATCTGACGCACAAGGCAATCCTGTACCTGCTGCTAATTATGTAATTAAAAACTATACCACCCCCTGGACCAGCAAAGATGTTGCCCGTAAAGCGGTTCGTTTTGAAACCCGTCTGGAGTTTGGTATGGAAGGACACCGTTTCTTTGACCTCGTAAGATGGGGTATTGCTGCCGATGTATTGAACAAATACAATGAGGTAGAAGCGAACAAACGTGTTTATAAGAAAGGTGCCAGATTTGTTAAAGGTAAAAACGAGTTTTATCCAATTCCGCAAGAGGCTATCGACCGTTCAGAAAAAGACGGTAAGCCAACTTTGGAGCAGGATCCGGCTTACAAATAATTTTAATGTGATTGTTTTAGAAAAAAAAGTTTATTTTTACAGAGATGGTAGCTTTGCCATCTCTGTTTTTTTTAATACTACCTGATTTTGTAATGAAACGACATTCTATTAGCCCACTTTTTGTAAAATCCTTGCTTTTGCTTTTAGTACCCTTTGCTTTTTCGTGCAGTAAGAAAACAGATACTGTTTTTAGTAAGCTACCAGCCGACGAAACGGGTATTCAGTTCTCAAACCGTATTACAGAAAATGATACGATGAACATTGTATCGTTTGAGTATATCTACAACGGTGGTGGAGTAGCCATTGGTGACTTCAACGCTGATGGTAAACCAGACGTTTATTTTACAGGTAATCAGGTTCCGAATAAATTGTACCTGAACGAAGGTCTGGATGCCAAAAATAAACTTAAGTTTAAAGATGTAACTGCCGAAGCCAGGGTAAGTGGTGAAGGCCGCTGGTGTAACGGGGTTTCGGTGGTTGATATTAATAATGATGGCCTGCCTGATATTTATGTTTCTGCCTCAGTAAAGAAAGTGGCCAGCCAACGTGCCAATATGTTATATGTGAATCAGGGCGTAGGGCGGAACGGTGTTCCGTCGTTCAAAGAAATGGCTGCTGATTACGGAATTGCAGATACTACTCACACAACCAATTCGGTATTTTTTGATTATGATAACGATGGGGACCTCGATTTGTACATTTTGGTAAATCAGATGGAAGACATCAATGTACCTAATATGTACCGCGAAGCACTGAAAGACGGAAGCTCTAAACGCACTCACCGGCTTTATAGAAACGATTGGGATGAAACCAGAAAGCATGCCTATTTTACCAATGTATCAAAAGAAGAGGGTATTCTTGTTGAAGGCTTTGGTCTGGGGGTTAATATTACAGACATCAATCAGGACGGCTGGAAAGATATTTATGTTACCAATGATTTCCTTACCAACGACCTGCTCTATATAAATCAGCACAAAGATGGCAGGCATACAGGTTTTACCGAGCAAGCCGCCAGTTACTTTAAGCATACCTCATACTCAGCTATGGGCAACGAAGTGGCCGACATCAATAATGACGGCCTGGTTGATATTATTGCGCTTGACATGATGCCCTTTACCAACAAGCGGAAGAAAATGATGACAATGGCCAATAACTACCAGACTTTTCAGAATAACGACCGCTTTCATTATGTTTATCAGTATCCGCGCAATACGCTTCAGGTAAATCAGGGTAAAGACCCGGTAACAGGCAAACCGATTTTCAGTGAAGTAGGCCTGTTATCAGGCGTAGCGCAAACCGACTGGAGCTGGACACCCATGGTAGTTGATTTTGATAACGATGGCCTCAGAGACATCATCATTACAAATGGTTTTCCGAAGGATATCACCGACCTCGATTTTATGGCTTACCGGCAATCAGTGTCTCATCTGGCTTCTGCTTCTTTTCTCAGTGACTATATCCCTTCTGTAAAAATTCAGAACTTTGCCTATCATAACAAAGGGAATTTTCAGTTTGAAGACGTAACCAAAAAATGGGGAATGGCCGAGCCTTCGTTTTCTAACGGAGCCGCCTATGCTGATTTGGATAATGACGGTGACCTGGATTATATTGTTAATAACATTGACGACTCCGCCTCAGTTTACCAGAATAACTCAATACAGCTAAAACCGCAGGAAAGCAATTACCTGAGGGTGAGCTTTAAAGGTAATACCCCGAATCTGATGGGTTTGGGTGCATGGGTTGAAATTGAATATGATAACGGCAAAAAGCAGGTATATGAGCATACGCCTTATCGTGGATACCTGTCGTCGGTTGAACCGGTGGCACATTTTGGACTGGGTAAGATTCAGAAAATTGACCAACTCAAAATTACCTGGCAGAGCGGCAAAACCCAGATTCTGAAAAATATTAAGACCAACCAGGTTTTAAACCTCAAAGAAAGTGATGCCTCGGTGCATCCGGCAGAGGCTAAAGCAAGTCAGCCGGTTTTATTTACTGACATCAGCACACAACTGCAGGTGCCTTATAAACATGAAGAAGAAGACTACATAGATTTTAACGTACAGAAACTCTTGCCACATAAACTCTCGCAGTATGGCCCTGCCATTGCCGTTGGCGATGTAAATGGAGACGGATTGGAAGATATGTTTGTGGGCGGCTCTAAATTTCATAAGGGTAGATTCCTGATTCAGAACAAGGATGGCAAGTTTAAAGTGCAGGACTGGCTACCTGGTGAAGAAGGCTTTAAAAAACCGCAGGAAGACGCAGGCGTTTTACTGTTTGATGCCGATAATGACAAAGACCTTGATCTGTACATTGTAAGTGGCAGTTATGAGTTTAAACCAGATGCACCCGAACTGCAAGACAGGCTCTATATAAATGATGGGAAAGGGCATTTTACATTAAACACAGAGGCCTTGCCGGCGTTTCTGAAAAGTGGCTCTTGTATAAAAGCGGCAGACTTTGACCATGACGGAGACCTTGACTTGTTTGTGGGGGGCAGAGTTGAGCCTAACGCTTATCCGAAACCTGTTTCAAGCTATGTTTTAAGAAACGACAGCCGTAACGGGCAAACTAAGTTTACGAACGTAACAGCCAGTTTAGCTGCAGGTTTACAGAACATAGGCCTGGTTTGTGACGCCGTATGGAGTGATTATGACAACGATGGCTGGCCGGATTTGGTGCTGGTAGGAGAGTGGATGCCTGTAACCATTTTTAAAAACAATAAGGGCAAACTTGAGCCACTGCCTAAAAATGAAGGGCTGGCTGCCAAAATTGGCTGGTGGACAAGCATAACGTCAGGGGATTTTGATAATGATGGAGATATTGACTATATAGCCGGAAATTTAGGTCTGAACACCCTGATGCAGGCCAGTGATACCCAACCGGTGGGTATTTATGCCAAAGATTTTAATAACGATGGTTTCTACGATGCCATTCCGACAGTGTATTTCCCTGATGATGAGGGAATACCGAAGGAATTTCCGTACAATACCCGCGATGACCTGGCCAAGCAGTTTATTCAGACACGCCAGCGTTTTCAGAACTACATGAAGTTTTCTGAGGCTACAATTGATAAAATTCTGAAACCGGAAGAAATGAAAGATGCTTTGGTGCTGAAAGCCAACTGGATGAAGAGCTCATACATTGAAAATAAAGGCAATGGAAAATTTGAAGTAAGGGAATTGCCGATTCAGGCACAGTTTGCACCTTTAAATGGAATGGTTACCGGCGACTTTGACCAGGATGGTAATCTGGATGTGTTGATAGCAGGTAATGACTACGGTACTGAGGTGCTGGTAGGAAAGCACGATGCCTTGAACGGATTAATGCTGAAAGGAGATGGTAAAGGTAATTTTACAGCCGTGCTACCCGAAAAAAGCGGCTATTGTGTAACAGGAGACGCCAAAGGCCTGGTACGCCTGAAGAATGCCAAAGGCGAATTGTTATTGGTTGCCTCTCAGAACCGCGACAATCTGAAGTTTTTTATTAAAAATATCACATTTCTTATGTCCAGTTTTACAAGAAACGCCTGGCTTGCTTCCTTCTTTTCTATGATTATCATTGCGTGCACGCCCAGTAAAATTGCCACAACTACAAATAAAAAGCCTGCTGATGCGGGTAATTCAACAACTGCTACCAAAGATAATAACCTTGCAATGGGAAACCCAAGCAATGCCAGTACAAGTAATGATAACAATTACCTTATCATAAAACCACAATATGTGGTATCATACAGCAGAGAACGGAGTTCGGCTAATTGGGTAAGCTGGCATCTGAGCAGTGCATGGCTTGGCAATGCAGAAAGAACAGATCATTTCAGGGCAGACGAATCACTACCTAAAGACTGGTACAGGGTGCAGAGCGCTGACTACCTCAATTCTGGTTTCGACAGGGGCCACCTGTGCCCATCGGGCGACAGAACCTCAACAGTAGCAGATAATGACGCCACTTTTCTGATGACCAATATTGTGCCGCAGGCTCCTAAACTTAACCGGGGCTTGTGGGCTGACCTTGAAACCTACTGCCGAAAAACAACGGCCGAAGGTAACGAATTGTACATCATTGCAGGTGTACACGGTACTGCAGGAACAGGAACAGCCGGAGGCAAGAGTTTTACGCTTGATAACGGAAAAATGGCAGTACCCCAGAGTTTCTGGAAGGTAATTGTAATGATGCCTGACGGGCAAAACGATTTAAGCCGTATTAATGAACAAACCCGCATCATTGCTGTGTATATTCCGAACCGACAAACAGTACCAGACACCAAATGGGAAGAATACCGCCTAAGCGTAGATGACCTGGAGAAAATTACAGGTTATGATTTCTTATCGAACGTACCTGCCAGGATTCAGGCCGTGATAGAAGCTGACGCCGATACCGGACCCTCGGAAAAAGTGTCGGTTATAAAACAATAAGGCAGTATTTAACCCAAAACCTGACCCATGAAAAAAATATACTTTAACCTTTTACTGGCTTTTTTGTATCCGGCAATTGCCTTGGGGCAAACTTTTGAGTCATCTAATCTACCTATTATTTTTATCAATACCATGGGCACACCCATTCTGGACGACCCCAAGGTAAAGGCCGAAATGAAAATTATTTATAACGGACCGGGTAAAACCAATAGTTTAAAAGATGCGCCCAATCATTACAATGGCTTTATTGGCATTGAATACCGGGGGTCTTCTTCGCAGATGTTTCCTAAAAAAAGCCTGGGCATTGAGTTATGGGACGACAAAGGGAAATCAAAAGATGCCAGCCTGTTTGGAATGCCGGAGGAGTCAGACTGGATTCTGTTTGCCTCTTACAACGAAAAAAGCCTGATGCACAATGTACTGACCATGAATCTGGCAAGGCAAATGGGTATTTATGCCAGCAGAACACAATATGTAGAAGTTTTTTTAAACGATAGCTACATGGGCGTTTATGTATTTATGGAGAAAATTAAACGTGCGGCGGGCAGAGTAGATATTGCTAAACTGAAAGAAACCGACCTGAAAGGAGACGATATTACGGGTGGCTACATTTTTAAGGTAGATAAAACAACCGGTACCAGCCTTGGAGGCTGGACATCGAGGTACGTAAATAACCCTCCGGTTAATACCCGTACGTATTACCAGTATGAAGCGCCCAAATCTATAACAACCGAGCAAAAGGCTTATCTGAGCGAATATGTAAATACTGCCGAAGCCTCACTGAAGGCAGATAATTTCAGAGATAAAACCAATGGCTATCGGAAATATTTTGACACCCCCTCTTTTATCAGGTTGTTTCTGGCAAACGAAATTTCAAAGAACGTAGATGGCTACCGTATCAGTACTTTTTTTTATAAAGATAAAGACAGCAAAGGCGGTAAAATAAAAGCAGGCCCGCCCTGGGACTATGATATTGCCTATGGTAACGGTAATTATTGCGGGGGAGACAGCTACCAGGGTTTTTCTTATCAGTTTAATAATGTATGCCCGAACGACGGATTGCAAGTGCCTTTCTGGTGGGAACGTATGATGGAAGACTCTGCCTTTGTACGAGAACTGGGCGAAGAGTATAATTTCCAGCGACAACATGGTGCTTTACGGCAAGACAAGATTTTTCAGTTCATTGATAGCCTGACAGTTGTTTTGCAGCAGCCTGCCAGGAGGAATTTTCAGAAGTGGCCCATATTGGGGGTCTATGTATGGCCACAACCCAATCCGATATCAAACAGTTGGAGTGGTGAGGTAGAAGAACTAAAGTCATTCATTATCAACAGGCTTCAATGGCTTGATACCAACATTAAGCAACCCGGCAGCCTCACAATTACAGCTAACGAGCCATCTATAACAAGCAGTGTATCCATGCGGGTATATCCTAATCCTTTTCTTGATAAAATACAAATTCATGTGCAGGCGCTCAGGGCTGAAAAAGCGCGTCTGTCTCTGATTGATATGCAGGGTAAAACACTTCTTAAAACAGAAGAAGCACTACAAGCTGGCGAAAACCGGATTACCGTACAGGTACCACAAAACTTGTATCTGATCAACATCGGTCTGTTGCAATTAGAAATAAATGGTAGCAAAATTGTGAAGAAAATAGCCCGTGAGTAGTTGTTAACTCAGGTGTTTGTCGAAAATCATATAAGTATGGGGGATTCCGTCCTCCATATAATCGTTACCGGTTAACCTGAAACCCAGAGACTGATAAAACTTTTCGAGGTATTTCTGAGCACCAATTTTAATTGGGGCTATTTCAAAACTACCAAGCACTTTGGCAATTGATTCCTCCATCAGCAATTTGCCTACCCCGGTACCTCTGGCTTTAGGAGAAGTAACAACCCTGCCTATAGAAGTATAACCATCATAATAAACACTCTTTTCAAAAAGCCGTGTGTAAGCCAGCAGACTGCCGGCCTCATCGGTTATCATCAGATGCAAGGCTAACTGGTCTTTACCGTCGGCATCTAAAAAAGGGCAGTTCTGTTCTACTATAAATACTTCCTGCCTCAATGCCAGTATAGTATAGAGTTCTTCAAGGGTCAACTCATAGAAAGGTACACATTTGATAGTAATTGATAAACCGGGCATATATATTTGCGCTTGGGTATAGAAAAAACAGTAAAAATGCTGCTCAATTTACATACACATCTTCTGAATAAACAAGCCGGAGAAGAGATAATTTTAAACCAGATTATCCCGGATTCGGAAGAGGCGCTGGCTAACTTCGCCTTACCTGATACCCCCAACTGGCTTTCGGCGGGTATACATCCCTGGTATATCCATGAAAAATTATATCCACAGCAACTAAAAAAACTGGCTTATTTAGCGGCAGACCCGGCAGTAAAACTGATAGGTGAATGCGGACTTGACAGACTTAAGGGTGCGCCTCTGCCACTACAGGAAGAGGTATTTATTAAACAAATCAGAATAGCCGAAGAACACCGCAAAGCATTAATCATTCATTGTGTAAGGTGCTTTAATGAACTTATTTCTATCAGAAAAATTGTGCGGCCGCGTGTCCCCATGATAGTGCACGGTTTTAATAATAAAATTGAAATAGCCCGGCAACTGATAGAAAAAGGATTTTACTTGTCATTGGGTGGTGCCGTGTTGTCTGAGGAATCTAATGCCGTAAAAATTTTGCAAGAAATGCCATTAGAAAACCTTTTTCTGGAGACTGATGATAAGGAAATCCATATTTCAGATATCTATCAGAAAGTATCAGAAATGAAGCGTATTTCTATAGATGAATTGGAGAAAATAATATTTGATAATTATCTCACTATTACTTCACTGCAGTAGTTCTGTGGCTAAACATTCAAACATTTTTTTGTTTTAAAACAGCCACCATAATCCGCCTTCCGGCCTGCATAATAACAAAAAATAATTGATTAAGTGGCCGGTGGATGGGTTCATAGTACTGGGTAAAAGGTTTAAAGTTTTATCAGCCAAAACGGTCATGGCCTTATTCAATTATAATTTTCATTACTTTTGCCACTTAAAAAAAGCATTAGATTAAGAACAATAAAAATATAATGAACAACGCGCAAACCTCATTAAGGACCGTCAACATAACCCGATATGTTACACCATTACGTGAGGGCGGTTCGTTGCCTGCCATTGTAGAAGCAGACGACGATTTTCTGTATGTGCTGAAGTTCAGGGGTGCAGGGCAGGGTGTAAAAGCCCTCATTGCCGAACTGATAGGTGGAGAAATAGCCCGTGCATTAGGTTTACGAATGCCCGAAATGGTGTTTGCCAATCTGGACGCTGCCTTTGGCAGAACCGAACCAGACGAAGAAATACAAGATCTGCTGCAAGCTAGTGTAGGCCTTAACTTAGGTGTACACTATTTATCAGGCGCTATTACCTTTGACCCCGTTCTGAATGTCATAAACCCTGAATTGGCATCAGAAATTGTATGGCTTGACTGCCTGCTGACCAATGTAGACCGCACGGCACGTAATACCAATATGCTGATGTGGCACAAAGACCTTTGGCTGATTGACCACGGAGCTTCTTTGTATTTTCATCATTCGTGGGATAACTGGAAAGAGCAATCAGAACGCCCTTTTGTTCAGGTAAAAGATCATGTGCTGCTACCTTTTGCCTCCGAACTGGAAACTATTGATGAAAAGTTCAGACAAATACTAACCCCTCAACGCATTAGAGCCATTGTAGCGCTGGTACCAGACGATTGGTTACAGGACCCTTCATTGACAGAATCGCCGGATGAACGACGCACTGTTTATGCCCAGTTTTTAGAATCGAGGGTTAATTACTCTCAAAACTTTGTAAAAGAAGCCCAGAATGCAAGAAAATCAATTATATGAATATGCCGTAATCCGGGTTGTGCCGCGGGTAGAAAGAGAAGAATTCCTCAACGTGGGAGTCATTCTGTACTGCCCGTCAAAAGGCTTTCTACAGGCCTTGTACAAACTTGACGAAGCACGTTTAAAGGCCTTTTCATGCAAACCCGAAGCAGCAGAACTACTGGAATACCTGCAAACCCTGGAACGAATCTGTAAAGGAGGCAAAAACAGCGGCCCCATCGGCGCCTTGCCTGTTGCGTCTCGTTTCAGATGGCTAACCGCCACCCGCAGCACGGTTATTCAGACATCCAGAATACACCCCGGCTTCTGTACAGACCCTCAGGAAACCCTACTGAAATTGTATAACCAACTGGTGCTGTAAGAGCCATAATCAGGCATATTTATGCGATTATCGACAAAAAATCATGTTGCAGTAGTATAAGTGCCTTGTTTTCTTGTATTGAATCTTAGTTAACACTAAATTTATACCTTCACGTATTTAACCCCAAGAATTATCTACTATGACACCTTCTCGCAGAAAGTTCATTAAGGGTATTGGTGCGGCTTCGGTACTGATGGCCACCGAATCAATCGCCAAGCCGTTTAATATCATCAAGAGTTTAAAAATAAGTCCGAACGACAAAATCCGCATTGCAACTATCGGTTTGGGTATTCAGGGGCATTCTGATACCAAAGCAGCATTAAGAAACCCGGAGGCCGAGCTGGTAGCCGCCGCCGATTTGTACGATGGTCGTTTGGTAAGAGGCAAAGAAGTTTACAATAAAGACCTTTTTACTACGCGCGATTACAGAGAAATTTTAGCCCGTAAAGATATTGACGCTGTTATTATTGCCACCCCTGACCACTGGCATGACCGGATTTCGATTGATGCCCTGAAAGCTGGAAAAGCTGTATACTGCGAAAAACCAATGGTACAGCACATTGACGAAGGCCGTGCCGTAATAGAAACCTGGCAGAAGACAGGCAAAACCATGCAGGTGGGCAGCCAGCCTATCAGTGGTGCAGCCTATGCAGAAGCACAAAGGCTGTTTCAGGCTGGTGAAATTGGCGAACTGAACTTCATTGAAGCTACTTATGACCGTTTCAGCGCCTTAGGAGCCTGGACTTATTCTATTCCGCCTGATGCTTCGGCGCAAACCATCGACTGGGACAGATTTCTGGGAGATGCCCCACGCAGGCCATTTGATGCTACACGGTTTTTCCGTTGGAGAAACTACCGTGACTATGGCACTGGTGTTGCAGGCGACTTGTTTGTGCACCTGATTACCGGTATGCACTACGCAACCGGAGCCATCGGGCCACACAGAATATTCTCGTCTGGCGAATTAAGCTACTGGAAAGACGGCCGCGATGTGCCGGACGTTATGGTAACTGTGCTGGACTACCCGGAAACAGAGAAGCATAAGAAATTCCAGGCAGTACTTCGTGTAAACTTTGCCAATGCAGGGGCTATTAAAAATGTAACCCGTGTGGTAGGTACCGAAGGCGAGATTCAGTGGAGTGCCAGCGGATTAACGCTTACTAAAAGAAAATTACCGAAAGCACCGGGCTATGGAAACGGTGAAAGTTTCCCGACCTTTGCAGAGGCTACACAAAAAGAGTTTCTGAAAGAATACAATGCTAAGTATTCAGAAGCCGACAGAGTAACTGAGCCGGTAAAAGAGATAAAATTTGATACGCCTGCCGGTGATGATGCCCATGCCAAACACTTCAAGAATTTCTTTGATAACATGCGCGCCAACAGTCAGAAAACCATAGAAGACCCGATTTTCGGTTTCCGTGCTGCGGCTCCGGCGTTGGCTTGTAACCTTAGCTATTTTGATAACAGAATCGTTTACTGGGACCCGGTTACAATGAAATTGAAGAAGAAATAAGTTAAAGTTTCTTCCGTGCGACAGTCGCCCCTTTTTAAAGGTGGGGTGGCAATTTTCTAACTTTGCCAGAAAATTATAGGGGGTGGTTGTTAAGCTTTAAAAAGGCGCTTATAACCACCTCCCTTAAAATCAATGAAAATCTGAATCCACCGTATGAACCCCGCAATCATAAAAGAACTGGTTACTTTCAAAATGCCATTTGGCAAATATAAAGACCGGCTTATCTGTGACCTGCCCGAACATTATCTGCTGTGGTTTCAGAGAGAAGGTTTTCCGCCCGGTAAACTGGGTACCCTGCTGGCTACCATGTATGAAATAAAACTTAACGGACTGGAGTATCTGCTGAAACCACTGAAAGAAAGAAAAATCTGAATCCAAAACTATTGGCCTGCCCTGGCTGTTATAGCCTAATAAAACTCATCTCATTTTTTTATGTCAGATAACACAACAATTATTCGCACTGCTTTAGTTACAGGCGGTTCGAAAGGCATTGGCTATGGTGTAGCAGAAGTACTTATTAGAGAAGGAATCAGGGTAGCTATTACCAGCAGAAGCAAAGAAGCGGCAGAGGCTGCGGCGGCAGAATTAAACAAAATTAAAGACGGATACGCACTTCCGCTCGAATCTGATGTACGCAGTTTTGCATCACAGCAAAATGCAGTAAATACTGTTTTACAAACCTGGGGATGGTTAGATTACGTTATTGCCAATGCAGGTGTAGGGCATCTGGTACCTTTTGAACAGTTAAGTACTGAACAATGGCAAGAAACCATAGACATAAACCTGACGGGCGTATTTTTTACAGCAAAGGCCACCCTTGAAGCGCTTAAATCTTCTAAAGGATACTTTATTACCATTGCCAGCCTGGCCGGAGCCAATTTCTTCGATAAAGGAACAGCCTACAACGCCAGCAAATTCGGGCTGGTAGGTTTTACTCAGGCGCTTATGCTTGACCTCCGCCAGGATGGCATCAAGGTTTCTACCATTATGCCCGGCTCGGTAGCTACGCATTTTAACAACCACACCCCGAGTGAAAAAGATGCCTGGAAGATTCAGCCTGAAGACATCGGGCAGATTGTTTCTGATTTAATAAAAATGCCTGCGCGCACATTGCCAAGCAAAATAGAGGTAAGACCTTCAATGCCGCCAAGCAAATAACCGGTTTCAGAAAGGCAGGGGCGCGTCTCTGCCTTTTTTTATGATGATGGCAAAACAAAAAAAGGTCTGGCACAAATGCACCAGACCAACGGTAAGTTATAGTTTGCGTTTGTTTTTGCCAGTTTATTTTTCTTTGTAAATCTTACCCTCTTTCATTACAAGGGCAACATTCATCATTACTTTGGCATCTTTCAATGGGTCGCCTTCAACGGCAACTATGTCAGCCAGTTTCCCCTTTTCTATTGAGCCCAGTTCTGATTTCATGCCCAGTATCTCTGCATTTACAATTGTGGCGGCTTTGATGGCTTCCATCATTGGCATGCCACCTTCTACCATGTACTGAAACTCCTTAGCGTTATAGCCGTGCAAAAACACCCCTGCATCAGTTCCGAACGCCACTTTTACCCCTGCCTTATAAGCCCGTGCAAAGGTTTCGGCAATCTGCTTTGATGTTTCAATGGCTTTAGGCACCACTAATGGATGATAGTATCCCGGTACTTTTGCCGAATCGCCTACAGTTTTGCCAGCAATGATGGTTGGTACATAATAAGCTCCATGTTTTTTAAATAGTTCTATGGCTTCGTCGTCCATAAAAGTAGCGTGTTCTATGGTTGTAACACCTGCTTTTATGGCACGCTTCATGCCTTCTGCTCCGTGGGCATGTGCAGCTACATGAAATCCATAATCTTTAGCCGTTGATACAATGGCCGAAATCTCATCTTCTGTAAACTGTGGGCCTTTACCATTTTTTGCAATACTTAAAACACCGCCGGTGGCCGTTATCTTAATAGCATCGGCTCCGTCTTTATATCGCTGGCGCACTGCCTGCCGCCCTTCTTCCGGGCTGTCTACTACTCCGTTGGTTACATAATCTGGTACCGAATAAGTATTGCTGATACCATTCGTAGGGTCTCCATGCCCACCGGTTGTTGCAATGGTTCTGCCAGATGTAAAAATTCTGGGGCCAACTACCAATCCTTTATTAATAGCATTACGGATAGAAATATTCACACCGCTTCCGCCTAAATCTCTTACCGTAGTAAAACCAGCCATCAGGGTTGTATTGGCGTGCTTCTGCGCTTCATAGGCAATATCAGCCATATTCTGGCTCATGCGTTTCAGGTACTGGTCTTTACTGGTTTCGCTCTCTATGTGTACGTGCATGTCTATCCAACCCGGCATTACCGTACGGTTTTTCATGTTAACCACCTTATCGGCAGCCTGAGCAGTGGCGTAGCCACTCTGGATATCAGTTATACGGTTTTTCTCTATCACAATTGTTATCTGCGACCTTGGCGTATTACCGACACCATCAATAAGGGTACCGCAGTGAATCAGTGTGCGTTGTGCCAGCACCGGCGACGAAATAACAAGCACCAGCGCCAACAGGTAAATTCTTTTCATAGATGTTTAGTTTGTTCAGGTCAATAGAATCAAAAAAGCCTCTCCTTTAATCCAGAGAGGCTTTGTGCATATCAGTTTTTCGGAACCAGCACGCCATTGGCTACAAAAGTCAGTTCTGTTTTAGGCTCAGTAATCTTAGCTACTTCTTCTTTACTTTTACCGGCGTCTTCGGCATAGTGACGAAGCTCATCAACCGATGTAGTTTTAGTTTTGGCATTCCCCTCAAATACTACTGTTTTACCGGCTATGTCTTTAGGCACAAAAAAACCGTAGTCTTTAAAAGTAACACGCATGGTCTGGCCGTCGTCCATTTTCACTTTCATCCAGCAGCCTTTAACCTGGCATACCGACTCTACCACGCCTGTAACCTTGCCTTCAAATGCCGGGGTTACTTTAGCTTTTTTCTCAAGGTCTGAGGCTGCAATAGCGCCATCAGGATTGATTTTCTCACCAAAACTTTCATATTTCTGACCAAAGGACACATTAACGGCCAGCAAAATCGCTAAAATTGAAATTAGTTTTTTCATTGTCTGAAGTTTTATTTGCTCTTAAAATTTAGAAATTGTGTTCAACTTTCTAAATAACTGTCTGTTTAACTGCTGAACCAAATACTGCTCAGCAAGTTTAAATTTTCAATATCACAAAGTTATTATATTTTATTACAATCCGGTACTATTTCACTAACCTTATTATGGCTTATAAATGTGGCAGGGTTACTACAAATATGCTGCCTTTACCAACCACGCTCTTTACTTCAATTTTACCCTGATGAATATCAATGATTCTGCGACACACCGACAACCCGATGCCATGCCCACGATACACCGCCGCATTTTGCGTTCGGTAAAAAGGCTCAAATATTTTGCTCAGCTCGCTTTCAGGTATTCCTATTCCATTGTCTTTTACATCTACTATACATAGTTTCTGATTAAACTTTATTTTTACCTCAGCCTGGTTGTCGGCAGAGTACTTACAGGCGTTGTCGAGCAAATTGGTAAACACCGTCAGCAAAAGTGTTTCGTTAGCATTCACGGTTACCCATTTGTCGTCATCCGGTATTTCGTCAAAATCAACTACAATTTTAAAATTGGTATTCAGCCCCAGCACCTCCTCCTGCGCCTTGAACAAAATTTCATCAATACGCGTGGGCCTCAGTGCCATATTGTCTTCACGGTTTTCAGACTTGGCCAGTTGAAGCAAACCGTTGGTTAGTTGTATAAGCCTCTGGGTATCGGTAAGCAAAGACCTCAGAATACTCTTGTACTCATCAGTAGTGCGGTCGTTCTCCAGCGCAATCTGAATTTCCGACTTCAGGGCCGCTAATGGTGTGCGGAGTTCATGCGACGCATTGGACACGAAGCTTTTCTGCA
The DNA here is from genome assembly GCF_002855535.1 of Emticicia sp. TH156. Taxonomy (NCBI): domain Bacteria; kingdom Pseudomonadati; phylum Bacteroidota; class Cytophagia; order Cytophagales; family Leadbetterellaceae; genus Emticicia; species Emticicia sp. TH156. Next base: position 117,844 of record NZ_PKRS01000008.1, read on the forward strand.
ATTGGAACGATGTTTCAAGGCGCTCAAGCATCTGGTTAAAGTTGTTGGAAAGCTGAGCAATTTCATCCTTGTTGTTACCGGTATTCAGTTTTCTTTTCAGGTTGTAAGCCGTAATATTGGAAATCTCCTGATTGATTTCAGCAATGGGCTTCAGCGACTCGCCGGCAAAAATTATACCCAGTATAATGGTAAGCGTAATGCCTATAACAAAACTGATAATTAATGTATCGCGTACATTCTGCAGTTTTTCTTTACCATAAATATCATTGGCCTTAGCTATTACAACGTACGACTTGTTGTTTTCATCTGTGTACAATGAGCCGGTTAACTGATTATCCCAGTCGTTTTTCTCAATGTACTTTTTTTGTCTTACCTGTTTCAGAAACGCCGGGCTATATAAGATAGAATCGGCCTCATAGCTGGCATATACAAGTTCGTCTTTATCATTAAACATCAAAACTTTTTCTACATTCAGTTTACCTAAAATGGTTTTATTGGCGTCTCGTAGTTTCCTTTTATCTTTTTCGGTAATTTTCAGCTCTTTCAATAATTGGGCCGTTAGTATTCCTCTGTCGTGTAAGCGGTTGTAGAACTCTTGCTTACGGAAATTCTCAGAGGTATAGTACACAGCCAATGAGAATATAATAAGAATACAAGCGATTATTATGGTAAATTGTATTGCTATCTTGGTACGTATTTGCATATTTGGTCTTTAGTTTGGGTCATGGTGCAGAGCCTGACCAGCTATAAACGAAGTTTCTGAACAAAACTGAACCGAAATTTACTAAAGAATATGCAAATTCATGTAATAGACGCCGGACATTTCAAATTAGATGGGGGCGCAATGTTTGGCGTTGTACCCAAAACCTTATGGAGCAGACAGATACCGGCCGATGAACATAATTTGTGCAGCTGGATGATGCGTTGCCTGTTGGTAAACACAGGTACACAATTGATATTGATTGATAGTGGCATGGGTGATAAACAGGATGCCAAATGGCAGTCGTACTATTTCAGGCATGGCGATGGGGACTTGATACAATCAATTAAAAAAGCGGGGTACTCGCCTACAGAAGTGACCGACGTGCTGTGCACGCATTTGCATTTTGACCATTGTGGTGGTGCTGTAAAATGGAACAGCAGCAAAGACAGGCTGGTGCTGACGTTTCCGAACGCACGGTACTGGACACACTCTGCTCACTGGGATTGGGCCATTAAACCCAACCCACGAGAAAAGGCCACCTTCTTAACAGAAAATATACTACCCATGCAGCAAACCGGCGCTTTGTGTTTTACAGATAAAGTTGAAAATGCTTTTGGGCAATCAATAGAATTGCTTTATGCCAATGGCCATACCGAAAAGATGATAATGCCCAAAATAAAACAGGGCAGTAATACGTATTTATTTATTGCAGATACTATTCCGTCTCACGCACATGTGCATGTGCCGTATGTAATGGGGTATGATATTCGACCATTGGAAATCATGAGCGAAAAAGAACAGTTATTAAAGCAGGTGGTTGACAATAACTGGACGGTAATATTCGACCACGACCCGGTGCATGATGCGGCACATATTCAGTTGACAGAGAAAGGATACAGGGTTGCCGAATTATTTAATTTATAGTTATTTTTGAAAGAAAAACCGGAAGTAAAACAATTGAGCGAAGACATTCCGGTAAAAATTTGCATGATGAAATGAAAATAGGATTAGCATTATCAGGCGGTGGCAGCAGAGGATTTGCGCATTTAGGGGTTATTAAGGCATTAGACGAAATGGGCCTGAAACCATCCATGATTACCGGAACCAGCGCCGGCTCAATTGTAGGTGCACTTATTGCCGCAGGGCACACACCCGACTACATTTTTGACACCGTTACCTCTATAGGCATTTTCAGCCATTTAAAGTTTGCTTTTAACCGTTTTGGTCTGTTTAAATTAGAGAAAGCCGAAAATCTTTTTTTAAGGTTTCTGCCCGATAATTCTTTTGAAAGCCTCAAGATTCCACTCATTGTATGCGCAACAGATATAGAAAACGGCGAGCCGGTTTATTACAGTGAGGGAGAACTCATTAAGCCAATTCTGGCTTCATGCTGCCTGCCGGGCATTTTTGAGCCGATGAAATTTCAGGGCCGCCTGCTGATTGATGGCGGCATTACCGATAACCTGCCCGTTGGGCCGCTGAAAGAAGCCTGCGACTTTGTAATTGGTGTTAATGTTATGCCTGTTAGCAGCAGCATGCCTATAAATTCGGTAAAAGATATACTGATGAAAAGTATTTTTCTGGCTATCAGAAACAATTCTGGCGAGCAACTGAAACGCTGCGATATAGCCATTGAACCAGCTGAAATTTACAGATACGATGGCATGAATATGTCTAAGGCCAAAGAAATGTACACTTTAGGTTATGAATGCGCACTTCGCGAGCTGGAAGGTAAACTTTCGCAGGTACTCTGATTTATGTATTGCATTGGATAATTTTTTCGTCAGCAAATCGTTAAAAAAAGGGTATTATTGCATCAGGAATCAGACTACCTGCCTTTAAATTAATTCATAAAGTGCAAAAACTCTTTATTTTTATACTGTTACTAGCTATTACAACCGGGTGTTCGCAGTTTAGCCAGTCGCCTACCAGCAAAGCATGGCATAACCTGAATGCACGTTTTAACTCGTTGATTATTGCCCGCGAAAACATGAAAGAAGCCGAAAAGGCCTTGTTTACAACCCGGGAAGAAAACTACAGCGCCCTCATACCCATTCTGTTGCCTATTGACTCTGTCAAGAGTCAGGTAGTGGCAACAAATCTGAAAGAAGTAATAGAAAAAACCTCTATGATTGCCGAAAGGCACTCTAACTCAAAGTATCTGGCTGAGGCCTACGTCTTACTGGGCAGAGCCCGATTAATGAAAGGCGATTTCGTTAATGCCATTGAGGTTTTCAAGTATGTCAACTCCACTACCAAAGATGAAACAGGCCGCCAGTCTGCGCTAATCTGGTTGATGCGTGCTTACATTGAGCAGCGCGATTTTGTAACTGCCCTGAAAGTATCAGAGGTGGTACGTAACCTTGATTTAACCAATGCTAACACCCGTGATTATTACCTGACCAAAGCATATTTGCACCAGTATACCGGAGAACTGGCCACAGCTGCAGCCATTGCAGAAGAAGCACTAAAGCTGATGACCAAAAACGAACAAACGGCAAGAGTACACTACGCCGTGGGGCAAATGTATGATTTGATTGGCCAAAAAGCTAAAGCACTGCCCCATTACGCGGCCGTGGCAAAAAACCGCCCCAATTATGATATGGAGTTTTATGCTGGCATGAATGCCCTGCTTGATGAGGCCGTGGCACGCAGAGGCACAACAGCGGGCGTGCAGGAGAACTTTAAAAAAATGCTGGTTGACAGAAAAAATGCAGACCTGAAAGATAAAATTTATTTTACGATGGGTAATCTGGAAGTACAGAAAATGAATTACCCCAAAGCCATTGAGTATTACAACGCTTCTATTAAAAATTCTAAAGGCAACAGCGCACAAAATGCCTACACTTATCTGGAACTGGCCGAACTACACTACAATCAGCTACTTAAATATGAATTAGCCAGTTTGTATTATGACAGCACTCTGACGCTTTTACCTAAAAATACTCCTGATTATGAACGCATTACCAGGCGTGCAGCATCTTTGACCAGTTTTGTGACTTATCAGAAAGTGGTGGCTCTTGAAGACAGCCTGCAACGACTGGCCGCTATGAGCGCCGCCGATTTGGACAAGGCCTTAGAAAGGTCAATAGCACAGAAGGAAGAAGAAGCCAGAAAAGCCAAAGAACTCGCCGACCAGCAATCGCTAAAAAATGCCAATGCGGCAGTAGACAGGCTGTCTGACAGAGACCAAACCTTTAAGCGATGGATGCTCTATGACCCTGTTGCTATTAACCGGAACAAGTCTGACTTTCAGCAGCTATGGGGCCCGAGAGTTTTGGAAGACAACTGGCGAAGACGCGACAAAGAAGCCGGAGCTATCAGCTTTGGTATTGAGCGTAGCACGGTTGGTAATCAACCCACCGGTAGTGCTGCCACAGGTGCCAATCAGGTTTTGCAACAACAGACGTCAGACATAGCCGGTAAAGCATTGGCTGCCAAAAAACAGGAGCTATACGCAGGTTTACCTAATACGCCGGAAAAACTGGCTGCATCAAAACTGAAACAGGAAGAAGCCTATTATCAGTTGGGCAAAATATACAGGTTTCAGTTTAATGAACCTGATAACGCCATTACTACCTTTAAAACACTGCTTGAAAAGTTTCCTGCTACTGTGCATGAAGCAGAAGTATTATACCTGCTTAGCCTGAGTGCCGATAATCAGGAAACCAACCCATACCGCTCTGCTTTATTAAGCAAATACCCTGCCTCTACCTATGCCCGGCAACTGATAAGAGGTAATGTAAATATTACAGAAGACACCGAATCAAAAGCTAACCTGGTTTACTCGCAGGCATTTAATCTGTATAGTAACGAAAGCTATTTATCTGCCCTTAAAATGGCCGAAGACGGGCTAATTACCTATACAGGCACCAGTATAGAAGATAAATTTGCTATGTTAAGAATTTTGCTACTGGCCAAAACCGAGCAGAAAGAACTTTACCAACAGGCATTGAATGAGTTTATTCAGGGCTACCCGTCAAGCAACCTGATGCCCAAAGCCAAAGAACTGATGGCGGTGCTGAGCAAAAAGTAAAACATCTATAACCTATAAATAACATGATGAAACAAGAAACTGACATGCCTACCGGAGAGGATGATATGCAATCGCCCATTCTTGGTACCTGGCGAAATGTTTATATTTTGGTAGCCGGTATGCTTTTTTTGACTATTATCCTTTTCTACTTTTTTACCACCTATTTTGCATGACTAACCTGGACTGGATTTTTTTAACCGTAACGCTTCTATTTATTATAATATATGGTGTCTATAAAAGCCACCGCGATAAAGATATTGAAGGATACCTGCTGGGCAACCAGTCTTTACCCTGGTATCACGTTGGTCTCTCGGTTATGGCTACACAGGCCAGTGCCATTACGTTTCTTTCTACCACTGGGCAGGGCTTTGACGACGGCATGCGGTTTGTGCAGTTCTACTTCGGGCTGCCATTGGCAATGATTGTACTTTGTATAACGTTTATACCTATTTTTCATCGGCTGAAAGTCTACACAGCTTATGAGTATCTTGAACACCGTTTTGATGGGAAGGTTCGCATCTTTACGGCCTTTTTGTTTCTGATTCAGCGGAGTCTTTCAACCGGTATATCCATCTATGCTCCGGCAATTATTTTATCAACCATTTTCAGATGGGATATTGTCTGGACCAACATTATTATGGGTGGGCTGGTACTAACGTATTCCGTAATTGGTGGCACCAAGGCTATTTCATATACCCATGTGCAGCAAATGCTTGTAATTACTGTAGCCATGTTTCTGGCTGGAGTAATTGTTTTGCAGATGCTGCCTGAAAACATAGGCCTGGTAAAAGCGCTTAAAATTGCGGGTAAATCCGGCCACATGAACATGGTTTCTTTTGAGTTTAACCCGAAAGACCGATACAATTTATGGTCAGGTTTAATCGGTGGATTTTTTCTGCAGCTTTCTTACTTCGGCACCGACCAGTCGCAGGTAGGCCGATATTTAACCGGAGAGTCTATCACCCAAAGCCGCCTGGGTTTAGTAATGAACGGCCTGTTGAAAGTACCCATGCAGTTTTTCATTTTGCTGGTTGGGGTTCTGGTTTTTGTATTTTACCAATTTAATACGTCACCGGTTTTTTTTAACAAAGTAGAAGTTGATAAACTACGTGCCAGTCAATACGCCCCGCAGTTGCAGGCATTGGAAAAAGAACATGCCGTTATTTCTGAAAAAAAACAGCAATTACTGGCCAGAATGGGCGACGCCGACGATCAGCAACTAATGGTCTACAAGGCATCCTTGAAAGAATCTGACTCGCTTAGTAAAAACATAAAATCGAGGGTGGTGGGTTTAATAAAGAAAAACAATCCCAATGGTATTTCCAACGACCGCGACTTTGTTTTTCTGCGCTTTGTTTTAGATTACCTGCCGCATGGCCTTATAGGCCTGCTTATTGCCGTTATTTTTGCAGCATCTATGGGTTCTATTGCATCGGCTTATAACTCAATGGCAGCTACCACAGTGGTAGACGTGTACCGGAAATACGCCAAAATACCCCCCACTGAGAAAGCAGAATTGAGGGCATCAAAGGTTTCAACAGTATTATGGGGTATTTTTTGTATATTTGTTGCTCAGTATGCCAGCGAACTGGGCAATATGATTGAGGTTGTTAACGTGTTAGGCTCATTGTTCTATGGTATTATACTTGGTGTTTTTCTGGTAGCATTCTATTTCAAAAACATTGGTGGTACTGCTACCTTCTGGGGGGCGGTAATCAGCCAGACAATTATTCTCGGAATCGGTATTCCACAGGTAATATTGAAAAAAGAATGGATTGCCTACCTTTGGTTTAATCCCATTGGCTGTTTTCTGGTCATTGGTATAGCGTGGATGATTCAAAACATATGGAAAAAAAGCGAATACTCATTGTCGAAGACGACCAACGCCTAGCTGAAAATATAAGCAAGGGGCTGGCAGAGAAAGATTTTGACACCTCTGTGGCCTTTGACGGACAGATAGGGCTTCGGTTGGCATCAAGCGGTAAATTTGACCTCATTATTCTTGATGTCAATTTACCCGTTATGAACGGCTATGAGGTTTGTGCCAGAATACGCGAAAAAGACAGCCAGATACCAATTATTATGTTGACTGCCCTTGGCGAAACTGATGACAAGATACTGGGCTTTGAAAAGGGCGCAGATGATTACATCGTAAAACCCTTTGAATACCGTGAATTGCTGGCTCGGGTAAATGTGTTTCTGAAAAGAGCCCATGCTGAAAGTGAAGCCAATGCCTCTAACATGCTTAAAATTGCCGACCTGGAGATTAATCTGGAAAGCAAGACGGCTTCAAGGCAGAATACGAAAATTGAACTGACGCCCAAAGAGTTTTCTTTGTTAGAATACCTGATACGAAACAAGGGCAAGGTGGTTTCAAAAGCTGAAATTGCCGAGAAAATTTGGGATGGCAACAATGCCGAAAACAGCCTGAACGTAATTGAGGTTTACATTAATTTTCTGCGTAAAAAAATAGACAAAGACTTTGAGCCCAAGCTGATACATACCAAAACAGGCATGGGCTATGTGCTGAAAGAAGACTAAGCCACAGGTGTAGTAAAATGATACCCTACACCTTTTATTGTCATCAGTTCAATGGTTTCGTCTTCTTTCAGGTAGTCGCGTAGTTTGGTAATATACACATCAAGGTTGCGTGAATTAAAGAACGAATCATCTCCCCAGATCTTTAATAGTATTTCTTTTCTGCTCACCGTAAAATTTCTGTTTTCAGAGAAAATCTTCAGCAATTCGGTTTCCCGGTAAGAGAGCTTCCGGCATTGATCCTGAGTTCTTAATTCATACTTATGAGGAAAAAACTCAAACTTGCCCAGATGGATGCTTCCCTGTGGTGTAACAGCTTTAGAAAGAGACAAGGCAAGCAGATTATTGATTCTCACAATCAGCTCTTCCATGCTGAATGGCTTACGGATGTAGTCATTACCGCCCGACTGGAAACCCTTTAGCACATCATCTGTCTGTGTCTTGGCAGTCAGAAATATAATAGGTATAGTAGGTTTTATTGCCCTTATTTCTGCGCCCAGGGTGTACCCGTCTTTATTGGGCAGCATTACATCAAGTACGCATATATCCGGCTTAAACTGGTCAAATGCCTTTAGCACCAGACTACCGTCTGTTACCATCTTCACCTCAAAGTCACGGCTTTCAAGGCTTTCCTTCACTATCTTACCCAGAAAGGGTTCGTCTTCTACATATAATATTTTGGTTGCCATAGCTGAATCCGGTTAAGCCTTTAGTGGTAGTGCCAGTATAAAAGTACTGCCCTCATCTATTTTACTGTTTACTTTAATAGTGCCATTGTGGCGCTCTACTACATTTTTTACATAACTAAGCCCAAGGCCATAGCCTTTAATATTATGCACATTACCAGTGGGTACTCTGAAAAACTTGTCGAAAATCTTAGGTAGAAACTCCTCTGAAATACCAATGCCGTTGTCTTTTATACTTAGTTGCAGTTGCTGGTCGCTGGCCTGCAACAGTACATTTATCTGGGGGTCAGCGCTATACTTCAGGGCGTTCTCAAGCAGGTTATAAACCACGTTGGTAAGGTGAATTGAATCGCCCATTAATTCAAAGTGTTCCCCAACTAAATCAAAATTCACATGCGCCCGGCATTTTTCAAATTGTAGTTTCATGGTAGACAATACACTTTCAACCAGACTTCTGAAATTAACGGTATCAGTATTTAGGACCAGTTCTTTCTGCTCAAAAACACTCATTTTCAACACTTTGTCAACCAATATTGACAGCCGGTTCAGCTCGTTTTTTGAGATTTCGAGGTATTCCTTCGTCTGCGTTGGGTTCTGCAAAACATTAAAGTTACTCAGGGCCTCAATGGCTACACTTACGGTGGCAATAGGGGTTTTCAGTTCATGGGTTATGTTGCTTACAAAATCGTTTTTCAGGGCTGTCAGGCGGTTTTGTTTTTGCAGATTTCTGTAAATAAGCCAGAATGAGAGACCGGTGATAGTTATCAGAAACAAAGAGAAAAGTATCTGAGGAAAAATCTGTTGAGTCAGATACCAACGGGCATCGGCAAAGTTAGCCTGATACAGCAGGCCCCCAAAAGGAACGCCAGCTCTGATTTCAGCCGTTGTGTCAGCCTTTGACCTCTGAGCCACTTCCACATTAAAAGGCAGCGTAATTTGCTGCTTTAATAATCTCGTTTTGTATCTGGCGGTTATCTCCTTAGTTTTAAGTGTATCAGTCAGCAGATTGATTACTACATTGGGTGGTTGGCTGGCTTTCTTTTTCCGGGGGGTGTTGGGTTTTATATAGATGTGGCTCAAATTCACTTTTTCTTTTGTAATAACTGAATCATACTTCACACCCGAAACAAACATCACTCGTTTTGGTTGCGCGTTAAACGCATTACTCGGCAGATTCATTGTTAGGGTAGAATCTGACTTAAACTGTATTCTGATGTTCCTCCGGCTTGAATCCAGTTTTATTGAGTGTATCATCTTTATCAGCATATCCCGGCCAACAGAATCAAATGCATTCATTTCTCTGGTATAGATGCTCATCGTGTTTGGTCTTCTTGCCTCGCCGGGTATTATCCCTGAAGGGTTTAGCCTGCCACTCAGATAAATACTTTTTATTTCATCAAAGACCGAATCGGAGGCCCTTTTCATAGGCCTTTTATATTTTGTTTTTCTTTTAGCCGGCAATAATTCTTTACTAACATTCAATTTCAATGAAGAGTCAACCTGTCTCTTAATCAGAGAATCCTGCATGGCGGAGACAGTTTTCTCAAAATTATTGGTGATATCTTTCTGCAGATTCCGTTTCTGCTCGTTGTAGTTCTGTTTAAGCCAGAAAACATTAAACAGCGTGAGCACCAATAAGCTTACGCATATCAATACAAATTGTGTTCTGCTTTTTATTCCGGTGCCCAAAGTCTGTAATGGTTAGTTAATGCGTACTTTAATCTTTTTGTGTAGTGATTTGCTGTGTTTATAAAATCAAAATTAAGCCACAATTTTGGTTTCCTGTCTATTTTTTAACCTTAATTAACATTATTTCAATAATGATTAACCTCTGGTCAGGTGCATACAATCTACTTTTGCTGAAACCATTTCAAAATCAATCAGATGAAAAAGTTATTTTTATTTATTACACTACTTATCAGCCATTTAACTATGGCACAATTACAGGAAGGTATCATAGACTATGAATTCAAGGTAAATTTGCACAAAAGCATAGGTAAAGACCAGGAGTCTATAAAAAGCATGATACCCGAGTTCAGAACCAGTAAAAACCGGTTGTACTTTACACCTGTAAAATCGTTCTATACCAATATTGACGAAGACACTGACGAGGTTAACAGTTCGGTAGGTGGCAGCAATGTGACGATGCGCTTTACACGCCCGCAATTAGACTTGTACCGCGACTTTGAGGTGTCGCAGTTCATTACTGTTACCGATTTTGCAGGAAAGACATTCAGAATAGAAGACTCTCTAAAGACCAATCCGTGGAGGTTTCATGACGAAACCAAAAAAATACTGGATTACACCTGCAAAAAAGCATCTTTTTATAATGAAGAGGCCAGGCAGGATGTAGTAGCCTGGTATACCGAAAGCCTGATAAGCCCTGCTGGCCCTCAGAATTTCTACGGCCTGCCCGGTACCATTCTTGAAGTGAACCTGAACGAAGGCAGCACCATTATAACAGCCAAAAAAGTAGAGTTGAAAAAACTGACCAATGAAATAAAAACACCATCAGGAGGCAAAAAAGTTACTGCCAGGGAGTTTAAGAAAATTCGCGACGATTACATGAAAGAAATGGGCATGCAACCCGGCGCTAATGGTGCCAGGTTTATTATCAGAAACAACTAATAATTACACAAAGGAGGCACTTGTCTCTTTTGTGCTTTAAAGACGATTTTACCTTGTTGCTCTAAAAAAGCTGCAACAGCCATACTTGTATATCTGGGTGCGTGGTCATTCTTAAGGAAAAATTAATCGGGCTGCCTGTCATGTTAACTCCGGCAGCCCAAATACTTCATAAAAACCTCACAACCAACCTATTAAGCCAACCCCCTTTCTTATTTAGCATTAATTTTTTATTATTCTGATTTTCTTCATTCAAAGTAAGAAGCAAACTGAAAGGTAACAAGAGCGGCCTTTTGGGGGTTACTTTTTAATAGGCAGTATAGAATTGTTCAATCAAAAACCTTCAAAGATTATGATTTCAGTTATTATACCCACGTTGAATGAAGAAGAAACAATTGGAAGCGTTGTTGATTTTGCTGCAAGCCAGCCTCATGTAAGTGAAGTGCTGGTGATTGACGACAAGTCGCTGGATAAAACCGTACCCATAGCCCAGAAGCATGGCGCCAAAGTACTTACAAGCACAAAATTAGGCAAAGGGGCATCAATGAGAGAAGGCGCCCTGTTTGCACAAAATGACATCCTTGTTTTTTTGGACGGCGATATTAATCCTTACCCGCATCATACCATCCGGCTTTTAACAGAACCTATTCTGCAAGGAGAAGTAGACTTTGCCAAGTCGTCATTTAACCGCAATGCAGGCAGAGTAACCGAGCTGGTAGCTAAACCTTTGCTTAGCATATTTTTTCCGGACCTGCTCCGTTTCAGCCAACCCCTTAGCGGAATGATTGCCAGCCGCAAAAGTCTTTTGCAGCAAATTGATTTCAGAGACGATTACGGTGTTGATATTGGCATACTGATAGACATGCACCTGCTGAATGCCCGCATGAAAGAAGTGCAGATTGGTTACATAGAGAACAAAAGCAAGCCCTGGCAGGCATTAGGCAAAATGAGTAAGGAGGTAGCACAGACCATTATCTCAAAAGCGGCATCAAGCAATAACTCAAACTTTAATTTTGAAGAGTTGGGTACAATTACAGAAATCCGCTCGCAGATGGAAGTTTCGTTGGAAAGCCAGTTCAGAAAACTAAAGAAAATGGTTGTTTTTGATATGGACAACACATTGTTGCTGGGGCGTTTTATTGATTCATGCGCAGACAAATTCCGTTTTAAAGATGAGCTGATGCAAATAAGGTCTTCAGAAACAGACCCTGTCATTATTACCAAAAGAGTGGCCATGCTTTTAAAAGGGCGTAACTATGGTGAACTGATACAGGTATTAGATGAAATACCCATTGTACCAGGTACAAAAGAAGTAATTGAAGCGCTGAAAGAAAGGGGGTACTTTATAGGAATCATTTCTGACAGCTATGATTTTGTAACCAACCATATAAAAAACAAACTGGGCATGGACTTCTCAATTGGCAATGAACTGGAGTTCTCTAAGGGCATTGCAACCGGCGAAGTAAAAATACCATCTTACCTGTTCAATAATGCAAAAAGTGTAAATCGCCTGACCATCTGCAAAACCAATGCACTGATAACCATACTGGAGAAACACCACATACAAATGCAAAACTGCATTGCCATAGGCGACAGCATGAACGATTTGTGGATGATAAAGGAAGCAGGGTTGGGCATTGCCTTTTGCTCTAAAGATGACCTCGTAAACCATCATGCCGATATTATTATATCTGAGCCATCATTCAACAAACTACTTGAAGTAGCCCTTTAAATGCCGGCGGGGAGAATTCTTCCCGCTTTTTTTCGGCTCTTTTAAGTATTCTTCACTCCTTTTCTGTCCTGTTTCTGCTTTTCAGTTTTAAATTCGTAATTTTACACCTCAATCATAATTACCTGACAATGGATATTTTTGTGGGGAGTATTCCTTTCAAACTGAAAGAGAAAGAACTGAGAGCCTTATTTGAGAAATATGGAGAAGTAACCTCAGTAAAAATAGTTAAAGATAAAGCTACCAGGCAAAATAAAGGCTTTGGTTTTGTGGATATGCCTGACGAGGACGCCGTGAGAAATGCTATTCATGAACTGAATGGCACCGAACTGATGGGCCGGGTAATAGAAGTGGGCCTGTCGGCAAAGAAAGAGGTACCAAAGCCGGTAAAAAACTTCAAGATCAACCATTTGGGCAAGGCAACCACCGAGCGGTCGTTCAGAGGTATTGGCAAAGGGTATGATAAACGAAACAAAAAATGAAATTTGAAGAATACCGAATAGCTCCGGAAATAAAGCAGAATCTGGAAAAACTGGGCTTTAAAAAGCCTACGGATATCCAGTATAAATCTATAACGCCCATTTTACGCGGAGAAGATGTGCTTGCCATTGCACAAACGGGCACGGGCAAAACCGCAGCTTTTGCTATTCCGGTATTACACCTTGTAAACGAAACTAAGAAAAGCGCAAGGGCTGACGCCATCCGCTGTCTGGTGATGGTACCCACCCGTGAGCTGGCTATACAAATAACCGAGGTCTTTCAAAAAATTGGCCAGGGAACAAAAGTAAAAACATTCTCTCTTTTTGGTGGTGTTGAACAAGACCCTCAGATTTTAAAACTCGAAAAAGGAATTGATATTCTGGTAGCCACACCCGGCCGTATGTTTGACCTGGTAAGCCAGGGACACCTGAAACTGAACCATGTAGAGATTCTGATACTTGACGAAGCCGACCACATGCTTGACCTGGGCTTCATTAAAGACATTCAGGATGTAATCCGCTTTCTTCCACGCAAGCGGCAGACACTCTTCTTCTCGGCCACTATTAACGAAACCATTAAAAAGCTGGCTTATTCGCTGGTGCATAATGCCATCCGTATTCAAATATCGCCCAACGATAAAGTGGCCAAGAACATTCAGCATGCCGTGATTTTTGTAGAAATGGACGACAAACGTTTCTTTCTTGAACGCATGGTGAATGAACATCCCGAGAGCAAAATTCTGGTATTTGTACGTACCAAAGTAAGAGCAGAGCGTGTACTTGCAGCTATGGAGCGGGTTGGCATAAAAGCCGAAACCCTGCATGGCGATAAAGAACAACAAGACCGGCTGAAAGTGCTGGGGAATTTCAGAACCGGAGAAACCAAACTACTAATAGCCACAGATGTAAGTGCCAGAGGCATTGATATACCCAATGTTGATTATGTAATAAACTATGACCTGCCCGACGTACCCGAGAACTACGTACACAGGGTTGGACGCACAGGCCGGGGTACACAAAAAGGCAATGCGCTTTCTTTTTGCAGTGCAGAAGAAAAACCCATTCTGGCCGAAATTGAAGCCTTCTTAAACAAACCTGTGCAGATAATGGAATTAGATAAATTGGAATATGCAGCTACCAAAGATTTCTCGAAAGATGTAACTGCTGCTGATTTAAAAGCTTTACTGAAAGAAGCTGAGCAGTTTGAAGAAATGAAACGTAAAAAAAGTAAAGGTAAAAAGTGATGCTTGAACAGCCCAATAATCCGCTACATGGCAAAACCCTTGAGAGAATTCTGAACGAACTGGTTGATTATCATGGTTGGGACCAGATGGCCTATCATGTACGTGTCAACTGTTTTATAAACAACCCAAGCATTAAATCAAGCCTTACGTTTCTCCGAAAAACGCCCTGGGCCAGAAAAAAAGTAGAAGACCTGTATATCAGGATGCTTGACGACCTAAAAAGATAGGCAACCCAAAGCAGGGCTGCCTATTGCTAACAAACTAAAAAAAATTCAAACTATATTATCTTGAGATTATTCTCACCCCCCCGCTTTGTGCAGGGTTTAATCCTTTTAAAGTGTAAGTAAAACTTAGCAAGAAGTAACGGCCGAGAGTAGTGATGCGCTCGTCCTGCACAAAGTTCAACTGGGCCGTCCGGCTGATGCCCGTGTTACGATTCAGCAAGTCGTTAACTGATAACTTTAATTCTCCGCGTCTGTTTTTTAGAAAGTAGGTAGAAACAGACATGCCCCACAGCGGGATATTCTGATTAAACCCACCTGTTAGACCTTTATAAGTATTATAATCGAAATCTGTACTGAATATCAGGTTTTTGGTGATGGTCCAGTTCATGTCGGTTGAGAAAACATTATTGAAATAATCCTGGTTCATCTGGTTATTTACTGAATAATGAGTCTGATTATACCCCACCCTCGCTTCAGCCGACATATCAAATTTATCTTGTTGATAACTCAATCTTACGCTGGTGTTCAGCTGCAAACCTTTCGTGTGGTTCTCCTGCTGGTTAATGTAGTTAATACCCCTGTTCATCATTACCCTTTCATTTAAATCAACTCTAAGTTTAACGGGTCTGATACGGAAACCGTAATTAATGTTTCCTGTTAACAGGTAGTCATCATCCACATTAACCGGGCGAGAGGTCTGCACAAACGATGAGCTGATTTCCTGCGCATTATTTATTTTATTGGTAGTATAAATCAGGTTGGCGGCCACAAAGAAATTGGTAAAGCTCAATTGGTTGAACGACATATAATTGAGGCCCAATCTATGCGAGTACTCTGGTTTCAGATTCGGATTACCCACATAAATATTCAGGGGGTCCCGGTTATCAGTAATCGGTGCCAATTGTGTTATACCAGGCTCCTGCAGGTTGGTTTCGTAGTCAAATCGCAGGCGCTGGCTTTGTTGAAAATCATAGCTGAAATGCAAATTGGGTAGCACATTCCTGAAATTTCTTGAAATATCATCATCAAGCAACAACATTTTACCCCGCAAATTGGCGTGTTGAAAACTCAGCCCTGTTGAGAAATTGTATTTTTTCTCCACAAATCTGAAATTGGTTCCTACCCGGTTATAGATAAAATTACTTTCAAATTTGTTACTCAACTGTTTGTTGTAAACCGGTATACCATCTTTAATATCGTTCACAAGGGCATCAGATAAGTAATCATTTTTCTGAAATGCGTAGTTTATTTCCAGGTATTTCTTCCTGCCCAATGGCTCGGTATAAGCGGCAGTTAGGCCGTAATTTGTCCTGTCTGCCTTGCGTACACTGTTTTGCCTGATGTTCTCGGTTCGGGTAAGAATACCATCAGAATAGTATTTATTAAGGGCATCTAACTCACCGTCACCGTCTGAATTATTAACCTGAAAATTAAGATTGCCCGATAATGTCCGCCCTTTTTTATTAAACTTATGACGCATCAGCAAATTAGTGTTTACACTTAGCCCTTCGTTGCTTCCGCTGTTATTTCGGACACCTTCATTCTCTGTCACATTGCTACTGTTAAGCGACTGGCTTATACTGTAATTACTGGCATTTGTGCGGTTATAATTAATGTAAGAAGACCACTTCAGCGAGTTCATAGAATCCAACTTCTGGTCGAGAGTAAAGTTCAGACGGTGGTTATCGTTCAACGTATTCTGGGTACTGTTCTGCAACGACAGGTAGTTGTCGCCGTTTGGCAAAAAGTTTCGGCGGCTTATATTCCTGTCAATTAACTGATTAATGTTATTGAACATATAACTGCCGTTTACTTCTGTTTTCTTGCTTAGAGGGTTATTAAAATTGAGGCCTCCGGCCCAGTTTCTGACAAAACCATTCTGCCTGTTACCAAAATTAAGCGGTAGCCCGCCATCCTGGCCGCTGCTTAAATCCAGACGAAGCTGCCCGCCTCCTGCTCTTCCGCCCATCATTCGCATCAAATCGCCCGAGAAATTCATATAATCATTGATAGAAAAACCCTGCTGATTTACATTATTGCCCATTGCCAGTACAGACAACTGTTTATCTTTATTGAACCGGTTAATACTCAGGCGGCCTGTGTAGCGTTCGTCAAGCCCACCGCCAGCAGCAATACTACCAAAAGCGCCTTTTTTGCGGTCTTCTTTCAGTTTCAGATTAATGTTCTTTTCTCGTTGTCCATCGTCTATGCCTGTAAAATCAGACTGGTCCGAGCGTTTGTCATACAGCTGCACCTTATCTATGGCATCGGCAGGCAGGTTTTTGGTGGCCATTTTGGGGTCTCGTCCAAAAAACTCTTTCCCGTCTACGGTTATACGCCTTACGGTTTCTCCCTGGGCTTTCACGGTGCCGTCTTTTTCCACTTCAACACCTGGTAATTTCTTCAGCAGGTCTTCCACAACCGAGTTGGGCTTAACCTTAAACGAGTCGGCATTAAATTCAACAGTATCTCCTTTTATACTCACCGGCGCTTTTTCGCCTTTAATGGTTATTTCGGCCAGCTCACGGCTTATGGGTTCAAGTTTAATGGTTCCCATATCTATGGCGGTTGCCTCGCCGGGTACAACTGGCTTATAAAAGGTCTTATGCCCTACATAAGTAATTTTAAAAAGGTAATTAGCAGAGTTCAGATTTTTAAGTTCAAAAAGTCCCTTATCGTTGGTTCTTGCAAAATTAATAAGCGATGAGTCTTTAGGGCTTAGCAGCAATACCGTGGCATACTGCAAAGGCGCTGAGGCTGAGTCGGTAACCAGGCCCTTTAAGGTAATTTTTTGCGCCAGCGTTGGTGTTGCTAAAAGAAGAAAAATGAAGAGCTTTTTCATAAATGGTTTTTATTTTTATAGAAACAAAAGTAGAAACCACGGTGCTCAACATAGGTTAATGGAGATTGAAATAATGTTAATTAAAGTTAATGGCTGTTTTTGTTGCTATTTGTACCAACTATTAGCCTGGTGTATAACCATTCAGTAACAATAATGGTCATTGCTTGTTATTGTCAATAATTAATATAACCTTTGTACTTTAAGTACAAAATACAAATTTTTAAAATGTCTAACGGAACAGTTAAGTTTTTCAATGAAACCAAAGGTTATGGTTTTATTAAAGTAGATGGAACCAATCAAGAGGTTTTTGTTCATGTGTCTGAATTAAAAGACCAAATCCGCCAGGATGACGAAGTAACATTCGAAATCCAAGAAGGTAAAAGAGGTTTAAACGCCGTGAACGTGAAATTGGCATAATTATATCAAACTATATAATTATCAAAAAAGCTCTCAATTGCATTGGGAGCTTTTTCCTTTTATATCTTAACCTCAATTCGGTTACACAAGCATTTCTTTGTACTGCATACGATACAGGTTAGCATAAAAACCGTCTTTTTCAAGCAATTCTTCGTGGTTTCCTTCTTCCATTATACGGCCCTTATCTAAAACTATGATTTTATCAGCCTTCTGAATGGTACTTAAACGGTGGGCAATAACAATGGCTGTACGGCCTTTCATTAACTGCCCGATGGCGTTCTGTATCAGCTCTTCGGTTTCTGTGTCTACTGACGACGTAGCCTCATCTAAAACAATAATCTTCGGATTCTGCACCATAGCCCTCACGAATGAAATCAACTGCCGCTGCCCTACCGATAACGTAGCGCCGCGCTCCTGCACGTTGTACTCGTAGTTATCAGGTAATTGCATAATAAAATCATGCACCCCTACCAGCCTGGCCGCCTCCATGATGTTCTCTCTGGAAATACTGGTATCGCCCAGCGTAATATTTTTTTCAATGGTGTCAGAAAACAAGAAAACATCCTGCAACACCACGCCTATCTGTTCGCGCAGGCGCTTCAACTCAAATTCCTTAATATCAACGCCATCAATCAGAATCTCTCCTCTATTAATTTCATAAAATCTCGACAACAAATTAATGATAGATGATTTGCCTGCACCAGTTGCCCCCACAAAAGCTACTGTTTCGCCGGGATTAACCTGAAACGATATGTTTTTCAGCACGTGGTTTTCCTGATTATAGGCAAACCACACATCTTTGAACTGTACATCGCCTTTCAGATGTGTAGTATATGTACCTTCATTTGAGGTATATTCATCACTATCAAGTAGTTTAATGATGCGGTCGGTGCTGACAATACCCATCTGCAGGGTATTCATTCTGTCGGCAAGCATCCTGATAGGCCTGAAAAAAATATTGATAAACATAATGAACGCCGTTACCGTACCATAGCTGACCTCACTGCTGAGCATCTGCTTGGCGCCAAACCACACAACCAGGCCTGTTCCCAATGCCGCAATAACCTCAGCAACCGGGTAGTAAACCGAGTAGTACATAATAGATTTTATATTGGCGTCGCGGTGTTCTTTATTGATATCTACAAACTTTTTATACTCTATTTTTTCTGAGTTAAAAATCTGAACAATGCTCATGCCTGTTATATGCTCCTGTACAAAAGCATTGAGGCTGGCCACTGCATTACGCACTACATTAAACGATTTTTTTACTTTTTCCTTAAAAATATAAGTACTGATTAACATGAGCGGAATAGTACTGAGGCTAATTAATGACAGTTTCCAGTCGGTATAAAACATTACCGTTATAATAAGCACCAGTTGCAGAATGTCGCCGGCGATGGCCGCTATACCTTCGCTGAAAACATCAGCCAGGGTTTCAATATCAGAAATTGTACGGGTAACCAGACGGCCAATTGGCGTATCATCAAAGAATTTAAGGCGCAAATGAATGATTTTCTGATAGAGCTGTATCCGGATGTCGCGGATGATATTCTGACCAAGCCACCCAGCCAGATAAGTATTGACAAACTGTATAAGCGACTGCACCACCAATACGGCAATCATAATCAGCATCATTTTTGCAAGACCTGCATAGTTGCCTGCCGAAACCGGGCCGTCAATGGTATGCCTGATTAAAAGCGGAATAGCCGGCGCCAGGGCGGCTCCTGCCAGAATGACAAATACAAGCGTAAAAAAACGAAACTGATAAGGACGAATAAACTGAAACAATCTTTTCAGAACTGCCCAATCAAAAATTTCACCTGAAGGATTTTGTTCGCTCATTTAAATATATTTTCAAACAGTTTCTTAAATTTAAACTCATAAAAATACATAATCGTTCAGAAACCAATGCCTACTTTTAAAACAACCATACATAAATTTGATAAGCAGGGAGAGAAAACCGGATGGACTTATCTATTAATACCTGCCCATATAGCCCATGAGATTAAACCAGATACGCGTACGTCGTTCAGGGTAAAAGGCAAACTTGACAACCACCTGATAAAACAAGTGGCATTACTGCCTATGGGTGAAGGCGATTTTATTATTCCTATCAATGCGGGTATAAGAAAAGGTATCAGAAAAGGAGAAGGCGCCATGATTGACGTAGATATTGAACTAGACGAAAGTGAGTTTGTTTTATCGCCAGACCTGATGGACTGCCTGGAAGACGAACCGAAAGCATTGGAAAAATTTAATGCTCTACCCCCCAGCCATCAGAAATATTACTCAAAATGGATTGAAGAAGCCAAGACAGTAGAAACCAAGACCAAACGCATAACACAGGCGGTGGCCGGACTAGCCATGCAATTAGACTACGGCAGCATGATCAGGCACTTTAAAAACAAAAAATAATTTTTTTTGCCCTATAAGTGAACGAACATTCACTTACATTTGTATTGAAATGAGAACACGCAACGAACATAAAGAGCAACTAGTTAAAGAAAAGGCCATAGAGATGATTGTTAAACTTGGCTTCGACGGCTTCAGTATGCAAAAACTAGCCAAGTTAGCCGGGGTTTCTCCGGCCACACTTTACATCTATTATAAAGACAAAGAAGATTTGCTTGTACAGCTAGGCGCAGAAGAAACCCAACGGCTAACTACCATGTTGCTGAAAGATTTCAGTTCTGATATGCACTTTGAAGCCGGCATGAGAATACAATGGCGCAACAGAGCCGAATATTGGTTAAGTAACCCTCTGAAGGCTACATTTCTGGAGCAAATCAGGCACTCGCATTACCGCGACAAAGTTTATAATGCCGTAAGTACCGATTTTGTTGAAGCCATGAGCAATTTCTTACAGAATGCCAATGACCGGCAGGAGTTATGCCCTATGAAAAAAGAAGTGTTCTGGTCAATTGCTTATGCGCCACTTTATAACCTGATTCGGTTCCATACAGAAGGAATCAGTCTGGCAGGTGAACCTTTTCAGTTCTCTGAGGCACTCATGTGGCAGACATTTGATGTAGTTATGAAAGCCCTGAAACAAAACAAAACCTGAAGCCCCACTCGCAAATAAGAAAGAAAAAGCTATTTTAATGGAAATATTTATACTAAAAACAAATGTATTGAGCCTTGAAATGAAAGAGGCTATTACTCCTGCCCTTGACGGAATTCCGGAAATTAAAAAATGGTCTATTGATTATCAGGATTGTGACGGTGTGCTGCGTGCATCAGTAGCAGGCTTATGCCAGGAAGAGCTCATAGGAGTAATCAGGCAACTAGGGTACCAGTGTGAAGAGTTAAACAATTAAACCAATCATGGAAAAAACAACATTCACAGGGTATCAGAAGCTAGTCATTGCTCTTATTGCCATTACACAATTTACGGTTATACTCGATTTCATGGTCATGTCTCCGCTGGGCGACGTTCTGATGAAGTCATTAGATATTTCCCCTAGTCAATTTGGCATTGCTGTGTCAAGCTACGCATTCAGTGCAGGGGCTTCAGGCTTACTGGCTGCTGGTTTTGCCGACAAATATGACCGCATAAAACTGCTTCTTTTCTTTTATGCAGGTTTCATAATAGGCACGTTATTTTGTGGGCTGGCGCCTAATTACCATCTGTTGGTGGCAGCCCGTATCATAACCGGGCTGTTCGGTGGGGTAATAGGCTCTATTGGTCTGGCAATTATAACAGACATTTTTACGATTGAGCAAAGGGGCCGCGTAATGGGCGCCGTTCAGATGGGCTTTGCGGCCAGTCAGGTTCTGGGTATTCCAATTGGCCTGTATTTTGCCAATATATGGGGCTGGCATGCGCCTTTTCTGATGATAGTATTATTGAGTGTTATTATAGCCCTGGCCATACTGAAAGGCCTTAAGCCACTGACCAAACACCTGGCATTAAAAACCGACCGTAATGTATATGAGCACTTCCGCCATGTGCTGGCTACCAGTAACTATCAGGTAGCTTTTCTGGGTACTGCGCTGCTTTCAGTAGGTGGGTTTCTGATGATGCCTTTTGGCAGCGCCTTTGCCATTAATAATCTTCATTTTTCGCAAGACCAGCTGCCCATTCTGTTTATGGTAACCGGTATATCTTCATTATTCATAATGCCCATTGTTGGGCGATTGAGCGACAGGTTTGATAAATTCAAGGTATTTACCATCGGTTCATTATGGGCAATGGTTATGATAATCATTTATACGAATCTGACACCCGTTCCGCTTTGGGTGGTACTGATACTCAACATTTTGCTGTTTGCGGGCATTATGTCAAGAATGATTCCATCAACATCATTGATGACAGCCATACCAGAAATGCAAGACAGAGGCGCGTTTATGAGCATTACCTCTTCGCTACAGCAAATAGCCGGAGGCATTGCCTCTGTATTTGCGGGTTACATTATTGTGCAAAAAAACAAATACAGTCCGTTAGAAAACTACCCGGTGCTAGGCTATATATCAGCCGTTATAATTCTTTTATGTATTTGGCTGGTTTATAGAGTAAACCTAATAGTGAAAAACAAAACAGACCCTAAAAATAAAGCTATATAAACTTAAAAAATAACCTATACATTAAAGCCTGATGCTGATTTGTTCAGCATCAGGCTTTAATGTTTTATACTTTCATGTAATCCGTTCAGTTTTCTTCTCAACCAAAAATATTAATCTGCCCATAAAAAGCAAAATTACTTATTGGAATAATACCAATTTCACTAAATTATGTTTAACTTACATCCCATTCTATCACCTTAACCCTTTCTCTTTTCAATAGCCACTCTATGAAAGAGCCACCTTCACTCCGCTATGCCTGGTATGTATTGGGCATTCTTTTGCTTGCGTATATTTCATCGTTCATTGACCGCCAGATTCTGGCACTGCTGGTAAAACCCATAAAAGCATCTTTTGGTATTTCTGATACCCAGATGGGGCTGCTTATGGGGCTTAGCTTTGCCTTATTTTACACGCTTTTGGGTATCCCTATCGGAGTAATGGCCGATAGAATGAGCCGCAAAAAAATAATTGGCTGGGGTATTGCCATCTGGAGCCTGATGACAGCCTTATGTGGTGTGGCAGGAAGTTTCTCCATGCTGTTTCTGGCTCGTGTAGGCGTGGGTATTGGCGAAGCAGCCTTGTCTCCGGCTGCATACTCAATGATATCAGACTATTTTCCCAAGAAAAAACTGGGCACTGCATTGGGCATTTACAACATGGGTGTTTTTCTGGGGTCGGGGCTATCAATTCTGATAGGCTCGGCCATCCGCTCAATGGTTGGGCAGGAGAACATTCGCTTACCTTTTGTGGGCGAGATTTTCTCATGGCAGGTGGTTTTCTTTTACATAGGCCTGCCGGGTTTTCTGATAGTTTTATTATTGCAAACCATTAAAGAACCGAAACGGAAAGAACTGGATAGCGGCAAGGAGTCTGCTAATAAGGCTAGTTTTGGTGAAATTATGGCCTATTTTAAAGCCAATAAATCTACTTTTCTATCACTGAACTTCGGAATGGCCTTTATGTCATTTGCTTCTTTTGCCGGTACTTACTGGATTCCGACTTTCCTGAACCGGGTACATGGCTGGACAGACACCAAGGCCGGGGTAACTTTTGGGGTGCTGGTAAGTGTTTTCTCTACATTGGGGGTGGTGCTGGGCGGAAGGTACGCCGACCACCTGCTTAAAAAGGGCATTACAACCGCGCGCATGAGAACCAGTTTTATGGGTATGTCGGTGGCCGTGATTTCAACAGCCGGCTTACTATTTGCCAACCCTGATATAACCCTGGTATTTATTGCGCTTTTCTGTTTTGCATCATCCTTTTCATACGGCTCGGCTACCGCGGCCATACAAGAGATTGTACCCAATAACATGAGAGCCATCTTTTCGGCCTTTTTCTTATTTGTGGTTAATCTGATTGGCCTGGGTCTGGGGCCTTTATCGGTAGGGTTTTTCAACGATACGGTTTTTGCCGACCCTCAGAAAATCAATTATTCTATCTTTATTGCACAGTTTGGCGGTTGTATTATTTCATCACTTTTGTTGTATATCGGCCTCAGTCCTTTTGCAAAAAGCACGGGTTACCTGAAAAAGCATCTGGCCGATGCTTAGCTGTTCCGTTTCTCCTGCATAAAACCTATTCCATAGGCAAACAATTGAATAAAACAGGCAATAATACTCAGCAGGCCTACCTTCAGGCTTTTGTTTTTCAGGGCTGAATCAATAAATATGAGTAAGAAGTAAAGCAGCAGTACCCCCGCTGAAAGCCAAAAGGTATAACAAAAAAAAGGAATTATAAAGCTAAGAGCCAGTTGCACAGGTATTGATAGAAAACCCAGCGTAAATACTGCCGGGAAGAAATGAACCGCCTTTAATTCTGACGGAAACATACGTGCCAGATTGATACGCCCACGGCCAAAAAAGTGCAGTTGCTTATAAAACTGCCCAAAGTCGGTGCGTCTTTTATGGTAAATGAATGCTTCTTCTATCAGCCCTACTTTAAAGCCATTTTCGATGATTCTGATACTGAACTCAATATCTTCAGCCATGCGGGTCATGGTGTATCCACCGGTAGCCTCCCATACTTTACGAGAGATACCGAAATTAAAGCTACGCGGGTGAAACTGCCCACCGGCATTATTTTTTTTACCTCTAATACCCCCGGTAGTAAATATCGAGGTCATGGCATAATTTATTGCCTTTTGTACATCAGTAAAGCTCTCATGTGCTGCATCAGGCCCACCATAGGCATCCAGCCACTGGCTTTGCAGAGTAGTATCTACCACTTCAAAGTAACGATCAGGTATAATGGCATCAGAATCTAACTGCACGAAGTAATCGCCGGAGGCCCTTTCAAACCCATAATTACGAGAGAATCCCTGCCCTGAATTGAGCTTAAAAAAGTATTGGATATCCAGTCTGTTTTCAAAACTCCTGCATACCTCTTCGCATTTTAATGTCGAGCCGTCTTCAATTATTATTACTTCAAAGTTTTTGTAGGTCTGCCGGGTAAGGCTTTCCAGCAATTCTTTTACCTCATCAGGGCGGTTATAAACAGGCGTAATAACAGAATATCTTAACATGCAGGGGTATTTGAAATTTATGGAGTAACTGTTGCCGATAATACTTCTGCAAAAAAGCTACATTCTGTTTGCTTTTCCAAAAAAATAGGGAAGCGGCAAACGCTTCCCTATCAATATATCTTTCAATAATGCTTAATTGTGTCTTACCAGTAGTTTTTTGGTAACCACTTTTTTATTATCTACTACCAGTTGATAAAGGTAAACGCCCGAGTCCCAGTTGGTAGTGTTAACTTTCAATTTGCGGTCGCTTTTATCCAATTCAAAACTGGCTATTTCGTTACCTAACAAATTATAAAAAGCCATGCTGGCATTATTAAGGTTGCCGGTTATTGAGTAATCAAAAACGGCGAAATCATTAGCCGGATTAGGATAAATATTTGAAACCGAAATTTTTTCGTTGGCAAACAATTTATCACTATGCTCGGTGCCATTGGCGAGGGTTTTATCCGTATTAAAGGTAACTGCTTCTATTGTGGCTGCTTTAGCCCCCGGCTTCGACGAGCCGTTCAAAAGTGCATTCCTGAAGTATTGATTAACCGCAGCAGGTTTGTCCAGTCTAACTTCTTTTGGCATGGGTTTAGCCACAAAGCTCAGTTTCTGGGCATTCACTTTGGCGGCTGGTTTTTTACCGATATCCAAACGAGACTTCCCTTTCTCAACCTGAGCAAGGGCGGCGTTTGATAGCAGGGCTAAACCAATCAACACAAATATATATTTCCGTAAAACTTTTACCATACTTAAAATTAGAAACCTCTTATAAAATTAGCTATGTGATGGAGTGGTATTATACAAATGTAAACAAGGCCGAAAAAAAAACCAACAGATTTTTGATATAAGGACGCTTTTTATGATCAAATGGTTGCAATAAGTTTTAAATTTTAACGTTTAAGGCTTTTTTTAACATTTTTTAAGGATTCGGCACCTGTTTAGCCTTGGGTATTTCGCCCAAAACAGCCGCC
The DNA here is from genome assembly GCF_002855535.1 of Emticicia sp. TH156. Lineage (NCBI taxonomy): Bacteria > Pseudomonadati > Bacteroidota > Cytophagia > Cytophagales > Leadbetterellaceae > Emticicia > Emticicia sp. TH156. The sequence goes on from NZ_PKRS01000008.1 coordinate 143,410, forward strand.
TTGGTGGGCTTTTCGCTCTCTCGCCAATTGAACCCGTCCAGTCGGTTGGCACTGTTGGTCAGTTCTTTGGGCGGCACCAGTTTTGCATCGGGCTTACCTACAAAGGTGATTCGTTTTACCTGATTCTCTCTGAACCTGATGTTCATTTTACTACATTCGACATGATTGACACCAATTAGTTTATTCTTGTCGTCTAATGCATAATAAATACTTTGTCCGTTTCCCTCTACCATTACCTGTTCAATGCGGGTTTCGTTATTAAACAAGGCTGTAATTTTTCTACCCTTTACCTGATTAAAATTCTGAGACGTATCTTTGGCAATCACAAATCCCTGGTTAACCATAAACATCTTGCTTACTTTTCCGTTCTTCATGTGCACGTGAATAGTATCTGCTTCCGACTGATTCTGCGGGCTCCATAATATTGGTTTGGTAAAGAAATGAATTACCGAATCTTTAAGGTCATATAACAAAGAATCGCTCTTGCTCTGAATATCCGTTCTGTAAACCTGCACATTTCCGCTGGCAATCAGTTTTTCCATCTTTTTCTCGCGGCGGGCAGTATCTTTTCTGATTTTAGCCTTTTGGTCTACCGCTTCATAAGCATACAAAGTATCTGCTCTCAGGTAAAGTGTGTCTTTCTCAGAGCCATTGCGCATAATAGCATTGCCGGTTATTTTGGTAAAACCGGTTTGCCCGTTTCTATCGGCCTTATTGCCTGTTAAAACCACTTTGTCTTTTTTTGACACCAACTCTACATTGCCCCTGGCTACGCCAGACTCTGTCTTCTGGTCAAACATCAGTGTATCACCTACCAATGTATAATTTTCATTTACCACCTTAGACCTCCCCTTCAGGTTCGATTGCTGCGTTTGGGTATTGTAAGTACTGCCGCTGTTGGCCATAATATCGCCATCTTTACTCTTTATGAGTGTGGGGGCTTTAAAAAGCGCCATTTTTGTTCTGGCGTTATACTGCAGGCTGTCGGTAGTAATGGTATATTTGGGGTTGTCTATCCTTACGTTGTCTTTATAATTAAAAATTTTAGAACGGGTATTATAAAAGCCCTTTTGACTGGTAAGCGTACTGGAATCCTGCACGATTACCCCCCAAACCGGATAATACGCTCTGTTTCGTGCCATTTCGTACTCCATAATACGGGTAGTGAGTGTAACTTTAGAGTCTGTAAGCACTACTTTTCTACCTGTAACTCTGGCAAAACGTGTGTTGCCATCATAAAAAAGCGAATCGCCTGTTATCGTCAGGGTGTCTCCCTGCACTATTTTCACATTGCCAAAAGCCTCAATTGTGTTGGTAGCTTCATATTGAGTGGCCAGGTCGCAATACAAAACAGAGCCTTTATGCTGAAACGCCACATGCCCCATAAACTGGCGGGTATCTGAGGGTTCCTGTTTAAAAAGCATCACGGAGTCGGCATGTTGTAATGTAATACGAGCTTTCGGAGCAGTAGGCACAGGCGGGTTGAGTGGCTTCTGGGCATAAGAAACAATGGCGCCAAACAAACAGAAAAACGTTAACAGTAATACAACGCCCGATTTGTTCAACTTAATTAATCTCATATTTTTCCGACCAATATTCAACATCTTGTATGCAATATTCTAATTTTGTCTGCAAAAGTACTTAAATACGTTTATGCTTCATGCTTTCTTAACATATATTAACTCACAAAGTCTTTTCGAACCCACCGATAAAGTGCTGCTGGCTGTAAGCGGCGGCAAAGACTCTGTTGTGTTATTTGATTTGTTTCTTGAAGCAAAGTTTAATTTTGCCGTTGCCCATTGCAATTTCAGGTTGCGTGGCGAAGACTCAGACAAAGACGCCTCATTTGTGAAGCAATTATGTAAGCAAAAAAACGTGCCATATTATACTGTTGCATTTGATACCCGGGCTTTTGCCAAAACAAATAAATTATCTATTGAAATGGCTGCCCGACAGCTACGCTATGAGTGGTTTGAGCAGATAAGACTACAAACCGGAAGCCAATATATTGCTACGGCACATCATTTAAATGACAGCATTGAAACCATTCTGCTTAATCTTACCAAAGGTACAGGCATAGCTGGTTTAAGAGGTATACAGGCAAAAAAGCAATGCCTCATCAGACCTTTGCTTTTTGCTTCTCGGGCAGATATTGAACAGTATGTATCTGGCAAGGATTTAAAATGGCGGGAAGACAGCAGCAATGCCTCAAACGACTACCAACGTAATCTGTTGCGCAATGAGGTGGTACCGCTTCTCAAGCAAATCAACCCGAATCTCGAGCAAACCTTTGCCCGTAATATTGAACGCCTGCAAGCGCTTGAAGGTATTTTTCTTGGTAGCCTTAATGCCTTCAGAAAAGCCATTATAAGTATCCAGGGCGCTTCTACTCTATTGAACATCAGTGCAATTCAAACCCAACAATCAGCCGCCTATTTGCTGGAAGAACTACTCAAGGAGTTTGGCTTTAATTATTTCCAATCAAAAGAAATATATCTGGCTTTAGGTAAACCTTCAGGCAAAACCTTTTATTCAGACACCCACACACTGGTAAAAGACCGTAAGTATCTTATCATTAATCCTAAAGAAAATAAAGACTTTGAAGAGGTATTGATTGAGGAAGATACACCAATTATTAATTATCACGGTCGGCACTTGAAAATCAGCAAAGCAACTATTGAAGACTGGCGGGCTTATCTGGCCTCTGATAAAAGCCCTGATGAATTATGGGTTGATGCCGACAAACTGACATTCCCCTTAAGCATACGCCCGTGGCAGGAAGGCGACCGGTTTATCCCGCTAGGCATGAAAGGCCAAAAGAAAGTGAGCGATTTTCTGGTAGACAAAAAAGTATCCCTGCCTCAGAAGAAGACCACGCTTGTGCTGACTTCCGGCAGTCAGATAGTCTGGCTTGTGGGCCACAGACCCGACGACCGATTTAAAATTACCCCTGCCACACAATCATTTTTGAAAATCGAAATCGGTTAGTAAGCATCGGTGTTATACATTGTTTTCAAAAAAAATTCTACCCCGGGCAACTTCTGCATCTATATCTGCATATATACTATTGAAAGCATTACTTTATACTACCTGATGCAGGAAACCATATTAATACAGGAACTGAAAAAGCATAACCCCTTTGTACAGAAGCGTGTATATGACCGCTTCGTAAAGCGGATGTTCCGGCTATGTATGAGGTATGTACAGGTAGAGGCAGATGCGCAGGAATTACTGATGAATGGTTTTCTTAAATTCTTTAATGCGGTGGGCAAAATTGAGTATCGTGGCGAAAACACGCTGGAGCCATATCTGAAAAAACTCATGATTAACGAGTGCCTCATGTTTATCAGACAAAGGAAAATGAACTGGGTAGCAATGGAAGAAATAAACGATGAAGAACCGCTCACCGATTTTGCTGCCTTTGAAAACTTTGCTGAAGAGGAAATATATCAGTTGGTATTGAAGTTACCGGATGGCTACCGGACGGTTTTCAATCTATATGCGCTGGAGGGTTTCAGCCATAAAGAAATAGCTGAGAAACTGAACATCAGTGAGAATACATCAAAAACGCAGTTGCACAAGGCCCGTGCCATTTTACAGGCCGGACTCATAAAATTAGGCTACCATTATGGAACATAAACTAGATGAGTTCTTCCGTAAAAAAATAGCAGATACGGAAGATGAACTCCCTGAAAACTCAGGCTTTGATGAGGGAATGTTCTGGGGAGAATTACAGAAAAATATGCATAAGCCCCAACCCAATGGCTGGTGGAAGTGGGTTGCAGTAGCTGCCTGTCTGGCAGGTGTGATGGCATGGACATTACTCCTAAATAAACCAGCAACTCATGTTCCCGAATACAATGTTGCTATCCGCACACCAAAAGCAATTGCACAGCCGGAAACCTTTGCAAAGGCTATTGCACCAAAACTAAAAACGCCGCAACACAACACCATTAAAAAGAAAATTATAGCGCCCATAAAAGATATAAAGCCTGAGATTGAAGTGATGGCCGTCAGGATGCCGGAGCCTGTCATAGTTACTCAAACCATTAAGCAGGATTCAATTCATTTTCAGCCGCCTGTTGTGGCTGAGACAAAGCCGAAATTCAAGACCGTTCATGTGAACGAAATATCCAGTACCGAAAACGAAGCTATTCCTCAACCGAAATTCAAAATAAGATTCGCAGCCAGAAATCTGCCCTGATTAACGCATTTATCTAAAACAAACCATTATGTTACGAACACTCATTATTCTCTCAATGCTCTTAACGGGCATTGCTGCCGGAGGCATTTGCCAGACAAAAGCCCAGTACGATACTATGGCCGTGCTGGAAGGAATCCGCCCCCCTATTCTGCTGAAAGATTTCGGCAAGCGTTCAGATGTATTTCAGCAGGAAGATGTGATTAAAAATAGCAATAAAGTTGCCATTCATTTTGGCCATAAAAACAGGCTGCTGATTGATTTTCAGGGAAAGGAATTTAACCTAAAGTTTAATGCCGATTCACTTTTACGGAATTTCTGGGCTGATTATCAATTGGTGAAAGACAGTTTCAGAAAAGATGCTGTTAAGAAAATCACCTACTTCGGGCGGAATGAATATGTGAGCGGTCGGCCGTTAATTGATGTGGCCTACCATCCGCAGAAAGAGGTGTTTCAAATAGCGCAGGACAAAGAAGTGCATCAGGTACAGTTACTACAGGATACGCTCATACTGGTTAATTATCTCAACAAGGCAGCATCTGAACTCGTTAAATCACACAACAGGGTTTTCAAAACATATCCTCATCAGCAGTTTGTTTTTGTGCTGAACAGCCTGGATGATATAGCGGATATTCTGGAGATTAATCTGAATCAGGCCATTATTGAGGCCATTGAAAGAGCACAAAATGAAAGAAAAGGTGCTTACCCTTGGAAAATAGTGAAAGTAGAAAACGATGTGGTGAATCAGAAAATCAAGTCAGACGTAGTGGGGGTGGCACTTTTAGATTTTCTGGAATTTCATGGAGATGTAGGCGTAGGCACCTATCAGGATAAAATTGTTCCATCAGCTACTGTTGGTATAAGTCTGGTATCAAGCAGGTATCTTAAAAAAGGTTTTGTTCTTGGCGCTCAGGCCTATTTCCCACACGAACGCAAGGCCGATAATACGTTTCAGTTCAGCACCAAATATATGCCTTTTGTAGGTATGACATTCTTTAAGAATAAAGACAAAAAGAATGATGTAGACCTGAAAGCCGGAATATTTGCAGGCTATGCCGAAAAATCGCTCAAGCTATTTGCGTGGTATCAGGTTACGCCATTCCTTAAACTACAGCCCGAAATCAATCTTTTTAGTAATCAATCACCCGTTGGGCTACGTTTGGCTGTTGGATTTTAGTCGATATAAAACAAAAAGCTTATGAAATCCTACCCTTTAGTTTTAGTAGTCACAATCACTTTATATGCCTGTTCAGTTACAGACAAGGCTGATAACAACAATCCCCAACCTCTTAAACACGAACACCGCTTATATGCCGAAGCTGTAAAAGACACATTCAATATATCGGTTCAATTGCCGGAAAAATACTATGAAAAGCCGGATGAAAAGTATCCTACAGTTTATGTGCTGGATGCCAACTTCTATTTCCCGATGCTGGCAGAGGTAGTAAAACAATATGAGACCGCCGGATTATTGCCCCCTATGATACTGGTGGGCATTGGATACAAATCTTTCGCAGCCATGGATTCTCTGCGGGAAAGAGATTACTTATATCCGGCAGCTATACCATCCGACGAAATGAAGAGTCCGGGTGGCGGCAAAAATTTCAACACTTTCATCACAAAACAACTGATACCGCACATTGATACCCGTTTCCGAACTCAAACGCAGCAGCGGGCATTATTGGGGCATTCGTTCGGGGGGTATTTTACATTTTATGCCCTGTTGAATCAATTGAGCGCCAATACCACTGCTTTTGATAACATTGCATCAGCAAGCCCAAATTTATGGTATAATAACTATTACCTCAATCAACTGACAGAAGCGCTTAAAACCAGAAAGTCTGACAATCATCTGAACGTATTCATATCAGCAGGTGGCAAAGAAGATATGCAATGGAACATTGCCCCTGTGACGAAACTTTCTCAAAGCATTATTGAATCCAAAGTACCGAATGTAAATCTGCAATACAGTATTTACAATGACCTCGACCACATGGATACTTCCCTGATTACATTTATAAAAGCCTTACAAACCTTTTATAAACAGCCCGATAATTAGTCTATTGAGTGCCTAAACCTGCATTTTTAACACCGTAAAATGCATTTTCTCCTAAGGTAAATTCACAATAATCTATACCTTTGTGAAAATTTTACACCAAAGGGTTAAAAATTATGGCAGAACCAAATATTGAATTTCTTTACAAATATTTAAACAATGCTTCACCTACGGGTTTTGAAGCATCAGGACAACAAATCTGGCTTGATTACGTAAAGCCTTATATTGATACACAACTGGTTGATGTTTACGGCACGGCTGTAGGTGTTATTAACCCCGGCCAACCTTATAAAGTTGTTATTGAAGGACACTCGGACGAGATATCATGGTTTGTGAATTTCATATCAGAAGACGGTTACATTTATGTGCGCCGTAACGGCGGGTCTGACCACCAGATTGCCCCGTCTAAAAGAGTAAACATTCATACACGCAAGGGTATTGTAAAGGGTATTTTCGGCTGGCCGGCTATTCATGTGCGTGACTCAGCTACAGAAGAAAGACCATCGCTGAAAAACATCTTTATTGATGTGGGTGCAGCCAAGAAAGCAGAAGTAGAAGAAATGGGTATCCATGTAGGCTGTGTGATTACTTTTGAAGACACCCTGATGGAACTGAATAATAAATTTTATGTAGGCCGCGCCTTAGACAACCGCATGGGTGGTTATATCATAGCAGAGGTAGCACGCAGGCTGAAAGAAAATAACATTCAGTTACCTTATACATTATATATTGTTAACTCGGTGCAGGAAGAGATCGGCCTTAGAGGCGCTGAAATGATTTCGCGCAGACTGAAACCCGATGTAGCTATTTGTTGCGATGTAACGCATGATACGCAGTCGCCGATGTATAACAAGAAAATGGATGGTGACATTGCCTGCGGCCGTGGCCCCGTTTTAACCTATGGCCCGGCAGTACAGAACAATCTGCTGAACTTCATGATTGACGTAGCCACAGAAAAGTCTATATCTTTCCAGAGAGCTGCGGCAAGCCGCTCTACCGGCACTGATACCGATGCTTTCGCGTATTCGTCTGAAGGGGTAGCTTCGGCGCTTATTTCTCTGCCACAAAAGTACATGCACACAACGGTAGAAATGTGTCATAAAGATGATATTCAGGCTTGTATTGATTTATACTACGAAATTCTGCTGAAACTGGAAGCAGGACAGGATTTCAGCTATATCAAATAACTGCCGATACCGCAAGAAAGCCACTCTTCATAAAAGGGTGGCTTTTTTTATGTAATTTTTTTAACTTGCTACTGAAAAAGCTATACTTATGCAACCCAGATACATGAACTGGCTGATACCAGCCCTTGCCCTGCTTAAAATATGTTTTCATTTATGGTTTTATGATAGCCTTGAACCTCACCGGGACGAACTCCTGTACTTTTCTTTAGGTACGCATCCTGCGGCAGGTTATGCATCTGTGCCGCCCTTGGTTGGCCTGCTTGCATTTTTACTCATGAAAACCATTGGTTTCTCTGCACTGGCTATTAAAATTATACCGGCTATATTAGGTGGTGCAATACTCTGGCTGAGTGCCAGTATCTGTAAAGAGCTGGGCGGCAAAACTTTTGCGCAGTTGTTAACAGTATTGGGTGTTTTTCTTGCGCCAGTCTTTGTACGCCCTTTTTACCTCTATCAACCGGTTTGTTTTGATATTTTTTTCTGGACACTCCTGTTTTATTTTACCATTCTTTACCTGAAATCAAAACAGGATAAATTTCTGATACTGATTGGTATAACAGCCGGCCTGGGTATTCTGAATAAACACCTTATTGTACTTTTGCTTATCAGCCTGATTATTGCCTTTTTAGTAAGCAATGAAAGAAAGCTTTTAAGAAAAAAGACATTCCTGTTTGCCATGCTCTTATGTATCGCTATTGCCTCGCCCAATATTGTCTGGCAATTAAGTAACGGGCTTTCAGGCATAAAGCACCTGAGCGCACTTAACAAACACCAGTTGGTGTACTTAGATCGAGCCAACTTCTTAAAAGAACAGCTACTCTTGCCGGGTATCTTTTTTCTGATTACCTGTGCAGGCTTTGGAGCCTTGCTTTTCTATAAACAACTAAAAAACTATCGCCTGTTGGCTGTTGCCATATTGGTGGTAATTATTGTTTTGCTGCTAGCTAAAGGCAAAGGTTATTATACCGCGGGTGTTTTCCCGCTATGCCTGGCTGCCGGAGCCGTATGGTGGGAAAACCTCCTTAAACAATGGTATTTAAGAGCAGCATTTACCACTCTGCTTGCAGGCCTCAGTGTTTTTCTGATACCTATGGGAATACCCACTGATACGCCTGAGAATCTGGCCGTTTACTTTAAAAACTTTACTAGTAAGTATGGCATGGAAGGCCTGCTACGACACGAAGACGGTAAAATTCACTCCTTACCACAGGACTATTCAGACATGCTGGGTTGGGAAGAATTAGCAAAGATTACTGCCAATGGCTATTCACAAATTCCGGATAAAAGCCGCATACTCATTTATTGCGAAAACTACGGTCAGGCATCAGCTGTTAATATTTTAGGCAAAAAATATGGCTTACCTGAACCTGTAAGTTTTTCAGACAATTATTATTTCTGGGCTCCCCAAAGTATTCCTCCTACAACTGATGCCTTTATTTATATAAACGATGAACTGGGTGAAGACATCAGCCATCTATTTACTGATATAAAACTGGTGGGTAAAATAAGCAACCCCTTAGCGCGTGAATACGGTACGCAGGTGTATCTGTGCCGTAAGCCTAAGACCAGTTTCAGCCAGTTCTGGAATAAGCGTGTAAAAGAAATTGAAAGTCCGTTCCAATAATTCAGTTTTTACGAAACTTTTCGATGCCCTGTGTCGTTTTTATTTCAGCATTAAAATAATTAACCTTTAAAAGGGCATGGTAACTGTATCAGAAATAGCAAAGAATAAAATCATTGAGCTAAGAGAAAAAGATGGCTTAACAGATAATCATGGTGTGAGAGTAGCAGTAGAAGGTGGTGGCTGTTCGGGCTTGATGTATGACCTGAAGTTTGATTTTGAGATTAAGCCTAACGACCATATTTTCGAAAATAACGGAATCAAGGTATTTGTAGATAAAAAAAGCCTTTTGTATCTGGTAGGTACCGAACTGGATTATTCTGATGGCCTTAATGGTAAAGGGTTTCAGTTTAAAAACCCTAACGCTTCACGCACTTGCGGTTGCGGAGAAAGTTTCGCTGTCTGATAGTCTGATTACATATAAATAAAATGGCGCCATGCTCTACCTGAAAAGTAAAAGCATGGCGCAATTGTTTTATTTAGTATATCAATTAGCCTTGTAATACATGGTAGAGCTATTCTCTTTTCTCAGTATATGCTTAGCCATTGTTTGGAGTGACTCCGGTGTTACGGCAGCAATCTTATCTGCATCCTGATTACACCAATCGGCATTGCCTGCATTGGCTGCAAAAGCCAGGTTCATAGCTCTGTTAAGTAATTCAACCTCTGCAAATGCCAATGTTGACTCACTCTGGTTCTTTACTTTCTGCAACTCACCTGAATCAACCTTATTATCAATCAGCTCGCTGAGTATTTCTTCAATAGCAGCATCTGCTGCTTCCATAGCTACTCCTTCATTCAGATTCCCCTGAATAATCAGCAAACCAGGGTCAAGCGAAGCTGTTATGTATGCAGAAACACTATTAAACAACTGTTTTTCCTTTACAAGCGTTGTATAAAGCCTTGAAGACTTACCTCTGCCCAATATATCACTCAGCAAGTCGGCATTATAAAAGTCAGGGTCAAAGCGGCCCGGCATATGATATGCCTTGTAAATAGCATCTAAAGGCACCTTGGCCGAAGTTTCAATAAACTTATGCCGGGTCTGCAAATTCTCCTGTGGCAAATTTCTATTATACTTTTCTCCTGCCGGTATCGGCTCAAACCACTTTTCACATAAATACTTCACTTGTGCCACTGTTATGTCTCCTGCTACTACCAATATGGCGTTGTTTGGCAGGTAATATTTAAAGAAGAAAGCCTTTACGTCTTCCATGGTGGCTTCTTCAATATGGCTAATCTCTTTTCCGATGGTTGCCCATCTGTAGGGATGCTTTTCGTAAACCAGTGGGCGCAATTTCAACCAAACGTCTCCGTAAGGCTGATTAAGGTATCTCTGTTTAAACTCTTCAATAACCACTTTACGTTGTACCTCAAGCACTTTTTCATCAAACGAGAGACTCATCATCCGGTCTGACTCCAGCCAAAAGGCCGTCTCGATATTCTTGGCAGGTAGTGTTATATAATAATTGGTTATATCTGGCGACGTAAAAGCATTGTTTTCTCCACCTACCTTTTGAAGTGGCTCGTCGTATGACGGAATATTCTTAGACCCGCCAAACATCAGATGCTCAAAAAGATGAGCAAAGCCGGTTTTATTTTCATCTTCATCCCTCGACCCTACATTGTAAAGAATATTAACTGCCGCCATTGGGGTGGTGTGATCTTCATGCACATATACTTCCAGACCGTTCTTCAGGGTAAAATGCTCGTAGCTTATCATTCGGTTGCGTTTTATTTGAACATATCAATCAAGATATGGTATATAACATCAATCACAAATGTAAGGTTTCTGATGCAGGTTCAAAATGCAGAATGACTATTTATCTGGATAGATTTGAGAAAAAGGCCGCTATCGGGCGTCTTAGCCAATACATGGCTATCATAATAACACCAAACGAACCCAGCCAAAGGTAAAAGACGTAGTCTGATGAGATATGAATAACTGAAGATTTACCAATCAATATAAAATTAGACCAGTAAAAAGGATGGTCTGACTCGGTTTTTATTAAATCTATTTTTGATAATCTGACAGCCTCATCAGTAGGATACCCCTGTTTCAGATAATAATAAAATCTTTTAGACAATTGGGCTATGCTCTCATCATGGGCATTCCACAAGGTAGTTATTACAGATGGGCACCCCGCAAACTGAAATGCCCTTGCCAGACTGATTATCCCCTCTCCTTTCCTTATTTTTCCTTTGCCGGTTTCGCAGGCGCTTAGCACCACAAGTTGGGTATTGTCAAGCGAAAGGTTATACAGCTCTGGTGTATAAAGTTTGAAATCCTTGCCCTCAGGATACAAAGCGATAAACGATTTCAGGGGTTCGGCGTCGTCAACCTGTGCATGGGTTGCAAAGTGGATGATGCCCTTATTTCTGTAAGTTTCTTCAAAATTAAGCTTGGTTGCTTTGTTATCACGGTAAATCTGCCCGCTAATGCCACCAATTTCATCGGCAGAGGCCGACAAAGTCTTGAATCCTTTATCACGGTAGTCCCCGGCCTGTCCTCCATCGCTGAAAGGGGCATAGGCAATAATATCAGCTTTTGATTTTCTGATGGTGCCATCAAACTGAAGCGAGGCAGAGTTAGCATAAGATATGGTATAGTCAAACAACAGATAATCGCCCTTACCCTTTTTCTCAAGAATTTCAAATGGTAAAAAACCCAGAATATCATGCCTTGCTACAATAAGTTTCTTCGATTTTCTGAGCATTCCTTCCACCGGTGCAAGCAGGTCATTATAAACCTGTCTGGCAAGTGCATGGCCTTTGTAAGCATCAATATTTGGCGGTGTATTTACTTTTTTGTACAGGTCAAGTACATCATTGCTAATTTTGAAGGAGTTGCTGTTTTTAATGATAGCGTATGAATTTCTGTCTGCTATCAGATAATAAAGAGCGTTTTCGCCAAGAAAATAACTAATAAAAGCTGTGCTGTTTTCTATTTTCTGTTGGGTTTCTTTGAGCGAAATCAGGTAGTCGTCATACTTGAGCTTGTAGTAATTCTTTGATGTCTGCTCAATTTTCTTGGTCAGGTGATTCAGCTGAATTTTTGTATCCGACAAATCAGACAATGTTTTTTCATTACCTGACTCCAAAAGTCTGATTTGCAACTTTACAATTTTCTGCCTTAAGGTTGCCTCCTGGTTCAACAAATCTTCATCAATTTCCTTGGGTCGTATTTTCTGGCTCTTCAGGGCATCCCATAAAGCTGCCGACTTACTGGCTTCCATGGCAAAAAAGAATTTCTCGGCCCACTCATCTGACCTCGACAAACGCCATTGCTCATAAATTTTAGCCAGTGCTTTTTCATAGATTGGATACACCTTTTCGGTATAAAACAACTTAGACTCCGGCATGTCGAAGGTTTTTCTGAGATGTGCTGCAAACTTAATGGCCTCCAGATAAGTGTCGGCCGATAATGCTGGTTTCGACGCTGCCAGCAGGTCAGCACGTTGGTCAAGCGCAATAAAAAACTCTTGCGGGGCATTTACGGCATCAAATTCGGTGTACCTTTTTTTATTAGGTTGCGCATAAGAAGTATCGGCGGCCAGCAGGGCATTAGAGGTATGGTAAAGTGCAAGCTCTACATTTCCTTTTTTTTGGTATACCTCGCTTAACCCATTCTCAATGCGGGCAACCTGCATGCCTTGCTTATGATGAAAAATGCGCTCAAAATCTTTCAGTGCACTTTTGTAGGTTCTTTCTGTTTTGTCAAGTTCATTCAATTTAAAGTAAGACTCGGCACGGTTAATCTGGATATTTACCCAAAGCCGGGGTTGCTTTTCAGTAGAATTTCTGTAGAATTTTTCGGCATCGGCAAAAGCCTGAAGAGCCTCGGCTGGTTTATCCATCTGGTTGTAACAACGGCCGATAGACACGTAAACAATAGAGGTCCGGTCATTACTTTCAGCTAACGGAAGCGCCTCTTTTAAGAGGCTCAGTGCATTTTCGTATTGCTTTTTTTCTCTGTAATACTTAGCCATATTGCTAAGCACGGCATATTGGTTAAGTGTAATTTTCTCCTGAAGCGCAATTTGCCTGGCCTGCTGAAAATAGTAGAAGCTTTGTTCGGTATCGCCCAGGTCATCAATTAACCGGCCATAGTTACTAAGAAAGGTAATAATAAATGCCGGTATATCTTTCTGAAGATTTTTGTGCTGTAAAAAAAAATCGTACCCTTTTTTGAAATGCTTTTCGGCCAGACCAAGTTTGGTAGGTATTCTACGGTAATACTCCGACAACTCGGCATTTAACTCAAAAAAGAGTACGTTTCTCTTCTCTCCATTAATATATTTCAGATCATCTAAACCTTCAAGAATTACCTTTGCAGCTTCTTCGTAATCATCGTTAATTACGTAGATGTCTACGGCAGTGAACAAGTAAAGGTCTATATAATTTTCAAAGTCTTTATCGGCAAATAATTTTTTCTGAAGGTTTTTGTAAACTTGTCTGGCTTTAGCCGGGGTAATTTGTTGGTTATTCAGCTTAGAAGACACCTCATATCTTAGCTTCTGAATCTGCCCTGCGTTCCCTTGAGGCTGCGCCCAGGCGGTCAGTATAGATACAGCAAATACTGATATAAGAATATACTTTCTCATATTAAACTAAATTATTTCCGAATTTCCAACTATAATACACATCAATTAGTAGTATCAAAACCGTCTTCTGTACCTGCTGTTGGAGGCGGTACTTTTGGAGGCGGGTCAGATGCCCTTAACTTGGAAGTAGCAGCTGGTGTAGCCGAGAAATCTAAGGTTGAAGGAATATTGGCATTCAAAGCTTTCATGTAATATTCGCTCAGGTAAGAATTGCGGTTGCGCACTTTACCATTAGCATCGTAATATTTCTTTACATTGGCCTTGCTTGGGCGATGCGTAAAAATTCTGATACGGTAATTAGGAAGGTCTTTAGACTTGGCAATAAAATAAATGATTCCGTAATTACTTTCTGGACGTTTCCCTGAAGGGAATGTCAATATGCCATCGTTAACAGCAAACCACGGAGACGAACTAACCACAGTATATAACTTAGGGTTCAGGTTCATAGCCGTATATAAGTTAACCGACGATTTTGGTGTAACGAGGTCGTCAAGAAAATTGGCAAAGCCATTATATTTTTCAATAAAAACCTTGTTCTGGAACTTGTAGGCCTTCATGCCCAGGATAGTCCCTTCCTTGCGCTCAAAATCACCGGCTTCTCTAACGTTATAAGTCAGATCAGTTTCGTTAGATTCTGTTATGATATCTACCGGCTGAGTATAAGTTGTTGGTTTCTCCCACTGGCAACGGTTAATAAGGTTCAAAAGCTCGCTCTGAGGAAGCAACTGAAGTTTTAAGGGCAGGGGTGAATCAAAAACTACCACATCCTGATTATCCAGTATGAATCCGTTGGGTTGCTTACCCCCAATCTTGATAGTTCCGATTCCGTTATCAGCCGGTTTGAAAGTTCCGGGGCTCATTGCCGAAAACAAAGTACCTGAAACAGATTTAGAGGCTCCCAAAGTAAATGATTCCACAGTAGCTAATTGCGCACTTGTGTATCCTTCGTCTCCGCAACCCACACAACGCCAGGTTGTTCCGTCAAATACTCTCACAACGCCATAAGTAACATCAAAAACCATCATGCCCGACCGTGGAGACTCCATCAACATGATGTCGCTGTTTTTCAACACGGGCAACTGTACGTTAGCCATTGGGCCGGCAGTAATAACGGTGGCCTGAGAAAAACCATTAAAGTGAATAGAAAGCAGCAAAAACAAAAAAGGTATAGTATTTTTCATTACATCTTATTAATTAAAATGTTTACAAAGTTAAGGATTTGGCAATTATACAGGTATTGAACAAATATCTTCAATTTTTGTTGGAAGGAAAACTTTGCTGCCATTTTTTTTACGTATAACTTTGAACAAAGTCAATGTCCCCCCATTTCGAGACGAAATAAGGGGGATTCTTGAACTAATTAACCCTAACCCTAGTAAAATTTTGGGTGAGGGGATGGTTTTTATGGCTATAGAGTATTTGTATGTTTTAATATCAGCAGTGGGTGGATTTGTAACCATATTTTTAATTTTTTTTTTCAATTTCTTAGCCATTATGCAAAACTGGTAAAGTACTATGTGTAGATTTAGTACTTCGTAAACTTTGGTATTTAATACAAGCAGACTATGATTTTGTAACTTTATTTTTTATTTTTTTATTTCTTTAATAGATAGTGAATTGTTTTATATAATTTTAGCCTTAAATTTAGGTCGAAATCAATTTGTCAGAAGCTATCAAAGTAAACAATATCATTGAGTGGTCACTTTACTTAAACACAAGCCTTTAAAAAAACTCTCGGCTATGGTTACATTAAGGGGGGGGATTGATATTAATAACTGAAATATGATTCTTGGTTTACCTAAACACCCGTCAGATGAATCGATAGTTGAGGGGATTCTGGCAGGTGGACGCAAAGAACATGAGGCGTTAATAGCACTATATAAGAAATTTCATGTTTCGCTGGAGAGGTTTATTGTCCACCGAAGCACTGGAAGGGATTATGCTAAACAACCGGAAGACATAATTTGGGAAGCAATTGAAGCTTTTGTTGTGAACGTAAAAAAAGGGTCATTTACTCTAAAAGATGCTACTTTAGAGACTTATCTTAAAAGTATTTGCAAAAATTTGTGGTTCAGATACGTATCGCAGGAAACCTCCAGGGAAGAACGTCATAACCGTTATATGGCTGAATGGGACAAGCTGGAAGATGACGTAAACGATATGTTGATTGAAAAAGAAAATTGGGAATACTATATAAGCCTTGTTAATAAGCTCGGCAGGAATTGTCGTCAGATTCTTGAAATGCGTTTAGTAGACGGCTTGTCAATGCAGGAAGTATCAAAAAAATTAATAGAAAATGGTACTTTTGAAAATGACCAGACAGTACGTAACGCAAAAAGTAAGTGTCTGAAAAAAATTATGGAAATGATATCCTCAAATCATCAATAAATTTCTTTAAAAACTATGGATGGTATGCTGCAAAATCAGATTGAAGATTATGTGACGGGCACGATGGCGGAGAAAGAAAAACTAGCATTTGAAAACCAGCTGAAGAGTAATCAAACCCTTTACGAGCAGGTTCAGGAACTTAAACGTGTGAAAGAAAGCCTGCTGAGAGCCCGTGTTAGGGCCACGGTAAGCCAGGTTCGTCAAGATGTACACAAACCTAAAAAAGGTTTGGCCTATGTTTTTGGCTCTTTCAGTGCGGCCGCGGCTATTCTTTTCTTTTTGCTTTCTACTTCTGTAACTTTTTCTTCAAAAAAATTCGATTATCGCGGTGATGAAGAAATCGTAAATGTTGAAACCCAGTCCAGAGCCAATGATTATGAAAGAGCATCGGCAATGGTAGAAAACGGCAAGAACCTTTCTGAAGCAATCAAGATTCTTGAACGCCTGAGGATTGATGAAAACGTTAGCAAAAACTTCCAGAATGAATCTAAATGGATGCTTGTGGTGGCCTATCTTCAAACAGGCGAGGCAGAAAAAGCCGAAAAGATATTTGACGAGGTTAAATGGGAAGACACCGGAAGACCATTCTCTACCTGGGAAATAACCAAAATTCACTGGCAAATATTTTGGGGTAAAATAATCTGACATTCGTAGTTAAGACATATCAAACATATCAGGCATCTGACTTAGAGTTGCCTGATATGTTTTTTTTATACCCGCTTGCTAATCGAATAAAGCCAAATTTAATTCAGATTGGCCGGTTAACAGATAAATTTGTAGTTTTACGGCAAATAATAAGACAGGATTATTTAAACCATTGAATATGAATATAAGAGTAGGGCAAGGTTATGACGTGCATCAACTGGGGGAAGGCTACGATTTATGGCTCGGAGGGGTTAAAATACCACATAGTGTAGGTTCGGTTGGGCATTCAGATGCCGACGTGCTTTTGCATGCCATCTGTGATGCACTTTTAGGCGCCGCAGCTATGGGCGACATTGGCAAACACTTTAAAAACACAGACCCCCGCTGGAAAGGAATAGACAGCAAGATTTTACTTAAAATTGTAACAGAAATGCTCGACAAAGAGGGTTATCTGATTGGCAACATTGATTCAACAGTTTGCCTGCAGGAACCCAAAATCGGCAAGTATATTCCAGAAATGGTAAAGGCCATTGCTGATGTTACCAAACTATCAGAAGACCGCATATCAATAAAAGCCACAACTACCGAAGAAATGGGCTTTGTAGGCAGAAAAGAAGGGCTGGAAGCCCACGCTATTGCCTTAATCTATAAAAATGCTTAACATTTACAGCAGACCCTCTTCAAGAGAACTCAGGAATAGTTCCCCTTATTACTGAGTTCTTTTTTTAACCAACAATGCAACTGCATTTGATGCCTTAATCCGGCAAATTTATTTTTTCACCCAAAAACCTTGGTTCTTTGGCCATCAGGTAATCAACAAATACTTTTACTCTGGCCAGTTTCTCTCTTGCCATCACTCCTTCTACCACCGCATCTTCGGCATTAAAGCCATTGGCTATTATGCCTTCTTTTGATGCTATATAAATGGCCCGTTCATTATGAAACAACTGAGAAATAATAGTAACAGAATCCTGTCCGAATATTTTTTTCAGCCTTACCATAGAATCAAAGGTTCTGAATCCGGCATAATCAAGATAAATACGGGTAGAATCAACACCGGCCTTTACCAAATCTTCACGCATCATTTCTGGTTCGTTATAATCCTTTCTACTATTATCGCCACTGATAACCAGATATTTTATCTTGCCTGCTTCCATTAAACTGGTAGCCGCCTTTATTCTGCGTATATAATAAGCATTAAGCTCACCACTTCTTTTAGTGTATTTCCCCGTGCCCAGAAGCAAACCCACCCTGGTATACGGAATACTATTAATGTCTGAATATAGTCGTCCTCTGGCGGTTTCCTTAATTAAAGCATCACATACGTATATAACTAGTACGGATAACAACATCAAGCCTGACAAAGCCCAGAGAATAAGTTTTTTCTTTTTCATAATTTTAATCTTTAACTTCTGATAGCCAGGTTCTTGAACAGCACAAGGCATTTATTGACTATTCAATAACAATACCGCCTTTACTATTCTTCATCACCAATTTAAGTATTATCTTCTTGAAAGACTTATTCTTCTGCCATAATTTTATCTTTTTCATTATATTGCAGTATAAAAACATTAAACCTCCTGTAAGAATTAATGAAAAAATTTGCACTGGCCGTTACCACACTAATGGCCACAAGCCCCCTGTTTGCTCAGCAGATAAAAATCGGAGATAACGCAGGTGCCGTAACCTTTGAGGAATACGAGCCCAAATCTACACTGGTTGTACCCGGCAAGGTTATCACGCGCGCCAAATTCCCTTTTATTGATATCCATAATCACCAATGGGATATGGGCAGTAAAGATGACCTCCGGAAGCTCATTACTGAAATGGACAAAATGAATATGGGTATAATGGTTAATCTGAGTGGGCGTGGGTTTAATCAGGATGAAGCGAAAAGTACCGCAGGACTGGTAAAACAGATTGACGCCGTAAAAACCAACTACCCAACCCGTTTTGCCGTTTTTACCAATATTGATTTTTCGAAAATCAGTGAGCCCGGCTGGACAACCAAAGCGGTGAAAACACTTGAAGACGACGTAAAACTGCGTGGTGCCAAGGGTTTAAAAATTTATAAGAGCCTGGGCTTTAATGTAACCGACAACGGAAAAATTGTGGCTGTTGATGACCCCCGCATTGACCCAATCTGGAAAAAAGCCGGAGAATTGGGGATTCCGGTACTGATTCATACAGCAGACCCTTCGTCTTTCTGGGACCCAATCAATGCACAAAATGAACGCTGGCTTGAACTGAAAACTCACCCTGGCCGTAAGCGTGACGCCTCAGGCGGTAAAGACTTTACCTGGGAGCAGCTCATTGAACAGCAGCATAATGTATTCAGAAAAAACCCGAAGACCATTTTTATCAATGCGCACATGGGCTGGTTTCCGAACAACCTGGCCAAACTAGATAGCCTAATGGATGCGTTTCCGAATATGTATGTGGAAATCGGCGCGGTTATAGCAGAATTAGGCCGCCAGCCACGCAATGCGCAGAAATTCTTCATTAAACGACAAGACAGAATTTTGTTTGGAAAAGACTCCTGGGTACCTGACGAGTACCAGACGTATTTCCGTGTGCTGGAGTCTGAAGATGAGTATTTTCCATACCATAAAAAATACCACGCTTACTGGAAGATGTACGGATTAGGCCTGCCAGACGAGGTGTTAAAGAAAGTATATTATAAAAATGCCCTTAAAATTGTACCTGGTCTTGACAAAAGCCAGTTTCCTAAATAAACCCTAACTACTTTGTTTATGAAAAAACACTTCATGCTTGCGCTGGCATTGTTGCTGAGCAGTGGCTTGGCGTACGCTCAGAAAAAGAAAAAAGCAGTTACGCCGGCTCCTGACAAACTTGAATTACTGAAACAGGAGGTTATTAAAAAAATTGATGAACGCCAGAAATTTACGCAAGAGGTAAACGACCAGATTTTCAGCTTTGCAGAACTAGGCTTTCAGGAATTTGAGACCTCTAAGTACCTTACAAGCCTATTAGAGAAAAATGGTTTTACTGTTGAAAGAGGTGTAGCCGGCATGCCAACCGCGTGGATAGCCAGGTGGGGCACAGGCAAGCCTGTTATTGCCATAGGCTCTGACGTTGACTGTATCCCGAAAGCCTCTCAAAAACCAGGTGTGGCATATAAAGACCCTATTGTTGAGGGCGCTCCGGGGCATGGCGAAGGCCACAATTCAGGACAAGCCCTGAATATAACAGCTGTGCTGGCACTGAAAGAGATAATGGAACGCGAGAAGATTCCGGGAACATTAATGCTATGGCCGGGTATAGCCGAAGAACAGGTAGGAGCCAAAGCTGTGTATGTAAGAGAGGGGTATTTTAAAGATGTAGACGCCTGCATATTTACACACGTGGGCGACAACCTGTCTGTAGCATGGGGAGACGTAGGCAATGTAGGGTTGGTTTCGGTTAAATTTCATTTTGAAGGAGAAGCAGCTCATGCGGCGGGTGCCCCCTGGAGAGGCAGAAGTGCCCTTGATGCCGTAGAATTGATGAACATTGCGTGGAACTATAAACGTGAACACCTGGAAACAACCCAGCGTTCGCATTATGTGATATCTGACGGTGGAGACCAGCCAAACGTTGTACCTTCAAAAGCAACAGTGTGGTACTATTTCAGGGAGCGTACTTACCCCCGGATCAAGAATCTGTTTGATAACGGCCTTAAAATGGCACAGGGAGCGGCCATTATGACTGATACCAGGTTTACTTATGAGATTCTGGGTAGCGCCTGGCCGGGCCATTTTAATAAACCCATTGCCGAAACGATGTATCATAATATCAGGCGTGTTGGTTTGCCACAATGGTCGGAAGAAGACCAGCTATTGGCCAAAGCAGCACAAAAAGAGTTGAAGTCGCCCAAAACAGATGGATTAGCAATAAAACTGGATACCGTTGCCGAGCCGGTTTACACCCCGAATATTATCCGCCAGGGAGGGTCTGACGACATTGCCGACATTGCGTGGTCTTTGCCAACCGTAGTGCTTCGTTACCCTTCTAATATGCCAGGTATGCCGGGGCACCATTGGGCCAATGCCATTACTATGGCTACACCTATTGCGCATAAGGGCTGCACCGCCGGCGCCAAAGTTGAGGCATTAACGGTATTAGATATGCTTTTTAAGCCCGAAATTATTCGGAAAGCGTGGGACTATTACAACAAAGAACAAACAAAGGAAATAAAATATACTCCGCTGATATCAAAAGACGATAAACCAGCCATACACCTGAACGAAGAGATTATGGAGAAGTATCGTCCGGAACTAAGTAAATATTATTATGACCCCTCCAAATACAAAACATATCTGGAGCAACTGGGCATCAAGTATCCGACAGTGAGAGAAGATAAAGAGAAAAAGTAACATAAAAAAATGAGCTGAGTTTGCCCTCAGCTCATTTTTTATAGATTAACCCGGTATCTATCTGATTTCAGAAAAATCTGTGGGTGTCATATAAATCGATTCTACTTTGATAGCCAGTTTTCCGTTTTTCTCCGACTCGTCGCGGGCTTTAACCCATTTAGGGTCATTTCTGAACGCATCAAATGACGCCTTTCCGGCTGCCTCGCTCTTATGTGCTAACAAATAAACAAGTCTTGGTTGGGTACCTTCTTTTTCAATACTTTTCCAATACACCACATTTTCCATTCCATGTTTTTTAAACAGCTTTAAGGTATGATTTCTGAAACGCGCCAGCAGGTCGTCCAGTTTACCGTTATCAGCCGTATAGATTCTTAGTTCAAAAACTCGCTCAGGGTTTTTCTTCCGGGTTTTCACCGAAGGCGAAAAATCTGTTGTGTTCATGAAAATTGATTCAACTTTAGCAACAATTTTCCCGTTCTTTTCCGACTCCTCTCTTACTTTTTTCCATTCGGGGTCTGCACCAAAAGCTTTCCATGACGCATCTCTGGCTTCTTTATCAGGATACGACAGCACATAATATAGTGCATTTTTTTCATTTGTAATAGGAACCCAGTAGCCAACGTTGGTCATTCCATGCTTTTCAAAAAGTTTGGTGGTATGGTTCCGGAACCGGTTCAGCAAATCGGGCAGTTTGCCTGGTTCGCAATAATATATCCGCATTTCATAGTAACGCGTATCTTGTTTTCTGGCATAGGCGGCCATAGAAAAAAATGTGGCAATAAACAGGTAAATAATTATTTTCATAGATTGAGGTTGATTATAACACAAAGTTATTTTATTGCATGAACAAACCCGCTCAAGTGAATTATTTTTTTGCTGCCGCAAAACTATCTTTAATTACTGAGGCAGTTTTGAATAATGC
Source organism: Emticicia sp. TH156 (assembly GCF_002855535.1). Classification (NCBI taxonomy): domain Bacteria; kingdom Pseudomonadati; phylum Bacteroidota; class Cytophagia; order Cytophagales; family Leadbetterellaceae; genus Emticicia; species Emticicia sp. TH156. Next base: position 165,410 of record NZ_PKRS01000008.1, read on the forward strand.
CATTAAAATACACTTAAATAGCTTCTTTTACCAGGTCTACAATTTTACTCAGGGTCTTTTTGGCCGACGATGCCGCATTTTGTGCTACCCCATTTTTTTCGTCCAGCCGGGTTACATTTTCGGCTGCCGAGCTAATCAGGTTGTTTAATTTACTTTGCTGTTTGGTATCAAGTGTATACATACCTGCCTTCAACATGCCCAGACTTCTGGTAAGTATTTTGGCATTGCCCAGTAGCCCTTCTTTCCCTTCGCTCAACAGGTTATTAATATTATTGGCCGCCACTGTGAGTCTTATGGTAGCAATGGTGTGTTCAACCACATCTTTTTTCAGGGTTCCGCTGGTGGCCATCGGAATATAACTTTTAAGTGTCTTTGATTGCTCCAGCAGTTTTTCCTTCATTTCATTACCGCGTGTATTGGCTTCGCTTTGCACAGCAATACTGCTGGTTTTTAAAGACTCTGCCAATTCGGCTGTTTTACCGCTATCCAAAAGTTTTACTGTTTCATCAAGTACGTTTTCAAGTGTTATGCGCTGCGCAACTGCCACATTAATAAGCAGCAAACAAAAAGATAAAACTAAAGCAATGTGAATTAACTTTTTCATTTCAATTACCGGATTTACTTTTTAGAATAATTATGGTTATTGGGTAGTGCGAATTTAACAATTAAAAATATAAACCACTCTTTAACAAGCATAATATACGACGAATACCTTTGTTTCTTCTACAACTTCCCATTTCAATCCAATTCTGAATATCAGCATTACGTACTTGGGCAAACCTGTTTCTTGCTTTACATTTGTAAGGCAAAATGAAAACACTAGTATGAAAATAGTAGAAGTTGGTAACAATAAGCATTTCAGAAAAGAGTTTCTTGAGTTTCCGGTACGGCTGTATAACCGCAACCCTTATTGGATAAGACCGCTTGATAATGATATTGAACGCATCTTTGACCCCACAAAAAACCCGCTTCATGAAAACAATAATTGCATACGGTGGCTTGCCCTGAATGAAAACGGAGATACCATAGCCCGTGTGGCAGCGTTTGTGAACCCCAACACTGTGATTTACAGTAACGACCAGCCAACAGGCGGAATAGGTTTCTTTGAATGCATTAATGACAAACAAGTAGCATTTGCTTTATTTGATACTTGTAAGGCTTGGCTGAAAGCCAGAGGCATGGAGGCAATGGATGGGCCTGTTAACTTTGGTGAAAGAGACAACTGGTGGGGGCTGCTGGTAGACCCTTATGATGCCGAACCGACCTGGTCTATGTTTTATCATCATGATTATTACCGCACATTTTTTGAGGAATATGGTTTTCAGGACTACTTCCGGCAATATACTTTCCTTTTGCCCCTTGAAGAAAAAGAAGCCAGAAAAGTGGTACGCCCGGCACTGTTTGAAATTGCCACTAGAGTTTATAACTCGCCCGGATATGATTTCAGGCACATAAATAAAAAAGAGCTTTCAAAATTTGCCCAGGATTTCCGGACCATCTATAATTTGGCGTGGTCGAAAAATATGGCCGCCGGCGAAATGACCGCCGAACGTGCCGAAGCTATTATGCGCCAGATGAAGCCAATTCTGGTTGAAGAACTGATGTGGTTTGGATACCACAATAACAAGCCCATAGCCTTTTTTATCATGATTCCTGAACTGAATCAGATTATCAAGCACCTGAATGGCAAGCTCGATATAATCGGGAAACTGAAATGGGTTTATCATCGGCTAATGAAAACCAATCATAAAGCTCGTGGGGTTATATTTGGCGTTATACCCGAATACCAGGGCAGAGGCATTGAATCAGCCATTGCGCTGGCTTTCTCGCGGGCCTGCTGGAAACCCGGCTACCAGTATACCACGCTGGAACTAAACTGGATAGCCGACTTTAACCCTAAAATGCTGAAAGTAACCCAACTGCTGGGTGCCAGAAAATTTAAAACTTATATCACCTATCGTTACCTGTTCGACCACACCCGTGCCTTCAAAAGGCATCCGGTTATTTAATCGTAGACCTTTAATACAAAAAGTATCAGGTTTTTTACTAATTTTGTGGCGTTTTTTGCTTCAAAACACACATTTAATATTCTATTTTTCACTAAATAAACGTTTACCCAATATCTAAAGGGACACATCAATATATGTCTTTACTTACAGTTGGTTCGGTGGCATTCGATAAACTAGAAACACCGTTCGGAAAAACAGATAAAATCATTGGCGGTGCTGCTACTTTTATTACGCTTACTGCCTCTTATTTTGTAAAAGAGAATAACCTGGTTGCCGTTGTAGGCGAAGATTTCCCGCAAAGCATGATTAACGTGCTGGAAACGCACGGAGTAGATACCCGCGGACTTGAAATTGTAGAAGGCGGAAAAACGTTTTTCTGGCATGGCCGTTATCACAACGACATGAATTCTCGCGACAGCCTGGAAACGCAACTGAATGTAATGGGTGATTTTGACCCTAAAATTCCGGAAGCCTATCAGGATTGTAAGTACCTGATGCTGGGTAATACCTCGCCTGAAATTCAGATGCGGGTGTTGACCCGCCTGCATAACCGGCCTAAATTTGTAATGGTTGATACCATGAACCTCTGGATTGAAATTGCCAATGTTGATTTAAAGGCTTTGTTGAAACACGTTGATTGTTTAACCATAAATGACGAAGAAGCCCGCATGTTGTCTGGCGATTACTCGCTTCGCAGAGCAGCCAAAACCATTATGGCAATGGGGCCTAAAACGCTTATCATAAAAAAAGGAGAGCATGGCGCTTTGTTGTTTCAGGATGATAACATCTTCTTCTGCCCTGCACTACCATTGGAGGAAGTGTTTGACCCAACAGGGGCAGGCGATACTTTTGCCGGTGGTTTTATTTCGTATCTGGCACAAACCGATGACCTGAGTTTTGAAAACATGAAACGTGCCATAATCTATGGGTCGGCTATGGCTTCTTTCTGTGTTGAACAGTTTGGCTCTGAAAGAATCCAGAACCTTACGCAGGAAGAAATTAACGCGCGTCTCGGAGAATTTAAAAAGCTGGCAAGCTTTAATCTGAATTAAGCCTTAATCTAACCACTATACATGTATTCTGGCAGGCTGTTCGGTTTCGGGCAGCCTGTTTTTATTCCTTTATTTTCTACCAAAATCTGCCGGATTCTCACCCCAGTAATCCGTTTCCCATTTCAGAACTTTATTGGGGTAGGTATTACTTTGCAGCCATTTCTCGGCCCGGTCAAGCAGGTCAAAAACTTCTTCATTGCCGCCGGCTTCTTCCAGTTTAGTATTGGCTTTTTTATTGCGCACCCAACTGATGGCCGTTCGCGAATCAGAGTAAATGGGTAATGGCGAATTCATTTTTTTCAGGTACGCCAGCGCATGCACAATCGCCAGAAATTCGCCAATATTATTGGTTGCCTTCGGAAACGGGCCTTTATGAAAAATTCTTTCTTTTGTTTTCAGATAAAACCCCTGATACTCCATGTCTTTTTTTACCGAATTCCAGGCGGCATCAACTACGATAGACTCAAGAATAGGCGGAGGAAAAGCCGATGCTGGTATCTTGGTCTGCTTCTGGCCAACACTCTGGGTATATTTCCAATAGTTTTCTTTCAAAGCCTTTTCGGCCTCTGCACGGCTGTCGAAAGATTTATACTTGGCTCCCTGGAACCCCTCTACCTGTTTTTTGCATTCATCCCATGATGCATAAACGCCACTCTTCCGGCCCTCCCAAACGGTATAGTATTTCTGTTTCTTTTCCATGCTGCAAATTGCATTTTTTTAGACATAAAAAAAACCTCTTCCTAAAGGGAAGAGGCTTTATGGCACAAAACAATCGTTATCTTACAAAACTGCTGCAACCTCTTCAAATTCCAGTCCCCACGCATCGGCAACACCCTTGTAAACCACTTTTCCGTTTACAACGTTAAGTCCTTTCTTTAATTCATCATTTTCGGTACATGCTTTTTTCCAGCCTTTATTAGCCAGCTGAATGGCGTATGGTAAGGTTGCGTTTGTTAAAGCCAAAGTTGACGTATATGGCACCGCACCCGGCATATTGGCCACACAGTAATGTACAACATCATCAATAATGAACGTCGGGTTCTCATGCGTGGTAGGCGTACAGGTTTCTATACAACCGCCCTGGTCAACGGCTACGTCAACCACAACAGTACCTGCACGCATGGTTTTAAGCATATCTCTGGTAATGAGATGAGGCGCTTTAGCACCCGGTATCAAAACTGCTCCAACTATTAAATCTGCTTCGCGGATAGCCTCACGGATATTGTATTCGTTAGACATAATGGTTACCACGTTCTGCGGCATTATGTCTGACAGATATCTTAAACGCGGCAGGCTCACATCCATTATCACTACTCTTGCGCCAAGGCCTGCGGCCATTTTGGCTGCCTGTGTACCAACTATACCACCACCTAAAACCAAAACTTTGGCCGGTGGAACACCCGGTACACCCCCTAACAATATTCCTTTACCTTTTAATGGTTTCTCCAGATATTTGGCTCCTTCCTGAATAGCCATACGGCCCGCAACTTCAGACATCGGCACCAACAAAGGCAGGCTTCTGTCTGCTTTTTCTACTGTTTCATAAGCCAGACACACCGCCTGTTGTTTAATCATGGCATGAGTCAGTTCTTCTGAAGACGCAAAATGGAAATAAGTAAATAGCAGCTGATCTTTTTTGATAAGGTTATACTCTGAAGCAATAGGTTCTTTCACCTTCACAATCATTTCGGCAATGCCATACACCTCTTCAATAGTTGGAAGCAATGTGGCACCGGCTTTGGTGTATTCTTCGTCAGTAAAACCGCTGCCTTCGCCTGCCGACGACTGCACATATACTGTGTGTCCGTGTTTTTTAAATTCTGCTACTCCTGCTGGTGTAAGTGCAACTCTGTTCTCGTTGTTTTTAATTTCCTTTGGTACCCCGATTATCATTCTCTATGAAAAGTTTGTTGATGAAGTGTTCAATAAAGTTACGAGGTAAGTACCTGTAGCATTATTGATTGTTTTTTCTTTCTTGATGAAGTGTAATTGCACAACAAAGTTAGCAAACGAAGAAAATATTTTTTCTAATTAACAAAAAATAAGAAATAAATTCTTTAATTAACTACATTTACATGAATTTATTCTTTTACCGATAAGGAATTTCATAAGCTGAAAGAAAAATTTTCGGCAGCTTGTTTTTAAACCGGAAAAAAGAAATTGAAACAAACGCAATATAAACACCATGATAGACGAAACCGACAGAAAGATATTGAGGCTATTGCAAGGGAACGCCCACCTTACTTTTAAAGAGATAGCCCGACAGATAAACCTATCGCTTACGCCCGTGCATGACCGCATTAAGCGTATGGAACAGGAAGGCATCATTGAAAAATACGTATCAATACTCAATAAAAAGAAACTGGGCAAGCACCTGACAGTCTATTGCCAGGTAACGCTCATCAAACAAACGCATGACACCTCAGAAGATTTCAATCAGTCAATACTTGACCTGCCCGAAGTAACCAGTTGCGATTTCGTTTCCGGCAGTTTCGATTACCTGCTGAAAATTGTAGTACCAGACATGGAAAGCTATCACCAGTTTCACCAGCAGAAATTATCAGTTCTGCCCAGCGTGTCGTTGATACACAGCTTTTTTGTAATGTCAGAGGTGAAGAGTACTACTGTGCTGCCGATATAATTGTTATAAAAAATTGCAGAGTACTGATAAAAGAAAGCAGGCATATTTGTAGTGAAGTAAACCCTAGTCAGCCCAAGACGTGGCAGTTAAGATTACCTAAAATTGCAAAAAACTTTCTTCATATCCATTTCTTCACGACCTTTGTACCCAACTTGAATTAAAATAAATCGGCTAATGACAACCCATACAAGTGAGGCACTTTTTGCCAGAGCTAAAAATTTTATTCCCGGTGGAGTTAACTCTCCTGTAAGAGCCTTTAAATCGGTAGGTGGTAATCCTGTTTTTGTAAAAAAAGCCAAAGGTGCCTACATCTATGACGAAGACGACAATCAATATATTGAATTAATCAACTCGTGGGGGCCTATGATTCTAGGCCATGCCTATGAGCCTGTAGAAGAAGCCGTGCGCGAAGCCATCAAAAACTCATTTTCGTTTGGTGCGCCCACCCGCCGTGAGGTAGAAATGGCCGAACTGATTATAGACATGGTGCCTTCTATTGAAAAAGTACGCATGGTTAACTCGGGTACTGAAGCTACTATGGCGGCTATCCGTGTGGCAAGAGGATTTACCGGCCGAGATAAAATAATCAAGTTTGAAGGTTGCTACCACGGCCACGGCGACTCTTTTTTGATTGCCGCAGGCAGCGGAGCCGTAACCATGGGTGTACCAGACAGCCCCGGTGTAACCAAAGGTGTAGCTAATGATACCCTTACGGCTCCATTTAATAATCTGGAAGCCGTGCAGCAATTGGTAGATGCCAATAAGAATCAGGTGGCCGCGCTGATACTGGAACCGGTTGTTGGAAACATGGGTTGTGTGTTACCTAAAGAGGGCTTTTTGCAGGGCTTAAGAGACCTGTGTACCCAAGAAGGCATTGTATTGATTTTTGATGAGGTAATGACAGGCTTCCGTTTAGCCAAAGGAGGTGCGCAAGAGCGGTTCAATATCAAACCAGACTTGACTACACTGGGCAAAATAATCGGCGGGGGTATGCCGGTAGGGGCTTACGGTGGCCGCAAGGAAATCATGGACTGTGTATCTCCGCAAGGCCCTGTGTATCAGGCAGGCACTTTGTCGGGCAACCCCATAGCCATGGCTGCTGGTTACACCATGCTTACTTACCTGAACGAACACCCGGAAGTTTACACACAACTGGAAAACACCGGTAGTAAAATTGTTGGGGGTATTAAAGAAATACTGAAAAAACTTGGCTTAAACTACCAGATTAACCACATTGGCTCTATGTACAGCCTGTTTTTTACCGACCAGCCTGTGGTTGATTTTGAGTCGGCCAAGACCTCAGACATCCCTCGTTTCGGCAGGTATTTTCATGCCATGCTTAACAGAGGCATTTATCTGGCGCCGTCTCAGTATGAAGCGCTTTTCTTATCAACAGCCCTTACTGACGCCCATGTGAGCGCTATTCTTGAGGCCAACGAAGCCAGCCTGAAAGAAGTTATGGCTTAATTGGCTGCGATAAAAATAATTATGCTTGGTTTTTCGTTCTGAAAGCATACAATTTTTATTATCTTTGCACCCATGTTTTTGAAAAGACCATATACCGCCCTTTTATTTGTCGTAATTGTATTATCTTCAGCGTGCTCGGCCAAGTTTGCCCGGTTACAGAAAAAAGGTACAACCGAAGAAAAATACAAAGCGGCTAACCAATACTACAAAAAGGGAGACTATTATAAAGCCGGTTTACTTTTTGAAGAGATAATACCGTTGTTGAAGGGAGATTCACTGGCGGAACAGGCGCAATTTTTTAATGCTTATTCGCAGTATCAGCAGAAGCAGTATAGTATGAGCTCTTATTTGTTCAAGAGTTTTTACTCAACTTATGCCAATAGCCCGCTTGCAGAAGAAGCTTTTTATATGTACGCCTTTTCGATGTACAAAGATTCGCCGAACTTCAACTTAGACCAGACCAACACCCTTACGGCTATTGATGCCCTTCAAACGTTTATCAATAGTTTTCCGGGCAGTAAATATGCCGAAAGCGCCAATCAGAACCTGATTGACCTCAGACACCGGCTGGAAGAAAAAGCCTATGAGAAGGCAAAACTGTATTATAAAACCAGTGGGGTAACAATTGCCAATTTTAAAGCGGCGGTTGTAGCTATTGATAATTTTCAGAGAGATTTCCCTGACTCTGAGTATAACGAAGAACTGGCCTTTCTGAAAGTGCAGTCTCAGTATGAATTGGCTGTGGTAAGTTTTGAAAACAAACAAAAAGAACGTTTTCTGGATGTACTAAAATTCTATGAAGAGTTTATAGATGCGTATCCTAAAAGCAAGTATATGAAGCAGGCGCAAAAAGCGTATGACGGAGCTAATAAAGAACTGGAGCGCATTGCTAAGATTGAGCAGGAAATAAAAGAACTGAAAGCTAAACAGGCAGCAGAAGCCCAGAAGGCAGAAACTGCAAAAAAAGGATAAGGCATTGCCCGGGGCCTCAAAAGGCATTCTTATCTTATATCATTACACAAAATCAAGCACCCCTCAGAGGCAGGGGTTTTTATATTATGGCAGTAAATCCTTCAATAGTAACCAGAGACGTAGATAAACTTGCTGCAAAAACAGGCAATGTTTATGAGTCTGTATTCATTGTTTCGCAACGTGCGAAACAGGTGGCTGTAAAGACCAAAGAAGAATTGACACAGAAACTGGCGGAGTTTGCTTCGAATATCGATAACCTTGAAGAAATTTTCGAAAACCGTGAGCAAATAGAAATCTCAAGATTCTATGAGCGTCAGCCAAAGCCAACTTCAATAGCGCTTGACGAATTTACTGAAGACAGAGTAGAGTTTCGTGTAAAAGACGAAGAATAATAACTGTGTATTTCAGAAAACAAAAAGGGTGTACTTCTGTTTGAGGCACACCCTTTTATGCTTTGGTTTCTGCTCTGTCAGAAAGGGTAGTCGACAGCGATATTCAGAATAAGGTTCTCCTGCCGCCAGGCTTTCCTTGAAAAATCAATTTCTTTTAAGACCCATCGCTCGCCGTCAGGCAGCCAGGGTTTTCTGAACGGAGTAGCCAGGTCAAACCGCAGTTTTATGTAGCTGAAATCCAGACGAAGGCCTATCCCCCCTCCTACAGCCAGTTGTTTATAAAAATCCTTTGAAAACTCAGAAGAAACATCATATTCCGAAACCATCGGGTCAACCTTCTTCATCCACACGTTGCCAACATCTAAAAAAGCAGCCAGATTAATATAATTGGTAGCCTTGTAACGTAGTTCTGTGTTGCCTTCCATTTTTATATCTCCATAAGACGAATAACCAAAAATAGAAACCGTAACTGAGTCGGCACGATAAAGGCCCGGGCCAATCGAACGTGCCCTGAATGCCCTCATACTATTGCTGCCCCCCACAAAATATTGTTTAATCTGTGGCAGTTGTTTTGAGTTTCCGTAAGGAATACCATAACCCAGCACAATTCTGTTGGCAAGGCGCAGGCTCGGCGAAATATCATAGTAATACCTTACTTCTCCATCAAAGCGTGTATATTGTTCGTAAGCTACGCCAAACAATAAGGCAGGTGAGGTAGCGTCTGCTCCTTTTTTTGCAAACAGACTCCCGATATTACCTGCAATATCAATACCGCCCGATAAGTTCAGATAATGCCTGCTGTTTCGCCTCTGGGGTGTATAAGAAACGGTATACTGGCCACCAAGAATGAGGCGGGTATCAAGTACCCTTACGTACCTAAGTAAATCTGCCGGGTTATTACTTTCAAAGATTTTCTCAACAAATAGCTGGCTGATGTTACGTGGCTTAAGAAAATTGACCGAAAACGGCGTTAAGGTATGTATCACTCTCGGGTTTGGCCTCCATTCATAACCCCATGATGCGGTGGCCGAAGTAAGCACATATTGGGTATAAGGGAAAGTCGTACTGTCGTCATTCAGTGCCAACCCTCTTTGCTGCAGCCAGTTATAAGCCAGATTAAGATTGGTTTTTGGCAATGACTGATTCCTTGATGGGTTAACCCTGTAAAAAGGGAGAACAAACCTGGGGAAGGATAAATCGAGTGTTACATTATATTTATTATAGCTATTGATATTATCATTTTTACGGCCACTTAACTGTATATCTGTACCGGCATTTACGCCAATGTTAAGCAGCTCAGCGCCTCTGAACATATTTTTGTTAGACCAGTTCAAACCAAACTGAAACCCAACCAGACCATTAGATTTTGATGAACCGGTTACTTCAGACCGCAAAGCCTTTTTTCGCATGGGTGTCATTTCATAATGCACGTCAATCAGTGCAGAGTCAGACCTGGGTATCAACTCAAAACGGTTCTTTACAAATTTAAAGTTGCGGAGGTTTATTAGTCTTGACAATGAGGCGTCGTGTACAATGCTACTGTATATCATTCCGGAGCGAAAACCAATGGCATCGTTAAAGACCCTGGGTTTATAAGTTCTGCGAACGTCAGATATTTTAACCCCTCCTTTTTGTTGAAAATCAGCATTCAGCGAATCAGTGGCGTCTGTATTGACGTAAATATTGCCAATACGATACTGTTTGATTGACGTTTGGTTAACCGTGGGTTTCAAATCAACATACAGGTTCACCAGATGGTTACTCTGGTTGGTATCAACTTTTATGATGAGGTGGTCTGGTCTGAAAAAATAAAAACCACGGCGTTTCAGTAGTTGGTCAACCCGTTCGCGCTCCATCTTTACTACTTCAAAACGGTATGGGTCTCCTTTTCTCAGGAGGGTTCGCGTCGCGGCCAACTTAAAGTTTTTCTGAAAAACGCTACTGTCCTTTATAATAAAGCGGGTTTCGTTAATAAAGTATCGGGGTTTAAGAAATACCGTGTACACACCTTTGGCTTTTTTCCCTTTTACCACCAGCTCACCACTTGTAGACGACCTGAAGTACCCCTCATTGTTTGCCATACTGGTTATAATAGCCGCACTGGTGGTAACCGACCTTTTGTTGGCCAACACCGGGGCTTCACCAAACCGCTTTCTTACAAAATTTCTAAAACCCTTTGATTTTTTGGGCTCGCCGAATGCATAATAAAACCATACCTTGTATGGAAGCCCGAAAATAGTACCGTTAGGTTTTGGCCGTATCAGTTCTTCAGCCTGATTGCGCACTTCTTTAATCTGAGACCTGTTTACCAGGCTATCGGCCTGAATTTTAATTTCGGCACCGGTGTAAAGGCTTTCGCCTGGTGGTATATGCTTGGTAACCGAACAGCCGGATAAGCTAATTGCCACAAAAATTAGTATATATATTGCTGTTCTTTTCATTTCTTTTTACCCAATAATTCTTTTAATTGATCATAACTTAAGGTTATTAGAAAGCTTACACCGGTTTCCTGAACGTATCCATCCAGAATAAAAAATTCATTTTTACGAAACGCCCTGAACATATATTGCCCGTCTTTAGTAAGCGCATAGTTTAAGGCAATGTTATCGAAAATTTCTGTTGAGCTTTTCTGAATACCTGTGGTGTTCTCAAGCTGGAAATTTCTGCCGACAGATACCGTAAGCCTATCGTTAAGGAAGGCTTTGCTCAGGCCAACGTTCAGGTCTGTTCTGTTACCCACCACCGAACCTGTTTGCCCTGTGAGGATATCGGAGTTAAGGTTGAAATCAAGTTTTACGCCTTTTATGAGGTCTCCGGCCAGTACATTCAGCTGGTCTGTCAGGATTTTACTCACGCTCTGGCGAGCCATCGCCTCGGCGTTGATTCCAGAGAAGAAATCAGAAGATTGTTCGCCTGAAAAACGATTGAGAATCAGCAGCGAGAAAACCTGCTTGTTCATGGCCACAGGGTCATCTCTGAAAGCTGAAAAGACGGCATTGTTTTCAACAAAATTCTTCATGTCGCCGGTTGCTCTCCGGTCATCAAGTACAATATCAAAGCTGATATTAGGGCTTGACAAACTACCCTGCATTTTCAATAACACCTTAACCGGAACCTTACCATAGTTTTTGGCCTCGTCGCTCAATGAGGTAAGCTCTACGTCAATCGGGTAAGCAGCTGTTATATCAATCTGCGCTTTCATCGGGTCGCCGGTCCACAAAAGAGTACTACCTTTTTCTATGGTAAATTGTCTTTTCAACACCTGAAACGTAAGGTCATACTGCCCCGACGAAAGTTCGTACAAACCAAATATATAAAATTCGCCACCGGGGGTTATACCCGTATTTAGCTGGGCATTTCCTTTAATTTTCAGATTATCGCCGTTAACCTCATCTATGATGATATTAAGCTGAGACTTGTCGTCTACCTCAATATTCAGCGCCATTTCAGAGGCAAAATCATAGTTGGAGGCTGCCTTTGACGTATCTGCGGGAAGTTCAGCAACCGGATTTTTCATATTCACAAACTCAATCACACCATCAGTTTCGGTTTCACCAATTGAGTCATCAGGCAGAATAACGGTTATGTCGCTTCCTTCTTTCAGTTTTACCCCGCCTTCAATAGAGGGCTTGGCTCCTACTCCCCGCACATTCAGGTCTGCATCCACAAAACCTTTGCCATAGAAAAAGTCATTATCTTTACGGCTGCCATTCAATACCATAAAATTTTTGGCTTTCACATCCAGATTATAAGCAAAATCAGGGATGTTCTGAATGTTTACATTTCCATTTACCTGTAGTTTTTGCCCCAGGGTATCGGCTATTACCAGATTATTGAACTTAATATTGCTGTTATCGAACACAATTGTCTGGTTATTAAGCAGATACTTAGAACCCAGTTGGGTTAATGCCAGACCCACATTATCAAATTTAAGATTACCTGATATTGACGGCTTAACTGGCTCTCCTTTCACGCTCAGTTTACCACTCAGGTTACCACTGGCGTTTTTTAGCTGCCCAAAACTGAATGCCTGAACCGTTTGCGCACTTAATTTATTGATATCAATATTGAAATCAAGCGAATTCTTTTCATTCAACAGGTAATTACCACTTAGCTGAATGTCATTGTTATTGCTGATAACCGATGCCCTGGCAGAAATCACATCAGCAGATTCATTTCTGGCATTGAGAGTCAGGTTACCTATCGGATTTTGCGAGAAAGTAAAATTTCTGATAATTAAATCGCCCGAAAAAGCAGGCGTTCCGGTCATGAAATCCGCAATTCTAAAATCGCCGTTCATGGTGCCTCCGGCGGTAGTAGAGTCTTGTGTTACAAGAGTAACAAAAGGTTTGATATGAAGGCTGTCTATATTTACTTCAATGGGGGCATTAGGCTCATCGGTGGTGCTGTTTACCAGCAGCCGCTGGCCGTTTTGCTCAAGCAAAAACTTCTTTACCGTTAAGCCCTCGGCGCCGTATTGCACATAACCCAGCGAATCAGACCGCCACTCTTTATAGTCTATCAGTGTACCTGAGTTACTTAAATTTAGTCGATACTGGTTTTCAACAGACTGCAGGCGGGCAGGTATAACAAATCTGTCTTTATTTAATGAGTCTTTCAGAACAACTTGGGCTGTAAGCGTATTATCGGCTATTTCTCCTCCAAGGCTGGTGCGTCTGATAATCATGTCTGAAACATTGATAAGCCCTACGCCCCCGCTGTAGGTAGCTTTATCGGCCACGGCAAATAGTTTCAGGCCTGCGTTACGTACAACTGAAGAATCGTACTCAACCAGAGGCACCGACAACGATACCTGCATGGTTGTATCTTTCCGGCTGTCGAGCGTGGCCGAAAGCCGCAGGGTATCCATTTTGGTTAATGCAGGAACGAAACTCTGCACAAGCGGATGCTGATTCAATTTAGCATCAATCCTCAGGTTATAAGGCTCTGTAACGGGTGTATAGGCCAGATTGGGTATAACAAAATATTTACTTATTTCGGTAAGCAGGATATCCAACAGACGGATATAATCAAACTCACCACTTACATGGGCATTCAGAATCGGCGACTTAACGGCAATATCATGGCCATCAGGCAAATCCTTTATAACAAGGCTGGTGGTATCCAACGGAATCACCTTCCCGCCTGCTTCTACCACTGTTTCGTTGATAAAGATACTCCCAACCGGATTCTTAGGGTCGGTAGAGGCCATGTCTACTTTTATATCCCCTTTTAATTTCAGGTTTTCAGCATACAGGTTTAGCTTGTTCAAATCAATATTCCTGATGTCAACTTCTCCTTTTACTGCCGGATAAGGCTTTGACAAATCAATGGTTGAAATGAGTTTGAAATCAGCATTGGGGTCATCTAATGAAGTCTGAATGTTAGCAATCTGATTGTGAATATCGCCTTTCAGAACAATGTCATTGTACTCATAACCTTTCAGAACCGCACTTCTGGCCGCACCTGAAATGCTGGCGTTCATGGTTTTGGGGTCAATACCTGTGCCCCTGGCGTTTACTTCCAGCGTTAGTTTGCCTACATTCTGTGGCTGTTTAATCAGTTGGCCGGCGTCAAAATCCTGCAAAGTAAGCCGGGCATCATAGGCCTGATTACGGCCTTTTACAAAATTCTGCAGTTTGCCTGTAACAACGGCAACTCCAAAGTCTGAATTAAGGGTAGCATCAACCTGTAGGTCGTCTGCTTTCCCTTTCAGTTTACCTCTCAGGGTCAGTTTCTCCGGTATTTCAATCGATTCTGGCAGTGTGCCGGGGCCAGCCAGTTTAATAACATCCTTTTTAGTTGTGCTTACCTCATTGATGTCCAGATTGAAACCCAGTCTGTTGACATCAGGAAGCCCCGTAATGCTGCCTTTAGCTTTTACCTTGGTAGCGCCAAAGCCACTGATGTCTAACTTTGATATGGCCAGGTTGTTTAGCCTGCCTGTAATTTGTCCGTCGGCTTTTATTACATCGTTCTGGTTATTCTTAAAGGTAGCATTTTTTGCCAACTCAGGCATAAGTATCAGCAAGTCGCGCATGGCAAGCTGGCTTTGTTTAATACTGGCCTTTACACGCACACTACCTAAATTTTTTGAAAGATCGGCAATGTCATCATATCGCATTACCATATCGTCACGAATGACGGTTTGGGGAGTTTTGAGGAAAAAATTCCTCAGCCCAATCTCTTGATTTGTGTAATTAAAATTTGTGGTAAGATTTTGCAACACCAGCCCGCTTCGTTCGGCAAATGTTCCTTTTGAAAGCTGGCCTGCAATTTTATCGGAGCTGTAAATAAAGTTTTTCAGCAGCAAGCCCAGGTCTTTTACGTCAAGGTGGGCATAATCAAGCCCCCTTGTCAGGCGAGTAGAATTATTGTCGTCATACCGAAGACCCACTTTGCTTAGCTGAATATCACCAATAATGGCCTCCCAGCCGGGCGTGCCTCCTGATGCGTTATCTGCTTCCTTAGCTTTGGGTGCCTGCCTGGGTATTTTGGCCATTTCAACAAAGGCGGTAGTATTGGCCAGGGCTATTTTCCTGAACACCACTTTTTGGCTGTTCAGATAGATTTTATCGCCCTGCAGCTGCAAATGCCCCAGATTAACGCCATTTTTAAGGCCATCTTCCTGGCTGTCAAGCAACCATTTAAAATTAGCCAGGTCTACATTACCAACATTTATATCAAGTGTATCGGCAGCGTTGACTTTAGCCGCCGTTTCCGGAGCTGATGTACTGGTTTTCAATGGTTTATAGAGCCTTAAGCTGGCGCTTCCACCGTCTCCTTTCAGCTGGTCGACGTGGTATTGAGACTTGGCGATGTTAAATTCACCAAATTCGGTCGATAAATCTTTTATATCTACATCGGCATCGGTACCTATTACGGCATCTTTGTAGGTAATTTTAACATTTTTGAGTTTTACACGCTTCAGGCTAATATCGAAAGGATTGTTGGAAGAGGTGGTATCAGGCTCTTTCGACATAAATGCATTCAGAATATAATTAAAATTGAAGGTGGTATCAGGCAAAGTACGGTTTACTTTTACCCTTACGTTTTCAAGTTCAATCTGATTCAGCTTTACATCGTTCGACAGCAAGCCAAGCATATCGATGTCGATATACAACCTTTTACCGGCCAAAAGTGTATCTTTTTTTAGGTCTGGCACGTACACTCCCTCTAGCAATACCCAGTCAGGAATACGGAATCTGACCTTTTGAATGGTAACAGGTGTGCCCAGCTTTTTACGAAGAAACGAAGCTGCCTGTATGGTGATGTAATCCTGCCCGGTAGGCGACTGCACAAACAGAAAGACTAATCCCAACAGAACGAAGACTCCAACTATCAACCAGATAAAAATGCGTGAGAGTTTTTTCATTAAATTCTATTCAGGCTACTTAATTTTTAAATGTATATACTTTTGAAGAAATTATCAATGAGTTAATCTGATGTTTTCTATTTTTGTTGCGTTATACATATACAATATAAAAAAGTGTACCAAAGCACCAAAGACATTGATTTTAAAAGATAAAAAAATATTACTGGGGGTAAGCGGCAGCATAGCTGCTTATAAATCGGCATTACTTATACGGCTGCTTGTAAAAGCCGAAGCTGAGGTAAGAGTAATTATGACCGACGCCGCAAAAACCTTTATTACGCCGCTTACTTTAGCCACGTTGTCTAAAAACCCGGTTGTGTCTTCTTTTGTAAAAAATGAAACCGGCGAATGGAACAACCATGTTGAACTGGGTTTGTGGGCCGATGCTTTTATTATTGCACCCGCCACGGCTAATACACTAGCCAAATGCGCCAATGCAATGGCCGACAACCTGCTTGTGGCTACTTATCTATCGGCCAGATGCCCGGTTTTCTTTGCGCCTGCAATGGATCTGGACATGTACCGGCACCCAGGCACCCTTGGTAATCTGGAAAAACTAAAGGCATACGGAAACTATATTATCAATGCCGAACATGGCGAACTGGCCAGCGGCCTGACAGGTGAAGGCCGCCTTGCAGAGCCTGAAAATATTGTGCATGCACTAAGCAGCCATTTTTTGAAGAACCACACCCTTGCTGGTAAAAAAGTACTGATTACCGCCGGACCAACCCAGGAGTCCATAGACCCGGTACGTTTTATCAGCAATCACTCGTCAGGGAAAATGGGCTATGCCATTGCCGAGGCCTTTTGCATGGCCGGGGCAAACGTTACGTTAGTAAGTGGCCCGGTGTCTGTACCTGCACCTGCCGGTGTAAAAACAGAGCAGGTGTTTTCTGCGCGGCAAATGTATGAAACCGTTGAAAAACATTTCTTAAACAACGATGTTGTGATTCTGGCAGCAGCCGTGGCAGACTATACCCCTGTACATGTGGCCGACAAAAAAATAAAAAAGAAAGAGGATGTTTTTAATATTGAGCTAACCAGAACCATAGATATTGCGGCCACATTGGGTGCAAGGAAAAAAATCGGGCAATTGCTGATTGGCTTTGCGTTAGAAACAGATAACGAACTGGAAAACGCCAAAGGCAAGCTGGAGAAAAAGAACTTCGACCTCATTGTGCTGAACTCCCTACAAGATAAAGGCGCTGGTTTTCGTTATGATACCAACAAGATTAAAATTCTTGACAAAGAGGGGAATCTGTATGATTTTGATCTGAAACCGAAACAGGAAGTAGCAGTGGATATACTGAAAATTGTTCTGAACAAATTTACCGGATAACATAACGGTACAACTATGAAAAAAATAGCAATGACCTGCCTGCTGGCCTGCGCTTTTTTAAGCAGCTATGCCCAGGAAATAAACTGTAATGTAACCATTGTATCAGACCAGATTAACGCGCAACAGGCCTCTGAAAAACAGGTATTTACAGACATGAAACTGGCCATCAGCGAGTTTATGAACAATAAACGCTGGACCAATGACCTATTTGCTCAGAACGAACGTATCAAGTGCAATCTCATTATAACCTTTACGAAGTCGCCGCAACAGAATGTATTTCAGGGCAATGCTCTGTTTCAGGTTATCAGGCCGGTATTTAATACCACTTACGAAACCCTGCTGCTTACATACGTAGACCGTAACTTTAATATATCATTCTCGCCGGAAGACCGCCAGATGATTTTTAATGAACAGAATTTCTCTAATAACCTGACTTCTATTCTGGGGTTTTATTCATTAATAGCCCTGACGCTTGATTACGACAGTTTTTCTAAAAACGGCGGAGACCGCTTTCTTACGCGTGCATACAACGTGGCTAATCTGGCTGCCAGTGCAGGGCAAGCCGGCTGGGAGCAAACCGGTGATGTAAGAAACAGATACTGGCTGGTTGAGAATCTGCAGAATCAGCAATTGCTGCCTTTCAGAGAAGGCGTGTACAATTATCACAGATTGGCACTTGACAACCTGACCACTGACCCCGCAGGAAGCCGACGACTGATACTAGATTTTATAAGCACTATTAAAAACCTTCAGCAATCAAGAACCAACTCGGTGCTTATGAATAGCTTTCTGGACGCCAAAAGTGAAGAAATGATAAATGTATTTTCAGAAGCAACAAAAGAAGAAAAACAAAAGGCTTTTCAGGTGTTATCATCAATAGACCCATCAAAAACCGAGCAATACCGCAAGCTTACTAAATAATGCGGCGCTTCAGGCAGCCTGCAAGGTTATAAAGTAAACCGAGCCACCCAGTTTTTCTGTCTGCAAGACGTTGAACGTATATCCATAATTGTTAGATAGTCGCCTGACTGATAAGTAGTTGATATATTATGGCGCTTAATAAATATTCGTGCGTAATCTTCCTTTTCTTTTTGCGCCAGCAACTCGTTTAATTCTGCCAGTACCTCTTCAATAGTATTTAGTGTAGATTTCGAATGATTTTTCATGTCAGAAGAATTAGGCATAGATACTTTCAAAATCTTGAGGCAAAGCGGGCTTGCCAACAAAATCCATGCCATTTTTTAATTATTATTATTTTGTATCCGTTAAATAATTTTTCAATTTAAAGAAACAACCACTTTCAGCAGGATTTTCGTACTGCTATCCTATCCAAAAAATTATCAAGGGGTATCAAATAAAAAATATTATTATCGAACGGCTTAAATATGAAGCAAATATTTAACCTTCAGTTTGAAAATTAACCTAATGACCATACGCAGCAAAAAAACTCAAAACCAATCGTAATCATTTTTGGTATGATTATTTCTATTAAGATGATTGGGACATCGTAATGGTCACTCCAACCCTCCCCTGAATGAGCATCTCTAATAGATTACTTAATTATGAAAGATGCTCAACAATGGGAGGAGTTGGATGTGATTAAATACTTTTTGGGCTTCGATGTTACTCTTTATAGTTGTTTTGCCAATCGAGCAAAGTATCCGGAAATGACTATAGAAAGCCTTTTAATCTGGAAGAAATTACATGATGACTTAATAAAATCAACGTAATAAAAATATTCACTCAATAGCAATTGTCAGTAAACGTGGAGCAAACTTTAGCTCCACTTTTCTTTTTTTACAGATACCCCTAACTATTGGTTAGCTAAAGGTATTTTTTACTTTTTGAGATTACGCAAAAGCAGCAGTTTAACGCCGAGCAATTATTTCAATAGCAATTGTACTATCAACTCTTCATTTTCTTTAACCCAACGCTTTATCTGCTGCGTTTTGTTGAGTCAAATTTCAGGATTTAGATTAATAACTGACCCGCCTTTTCGATGAAATGCATAAAATGGAGTTTTTTTGGCGGTATTCATGGTAAGTGGCTCTTACATAAGGCCCAAAGCAGCCCGGTCAGTCACTCACAGACTTGTAAATCAATCATTTATACAAACAAAAAAGCAGATTAGGCGCGCCTAATCTGCTTTTTTATACCAGGTTTAAGAGAAACTATTTAACGTCAAGCACTACATATTTTACGTTTTTACGGTCGTTGGTGTAAGTAATATGAACCAGACCATCGCTCGATTGTATGATGGCCGGATAGCTGAACTCGCCTTTAGGTTCGTCTTCTAATATACAAATGTCTTTCCAGTTAACTCCGTCTCTTGAAGCTGCAACACTTAGTTTCTGACGCCCGTTCGACCACTCTCTTCCCTTTTTCAAAGGATTGTAAACAATTAGTTGCAATCCGTTTTTTAGCGTTACTGCATCTGTACCCGAGTTCGGGTTTGGCAGGCTTGTTACCTTCAATGGCCCCCAGGTTTTACCGTTATCGTTTGACCACGTCTCTACCACATAATTCTGCTTACTACGGCAAAGCAATTGCATTCGTCCATCGGCATACTGCAGAATACTTGGCTGAATTACGCCGAAGGTATCGTTCTCGATTTCTATTTTCTGCCAGTTTCTGCCATTTTTATCAGATTTTTCAAGGTGGATATGCCATTTATTGCCCTTTACGCTTTCAGTACTGGTAGGATACAGAATATCACCGTTAGCCAGTTGAACCGGTTTGTTTTTTATTGGCCCCAGCATTCCTTCCGGCAGTTTTTCTGCTGCAGACCACGTTGCACCATTATCAGCTGATGTTTTCACCTCGCCCCACCACTCTCTCGGGTTCTTGCCTACTTTGTAGAACAGAAAAAGTTTCCCTTCTTTGGTTTTAAACAATACGGGGTTCCAGGTTGGGTATCTGAGTTTATCATTGATTACGCCGTCAGCAACTTTTTCAGGCTTAGACCATTTGCTGCCGTCATATCTGGCTATCCATATACATACATCAGGATTCGACTCCCTTGTACCGCCAAACCAGGTAGCCATCATCTGGCCTTTTGATAGCTCAACTATGCTTGACGCATGGCATTCGGCAAAAGGTGGATTCTCAAAAATATTCTCTTTTTTTAAGATAGGGCTTTGCGAAAAACTATTTTTAAACGTTAATAAACAAATAAGAATAAACAGGTGTTGAAGTTTCATAGGATGCAATAGTTTTGAATGTACTTTTTTTTATTTGTTCAGATTAATGACATAGGCAGCATAAACGAAAATGCTGGTTAAATATCATAGATAAATACGAAATTACCACTATTTAATACTATTGGTCTTTAAAAAACTTATATCCGGTTGTTTTTTAACCAGCATTACTATCAATTTATACATCAAATTTCAGCTTATGGCAGTTATAGGTCAGTTTCTGAGCAGCATTCCCTGGTGGGCTTATCCTTTGGTTTTTTTAGCATTACTTGCCATCAGAGATATTTCACAAAAAAAGCATACAATCCAGCATAATTTTCCGGTAGTGGGGCATCTCCGCTATTTTATTGAGAGCATCGGGCCTGAGCTCCGCCAGTACATTGTAGCCAACAACCGAGAAGAACTGCCGTTTAACCGCAGGCAACGTTCCTGGATTTACGCTTCTTCAAAAAAAGAGAATAATTTTCAGGGTTTTGGCACCGACCAGGATATTTACAGCTCTGGCTACACGTTTATTAAACCAGCCTTATTGCCTTACAAGCTGCCATCCGGGCATCCGAATATCGCTAATCCTTATATTTGCCCGTCGGCCAAAGTAATAGGCGAATATCACAATCGACGGCAGCCATATCTGCCCAAATCAATTATCAACATTTCGGGTATGAGCTTCGGCTCGTTGTCTGCACCAGCCATTGAATCACTCAACATAGGCGCCGATAAATTCGGGTGTTATCATAATACAGGTGAGGGCGGGGTATCTGCCTACCACAAAAAAGGTGCCGATGTGGTGGTAAATATAGGTACCGCCTATTTTGGTGTGCGCGACGACAACGGCAACTTTGTAATGGAAAAACTGATTAAACTTTGCCAGGACAACCCTTGTATAAAAATGATTGAGCTGAAGCTATCGCAGGGAGCCAAACCCGGTAAAGGAGGTGTGCTGCCAGCTACCAAGCTGACTCAGGAATTAGCAGAAATCAGACACGTGCCTTTAGGCAAAGATGTCATTTCTCCTGCCAGCCACAGCGCTTTTTCTAACATACCGGAAATGGTTGATTTCATAGAAAAAATGGCCGAAGCCACAGGCTTGCCCGTTGGTATAAAATCGGCAGTTGGTAAGCTTGAAATGTGGGAAGAACTGGCCGACCTGATGAAGAAAACAGGAAAAGGCCCTGATTTTATTAATATTGACGGTGGCGAAGGCGGCACGGGTGCTGCACCGCCCAGCTTTGCCGACCACGTCTCGTTACCTTTTGTTTATGGGTTCTCGTCGGTTTATAAAATATTTCAGAAAAGAGACCTGAACGATAAAATCACGTTTATCGGAGCCGGTAAACT
This sequence comes from Emticicia sp. TH156, assembly GCF_002855535.1. Lineage (NCBI taxonomy): Bacteria > Pseudomonadati > Bacteroidota > Cytophagia > Cytophagales > Leadbetterellaceae > Emticicia > Emticicia sp. TH156. The sequence goes on from NZ_PKRS01000008.1 coordinate 187,192, forward strand.
GGGGTTGCCAGACAAAGCCGTTATGGCATTTGCGATGGGGGTTGATGTGATTAACGTAGCACGCGAAGCCATGATGTCTATTGGCTGCATACAGGCGCAGGTTTGCCACAATAATACCTGCCCTACTGGTGTAGCCACACAAAACAAATGGCTGCAGTCTGGCATTGACCCTGCGCTGAAAAGCGAACGCCTCTATAATTACATGAAAACCATGACGAAGGAAATACTGGAACTAAGCCATGCCTGTGGCTATGAACACCCCTGCCAGTTTATGATGGACGACGTAGATGTGGCAATGGGAGATACCAACAAAACGCAATCGTTGCGTAGCACTTACCAGTATCAGAAAACACCTGTAAAGTTTGAAGGTTTCCAGAAACTGCTTGACAGCCCGTATCTGGGCGGAAAAAACGCACATTGACAGGCATAGTAAATCCCTCCGGCTGCAAAACCTGAGGGATTACCACCTATATTGCCAGCAAACCTGGCAACACAACTCAAGACCTTTTGGCGCCTATTGAATCATAGACGATTACCTTCTCCCATAGATGAGCGTAGTTCTCAACAAATTTCAGATGAACAGGGTGTTTCTGGTAGATTTCCTCTTCTTCCAGGCTATCAAAAAACAATAGCCATGATACCGCGTAGCCGCGCTCTATTACACTTCTGTTGGTACTGGCCGGCACACCAATATGCACCATTTTGATTTCCTTTATTTTGGTTAGTCCTTCAAGGCCCTCTATCAGTTTGGCTTTATCGGCCTCATTGCCCGGGTTTTTCAACCAGAAGTACACATGATGCACAAATAGCTCTTTGGCTGCTTTTGTTTCAGTGCCTGCAAAAGCAGACGAGGTAACAACCGATGCCAAAGCCGTGTTTTTCAGGAATTTCCTGCGTGTTGTGGTGTTCATTCTTATGCTGTTTTAATCTTGAATAATTTCAATCTTTATGTGGCTCATAAAAACAGTTTCTCATAAAGCTCAGGCATTGCATCAATGGGCTTTATGCGTATGTCTCGGTAAAATACCTCTGCTGCTTCGCTTTGTAATTGTAATTTTCCTTTGGTCATAGGCACCTCCTTACCGTCTGGCTGTATATAGCGGCTGTTTTGTAATACCATTACCACGTGTCCGTTTACAATGTGCAGACTTTTGCCTTCAAAACAGATAAGCTCCAGGGTTGTCCATTCACCAGCCGGACTCTCGTAGTCAGCCGACCGCATACAATAATAATCGCCCTGACTTTTAAAAGGTCTGAACGGCCTTCTGGCATCAGCCACGCAATTCATTATTCCTTCAGATTGCCAGGCACGGATATCAATGGCAGAATTTGCCTGACACCAGAAGTCGCCCATGTGTCCTTCCATAATCTGAAACTCCTGAGAGAGCATCCATGAACGAAAATATTCTGCCCCGGCCTCACCAGTTGAATGATAAAGTATACCAGAATCTTTCAGCTTTTCAAGCCTGGGTACATATTTGCGTTTGCCCCATTTTACCTGTAGTTTCAGATGATAGTTTTCATACTCCTGGCGTGTAAACAAGCATCCATATATTTCTCCGCTTACTTTCAGCACCGGGCCACCAGGTTCATTCAGAACCGTAAAAACCCCATACTTATCATTATTATAGCCAATAGGCTTAATATCCGTTCCAAGAGAATCCTTCGGTATTTTTCCATTATAATTATTAGTATGCCTATAGCTCAGGTAGTTTTCCCACCGGCTTAAATCCTTGTCGAGAAGAACAGTCCATTCATCTGCTTTCTGTAATGAAGACAAGCCCGAAACAAGCAAAAATAAAAACATAAGCAGATAAAGGTGTTTCATAGCCGTATAAATGTAAAGATAGGATGATGTATGCAGTTACAAAACTACACCATGCCGAAGGTTTCTGTATTGTAAAAATCCAACATATATTAGTGCTTTCTTTACTACTTTTGCTTCATGAAAAGATACGTACTACATACACCTTTCAGCATTTATCATTTTGAAGCGGCCACCTGGGTACACTCGGTGCATAAGCATACCTATTTTGAGATAATATTTATTCTGAAAGGCAACGGCATCCACAATATCAACGGCAATGAGTTCAGGTACATGGACGGAGATGTATTTCTTCTCGGGCCTGAAGATTATCATCATTTTGAAATCAATGAAATAACCGAGTTTTGTTTTATCCGTTTCAATGAGTCAATCTACAATACACCACATACCGAAGATAAAGACAGCACCTGGCAGCAGATACTGAAAACGCTGCTTTATACGTCGTCGCAGAGCCGGGGTACCATTGTACACGACAAACACGAAAGAGAGAAACTGCATAGCTTACTTAAACTGCTTGAAGAAGAAAACGAGCATGAGCAATCGCAGTACTTTGAGTTAATCAGAAACAACATTATGCGCAGTATGATGATCATCCTTGCCCGTAATCTGTTTGGACAGGCTTCGGCCAGCCCTGTGCTGAAAGACTCTGTAGAGGCAATTCTTACCTATATAAAAAAACATATCCATCAGCCGGCAGAACTAACCATTGAGCATCTGGCAGATGTATTTAATTATGCCCCTGATTACATCAGTATTTTTTTTAAAAAACATACCGGAGAATCGTTGAAACAATACATTACCAAATACAAAATGAAACTGATTGAAACCCGGTTGTTATTCAGTAGGCTGACCATCTCTGAAATTGCTGATGAGTTTGGCTATACCGACGAAAGCCACTTCTGCAAACAGTTTAAAAAGTTTACCGGCAGCACGCCAACGGCTTTCAGGAAGCGTGATTAAAGCCAAAGTATCTAAAAACTGCTGCACGTTTCTGAATTTTCCTTATCTTCGGATTCTTATTCCGTAACCGTAACGCACCAGTTCTTCCATGAGAAAATACTTTTTACTGCTATTGATATGCCTGTATAGTTCTTTTGCTTTTTCACAAAAACCCCAACCAAGTGCCGTTATTACTGATGTATTAGAAGAAATAAAAGCATTTCATAGACTTGAATCGGCCTCAGACTCGGTCAATTCACCTTTCCCGTTTGGCAGAAACCGCGAGGAAGACTTCCTTCGCCGTTATCTGTTTTTTAAAAAGGAAGCTGACAAGCTGAATGCCGTAAATGAACAAACACTTACTTTTGACGACCAGATAAACATAGCGTTGCTGAAATATCAGCTGAATGACGAACTGATTTCTTATCAATACAAAGAATACCTGAACCCCATACTGGCTGACGAGGGTTTTCATACCGGCATGGCAAGAATTGCGCCTGCTGCCTTTTCAACCAAAAAACAGGTTGAACATTATCTGACCAAACTGAAAGGGATACCGGGTTTTGTAGATGACAACCTGGCTTTAATAAGAAAAGGGCTTACATTGGGTATATCTCAACCCAGCATTGCGCTAAAGGGCTACGAAGCCACCTACAATGCCCATATTGTTGACAGCTACGAACAATCTGTTTTCTGGAAGCCGTTTTTAAAAAAACCGCAGTCTATCTCTGAGGCAGACTGGTTGCTACTACAAGCTGAGGCCAGAAAACAGATAGAACAAAGCGTAATACCGTCTTACATAAAAATCAGGACATTCTTTGAGAAAGAGTACCATCCTAAAACCAGAATCACGCTTGGTGCTTCGCATTTCCCGAACGGCCGGAAATACTATGCCGAAAAAGTAAAACACTATACCACCACCAATAAAACGCCTGATGAGATTTATGCCATTGGCATGCAGGAAGTAGAGCGCATCAGGAAAGAAATGCAGTTGGTATTGGACGAGGTAAACTTCAAAGGCTCAATTAAAGCATTTATTGATTACCTGCGCACCGAACCCAGGTTTTACCCTACTACGGGTGAGCAACTGCTTAAAGAAGCCTCTTATATTGCTAAAAAGATAGACGGAAAACTACCATTGCTTTTTGGTAAGCTGCCACGCCAGCCCTATGGAGTAGTACCCGTGCCCGACTACCTGGCACCTACCTACACAGCCGGGCGGTATAGTGGTGCCTCTATCCAATCAAAACAGGCAGGCAATTATTGGGTAAATACCTACAACCTGCCCAGCCGTACTTTATATACCCTTGAGGCCCTGACACTGCATGAGGCCGTACCGGGGCATCATTTGCAGATATCGCTGACACAGGAGCTGGACTACCTGCCGGATTTCAGACGAAACCTGTATGTGAATGCGTATGGCGAAGGATGGGGCTTGTACAGCGAATACCTGGGCTATGAACTGGGCCTTTACAAAGACCCGTACAGCAGGTTTGGCCGATTGACTTACGAAATGTGGCGTGCCTGCCGCCTGGTAATTGATGTGGGTATCCATGATAAAGACTGGACGCGTGACCAGGCGGTTAGTTTTCTGGCTGAAAACACGGCTCTTTCTTTACATGAAGTAAATACCGAAATCAACCGGTATATCTCCTGGCCGGGGCAGGCTCTGGCTTATAAAATCGGAGAAATAACCATTAAGAATCAGCGTAGCAAAGCAGAAGAGGCTCTGAAAGATAAATTTGATGTTCGGGTGTTTCATGACCTCATATTATCGCAGGGAACTGTAACCATGGCCATACTTGAAAAAATGGTTGATAAATACATTGCCGAAGAATTAGCCCGGCCGAACGGCTCAAAGTAACGTTGGGTCAGTTCTTTTCTTCGGTATCAATTTCAGCCAGATACTGTTCTTTCATCTGGTCATAGAACGAATGCTTGCTGACGAATGATGATACCAGATTGGCAGCCAGGCCGGCTATCATGAGATAAAATATGATACTCTCGGCGGTTGTCATTTCCAGTACCAGTATGGAAGATGTAAACGGGCTGCGTGTAACGCCGGTAAGAAAACTGACCATACCACACAGCACAATAAGATTGGCATTAGAACTAACCAGATGAAACCATTCGGCCACCCATGAACCCACACTGGCGCCTGCGCTCAGCGACGGGGCAAATACACCACCTGCACCGCCGTTGGTAAATGAAACCACCGGGCCGAAGAACCTCAATAAAGGCACGTACCACTCAAGATACTTGTTGTTGGTCAGCAACAGGGTTTGCATCAGTTCTTTGCCTGTGCCGAAGGTTTCAAAACTAATAAAAATACCCGCCGAGGCTATTACCAGACCTGCAACAATGCAATATAAAAATTTTGCCCGGTTGGTCTTCAAAGCCTTTTTCTTCTTCAGTATATACAAAATAATGCGGGTCATGGTGCAGCCAAGGTACCCCGAAAGCACCGCTGTAACAATAACCGGGAAGATAACCCACCATGCCAGATTATTTACCTTTGGATACCCCAGATACAAATACGGCCCCAGTATATTCAGGGCTGTTAGCCCGGCAATAATTACCCCTGTGAGCAAAGCCGACTTGAAATAACTGAAATGTGTTTTGGTAAGCTCTTCAATGGCAAATACAATGCCCCCAAGCGGCGTATTAAAAGCAGCCGCCAGGCCAGAGGCAGCTCCGGTAATGAGCATGTTTTTTTTAGAAACCTTGGGGTACCACTCCGGAAGCCAGTCATTGATTTTCTTAAATATAGAACCGGCTATCTGAATAGTAGGGCCTTCCCGACCCACAGCACCGCCGCCAAACACCATAATAAGGCTTGATACTATTTTTATCAGCAGTACACGGATACTCAATAAATTATTTACCAGCCCGTATTTTTTAGGGTTTGCCAGTTCAATGGCCGCACTCACCTGCGGAATACCACTACCTCGGGCAAAAGGGGCATATTTCTGAACCAGCCACCACGACACTATAAAGCACAGCGGCGTAACACCCATAAACACCCATTTATTGAGGTGAAAAAGATAGATCGTGCCTCGCTCGGCTATCATAAAAAGTTTGGCATAGATAACGGCCACCACACCTGTAATAAAGGCCCCTACCCAGAAAGGTATGGCATTGAGCAGATTCTGCTTTAACTTTTTATTGGCAATAGCATCTACCCTCGCCTTTAACAAGGCCTTTATTGCTTCTTTGGCTTTCTTTATCCTTCTGATAGTACTCAGATGTTTCCTGACAAATGTATATTTCATAACATCAAAGACTGTTGTAACTTGGCAATTCTAAAAGCCACCGGCTGGTGCAAAGTGCGGCCTTACACCCAATTAATGTCTTTCTTTAGCAGGCCAAGCGTTTGCGCCTCTGCGCTGTCCGGCTCGGGCTGGTAATCATACACCCAATTAGCTACAGGCGGCAGGCTCATTAAGATAGACTCCGTCCGGCCGTTGGTTTCCAGCCCGAATTTCGTACCTCTGTCCCAAACCAGATTAAACTCAACATATCGCCCCCGGCGTAGCATCTGCCAGTTGGTTTCACGTTCGCCATACGGCAGCAGATGGTTTTTTGCCATCAGGTGCGTATAAACAGGTGCAAAGCTCTCGCCTACCGACTGCACAAAGGCAAACAAATCTGCTTTGGCAGATTCATTGGCTGGCTTCAGGTAGTCAAAGAATATCCCACCCACACCGCGGGTTTCGTTTCTGTGAGGCAGATAAAAGTAGTTATCAGCCCATTCTTTATACTTAGGGTAGTACGCCGGGTTATGTTTATCGCAGGCGGCTTTCATTTGGGCATGAAACCAGCGTGCATCATCCTCAACCACATAATGGGGTGTCAGGTCAATACCACCACCAAACCAGCAGGTACCGTTGCTCAGTTCAAAATACCGCACGTTCATGTGTATAATAGGCACCATAGGGCTGACCGGATGCTGCACTACTGATACCCCTGTGGCAAAATAGTCTGACTTCTCCGATAACTTCAATTGCTTCTGTAATGCATCAGATACTTCACCGGATACAGCCGAGAAGTTCACCCCACCTTTGGCAATGATATAGCCGTTGGTTATTACCCTTGTGCGCCCGCCGCCGCCACTGTGGTGTTGCCATTGGTCTTCATGAAATCTGCCTTTGCCATCGGTATTTTCTATGGCAGTACATATCTGGTCTTGAAGGGTTCTGAAGTATTCGGCAATATTTTCTTTGGATAACATAAGATTCTTTTCAAATTTTGTGGCAATTTAGCGACACCGGTAGAGGTATCCATAATAATTTTTCTTTTTTATCAATTTATGCAGCTAAAAGGACTCACAGCCGTAGTAACCGGCGGAGCATCAGGTTTAGGCGAAGCCGTTGTCAGGCGGTTCGTAAAAGCAGGCGCTAATGCCGTAATAGCAGACCTGAACGAAGAGAAAGGCAAAGCGCTGGCAACCGACCTGGGCCGCAAGGCAAAGTTTGTAAAATGTGATGTTTCGTCAGAGAAAGATGCACAAAAAGTAATCACCCAGGCCATAGCCCGTTTCAAAGCCATCCATATTCTGGTAAATTGCGCGGGTATTGCTCCGCCTGCACGTACAGTTGGTAAAGAAGGGCCTCATTCGCTGGCGCATTTCCAGAAAATCATCAATATTAATCTGATAGGTTCATTCAATATGATACGTCTGGCTGCTTTTGAAATGACCCAAAACGAAGCCAATGACGGAGGCGAACGAGGTGTAATTATTAATACGGCTTCGGTAGCTGCTTATGACGGGCAAATCGGGCAGGCAGCCTATGCGGCCTCAAAGGGTGGCATCGTGTCTATGACCTTACCCATTGCCCGAGACTTATCCAGAAACGGTATCAGGGTAATGACCATTGCCCCGGGTATTTTTAAAACCCCGCTGATGGCCTCATTGCCCGAAGACGCGCAGCTGTCATTAGGCCAGCAGGTTCCGTTCCCGTCTCGGTTGGGCCAGCCGGATGAATACGCGCAGCTTGCCCAGCATATTGTAGAAAACACCATGCTGAACGGAGAAGTGATTCGCCTGGATGGCGCCATCAGAATGGCTCCCAGATAATTAGTACAACCAACCACCATTCAAAATAAAGCAGATACGCCCTTATGTTTTCTCTGAACAATATTATACGCCGGCATATTCTTACACTTGCCCCTTATTCATCAGCCCGTGACGAATACACCGGCAAAGAAGGTATCTTTCTTGATGCCAACGAAAACCCTTTCGGCTCGGTAATAGACGGAAATTATAACCGCTACCCGGACCCTCACCAGACAGACATAAAAGACAAACTGGCTGTGATTAAAGGCGTGCGACCAGGACAGATTTTTCTGGGCAACGGCTCTGACGAAGCCATTGATTTGCTGATTCGTGCTACCTGCGAGCCAAAGGAAGATAATATGCTGATAATGCCCCCAACCTATGGTATGTATAAGGTATGTGCCGATGTACAGAATACCCCGGTAATACAGGTGCCATTAACCACAGACTTCCAGATAAATACCGAAGCCGTACTGGCGGCGGTTACACCCCATACCAAACTGATATGGATTTGCTCGCCTAATAACCCATCGGGGAATCTGGTGAGCAGAGAGGCAGTTTTGGAGATTCTTGAAAAATTTACAACCGGGCTGGTAATAGTTGATGAAGCCTATATTGATTTTGCAGAGGCTGATTCTTTCACGAAATTGTTAGACAGCTACCCGAACCTGGTAGTATTGCAGACATTCTCTAAAGCATGGGGATTGGCCGCCTTACGCTTCGGGATGGCCTTTGCATCAGAAGACCTGATTAAGATTCTGAACAAAATCAAGTATCCGTATAACCTCAATGCCGTAACGCAATTGCTGATACTGGATGCCCTGAACAACGAAGATAAAAAGAACGCTTACGTACAGGATATCCTGAAAGCACGCCAGACACTGGCAGATATGCTGGGCACGCTGGCAATTGTAAAACACATTTACCCCTCAGACTCCAACCAGTTGCTGGTTAAGTTTGCAGATGCCAAAGCGGTTTTCGGATACCTGATTGACCGGAAGATTATCACCCGCGACCGCTCTAATGTACAGCTTTGTGAGGGATGTATCCGTATCTCGATAGGCACTGATGCCGAGAACGCCTCTTTGGTAGAAGCCCTGAAAGTCTACTGAAAATTATAAACAGCAAGCGCGGCCTTGTTAGCTTACAAAGGCCGCGCTTCTTTTTTATTCAAGCTGAATGTTCAAGCGGTAAAATCAGTTTTTATCCGGGCTTAGCCAGTCTTTTCTTAGCTTCAACTGGGCAGGCGTTGGGTTGTCGGCTGGTTTCAATACATTCTTTTCTACTACCTCTACCAGCATGGCCGGTGCCGACAGCTTCACTATTTCTTCTTTACCTTCGCTGTTTTTACGGGCTACTTCCATCACTACCGGGTCTCCTTCTTTGGTGTTGTTGCTGTAATCATCCAACAGGTGCTGCACTTTGGTTAATTCAAATGGCTGGCCGTTCAGCGAGATAATCTCATCATTCTGCTGATACCCCATTTTCTTGCCAAAATCGTTCATGTTGCTGGCATTGGCTATTTTTATGCGCTTGGTTGCCGCGCTATAGCCCAGGTTAATGCCACCAAGGCTGATTTTCTTCACGGTGGCCTCTGGCAAATAATCAATACCTACGCTCTTGAAAACATCAACCAATGGCAGTGGCTCGGGGCCTTCAACGTATTTGGTAAAAAACTCGCGGATTTCAGGATACGTCAATGCCGTTATTTTATCAAACAACTCATCATCTTTAAACGACTTGGTTTTACCGTAGGTCTTGGCCAGGTCACGCATCAGGTTTTGTGTGCCATACTTACCGTCTGATAACTGACGGAGTCTGATATCCAGACACAGCGCAATCAAGGCGCCTTTATTATATACGTTCTGATACTGGTTTTTGTATTTATCCAACACCTGCTTGCTCATTTCAGTAAACGGCAGTTTGTCGTTCATGCGCTTCATGAAATTGATTTTATCCTGCAGCATATCCAGATACTGCGGCATTTCAATCAATCCATACTTCATCTGCATGTGTCCGGCGGCATATTCGGTCGCTCCTTCATACATCCAGAGGTGTTTACTCATCTTCGGCTGGTTAAAATCAAAATCGCCGATTTCTTCTGAATGGATGCTCAAAGGCGTTATGATATGAAAAAACTCATGCGAAGCCACATCTTTTACTGTCTGCGAAAGCTCCTTCGAGGTACCTTCGGGCAGATAATAGAAAGACGAATACGAGTGTTCTAAGGCACCGTAGCTCATCAGATTCGGGTTATCTGACAGCACAATCAGGAACGCATATTTCTGAATCGGCAATTTGCCACCCAGGTAATCTTTCTGGGCATTCAGCAACGAGTTGATATTGGCCGCAATCTCTTTAGAATTAGCTTTTTTATTAGGCGAAAAAACCGACACCAGAATATCAGCGCCACCTACTTTCAGCACGGTGGTGTCCGGGCGGGTGTATAGTATCGGGGCATCAGACAAATCCATGTAGTTATCGGCCTCAAACACATCACGGTTGGCTGTGGTTGAAACAAAATTCATAGAAGTAGCGCCATAAAAGCCTTCAGGCTTGGTGAATGACACCCGGTAAGGCACTTTTGTTAAACCATTAAAATAACCAAAAAAGCAGAAAGTATTAATGGCAAATTTTTTGTTGGCATCAATATCGCTACCGGCAGGCTCAAATATTTTTTCACCTTTAATTTCGGGCGAATCCCAGGTATCATCAATTTTATAGCTGATTCTATGCAGGTCTTTGGCATTTTTGATGGTCCAGCTGTTTACATCTGCCTTAGTAACCGGCAGCGTATCGCCCTTGGCATTATACGCCTTAAAACCAGACACATAACGGCCAAAATCATAATTGGCATAAGTACCCGGCACAATTTTAGGCAGAAAATACGTAATCTGGTCGGCATTGATTTTAGGCGCCACCAGCGAAACCTCCAGTTTATCGTTCTGCACTTTGGTTAAATCAACCGAAAACTGATACAGATTATTTTTTTGTGTTGATGAGGTACTCACCGTGGCGCTTCTGGTACAGGCGGCCATAACGGCCATTGCCAGAAGCATACAAGCAATTCTTTTCATAAATAATTGATTATAATTTGTCTAATAAACTCAGATGGATTGTAAACGTACAAAGTTATTAATTCGTATGACACCAAAAAACATACCGAAGAGGAATTTTACCGCCTGTATCTAGTGGTGTCAGACACCATACCTGTGCTGCAAACCATTGATGCACGGCAAATAAGTAAAAAAAAACGAGTGCATCATCACCCATTATGGGGGATATTTCGTTTTTTAGCAAAACGTTGGAACATGATTTCAGGAATTGCCATACCTGGCCATAAAAGGGTATCATTCCTCAACCTTAAACCGGAAAAAAGATGGAACTGGAGTTTTCAATTGTTGATGTGTTTGCCGAGCAAAAATATCAGGGTAATCAGTTGGCTGTATTCCGCAATGCCGGAGAACTGACAGACGAGCAAATGCTGAAAATTGCCAGGGAAATCAATTTTCAGGAAACCACCTTTATTCTTTCTGATGAACCCTCAGACGGTGGCTATAACGTTCGGATTTTTACGCCCGAATATGAAGTACCCTTTGCAGGCCACCCTACCCTGGGTACGGCATTTGTGTTGATGGGCGATACCGAGTCTGCAATAACCTTACACCTGAAAATAGGTAAAGTGCCTGTAAAACCAGCCGATGGAATACTCTGGCTTGAATTGAACAACCCTGTTTTTGGTGAAACCCTCTACACAGACCTGCCGCCTCTGCTGGGCATTGAACCCACCGATGTTGACGATACCCTGCCTGTTCAGCTGGTTTCAACCGGTTTGCCTTATCTGATTGTTCCGCTAAAAACCCTGAAAGCCGTGCAGCAGGTAAAACCAGAGGCCGCCGCCATTACCCAATGGCTTATTGACAACCAGCTGCATAAAAGTAATTCGGCCGATGGCCTTACCACTGCTTTCTTTGTGTTCTCGCCAGAAACACACGCAGAGGTAAATCATGTGCATGCCCGGATGCTCTGCCTCGAAAACCAGAAAATAATAGAAGATGCCGCCACCGGCAGCGCCAACAGTTGCCTGCTGGCCTATTTGCTTAAGCATGAGCTGCCGGTTATTCATAAACTGGTAGAACAGGGGTACGAGATAAACCGCCCCTCGTTAATCAGTATTAAAGGCGAGCGAACCGGCAACGAAAAGTATAAATTGCAGGTAGGGGGCAAAGCGCAGCTGGTTGCACAGGGCAAATGGTTTGTGTAACCGCATAATTTTACGATTTTTGCATAAAAAAGCGCAATACCCTTACAAAACTTAACCTGACACATGGCTAAGAATACATTCAGAACTAAAACTCCGGCCCCTAAAAAATCAAAAGCTGCGGCCAGGCCCCGGCTCGCCTCCGTATGGGTAAGGCTGAAACGTACGCTGGTCAGGTTTGTTATCTTTTTCTTTGTTTCAAGCATCAGTGCCGTAGTGTTTTTCAAGTTTGTACCTGTGCCTTTTACGGCTACCATGCTGACAAGAAAAATAGAAGCCATTGCCGAAGGAAAAGACAGCGAGATACATTACCAGTGGGTTTCGTATGACAAAATATCAAAAGAAATGCCCCTGGCGGTGGTGGCTGCCGAAGACCAGCTTTTCCCTGACCATTACGGGTTTGATTTCGGGTCGATGAAAACCGCCTTTAACCGTAACCTGAAAGGCCGGAAGATACGCGGCGCCAGCACGATTTCGCAACAGGTGGCCAAAAACGTTTTTCTTTGGCAAACCCGCAGCTACATCCGCAAAGCCATTGAGGTATATTTTACGGTACTGATAGAGCTTATCTGGGGCAAACAGCGTATTCTGGAGGTGTATCTGAATGTAGCAGAAATGGGCGACAGGACATTTGGCGTTGAAGCGGCCTCTAACCGGTATTTTAATAAATCTGCCAAAAATATCAGCCGAGAACAGGCCGCACGGATAGCAGCCGTATTGCCCAGCCCCAGGAAATGGTCAATTCAGAATCCGGGGCCTTATGTGGCTCGCCGAACAAGTCAAATTACCCGGCAAATGCGGGCTTTGGGTGGGCCATCTTATCTGAAAGACCTACGCCAGTTTTGATATAAGTCTGCATCAGCGGCCACAGCAGCTCGCACTATTCGCACGCTTGTGCGAGGTGTGCGAGGTGTGCGATTTGTGCGATTTGTGCGATTTGTGCGATTTGTGCGATTTGTGCGATTTGTGCGATTCCGCACTTTCCGCACCAGAGTACAGAAAGTGCGGAAAGTGTGGTAATGGTTTTCTGAACAAAGGCTACTCACTCTAATCTTTAATAATTATATTATTTATTTTGATTATTAATTATTGATAATCAAATAGTTACAAAAAAAGCACCCAATTCAGTTTAATTCATTTTATTTATCTAATTAAGAAATTATAATCGTACCAATCGCACTTTCCGCACTTTAGTGCGATTAGTGCGATTGGTGCGGTTGGTGCGAATCCGTACCAACCGTACTTTCCGTACCAACCGTACTTTCCGTACCAGAGTACGGTTGGTACGGTTATCGGCTTTCAATACAGAATCTATCTTCAATAATATTATAGATAAATTAATTAATATATTGATTATCAATTAATTACAAATATTAATATTGATTTATGATGTAGTGCCTCGTACTACTCGTACCAGAGTACGAATGGTACGAATGGTACGAATCGCACTTTCCGCACTTTAGTGCGATTAGTGCGATTGGTGCGATTAGTGCGGTTGGTACGGTTATCGGCTTTCAATACAGAATCTATCTTCAATAATATCATAGATATAATATTTAATATATAGATATAATATTTAATATATTGATTATCAATTAATTATAAATACCTATATTGATTGATGATGTAGTGCCTCGTACTACTCGTACCAGAGTACGAATGGTACGAATCGCACTTTCCGCACTTTAGTGCGATTAGTGCGATTGGTGCGAATCCGTACCAACCGTACTTTCCGTACTTTCCGTACCAGAGTACGGTTGGTACGGTTATTGGCTTCCAATACAGAATCTATCTTCAATAATATTATAGATAAATTAATTAATATATTGATTATCAATTAATTATAAAAATATCAATCTATTTGATGAAGAAATAAGGGTCGTACCAACTCGCACTACTCGCACTCTTGTGCGAGGTGTGCGAATCCGTACCAACCGTACTTTCCGTACTTTCCGTACCAGAGTACGGTTGGTACGGTTATTGGCTTTCAATACAGAATCTATCTTCAATAATATCATAGATATAATATTTAATATATTGATTATCAATTAATTATAAATATCTATATTGATTGATGATGTAGTGCCTCGTACTACTCGTACCAGAGTACGAATGGTACGAATCGCACTTTCCGCACTTTAGTGCGATTTGTGCGATTAGTGCGATTGGTGCGAATCCGTACCAACCGTACTTTCCGTACCAGAGTACGGTTGGTACGGTTATTGGCTTCCAATACAGAATCTATCTTCAATAATATTATAGATAAATTAATTAATATATTGATTATCAATTAATTATAAATATTTATATTGATTAATGATGTAGTGCCTCGTACTACTCGCACTACTCGTACTCTTGTGCGAGTAGTGCGAGGTGTGCGAATCCACACTTTCCGCACTTTCCACACTTTCCACACTTTAGTACAGAAAGTGCGGAAAGTACAGGTCTAAGTAAATTACGCTGGTGGCTAATACTGGTTTCAATCGCTTTAGTGGCTCACCCCTACTTCACCCCAAAAGCTACCTCGGTGTTTGCCCATGTCAGGGTTACTGAGTGCTTGTTCACTGCATACCACAGCTTTTCGCTGAATGCCTTTGCTTGCTTAGGCTTTACAGTTACACGCAGGGCATCCTGTGCGGCATCATACTTAAAGGCCCCCCATTGGTTAGGCACTTTGTTAAATATGATGGTCCATTCGTTGGCACCGGGTATGGCAAAGAAACCATATTTGCCAGCCGGAAGCGTCTTGCCCTCAATGGTTACATCTTTAGCAAACGCAATGGTTGTGGCCTCATTGGCACCTGCACGCCATACTTCACCATAAGGCACCAGCTTACCCCAAATCTCGCGGCCTTTTACTGAGGGCTGGCCATAATTAATAGTTATGCTATTACCGTTGATAATGCCTGATGCCATAACCGGCGGCGACGGACGTTTGGCTTTGTCGTCCTGCGCAGAGGCAGCAAATGTAAGAAATAAGAAGGCGAAAAAAACTGCTGCCAGCACCCCTGTTTTTGTGTTCTTTTGCATAGCTTTGTTAGTGTTTTAGAATTTAATTACTGATTCACCGAATCGACCTGACAATTTATGAAGCCTCTGCCACCGGTTCTATTCATAGCCTTTTCAAGTCTGTTCAAGATTATTCAAACCACCCCACAGCCCATCAACGCTTGAAAACCGATACAGACGACATACTGCTAACCCGATGCAAAACCCTGATTGAAGAGAAACTGGGCTGGGGAAACAGCACCCAATGGAGCAACCGCGATTTTGAAGAGTTATCTCAACAGATATTTGATGTTACCTCTGTAACCCTCAGCCCCACCACGTTGAAGCGCATCTGGGGCAAGGTAAAGTATGACTCTGCACCTACTGCCACTACCCTGAACACGCTGGCACAGTACACAGGTTTTGAAAACTGGCGGGTTTTCCGTCAGCACCATGCAGCCGAAATGCCACAGCAGGCGTCTGCCTTTACGGCGGCTCAAATACCTGCCAACAAACCCGAGGTACGCAAACGCCCGTATCTTTTCTCGTTTATTCTGCCCATTTTACTGGCAACAGGCATTATCGGCTGGTTGTTGCTTGCAAAAAAAGACGTAAACACATCAGCGCAGCTGAACCCTGCCGATTACCAGTTCAGCAGCAAAAAAGTGGTGGCATCGGGCGTACCTAATTCAGTTATTTTTGATTACGATGCCTCCAAAGCACCTGAAGATTCGGTGTATATTCAACAAAGCTGGGATTCCTCCAAAAGAACCCGTGTTGCGCGCAATCAGCATCAGCATACCTCTATCTATTATTACCCGGGCTTTTTTCAGGCCAAGCTGGTAGTAGGCCGTCAGGTTATCAAAGAACATCAGCTTTTTATAAAAACCAACGGCTGGCTGCCGCTGATAAATCAGGAGCCTGTTCCGGTATATTTCAAACAGCAGGAGGCAATTCAAGACGGAAAACTGGGATTGACCGTTGAAAAAATAGAGGCACGGCATATCAACCTGCAACCCACCGCGCCATCGGTGAAATACATGAACCTGAAGGATTTCGGCGACATCAGCACTGATAGTTTCATTTATGAAACCACCATACAAAACATCTATAAAGAGGGTGCAGCCGTTTGCCAGTATTCAGAAATAGGCCTGCTGACCGAAGGTTCGGCTATCCTCATCCGGCTGTCGGCCAAAGGTTGTATTTCAGAAAACACCCTGTTCTATATCGACAAAGAAATACCTGGTAAAACCAACGACTTATCAGGCTTTGGGGTTGACTTCAACCACTTTGTAGCAGTTCGGTGTGAGGCAGTCAATAACCATGTAAAAATATATGTAGACAATAAACTGGCGTTCGATTTCCCCCATAAAGGCGCAGGCAGCAAAATTATTGGCCTTACGTACCAGTTTCAGGGTGCAGGGCTGGTAGATGCCGTTAAACTTTCAAGAGGCAACGGCCAGGTTATTTATGAAGACACTTTTGGCCGTTAGGCCTTTCAAATCAATAGACTAAACGCATGAAACTACTTCTCTTTTTTCTGCCTTTGTTAAGCATAGCGGTTGAAGCCCAACAAAAACGCCCGCGAGAACTGGGTATCAAAACAGGGGTTATGAAACCCGGCATCAACAATGCCATAACAGACGTGGCAGGCGTAAAAATAGGGCATACCACCTTGGCAGACGGAGAGAAGATTCATACAGGCGTTACGGCCGTTGTTCCGCACGAGGGCAATCTATTTCAGGATAAAGTACCGGCCGCCATTTTTGTAGCCAACGGTTTTGGCAAGCTAACGGGCATTAGCCAGGTGCAGGAACTAGGCAATATTGAAACGCCCATTGTGCTTACCAATACGCTTTCGGTACCCACCGCTGCCGACGCCGTGATTGACTACACCCTGGCACAAAAAGGCAACGAAAAGGTGCGGTCGGTGAATCCGGTTATCGGCGAAACCAACGACAGCTACCTGAACGACATAACCGGCAGGCACATTACAAAAACACACGTACTGAAAGCCATAGAAACCGCCACCACCGGCAAAGTGCAGGAAGGCAACGTGGGTGCAGGCACGGGCACTGTCTGTTTCGGCTGGAAAGGCGGCATCGGTACGGCATCAAGGGTTTTGCCTGCCAAATCTGGCGGCTATACGGTGGGCGTAATTGTGCAAACCAATTTTGGTGGTGTATTACAAATAAACGGTGTGCCTGTGGGTGAAGAACTGAACCAGTTTTTTCTGAACGACCAACTGAACGACCCTGCCGACGGGTCTTGTATGATAGTAGTGGCTACCGATGCACCCATTACGGCGCGTAATCTGGAAAGGCTGGCCAAAAGGGCCATCTTCGGGCTGGCCAAAACCGGGGGCATTGCCTCTAACGGTAGTGGCGACTACGTAATTGCTTTCTCAACGGCCAAACCATTACGGGTGGCTCATAACGCTTCTACCCGATTCTATGAAGCTACCGAACTGCGGAATGATGACGTATCTCCGCTCTTTCTGGCTGCCATTGAGGCCACCGAAGAGGCCATCATTAACGCCATGTTTGCCGCACAAACCACCAAAGGCGCTAACGGCACCATCAAAGCCTTACCTACCGACAAGGTATTAGAATTAAGCCGTAAATACAACAAGCTGAAATAACCGCTCGCTACGGCCATACTGCCGTTAAAAAAGGTTTGATTTACCAGCATACCTCTGCCAGGCTATCTTGCACAGCCTGACGGGAAAGCCGTGGTGTTCGGCCATGTGCAGGCATTAGCTTTCTGTATCTTAAAAAATTTCATAACACCACATAGGGGTAGTGGGCATCAGGGTTGTCTTGCTTAAACACCGCAGCAGGCAGTGATGAAACAAAACCTTTTATTTATTAACAACCATTATAAACAATTATGAAAAAGATAGCATTGCTTTTAAGTTTATTAAGCTGCACCACCGCATTTGGCCAGTTGTTTACACCGGCCTATGAGCAGTTTTCTACCCGGGAAACCGCCTACATTTATCTGGCAGACGGCAACACGCTGGAAGGGACCGTCAGTTCGGTCAATCAAAAAAACGGACTTATCCAGAGCCTTGTGCTAAAGCCGAGCGGAGAAAGCAAAAAGACCAAAGTAAAAGCAGAAAGCATTACAGCGATGTATTTGCCCATCAGCCAATTCAACAAGATAAATAATGCCATAAACCTGACTTTCGACCCACGCAAATGGAGGGGAAAAGGCGTAAACCATGAGGTGATACAACAGGGATATGCTTATTTTGAAAAAACCAGTGTTGCCAATCATGCAAAAATAGACCAACTACTGCTGCAATTGGTAAACCCGACATTCAGCGAGAAAATCAAGGTATTTCATAATCCGCTGGGGGTTTCAACCAGAACCATGGAATTTAAAAATGGTTTTGCCATTGAAGATGAAGTTAACAAATCTTACTATGTAAAGATAGGTGATGCCGCAGCCGTAAAACTGAAAAAGAAAGATTATGAAGAGGCTTATGCCGTGCTATACAAAGACTGCCCCCAACTGGTTGATAAACTAAAAGGCAACCATAGCTGGATAAAATTTGACGAACACCTGCACGCCTACACCAAAGGCTGCAATTAATAAATTATTAGGGCAGGGTACAAAAACCTGCCCTAATGGTTATTTTTTTATCAGCTTGTTTGTTAATAACAGAAACGAGGTATCTCTCCGAGACCCATTCCGGCTTTGTTTGTTCAAATCAAGGCTGCCAATTACCAGGTCTTTATCGCCATCGCCATCCAGGTCTCCGGCATCCAACAGCAACCAGTTGCCAGATTTCACCTCTTTAATCGTGTAAGGTTTAAAATTGAAGTTCCCCTGATTTTCAAGATACACAAAGCCTTCGGTGGGTTGATTTTTTCTATCCGGAAAATACGATATCGCTGCCAGGTCTACGTCGCCATCCTTATCAAAATCAGCCGGAATAGCCTTAAAACAACCATTTACAGGAAAGAAAAAAGCCTGTTTAAATTCATATCTGCCGTTGTTCAGGTAGCCGTATATGCCGTGATAATTCTTCAATACGTTTCTGGAGAAATCGGCGTTATCGCCACTTACATACACAATATCTTTATGGCCGTCTTTATTTAAATCGGTTAACTCAAAGTAGGCAGAGCCATAAACGGGCGGAAACCGCAGTATTTCTTTGGTTTCAAAGTTTCCATTACCTTTATTCAACAATAAAAATATACCTTCCTGTGCCTGTGCAAACAAAACCCAAATATCCGGCAGGCCGTCTTTGTTTTCGTCAGCAATATAGGCCTTAATGGCCCCGGGCAGCTCTCTTATTACCCGTTTTTCGTAGCCCTTGCCGTTCAGGTTTTTATACCAGGCCAGCACCCCGTTTGTGTTACCAAAGCTACAAATCAGTTGGTCTTTCCAGCCGTCGTTATCCATATCAACAGCAAGGCTTTGTACGGGTCTTTGCAGGTTGTCAATCAACGGCGGGGTTTGGGCTGTGGCGTTAAGATCAAGTAATTTGCCTGTCCGTAAATCGTTAGGATGCAAGATGCCGATACTGCTCATAAAACCACTGCGTTTACCGGGGTTTTTCAGGTCTCCCTCAAAGTCGATGTCTACAATTGTGGCATCAATTTTTCTGGCCGAAACTTCTTTCAGATTTTTGTCCAATACATTCAGCGAACTATCAGCCAGGCTGGCTTCATAAATCTGCTGGTTGCCCTCGTCAATTCTGATATAGGTTGTTGAGGGGAAACTGCCTTTTCTGGCATAATGCGCGCGTACCTCAAATAACCCGGTAATATCTTTAATAGGCGGACGGTTCTGTGGCTTTAATTTTTCGGGTGCGTTATCAACATAATACTTTACCAGCAACTCCCAATCTTCAATACTCATGGCCGATTTGCTGACAAAATAGCTTGAATCTCCGTTGGTTTCCAGCTGTACATCGGGGTAAATCTTACCTCCGTTCATCTGAAAGCCCAGTTGCAGCGCCATCTCGGGCAGCACACCTTGCTGCCAGGCCGACTTATCCAGTAGTTCAGGTTCAGGAAACAAATGGCATGATGCACAATGTTTTCTGGCCAGTTGCTCACCGGTATTCTGGCTGGCATCCTGCTGGTTGTTGCAGCTCATGGCAAATAATAAACTAAAAAAAGACAGAAAGCTTATTATCCTGAATAGGTTCATTGTGTCAATCTTATTTATTAATAAATTAACCTCTCCTGCATCATGCCGGAGAGGTTAAAAAACACCTGTTATCAAGGGAATTATAGGTTTTTCTTCTTCAGCTCCTTCACAGCAAAATCTGCTGCACGGGCAGTGAGCGCCATGTAGGTTAACGACGGGTTAACGCATGAGGCCGAGGTCATACAGGCTCCGTCGGTTACAAATACGTTTTTCACATCATGAATCTGGTTATTGGCATTTAATACTGAAGTTTTAGGATCTCTACCCATACGGGCGGTACCCATTTCATGAATGGCCATGCCCAGATAAGAGCCGTTGTCGTAGCCTCTTACGTTTTTAACGCCCGCGCTTTCCAACATTTCTTTGGCATCGTTCAGCATATCAATGCGCATTTTTTTCTCGTTTTCTTTCAGCTCTGCATCAAACACCACTATTGGCATACCCCATTTGTCTTTTTCGGTAGGGTGCAGATACATTCTGTTTTCATAATAGGGCAGGGTTTCACCAAAACCACTCAAGCCCATTGTCCATGCGCCCGGTTGGGTAACTTCGTTTTTGTATTCTGCACCGAAGCTCAATTCGGCTACGTTGCGCTGCCATCCCTGACGACCAGACCCGGCACCACCCTGATAACCAAAACCACGCAGGTACTCACGTTTGTCGGTACCAATATTGCGATAACGAGGCACATAAATACCGTTGGCACGGCGGCCATAAGAGTATTTATCTAGGCCACCCTCATAGATACCCGATGCACCTGTGCGGAAGTGGTGGTCCATGAGGTTATGACCCAACTGGCCCGAGTCATTACCCAAGCCGTTAGGGAAACGGTTAGATTTTGAGTTGAGCATAATAGATGTTGAACCCAAAGCGCTACCACAAACAAATACTATTTTAGCATAATATTCGGTTGGCTGAAGCGTAACGGCATCGGTTACTCTTACGCCTGTTGCACGTTTTTTGTTCTCATCATAGATGATTTCGGTAACTACCGAATCAGGACGCAAAGTAAGGCGACCGGTTTTAGCTGCCGGAGGCAATGTACAAGACTGCGTGCTGAAATAGGCGCCATACGGACAACCCAAAGAACATTTGTTACGGTACTGACATGAGGTACGGCCGATACCCAATTGTGCTTTGGCTGCCTCAGAAAGGTTAGCCACACGGCCAATGGTCATGTGCCTGCCCGGGAAATTCTTCTCAATGCGTTTACGCACTTCTTTTTCTACCCAGTACATTTCCATCGGAGGCAGAAACTCGCTATCAGGCAATTGAGGCAGATTCAGTTTTTCGCCAGATATACCCACAAATTTTTCTACATAAGAGTACCAAGGTGCCACATCTTTATAACGGATGGGCCAGTCAACGGCAATTCCGTCTTTCAGGTTGGCTTCAAAATCAAGGTCACTCCAACGATACGACTGGCGCCCCCACATAATAGATTTACCACCTACTATACCCGGACGAAACCAGTCAAATCTTTTATCTTCTTTATACATAGAGTCTGAATCGTTCATCCAGTACTTTTCTGTCATTTCATTGTAAGGGTAATCGCGTGACAATTTCGGATGAGATTCCTTCTGCGCAATAGTCAGGCGGCCGTTATATTGCATTTGCCATGGGTCTTTCATGGCGTTTTCATAACCGGTTACGTGTTCAAGCTGTTTACCTTTTTCAAGCATAATTACACGCAGGCCTTTTTCTGTCAGTTCTTTTGCTGCCCAACCACCGGTAACACCCGAGCCAATCACGATGGCATCGTAGGTCTGGGCTTTAATAGCATCTATATTTAAGTTCATTTGATTTGTCGGTACGTTTAACTGTGAATAGGTTAAGAATTAAATGGCCCAGGTTTTCTGGCCGGGTTTATAAGGCGCACTTCCATCGAATCGACCCGGTATCGGCAAATAGGCTAATGCCTGCGTAGCGCCAATTTCAGAGGTAAAATAACCTACGGTGGTTAGTTCTTTCATTCTTAAGAAGAAAGCCTTGTCGGTTGTCATGGTTTGTTTCACCATTTCATTCTTTTCGGCAACGCTCAGGCTCATAAAGTTTTTACCATATTTGGTTTTGCTGTCGGCATCCAATCTGGCAAGACCTGCGTAAAACTTATCCTGGTCTTCTTTCACATAGCAATCGC
Organism: Emticicia sp. TH156; assembly: GCF_002855535.1. Taxonomy (NCBI): domain Bacteria; kingdom Pseudomonadati; phylum Bacteroidota; class Cytophagia; order Cytophagales; family Leadbetterellaceae; genus Emticicia; species Emticicia sp. TH156. The sequence goes on from NZ_PKRS01000008.1 coordinate 209,567, forward strand.
GCATTACTCTGACAATAAATTTCTCTGCTCCGGCTGCTTTTGCGCCCGGCGTATCTGTTGTCGGGATGATGACATCGGCCACTTCTGCTACCAATGCTTCCTGGTCGGCGGTAATAGCAACGCTTTCGCCGGTATTAAGTACTTGTCCCATTACGCCAGCTATTACCGGCGGAGATAATACCCCACCTACTAAGAGGGTAAGTCTCTGAACAGCTTCTCTACGATTCATTATAGATTAAGATTAAATAATATGGATAATGTAAAAAAAACGCGTCTGGAAATTTATTGAGTGATTGGGTGAATGAGTGATTGAGTGATTGTTTTAATTGTGAAGGGTTGTAACTCAGTTTACATTGTGGCAAGCTACCCATTGTATTTATTGCTCATTTATCAATCCGCTGATTCACCATTCACTCATTCACTAATTCACTCATTCACTAAATGCTTAAATGCTTACCGATGAAAACTGTCTCCTACAAATTTCAGCACCTCGGGCAAAGCGGTGCGCCAGTAAGACCAGGTATGCCCGCCATCTCTCACCCTGAACTCATGCGGTATCTTTTTGTCTATCATTATGGCATGCAAGGCCATGTTACCTTTAATCAGGAAGTCGTCATCGCCGCAATCAATATAAAACTTTACTTTTTTAAGCTCTTCGGCATTAGCCGTTTCTACAATCTTTATCGGAGCGTTTTTGTAATAATGCTCGGTAAGGCGTTCTTTGCCTTTCAGGTTCTTACCGTATAAATCGCCGAAAACATAATTCCATTGGTCCTGATTCTGATTGCCCGACACCACCTCTTCGTCTGTCCAGACAGCTGCACTTAATGGCGCCGCAGCCGTAAACAGATCAGGGTGCTTGGTTGCATAGAGCAGCGTTCCCAGGCCACCCATCGAAAGACCTGCTACCGCTCTGAACTCCCTTTTAGAACGTATCCGGTAGCTGGTTTCAATATAAGGTATAAACTCTTTTATGAAAAAATCTTCAAATTTCGTTTTTCCGTCGAACGAATTCATGTACCAGCTTACTCCGGCATCTGGCATTACAATAATCATAGGTGGGGCATCGCCACTATTAATGGTTTTATCGGCAATTTCGGGTGTCTGGCCAAATTGTGTCCAGCCGGTTTCGTCATCGGTGTAGCCGTGCAACAGATAAAGAACCGGATACATACGATTATTCTTTTCGTAGTCGGCAGGCAGGTAGATATTATACTTTACTTCTTTACCTAAGATACTACTCTTTAGTTTCAGACTTTCTTTAACTATACCCTGCTGGGCAAAAGAAAGGCTTGAAATGAATAACAGCAGAAGCAGATTTAGTTTTTTCATGATACTGAACAATTATTTTTGATGGAAACTTTCACTCACAAATTTCAGAACCTCCGGCAATGCGGTGCGCCAGTAGGTCCAGGTATGACCACCCTGACGAACCCGGAACTCATGTGGTATTTTTTTATCAATCATCAGTGCATGCAGGGCCATATTACCTTTAATAAGGAAATCGTCGTCGCCGCAATCAATATAATAACGCACTTTTTTGATTTCGTCAGGATTAGCCGTCTCAACAATTTTAAGGATTGAATTCTTCTGATAATGCGCGTTCAAACGGGCTGCCCCAACCAGATTGCTGCCATAACGCTGAGCATAAGAACTGGCCCATTGAGCATCTGGCATGGCAAGTACTTCGTCGTCGGTGCGTACTCCGGCACTAAGAGGGGCCGCAGCCGCAAATAAATCAGGATGTTTGGTTGACATAATCAGGGTACCATAGCCCCCCATTGAGAGCCCGGCAATGGCACGATACCGTTTTTGATTACGTACTCTGTAGTGAGACTCTATGTATGGAATAAACTCATTGATGAAAAAGTCTTCGTAGCGCACTTTACCATCAAAACTGTTCACATATCCGGTTACTCCGCCATCAGGCATGGCAATTATCATAGGTGCTGCTTCGCCGTTTTCAATCATCCGGTCGGCAATACTGTTGGCCTCACCAAATTGAACCCAGCCGGTTTCATCATCACCAAAACCATGTAACAGATAGAGTATAGGATAAGAACGATTAGACGCCTGGTAGTCTGCCGGCAGATAAATGTTATACTTTACATCTTTGCCTAAAATGGTACTCGGGATGGTAAGGCTTTCTTTTACGGTACCTTTCTGTGCCAATGCAGTTAGGGACAAAAATACAAACAACACAATACAAGTGTGCTTCATTGCATAGGTAAAGGTTATAGGGTGAATACGTAGTAAATATAGTAAGAGAATGTGCTTCAATCCAAATTTAAAACAATTTCAAACCAGTTTAATACAAAAAACGAATGCAGCCGTTTTACTTTTGCAAGCAAAGACGGCTGTTCGTTCGTTCAGGGTCGGGAGTAATTAGTGTTTTGAAATTATGCCCCTACTACCTTTTTCAGGGTATTGTAGCTGGTAGTGAGGTTATCAACCGGCGACGGAGCGCCATCCTGCTCAACAAAATAGTATTTCATTCCGGCTGTTTTGGCTGCAGCAAACACAGGTGTATAATCAATGTATCCTTTGCCAATTTCAACAGGCATCTGTTTGTCTTTGCTAAGGTCTTTTACATGCCAGAGCGGGAACCGCCCCTTATGTTTGGCAAACAAAGCCACAGGGTCTACACCTGCCTTGATAGCCCAGGCGATGTCAAGCTCAAACTTCAATATATCAGCACTGGTTTGAGAGGCAAAAACATCAAACGGCAACTGGCCTTCAACCGGCTCAAACTCAGCGCTGTGATTATGAAAGGCAAAGGTAATACCGGCTTTTTTACAGGCTTCACCTGTTTTTTGCAGTACTTCAAGCGACTGTTTTACTTCATCGAGCGTTTTAACCGGGGTTGTGGCACATACCAGGTATTTCACTCCGCCTTCGGCTGCATCGTCTACTACTTCCTGCATATTGTTCATCAGGTCTTTTATTGGCGGTAGTTTGGGCATTGGTCTTGCAGGGGCTTTGGGGTCGGTTTGTGCAGGCATAAGCATTCTGAACGGAGCACCCATTACATGGTGCGACTGCCAGGTCATGCCCAGGTCTTTTACCAGTGTGGCAAATTCTTTGGGTTTCATGCCGTAGTAGCCGCCTTTCATGCTAAATGCCGACTCAATATTTTTATAGCCGATAGCTGCTATCTGCTTAAGCGTACCGCTTACGTCTTTATCAATGACCGACAAAGTGGTAAACAACTGAACGCCCGGTTCAAATTTTGGCCTGAAGTTTAACAGGTCTTTTGCCTGCCCCTGCCATGCAAGGCCTCCGAGCGCTAATACCCCTGAATTCCTAAGGAAATCTCTTCTGTTTAACATTACACAAAAAGTTTATTTTATATTCATTACCAATGTTTTACAGATAAAAACCGCTCAATAAGCTGTATCCGCTTTCTATATCTAAACTATTGCCTTTCGGGCGTCACGATCCGGATCGTTTTTAAGCATACATACGTCATCCAGAATCATGGTCTCGCCTTTGGCAGAAGTGTAAGGTGCCCATGCAGGCAGGCCGCCACCGTTCGGGTTACCTGTGCGAACAAAATTCAGAAAAGACTTCGCCATTTTTTCTGACAACCGCCGTGGCCTTGCCCCACCGCCGGTGTGGGTAAGCATCAGGTCTGTATTATAGAACCAGAAACAGATGTCGTCACAATGGAACGCCCTCATGCGGCCATCAAACAGCGGAGGCTGCCAGCCAAACCAGGCAACATATACCGGTGCCTTCTGAGACGCCTTGGCATCGGCTGCTGCGATGGCGTTTTTCCGGTTGCTGATAATCATTGACCAGATTTCAATTGGTTTTTTATCTTTAAATGCGTTTGAATAGGCCTCTACAATATCAGCCGATTTATCACCAAATCTGGGTTTTAGCTTTTCTTTTACATCTGCCAGCGTTACTTTTTCCAGAGAAGCGTCTGTTCTGCTTGGGGCAAACTCGTTAAAAGTAGTACTAATGATAAGAGGTACATCGGCCGAAAAATGCCCGGCATCAGAGAAGAAGGGTTTATCGCTCAGGAACTGCCCGTCTGCCACAGGAGCGTAGCCGCCTCTTTGCAGGTTAAGTCTTTTGGCTTCGTCAGCCAAAGAGGCCACTGCACGGTTGGCTATATCAATGTATTGTCTCCACGGAATCTGCTGTAGTTTGTCAACCTCGTTTGGCCCCAGACCCGCCTCCTTTAACACAGCTGCGCCCAGTTTTTCGGCATATTCTTTATTAACACCGCTCAGGGTGGTACCGCTTAGTGCCACAGCCTTGTGGAACAAGCCTTTCGCTGAAGGCATGGCCATCAGGGTGCAAACCTTAGCACCACCTCCCGACTGCCCAATGATAGTTACGTTGCCGGGGTCTCCGCCAAAATTGGCAATGTTTTCTTTAACCCACTCTAATGCCGCTACGATATCAAGCATACCAACATTGCCAGATGCAGCAAACCTGCTACCGGCCACACCAGCCAGATTGGTAAAACCCAGAGACCCAAGGCGATGGTTGAGCGAACAAAAAACCACGTCTCCCAGGCGGCTGATGTTTTCGCCATTGTATCCATCCTGCTCAATACCATTTCCGTTTACAAAGCCGCCACCATGTAACCATACAATTACAGGTCTTTTTTTGGTGTCCAGAGCCGGTGTCCAGACATTTATGCGCAAGCAGTCTTCGCTCACATCATCATAATTCCAGTGGTCAACAAAAGAGGCATACTGGTCGGCATAGCGTTTTTCCATTATCTGCGGAGCCGTATTACCCCACCATACGGTTGGCTTGATGCCGGCCCAGGGTTTTGGTTTTTGCGGAGGCATAAAACGGTTTTCGCCGCCTGTATCGGCGCCATAAGGAATACCCAGAAAAGTATGAACACCTCTTAAAATATAGCCTCTTATTTTGCCATAGCTTGTGTTGGCTACCGCTATGTTATCACCTACAAACAATATCTGCTCATCGTCTTTTTCTTTAATTCCAAACGCTTGCGTATGAGCAGTTAAGGGCAAAGCACTGCCCATACCCATAGTACCGACCCCGGCTGCACCTAAACCGAGTTTCTGGATAAAATTTCTTCTGTTAGATTTCATATAGTTTTGTTTCAGTTGAATGATGGATGGTATTTCAGGTTTGGCTGAAATACTTTTCAATTTACAACCCAGTTAATTGAATACAGTTGAAGAATCGACTTATGCCAAGAATCAGCATATAAACCACGATTTTATGACGATTATGTAACCCCAAAAAGTGCAATATATGATTTTTCTAATATGCAATTATAACAATCACAGCCATTGATTCAGAATGTAACAATAACACATGTACGCATATAAACAAAAAAAGCCGGTAATGCTGCATTACCGGCCCTTAGTTAATAATTTATTTTACGGTTTTATTACCCGTTTTTTCCCTGAGTTATCAAGAATTTCTACCTGTGAAACATCAGAAGGGATGATGACACTGCGCGACGACTGCGACAGAAAAGATGAGCCATAGGCGGCTTCTTCTTTTCTTACTTTACCGTTTTTCAGGGTAAGTAGAGCTGCCGTTTCTGATGGCAATAAATCTATGGTTCTTACCAGATTTTTTGAACTAAAAATAGTAAAAAATAAGCAGAGATAACCGCTAAGCAAAGAAGTTGTATGGTGTTTTATTGGAAGCCCTTCTGTATAAAATAATTATTGCAAACCGCAGAAACAGCGGCCTTAAAACAAGAAATATAGCATGAGAAGCATATTGTGTGTACCTTTGAGGTTTATTAAACCTAAAATTACTACTCTTTAAGAAAATGCCTGCCTGGTTGTCTCGTTCCGAACTGTTGGTCGGAAAAGAAGGAATCGAAAAATTACAAAATGCCCACGTGCTGGTTGTTGGTTTAGGTGGTGTAGGCTCATTTGCAGCCGAGTTTATTTGCCGCGCCGGGGTAGGGGAAATGACCATTGTTGATGGTGACGTGGTAGACCCCAGCAACCGGAATCGCCAATTGCCGGCTTTGTCTACCAATCATGGGGTGTCAAAAGCTGATATTATGGCAGAACGCCTGCTTGCTATTAATCCGGAACTTAAGTTGAATGTGGTGAGAGAGTTTCTGTCACCAGCCAAATGTCGCGAGATCCTGGAAGTAAAGTATGATTACGTAATGGACTGCATTGACAGCATTACACCTAAACTCACGCTGCTTTCTACGGCTTATGCACAAAAGCAAAAAATTGTGAGTTCTATGGGAGCTGGCGGAAAGGTAGACCCTACCAAACTTTTTGTTGCCGATTTATATGATACCTACGAGTGCCTGTTTGCACAGTATGTGCGAAAACGTATTAAAAAATTAGGAGTTTACTCGGGTATAAAAGCGGTTTTTTCTGTTGAAACAGTAAAACGCGACTCGCTCATATTAACCGACGGCAGCAATTTTAAAAGGTCTGCCTATGGCACTATCTCTTACCTTCCGGCTGCTTTTGGGGGTGTTTGTGCATCAGTAGTAATCAGAGAGTTATTGGGGTATGAGGTAGAATTAGTTAAAAGACCAAAGGCTATAAGAAAGAAATCAAAGAAGATAGCAGCAGCGAAACCGGAAGACCAGATATGTTCGGAGCAGTAGACATAGGAAATACCTTTGCCAAAGTGGGCCTTTTTGAAGAGGACGAACTGCTTGAGGTAGTTTCAGGGCTTGAATTGGAGGCCCTGAGGGATTTTCTTACGTTAAAAAAAGTTAAAAGCATTATCATTTCTTCTGTTACCCGTAATCAACAGGAATTAGATGCTATCTTTGAACACGCACCATTTGGTAAACTGATACTGACACCCCAGACACGGGTGCCGGTTGAGAAAGATTATGATACCCCGGAAACACTCGGAGCCGACAGACTGGCTGCAGCGGTGGGGGCTAATTTTCTGTACCCGGCCAGCCATTGTCTGATAATTGACATGGGAACGGCCATAAAGTATGATTATGTTTCAGCAGATGCCGGCAAAGGAACATTCAGAGGCGGGATAATTTCTCCGGGTATGAGAATACGATTTGAGTCGCTTCATACGTTTACAAAAAGATTACCCCTTGTGCATGCAGACGAGATTCCGGCGCTGATAGGCAAAAGTACGATAACGAGTATTCAGAGTGGAGTAGTGAACGGAATCATTGCTGAAGTAAACGGGATGATTGAAAATTACGCTAAACTGGGCGATTGTAACGTAATCTTATGTGGTGGTGATGCCGCTTTCTTTGAAAGTCAAATAAAAAAGCCGAACTTTGCGGGCTCAACAGATAAAAAACTGATTGAAAATACAAAAATTGAATTGATACCAAATTTAGTCCTGATAGGGCTAAACCGAATTTTACGATACAATGTTGAAAAACCTCCTACTCATTAATTGTTTTTTTGTTTGCACACTGGTAATTACTGATACATTTGCTCAAAGAAAAGAAGCAAGACTAACCGGTAACTCTCCTTACTCTGCCCTGGGAATCGGCGACATTGCTCCAAGCGGCTCTATTGCCAGTGATGCCATGGGTGGAACAGGCTTAACATTTGGTAATGGTATCTATCTGAATACTGCTAACCCTGCCATGTTAGCAAAAAACCGCTTTGTTACCTTCAGCACGGGTATGCGTGGTCAGTACCGTACACTATCTGACGGAACAAATTCACAGTCTGACTTCGGTGTAAACCTAAGCCAAGTAATGATGGCGTTTCCTTTAAAACCAAAATGGAGTATGTCTTTGGGGCTAAGACCAAATTCAAGTGTTGAGTATGAAGCAAGATATGTTAAGCCTGTAACAGGTACAACCAATAATGTGCAGTATATCTACAAAGGTAGTGGCGGATTCTCCAAAGCAACGCTGGGTACTGGTCATTTAATAGGCAAGTCATTATACATTGGTGTGGAGGGCGCTTATTATTTTGGTAATATCAGCCGCGATACCACCTCAAGATTACTCCTGAATGATGGCGAAGATTATTATCTTCGTTACACAGACCGGGTTAATGCCAAAGGCTTTGGCGCTAAAGGTGGTTTTGTATGGCAACAAAAACTGGCCGAAAAATGGTATTTAAATGTAGGGGGTACTTATGAGGTTCAAAGCAAACTGAACGCCAACCAGCTAAGAAGTTTAACTACACTTATTGAAGGCCAGAATGGACCGCAGATTCTTAAAAAACCGGATACATTAGGTATTGCCAACGGAAATATGATTTTGCCCTCGCAGTATAGTTTAGGTATCAGCCTTGAAAGCCCTCTGAAATGGATTTTTGCATTGGAATATAGTAAACAAGACTGGAAACAGTACCGTAATTTTCAGGGTGTTGCAGAACCCAGCCTTACAGCCAGCGAAAGATTTGCCGCAGGTATTGAGTTTTTGCCAAAGGTTACTTCAACTGCCTATTTCGACCAGGTGTTTTACCGCGTTGGTTTCCAGCAGGTTAAGACTCCTTATATTATCAATAATACACAGGTTATTGACAGAAGCATCTCTTTCGGCCTTTCTACCCCACTTGGTTTCAGAAACTTAAGCTATATAGATTTCGGCGTGGCCTTAGGAAACCGGGGTGTGGCGGGCAATGGATTAGTTAAAGAGAACTACGTGAAACTATCATTAGGGTTTTCGTTGATTGATACCCGGTGGTTCCTAAAATCGAAAATAGATTAATTTTCAGGCTATGAAAAATATGCCTATCTCTGGTTTCAGATGCCTGTTGCCGGTAATTTTTGTTGTGGTGGGTTTGATTCTTTTTTCATGCGAAGATAAGAAAAAAAACGGCCCTGTGCAGGTTTACAATGGCCCTCTGATGGTAACTGATAACCTGGCTATTATGATGAGCGATTCGGGCAAAACTACGGTTAAAGTTACAACAGCCAGACAGATAAAGTTACAGACCGAAGATGAGGTTTACCCTAAAGCTGTATATGTAACCTTTTATGACAAAAACGGAGTGGAGTATTCTTCGTTGAGAGGAGATTCGGGTCGTTATTTTAAAAGTGAAGGATTGTACCGGGTAATGGGAAACGTTTTTTTCTTCAACCGTCTTCAACAGCAAAGCCTTTCAACCGATTTGCTCAACTGGTCCACAACCAAGCGAAAAATATTTACAGACCATCCGTTTATCATCAAAACCCGCTTTGATGAAATACATGGTATAGGTATGGAAGGTGATCAGGATTTTACTCACTTTACCATGAGGCGAACTACCGGCGTATTGGCCATTGATTCGGTTGCAACAGGTGGTGGCGCAGAGGCCGAACAAGATACCACCAGTAATTAATCAGGGTTGTTTCAAGGCTTTTTCTACTTCTTCTACGGTGGTTATTTCTTTTTCATTAGCCCATTCGTTATAAATGTAAGTAACTACCTCTGCAATATCCAGATTCTGGAGTTGACTGTTAGCGGGCATTGGCTGGTTATAAATTTTTCCGTTAACTTTAATTGCACCTGTAAGGCCGTTTTTGATAACTCTGATAACCTGTGCCTTGTTTTGCAGGTAATCGCTACCGGCAAGAGGTGGATACAGGTTTTGTAATCCTTTTCCATCTTTCTGATGGCAATTGGCACAATTCTGTTCATAAATTACTTTGCCACCTATGTAGTATTGTTCCAGCTTTATCTGCTCAGCCGATTGGCAGCTGCTGAGCAAAAATAAAGCAGATAAAACCAAAACCGGCACTTTAAGATATTTATTCATAATCTTACTCTTCTTTCAATAGTGTACCCATATCTTTTATCAATCTGCTCACATCTTTTTCTTTAGTGCCATCGTACATGCCTCTTACCCTGCGGTTTTTGTCGACCAGTATAAAGGCGCCACTGTGTATAATACCACCGGCGGCAGTAGAGTCTTCACCGGCTGTTACGTAATATTCTTTTTGCCCCATTTCATAAATTTTGTCACGCTCGCCTGTTACAAAATGCCAGAATTTGCCATCAACGCCCAAACGTTTGGCATAAGCCTTTAAAACGGCTACAGAGTCATGTCTTGGGTCTATGGTATGCGATAGAATACCTACTTCCGGATTATCCTTGAATTTCTCGTAAACCCTGAGCAACTGCGTTTTCATGATTGGGCAGATAGTAGGGCAGGTAGTAAAGAAGAAATCAGCCACATAAATTTTATTCTTGTAGGTCTGATTAGTTACCACGGTACTATCCTGGTCAATAAACTTAAAATCGGGGATAGTATGATAAACCGAGTCGCCATTAATAAACTGGCGTTCGCCCAGAATAGGCAGTTTTTTTGGTTGGCAGGCTCCGAGTACACAGCTAAGCGCTACCATGAGTAGAATCAGGTGCTTCATAAAGTAGAAGGCCCCACCGGTTGAGGCAGGGGCCGGATTTAAAATTTTGAATTCTTATTTCAGAAAATCTTCTGCTTTTTTTCTGGCATCAATTGTTTTTTGCTTTAGCTTGTTGCCCTCTGCTTTTAACTCTGTGAGCGCAGTTACTTTTTCCTGGCCGTCTTTCATATCGGCTGCGTCTCCCAGCTTTGGCATCCAGGCTTCCATGTCTGTATAAGCCTGGTCAAGCTGTTTAGAAATTTCAAGTGCCTGATTTTTTGCAGTAGAATCCATCGTCTCTGCCTTCTTCATTACCTTATTACGATAGGTCTCCAGCTCCATGCTTACAGGCATTATCTCATCGTGTAACTTAAAGGTTTCAGTTTTCAGCTTTGCTGCTTCTTCGGCATATTTATTGGCACAAGAGAACGTAATCACAGCAAGTAATATATAAAGTAGCGCTTTCATTGGAAAAAATTTATGTTTACAAAAATTTATACACTTATACCTAGTATTTCTATTGCGCTATGGATAGCGCTTTCAGATGGGTTTTCGCCACCAATCATTTTAGCTATTTCAATAATCCGCTCGTCGGTGTTCAACTGTCGTATACGGCTCATGGTTTTTGATGAGCTGTTGTCTTTATAAACATAGAAATGACTGGTACCTCTGCCTGCTATCTGGTGCAGGTGGGTAATAGCAATAACTTGCAGATTTTGTGCCATTTCAAGCATCATTTTACCTACTTTAATAGCTACCTCGCCAGATATCCCGGTGTCAATTTCATCAAAGATGATGGTCGGTAAAGAACGTTTATCGCCCAGAACATATTTGATAGCCAGCATCAGACGAGAAAACTCTCCACCAGAAGCAACATCTTTTAACTGACGCGGAGTAATACCCTTGTTAGCGCTGAACAGGAAGTGTATCTGGTCAATGCCGTCGGTAGTCAGTTTGCCTGTTTGGTGTTGTATTTTCAGGGTTGAGTTAGGCATGCCCAATTCCATCAGTAAGCCCACCACGCGTTTTTCAATTTCAGGCAAAATTTTCTGCCGCGCTGCCGACAGCCCCTCAGCCATGTTGAATGCGGTTTCATAAGCCTTGTCTACGCGCTCTTTGGCTGCGGCCAGATTCTCACTCAGGTTCAGTACTTTGCTTACTTTTTCTTCTAAAACAGCCTGAATCTCCAGCAATTCAGCATTTGATTTTACCCCATGCTTTTGCTGTAGTTTAAACAACAAATCCAGACGGCTTTGGGTAGTTTCAATTTGCTCGCTGTCTAGTTCTATGCCTTCTTCTTCTGTTTCTATGTCACGCGCCACGTCTTTCAGTTCAACCAGACAAGATTGAATGCGGTCTTTAAACTGCTGGTACTCTGGCGAAAAACCTGCAATAGAATTAAGATTGCCCACCACACTTTGCAATGCTGAGAGCACGGCGTTATCGGTATCGGTCAGAAAAGCATGAGCCGTTTTTAGTTTCAGTTTTACTTCTTCGGCATGTTCCAGAATGTTCAGTTCCTGTTCCAGTTGCTCCTGCTCACTTGCTTCCAGCTTAGCTTTTACGAGTTCGTCTAACTGAAAACTGTTGAACTCAAATTCTTTTTTATTCTGGTCAGCATCTGTTTGCAATTGCTCGTAGGCATCCTGCAACTTACGGTAAGTACGGTACTTTTCCTGGTACTCAACCAGCCTGTCGTGGCATTGAGCATAGGTATCAACAATGGTTAACTGATATTCGTTAGACCCCAGCTGAATGGTATCGTGCTGGGAGTGGATATCCATCAGTTGCGAGGTTATTTTCCTGAGTGTTTCAAGTGTTACGGGCGTATCATTAATAAAAGCCCTTGATTTTCCACTCGGGGCTATTTCGCGGCGGATAATGCAGGGATTCTCGAAATCTAGTTCTTCTTCGTCAAAAATATTTTTTATATAAAAGCCATCCATCGAAAAAGTGCCTTCAATTACGCACTTTTCGGTTTCGTTATAGAGGGTTTTTACATCAGCGCGGTTTCCGAGCAGCAAACCTATGGCACCCAGCATGATAGATTTTCCTGCACCTGTTTCACCTGTAACAATATTAAGATGAGCATCCGGAGAAATTTCAAGTTGCTCTATCAATGCATAATTCTTAATCAGAAGGTTTGAAAGCATGTATTAAAGCTTTATTTGAGTAATTAAGCTATATAGAACCTTATCAAAATGCATGTGGCGGGCAAATGAAAATTGTTTTATTTGCACTATGTATGCTAAGTTAGATAAAAAAACATATACAACGCCTTAAATATTTCAACCACAATTTTATGTAAAAAATTCGGTTGATTTAAAAGACAAATTTAGAGTTAAAAAAAAGAAGGCATCAATGTTTTGATTATTTTTTTTGTCTGGCAGCCGCATTCTGTTTTTTACATAACCATAACCCAAAATGGCTTGTTTGCAAAACAGTTTAGAAGGCTTTGATATGGCAGCTTTGGGTGGAGTTACCGGTAATATTGTAGATTGCATTTAAAAAATCATCAGAAAAAAGTTCTTAGATTTTATAATTTGACCTAATTTTCTCGTTAGAATTATAAAATGCTTTCCTGACGTGCTTAAATTTAAAAAAGATCTGAAATTACTTTGTTTGTTGTTTCTGGTGTTAGGCTTATCTGCCTGCCATGTATTTAGAACCAGAACCAACACCAGAACGGTGCCTTCCAGGGTGCCTTATGAGCAGCCGGAAGTAAAAGCAAAAGCTGAAGCCTCAACGCTGATGTCTACAGCGAATCTCATAAAAGTAGCCCGTTCATATACCGGTGTGCCTTACAGAAGTGGTGGAAACGACCAGCGCGGCATTGATTGTTCAGGCCTTATTTGCAACAGTTTTAAAGAGTTTGGTATGAAATTGCCCCGGGTGTCGCGCCAGCAATCAGAGTTTTTTCCGGCTATCGATATACCGAATATTCAGAAGGGCGATCTGGTATTTTTTGCCACCACCAGCAATGAAATAAATCATTCGGGCATTGTAACCGAGGTTAGAAGTGAAGACGAAATAATATTTATTCATGCGTCATCAAGCAAGGGCGTACGTGAAGACAACATGATGAACAGCTACTGGAAGGCCAGATTTGCGCGCGCCTGCCGCCCACAATTTGTTAAATAATTTTAGATGCAGTTTTAAGCTATTTTCTTTTTATTTACGTTATAATGAGAAAATAACACTACAAAGAAGGTATGAAAAACGTTTATTTGGTAGCCATTGGATTGATAATCAGCAATATAGCCTTTTCGCAATCACAATACTTCGGCCAAAATAAACCTCGCTACAAGTCCTTTGGTTTTAAAGTTTTACAAAGCCCTCATTTCGAACTCTACCACTATTTTAAAGATAATACCGTACCGAACGAACTGATGATAAACAGTGAGCATTGGTACAAAATTCATCAGGAAGTTTTCAAACTGGCGTTTATTAAACCTAATCCTATAATTATTTATCAGAATCACCCGGATTTTCAGGAGACAACGGCTATAAGCGGACAAATTGGAGAAGGAACAGGCGGAGTAACTGAGGGGCTACGCAACAGGGTAGTTATGCCCATGATGTATTCTAAACGGCAAACTGACCATGTATTGGGGCATGAATTAGTACACGCATTTCAGTATCAGTTGATGACATCGGGCGACTCTACCACCCTGGCTAATATTCAGAATCTACCCCTGTTTATGGTTGAAGGATTGGCAGAGTATATGTCGCTGGGAAGGGTTGATGCCCATACAGCCATGTGGATGCGCGATGCAGTAATGAATGACGACATACCTACTATTAAAGATCTGGTTACCAAAGAATATAAGTATTTTCCTTACAGATGGGGGCAGGCCTTCTGGGCTTACGTAGCCGCTACCTATGGCGACGACATGATTCGCCCATTGTTTAAAGAAACCGCCCGCTATGGCATTGAGGCGGCTTTCAGACGAAATCTGAAAGTGGATATTGACCGGTTTTCTGCCCGCTGGAAAAAAGTAATGACAGATACTTATGCTCCTTTACGGGTAGGCACTACTTCTACACCCACTGGCAGAGAAATTGCCTCAGTTAAAAATGCAGGAGAAATGAATCTGTCACCCACCATTAGCCCTGATGGCAATTTTGTGGCTTACATCTCTTCAAAAAATGTTATTTCTCTAGATATTTTTATTGCCGAAGCCCATACCGGTAAGGTAGTACGTAAAATAGAAAGTACTTCGTTTGGCTCACACGTAGACTCTTACAGTTTTCTGGAAACTGCCGGGGCGTGGTCGCCGGATAGTAGAAATCTGGCATTGGTTATTCAGAGTAAGGGGCGTAATAAGCTGTCGATAGTAGATGTGGCCAACGGGAACAAGCGCACTTTTGAACTGAAAGGGGTAGATTCTTTTTCAAATCCTGCGTGGTCGCCAGATGGAAGCACCATTGTAGTATCCGGGCTGATGAACGGCGTCAGCGATTTGTATGCCTTCAATATCAAAGAAGAGTCGGTACAAAACCTGACGAACGACGAGTATGCTGATATTCAACCCACTTGGTCGCCCGATGGCCGTTCGGTTTACTTCGTGTCTGACAGGGCCAGTAATGCCACCCGGTTAGAGAAAGCCAGTTATGGAATATCAAAACTGGATTTAAACACGCTACAAATTGAAAATTTCTCTTTTTTGCAGGGTGCTGATAATCTTAATCCGCTGATTGACCCAAATGGAAACTTTTTGTATTTTTTATCAGATGCAGATGGATTCAGGAATCTTTACCGATATTCTTTAGGAAATGGGGGAACTGAAAAACTGAGTAATTATTTTACGGGAATCAGCGGTATTACCATGTATTCGCCTGCCGTGAGCATTGCTGCTAAAACCGGTGCTTTGGTGTATTCGTATTTTCAGGCAGGTAAGTACAATTTGTATGTGGCCCGGCCAGAGGAGTTTACCGCCAAACCCGCGGATAATATTATTGATAAAAGGGCGGACACCCTTGCCCCCTATGAATGGAAGGAAGGTAGAAATATTGTAGATAATAACCTGAATAAACATAAATTGCTAGGCAGGGTACAAGAGAAAGGACTGAAAACATTAAAATATACTCCCAGATTTAAACTGGATTACCTGGGTAGTTCGGGTGTAGGAGTATCTACCAGCCGTTGGGGTACAGGGCTTGGCGGAGGTGTGGTTGGGCTTGCCAGCGACATGCTGAACAATAATCAGGTATCGGGTGTGTTGGCGCTCAATGGCGAAATACAGGATTTCGGCGGGCAGATTGCCTATCTGAATCAGAAAAACCCGTTGCAATGGGGTGCCAGTTTTTCTCGTATACCTTATCGTTTTTCTGATTATCAGCAGACTAATAAATACATTACAGACCCTGCCATTAAAGCAAGCCTGGGTATTCCGGCAGGCGATTCCCTCATTCAGTCGAGCTATAATCTGTATCGTTTGTTTATCAATGAAATAGGCCTGTTCGCTTTTTATCCGCTTAGCACCTCAAAAAGAATTGAAGTAGGCGGCAGCGCCAATTGGTATAGCTATAGTGGCAGAGTTTACAGCGATTATTATGGCGTAAGTTCTTCGGCAGGCAGTTATTATCGTGGTAGTTTAACACCTCAGCGTATATCACAGGCCGAGCTTGAAGGCAAAGGGTTTTCTCCGTTTAGCTTGCAAAAACTATACATAGCCTATGTTGGAGACAACAGTACCTTTGGTACCACTGCACCGTTGAATGGTTATCGTTACCGTTTTGAGTTTTCAAGATATTTTGGTGACATAGCGCATAACGCTATTACGGCCGATTACAGAAAATATAAGTATCTGAAGCCCATTACTCTTGCCGCCAGACTATATTATTATGGCCGATTAGGAACCAAAAACATAGAAGACTATAATAGATTATACCCGATGTTTCTCGGATACCCCTGGTATATGCATGGTTTTTGGGGCAAGGCGTTGAGCAACCAGACCTCTACCCTGGCCTTGAGTGAAGAGCAATTGAAGGGGTCTCAGATGGGTTTAACCAACTTTGAAATCCGTTTGCCTTTTACAGGGCCGAAAAAACTGGCTCTGATTGATTTTATGTATGTGCCAACTGACCTGAACTTCTTTTTTGATATGGGTATGGTGTGGGACGACGCACGTTCGCCCGGTAAGAAGTACGAATATGTTTTCAGCGATGGTGAAAAACAAAATCTTAAATTAAAACCTATCATGAGCACAGGTGTAAGTTTACGAATTAATGCACTCGGATACCTCATTCTGGAACCCTACCTGGCGTTTCCTATTTATAACGGGAAAATTCAAAGTGGAGTAACCGGAATTAATTTTATGATTCCCGGCTGGTAATGTTTGTATTTTTAGAAAAATTTCGCATTTTTGTGCACTCAAAAAATAACAGAGTATTTTTTTGAAAAATAAGGGGATGTAGCTCAGTTGGCTAGAGCGTTTGACTGGCAGTCAAAAGGTCGTGGGTTCGAGTCCCATCTTCTCCACCAGATTTACCTTCTGCTTGCATTTGTTTGGCAGAAACTCCCATCCAAAACTTCTTGCGCTGTAGTTTATTTCACTGTACTACATTATGTGTTGTTAATCAAAAAAACGGACAATTTTTATTTGTCAAGAACTTTTTTATTATCATGACCCCAGAAGAAAAGGCCAAGAAAAGTCGCGAGTATCAAAGAGAATACCACAAAAAGTATCGCGAGAAACATCGTGAATTGCTTAATCAAAGATCAAGGGAATATGCAATTGAGCATCGCGAAGAATTAAGAGAAAAATCCAAAGAGTATCGCCAATTAAATAAAGAAAAACTGGCTGCTTATGAAGCTGCCCGTTGGCCCAAAAGAAAAGAACAGCGCAGATTGAAAAGAGAAATGCTGAAACAGCAAAAAGCAGAAGCAGCAACTCAACAAGCGGGTGGTGAATCAACTAACTAGACCGGAATCCAGCCTTTGAATGTGATAACCGTATCTTACAGCTTATACTCTTAAAGTATAAGGGTGGCAGATCTTTGAATATTCCCTGTCACCCTTTTTTCTTTCCTGTATCTATTACTTCTTTTTTCTGCTTTTGCATCTTTTGTCTCTTACCTGTGTAAACCGGAACCACTAAATGGTCGGCCATCTTTATCTTACTTAGCCGTTTAGCTCCCTTCTTTCCAGCAATATACATTACAGCATCATCACTGTTGATGCAGCAAACCGGGATTAAACCCATGCAGTGGCCTGGCCTGGTTCCCAATTATTGTGCTTGTGCAAACGCTGGTTCAATTATTGGTTTCATAACATGCTGATAGCGAACATTTAAGGCAAGTGATGAGATAAATTCTGTTATTCTGAAAAAATAAAAATTTTGCGCTGAAAATTAATCCCAGAATCATAACTTTGAGAAACGGAGTATCTTAAAAAATTTCAAAGCGTATTTATTCTGCACAAAGCTGCCAAATTTTAGGCATTGCTCCGCCATTTTAACCAGACCTTTAAATGAAATCCTTTCTTGTTTTTCTGGCACTCGTCGGCTTTTGTCTGATGGGCTTCATACCTCAATCTAAAAAAAAACCTGTCAGGCTTTTTGATGGCAAAACCTTCAAAGGTTGGGAGGGCGACACAATTTATACCTGGCGCATTGAAAACGGGATGCTGATTGGCGGCGCTACAGATAAAGAAGTGCCCCATAACAATTTCCTCTGTACTACTCGCCCTTATAGCAATTTTATCATGAAACTGAAGGTAAAACTAACCGGCAGCAAAGGTTTTATCAATTCAGGCATACAGTTCAGAAGTAAACGCCTCGTGAATCCACCCTACGAAATGGAAGGCTATCAGGCTGATTGGGGAGAAGGATTCTGGGGCGGTTTGTATGATGAATCAAGAAGGAATAAAACATTGATAAGTCCCGATTCTATAAAGGTTCTGAAATGGATAAAGAAAAACGATTGGAATGATTATGAAATAAGAGCCGAAAAACGCCACATAAGATTATATGTAAATGGCAAGCAGACGGTAGATTACTATGAGCCTAATGCCGGTATTCCGCAGTCAGGCCTTATAGGTTTTCAGATTCATGGTGGTGGTGCCGCACGGGTGGCTTTTAAAGATGTAACACTTGAAGAGCTACCAGACTAATTGAGAATTAGCGAATGCTGAATTAATGAATATATTTTTTTAACCCACCCAATAACGATTCAACATAAAAAACTCAACCTGATTTTAATAATTATATTCAACCTTGTTAACTATGAAAAAATCCCATCTGCTCTTCTTACCCTTGCTGGTATTTATGCTGAGAGGACCCGGCGCTAATGCCAGAGAATTGCCTACAAAAGCCAGAATTGTGCAGGACACCGTAAAAGTTGATTTTGATTATACCCTTGAAGCCAGCATGCTGGGCTATTTTGCTAAAAATGGCACCAGAAATCCGACATTGAAAGCCACTAAAGGTAAAACTGTACGCATTACTATAGTGAATACCGAGCTGATGACCCATGACGTAGCACTTGAAAAAGCTGGCGTGAAAAGTAAAACTGTATCTGAAAAAGGTATGAAAGCCAGCATCATTTTTAAGGCTGAAAAAAGCGACATCTATTATTGCACAGTACCAGGGCACCGTGCAGCAGGTATGATGGGCAAATTGGAAGTGGTGGATGGACCCATTACTGAAGCTGTTGCCGTAGGTAAGTTGCCTATGAAAGACGGCCAACCGCTAAACCTTGATTTTGAGACGGGCACATTAAAAGACTGGACAGCCACCGGAAATGCATTTGCCAATGCAGTTTTTAGTCAGGAGCCATCGCCGGTGCATGAAAAAGACATGGTGATTGGCTTTGAAGGCAAACACTTTTTAAGCAGTGGCGGAACCAGAAATTATCAGTTGACCGGAACACTTACTTCGGTACCTTTTAAAGTTACGCAGCCTTATGCTGCTTTCAGGGTATCTGGAGGGGCCTTGCAGGATACACGCGTAGAACTTGTATTGGCCGACACTAAAAAAGTGATTTTTCATTCAACAGGGCAGGGCAGAGCCACGCTGCAACCGGTTGTTGTTGATTTAAGACCGTATCTGAACAAAAACATTTTTATCAGAATTGTAGACAATGAAACCGGCATATCGCAGATACCCTATATCTCTAACGATATCTGGGCACACATAAACTTCGACAACTTTTTGTTTTATCCCAGCCGCCCCAGTTTCGCTAATGAGCTGAAACAGAAAGATATTATTATCCTGCCCCCACTAGACCCCGTTCTGAATGCCGGTCTTTCAGGAACAGAAGCCGCCAAAGCCATGACAGCCCCAAAAGGGTTTAAGGTAAGCCTTGCAGCAGCCGAACCAGACATTATACGCCCGATTTGTTTTACAATAGACTGGAAAGGCAGGCTTTGGGTAGTAGAGGGTCATACTTATCCGGTTCCGGCTCCGGAAGGGCAGGGTAGAGACCGCATCCTGATTTTTGAAGATACCAATGGCGACGGCACGTTAGACAAAAGAAAGATATTTATGGAGGGCCTTAACCTGGTAAGTGGTATTGAACTGGGCATGGGAGGGGTCTGGTTGGGTGCTGCTCCTTATCTGTTGTATGTGCCTTTAGATGCTGAAAACGATAAGCCCGCAGGCTCGCCACAAATATTATTGGATGGCTGGGGAACACAAGACACACATGAAGTACTGAATAGTTTCAGGTGGGGGCCGGACGGCTGGTTATATGGTACGCATGGGGTATTTACTCACTCAAAAGTTGGTAAACCCGGTACGCCTGACGACCAGCGGGTAAAACTCAATGCAGGTGTTTGGCGGTTTCATCCCACAACGCAGAAATTTGAAGTATTTGCCGAGGGGTCAAGCAACCCTTGGGGGCTTGACTTCAACGACTACGGGCATCCATTTATAACAGCGTGTGTTATTCCGCACATGTATCATATCATTCAGGGGGCAAGGTACTTCCGCCAGGCGGGTAAGCATTTTAACCCTTATATTTATGATGACATCACTACCATTGCTGACCATCGCCACTGGCTGGGCGACAGGGGGCCGCATGCGGGTAATTTCAGGTCTGCTGCTGCAGGTGGGGGCCATGCGCATGCTGGTGCCATGTTGTATTTGGGTAACAGCTGGCCAGCCGAATACAGAAACAAGATATTTATGAATAATATCAACGGAGCAAGGCTGAATGTTGACCAGCTAACCCGCTCTGGTTCGGGGTATGTGGCGTCACACAACAAGGACTTCCTGGTTATGAACGATAGTTGGTCGCAGTGGCTTAATTTTAAGTATGATGCAAGCGGGTCTGTTTTTGCTATTGACTGGTATGACAAAAACCAGTGCCATAGTTCAAATCCTGATGTGCACGATAAAACAATGGGAAGGATTTTTAAGATTACCCATGAAAACGACAAATGGGTACAGGTAGATTTATCTAAGGCTACAGATTTGGAGCTGGTGAGCTATCAGTTGAACCCGAATGAATGGTATGTAAGGCAGGCCAGAGCTATTTTGCAGCAGCGCGGGCCAAATCCCAAGGTTCATGAGGCATTGAAGGAAATTCTGGCCAGAAATCCTGATGTAACCCGTAAACTAAGAGCACTTTGGGCATTACATGTAACCAAAGGCCTTTCAGAAAAAGATATAGTTGCTTTGTTGTCAAACCCGAATGAATACATCAGGAGCTGGGCAATTCAGTTACTGGCTGAAGACAACCATATTTCGCCGGAAACCCTGAAGCAATTGGTGCGAATGGCAAAAACCGATAACTCGGCTTTGGTAAGGTTGTATCTGGCCTCTGCCATGCAGAGAATTGAACCAGCCCTAAGATGGGAAGTGGTGGACGCACTGGTTCAAAAGGTTGCCGATAAAGCAGACCATAACCTGCCGTTGATGGTTTGGTACGCAGCCGAGCCATTAGCGGCAGTTGATGCCAGAAGATTTGTTCAGATGGCAGAAAGAAGCAGATTGCCCAAGTTTCTGAACTATGCCATTCAACGCACTGGCGCCCTGAATACCGCCGAATCAAAAGCGCTTCTGAAAGAACTGGATAGTAAACTGGCCAGAGTACAAACAAAAGCCAGTCAGGAAAACCATCAGTTAATCAATAAAGTGCTAAACCCCGCACAGGTGCATCAGCATGAAAGTGAAGAGGCGTCTCATTAATTTTACCATTCATAAAACAGTAAGAATATGCAATTAAAACAAAATATAAAGTATTGGGTATATTGGCTGGCAGGTGTGGTTTTTATAGGGAATGCCTCAGCCCAAAGCTTTACCTCAACTGATTTCAAGAAAACCAAAATCACGTCAGACTTTATTTCAGAGGGTGTGGCAGTAGCCGATTTAAACAAAGACGGCAAGCTGGATATTATAGCCGGGTATTACTGGTTTGAAGCGCCAGACTGGAAACGCCATGAAATGGCCCCATCTCGTGCTTTTGACCCCAGAAAAGAATACAGTGAATCTTTTCTTAATCTGGGTATGGATGTGAATCTGGATGGCTGGGATGATGTAGTAATTATTGATTTTCCAGGGAAAGCCGGTTTTTGGTTCGAAAACCCCAAAAACAGACCTGGCCAATGGGAAAAGCATATCATTGCCGACTCTATGGGTATTGCAAACGAATCGCCCGGATTTATTGATATAGATAACGACGGCAGGCTGGATATTCTTTGCGGAGACAAAACCAAAAAGCAGATTGTATGGCTACAAGCCCCAACCAGAAAGGGAGAAACCGCCTGGAAGCGCCATGCCATCAGTAAAGAAAATGTTCCGGGTACTGAAATTTTCTCGCATGGTATAGGCTTTGGCGATATCAATAATGACGGTATCAAAGATGTGGTAATACGTGAAGGCTGGTTTGAAGGAACAAAAGACAACAAGGCAGGTAACTGGAGGTTTCATCCGGCTAATCTGGGCGAACCCTGCTCGCACATGCAGGTATTAGATGTAAACGGCGATGGCCGGAATGATGTAGTGAGCGCCTCTGCCCATGCACTGGGTATATGGTTTCATGAGCAGGTAGAAAAAGACGGCAAGATTGATTTTATTACACACCTTATGAGTACCACAACTGCGCAAACGCATTCTTCTATCATGGCAGATTTGAATGGCGACGGCCGTGCAGAGTATATCACAGGTAAGAGATTTCTGGCGCACCATGGCCGTGACCCCGGCGATGCCGACGCTCCGTTTTTGCTCTGGTTTGAGTTTACCCCCGGTAAAGCGCCATACTGGAAAGAACATGTAATTGATAATGATTCTGGTGCAGGGCTGAATATAGTAGCCCGCGACATGAACAACGATAAGAAGGTTGACCTGGTGGTTGCGAATAAAAACGGAGTTTTTTTGTTTGAAAACAAAATGAAGAAATAAGGTAGGCAAGCGAGAAGGGTATTAATCCTTTCTCGCTTTTCTTATGAAGGCAGTTTAAATCAGGCAAATGTGCTATGTACTACATAATCTTCAACTACACAAAAGCCGGTTACAAATTGGCCGTTTACCGTTGTCCAGGCATGGCCTTCTATGGCGCCTGCTTCATTCTTCTTAAAACCCACATAAATTTTATAGGGTATGCCATATAGCCGGCAAAGTACTTTTGCCTGATAAGCCTGATGCCTGCAGACGTTGTTCCAGAAGCTATATTTGGCTACAACTTTAATAACAATGCTGATGTCTCTCACCAATTGCATATCAACGTTATTATCTATATCAACAGGCTTGTTTCTTTCTCCGAATCTGGCGTTTGACTGAAAAAAACGGAAAAGAAAAAAGCTGTAGAGAGACAGAGGGACAGTAAATGCCAACAATAGTTTACGCCTCAGGCTCCAACGGAAAAATGCTCTTGTTTTTTTTAAGAAACGCATTTAACAATATAAGTTTTTGCTTCCAGTTCTGTCAGAGCCAGATTAACATCAGCACGGCAATCAGCTTCAGACACCTGAAATTCATTACATAACTGCTCAATAATAGCATCAATATTATTTCCTTGTTCTATTCCCTTCATTATTTTGAAAAGGGTTTCATTCAAAGATACATAATCATTGGTTTGAAGGTCAAATAAAATCCCCTCGTCACCGAGTTCAGTCAATAAAATTCTGTTTTCGTTTATTGCGTACATAATATTAGTGTTGGCAGAGCGCTACCAATAACCAAAATGTTCCATCATGGGCTGGTTTGCTTCTCTTATTTTTTCTATCTGTTTAGTGCTTAATTCTTCTTTCCATCGACCTGATTCTCCTTTAAAAAAGAAACTTTTGTCAGGCACTTGCTTTTCTTTAAATCCGCTTTGTTCTTCCTGTTTCTTTAATTTTTCGAACTTCGTCAATTCAATGGCCTCCTGTATTTTTTCATCAGTTACCTGCAGCCCTATAGCGGTTACTGCGGCTTTAAAGGTTTCAAACGGCCTGATTTTTAAATCTTCATAACGTATAAAATGGACCGGGAATGACGGGTGTTTCAGCCAGCTTTCTACATGCCCGGACCACGTACCCAATGGCTGATAAAATTGTTTTATACCCAGGTTTTTTGTTGTGCCAAATGAGCTTTTCTGATTTGTCAGAAATTTTTCGATGGCATTATCGATAGAATCATCAAGATGATTGGCCAGGGATACAGCAATATCAAGGGGGTTTCTGATTAAATAAATTGCCATTTTTGTAGGTTCTTCAGGAACCAATGGCAGTTTGTCAAATTCTGAATATGTAAAGGCATCATGGATTTTGACATACAATAATCTGCAGTTTTCGGCAGATAAATATCTGAATGCAATTCTCTTGTAATTCTCAGCTTCTTTCTGGTTAATGTAGTCAGAATCAATATCTAATGCCATTTCAAGGTTATTCTTGCCAGAGAAGATACCATCTGTTTCCAGATTATTTATGTCTAGTTCTCTGGTACCAATAAGTGCAGATAGAAAAGACCTGAACCAGGTATTGCCTGACTTGGGATAAGAGGCCAGCCATACTATTTTTGGATTCATTTCGGATTCAGAGCCTGAGTTCATAACTTTAAAGTTCATTAGCTTAAAATAAGGGCATCATGCTTTAATGGTTCCAGAATTTCAGATTCTATTGCATCGGCAAAGGTAGAAAAAGTGGGTTTATTTTTAGGTCTTAAGGCGTTCCATGATGGCAAAACCTTTGTAACGCCGGTTAAATGTCTGAACTTAACCAGTTCTTTTTTCATGCCATTCACCCATTGTTTTCTGTAAATATTATTTGAAAGCGCTTCTATTGCATCAGCCAGAACCAGACGTTTAATCTTTATGTCATTACCTTCGATATTCATGTTTACAATTCCGGCAACTTCAACTTTTTCTGTAACAAAGCGGTCATGAAACGAAAACGCAAATTTATCGATGGAAACCTCACTTCTTATCAATTGTTTTTCAGATTCATTCAGGATGTGTTGATGTTTTAGCGTGTTTTCCCATAAGCGCATAACCGGATACGAAGCATAGGCAAAGCATTTGCCGTTTTCTATATTCAATATGGCGGTGTCGTCAGTAAAAGGAGCGTATCCTTTTTGCTGAAGCATCAATGAGGTTGTTGACTTGCCAATACGAGACGGAGCCGCAAAAAGGACAACTCTGGCGGCATCAATAAACACACCGGATACATGAAAAGGAATCAGATTGCGTTGATACAATGCTGCTGCCAGGCAATTAGAGTAAAAATAGAGCAGAATGTCATTCTGCAGGTTACATTCTGGTTCAATTATTATTTCTTCTCCATCATGTACGTAATAACGGGCCAAGTCTGGCATTGTTAGAAGATACTCCGTTTCGTTGAAGGTAGAAAAAGGCTTTTTTACTGTTGGCTCATTTTTCAGTTTAACAGGTACTTTGCCAATTTTAACAACTAATGGTTTGTGCGGGTTGTTTGTATCAGAAAGCGGTACAAACCCTGGTAAATCAATTTCAGAAACAATGGGTAGTCCGTAAGCTATATAATTAATAGTCATTGAGCGTGGTTGCGTTTTATTTACAAATTACGTAATTTTAGTTTAAAATTAGAATTCTTTCTATAACTAATTGCTGCGACTAACCGATATGTCACAATTTTTTGGCTGTTTAAGTCTCGATGATACAATGATTGTTTCTGAGATTGGATTGAAGATGTATCAAGCCATGAATTTTTTCAGAGGTGACGCCGAGGGTGTTTATCAGTCTGATGAAATTTATATATGTAATAAGTTTCTTTTTAATACTCCCGAATCTTTTAACACATCAGTCATAGTTCAGAACGACCGCTATGTAATGGCTGCCAGTTGCAGAATTGATAACCGGGAAAAACTGGCTTCAGAATTAAAAATTAATGACCCCCTAAAGGCTTCTGACCACGAATATATATTGGCTGCTTACACAGCGTATCAGAATGATTGTGTAAAGCATCTTATAGGCGATTTTGCTTTTGTGGTTTGGGATAAACAACAAAAAGCGCTTTTTATGGCCAGAGACCATCTGGGTGTAAAGCCCATGTTTTATACGTGCCAGCAGAATCTTATTCTTTTTACGAGTGATCTGAACGCTTTCCTTCAATTGCCATTTATTGATTTAAGCTATAAGAAATCTTACGTTGCCGGGTTGCTTCATGGTTCATATATCTTAAAATATCTAAATGTAAAGCATACGTGCTATCATGATGTTTACCGCTTAGAACCAAGTCATTATCTTTTTTATTTTAATGAGAGAGTTCAGATTACAAAGTACTGGGAGCTAAAGCCGTGTTTCCCTGAAAAACCGGTAGATGAAGAACTAGCTTACCGCGAATTTTATCAATTGTTTTTTGAAGCTGTCAGATGCCGGTTACGTGGGATAGAATCTTTTGGCGTTGGGCTTGAACTAAGTGGAGGGCTTGACTCTTCAACAATTGCCTGTATGGCCAATGTGGTACTTTCTGCCAAAAAATCTCTTTTTGAAAACCTGTATTCTTTCTCTCTGGTACAATCAGATGAGGGGCGTGTCCTTGCTGAGAAGGAGATAGTGGAGGAAGAATACATTCAGAATCAACTTTTAGATTCATTCGGGTTCAATAAAAAGAACATTTTTAAGTTAAACAGGCATCCGTTTACTAATTATCAGGATGAATTACAGGAGACCATTCGCGTACATGGGGGGCTGAACAAGCAATATACTACCTGGCAGAATGCTATTTATGAAGCAATGCAAAGCGTCGGTTGCCGGGTAAAACTCAGTGGTTTTTCGGGAGATGAATTTGTAACCGATTATGGAACCCGATGGATGTGGGATATCTGGTATAGTTGCAGGCCTGCCAGGGTGATGAAAGAACTTCTGAAATTTGACATAGCTGTTTACAAATCGTTGTTCAGGTATTTGCAGGGCAGATTGTTTGGTTTTAAGATGAATAAGGCGTCTATAGCCAAAGAAATTGATTCAGATTTTCTCAAGGCCGAGCGCTTGAAAGATCTACCCGCCAAAGAATATAGCATTGATGTAAAATCATATAAACACTTCATGATTTCAAGAATCATGAGGCCTTTTACTTCATTGCGGTTTGAGTCAGAGAATCTGCATGCTTTGAGAGCTAACAGCGAGTGCCGTTACCCGATGGCCGATATCAGATTATTAGAGTTTATGATACAATTGCCTGCTGAAATGTTCAGACCCGGAGAAGTAAAACGTAATTTCATCAGGAAATCTTTACATAGTATATTGCCAAAGTACGTAATCTCAAGGGACGACAAAACCGGGGCAGTCATACCATATTTAAGATATAAAAACAAAGTTTTTATTAATCAACTTCTGGAGGATGGCCTGCCTGCAGATATTGAATGCGATTTGGTGGATGTAAAAAAAATATTAGATAGACTTAAGACGCCTGAAAGCCTAAAAAGGGAGACTGATGTAATCTCCCTTTTAACTGCTGCTTACCTGGTTAAGATGGAACACCAGTACCGCCTTCACTATCTCCTGTGCCAAAACCGTTTATAGTAGTATTAAGTGCTCGCATGGCAGGTGTTACCCATGTTTTTTTTACCTGCACTTCATTTTCCGGTTTTTCTGGTTGGATTTCCAATTGATTTTCCATGGTTTTTCTGTATTTATAAATTTATTTTGATTTTCAGTCTGGTCTGTCAGGATAAATCCCATCAACGCAAATGCCATAAGTAATGCATAAGAAAGGAGCCATATTATTATGCGGTTGGTAGTCACCCGGCGCTGCCCCAATCATTTTATCGTTCATTTTTATCAGGGTGTCTGTAGCATCTTTTCTGGCATAGAAGTTTCCCCCTGCGGTACCGATGTAGTTGTTGGTGGGGTCTTTGCTTTCTCTGGGGCCGGTTATCGCATAGTATGGGTGAGTATGCGGGGGTAATTCATTCTGAGTCAACCTAACCATTTCTTCACCACCAGCTTGCCCGGGTTCTCTAGATGTTTTACCTAATTGGCCTGCACCAATAATTGAGCGACCTTTTAAATCAGGCAGATTAAAGTAAGTCTTTCCATCTCCACCATAAGTTGTACCGATTAGGGTGAAAAGGGCGGCATACTGGGAGTTTATTGTAAGTTTTCTGCCGTCGCATTCCAGATAGCCTACTGGTACGTAGCGACCTGGAAATGCTTTAATCATTCCTATGTATTCATCCATGTTTTTAAATAGTTTAAAGTGATTCCGTAATTATTACTTATATGAACCCTGTTTTATGTTAAGTAGCCAGGTAATTATCTGTTAGAAAAATCTTAAGCTGTTCGTAATCATATTTTGTTGAGAGCCTTCCAGAAGGCTGATAATTTCCGGATGATTTGAAAATGGATTTAAAAAAAATGGTTATGACATTGGAGGATATAATCCAGTAGTGCAAATAATGTAGTTAAGGGCTATAAAGGGTGGCATATTCTCGTGCGCTTGCCCTCCAATGGTGCCTACTGCCCCTGCTGCCATAGCTACTAAATTATCAGCTGGGGCTTTTTGTGCATAAAAAATACTGGTAGTATTACCCAGGTAATTATCTTGAGGGTTAGGAGATTCTCGATTGCCTGATAGCGCGCTGTACGTATGCGTATGAGGTGGGATGTTACTAAGGGTAAGCGTTACCTTTTCTTCACCTCCTTTTTCACCCCGTTGTCTGTACTTAGGGCTTTCACGCGATGGTCCCGTATCAACGATTAGCCGGCCTCTCAGGTCGGGCAGCATAAATGTAGTTCTGCCATCACCGCCATAAGTTGTTCCTAATACAGCAAAAAGAGCCTGATATTTCTGTATAGGCAGTATCTGGCCTTCGCATTTTAAATAATATTTGGGGGTAAAATCGCCAACGAAAATTTTTACAGTTCCTATGTACTCTTCCATTTCAATTAATCTGTTAAGGGTGGTTAATAACAAAGCTGAAAGATGTTGCTCAATATGTTATGCGTGTTCTGGATAAATACCCTCTACACAAATGATGTAATTGATTGCCATGTATGGAGGCATATTTTCATGAGGGAGGTTCCCACCCGGAGCGGTAGAAATGATATCATTTCCCATTTTTACTTCCGTATCGGTGCCTTGTTTTATGCAATATCGGTCATTGGGGGTCTTGGTTAAAAAACGATCGGAAGGGTTACTGGAATCAGCATCAACAGTAAGTGCATAGGAGGCATGTGTATGCGCAGGATATGTACTTGGAGTGATTGTTACATTTTCAACGCCTCCTGTCTGACCAAGAGTCCTGTTTGTTAGATCCGGACCTTGTCCGGTGCCTATAACAACCCGGCATTGTAAGTTAGGCAAGGCAAAGTTGGTTACGCCATCGCCGCCAAATCTAAAGCCTATAATTGAGAACAGAGCCTGGTAGTTTGAAATGGATAGTATTCTTCCATCGCAAGGTAGCCAGAACCTTGGTGTAAACGTAACACCTGCAAAAGGTTTAATAACACCTATATATTCATCCATATTTTAAGTATCTAAGATGGTTGTTTAATTATATTTTGCTTAAATGCAATTGCTTAAGTGAAAGGCATTCAGTTGTCCATTAATAGGCTGTTGGTAAATGAGCGCTTTTAAATCGCATACAATCTCTGTTTTTACGAGTTTCCAATTGAGCCGATTCTAACGAACCTCGTTATGGCCTTGGCGGATACACCCCGTTAGCACAAATGCCATAAGTTATACCTAAGAAAGGAGCCATATTATTATGCGGTTGGCTGCCACCCGGTGCTGCTTCAAGCATTAGATTGTTCATTTTTATCAGGGTGTCAGCGGGGTCTTTTTTGGCATAGAAGTTTCCGCCCGCGGTGCCAATGTAGTTGTTTTTGGGGTCTTTACTTTCTCTAGGGCCAGTTAGCGCATTATACGGGTGATTATGCGAGGGTAATTGCATCTGAGTAAGCGTTACCATTTCTGTTCCACCAGTTTGCCCGGGTTTATGTGAAGTTAAACCTGCCGCGCTCCCGGCACCAATAATAGAGCGGCCCCTTAAATCAGGGACATTAAAAATTTGTTTATTAACGTCGCCTCCATAATAAGTGCCAATTAAAGAATAGAGTGCTTGAAACTGTGATATGGGAAGTGACTGCCCGTTACATTCAATAAAACCTTCTGGTACGTAGTAGCCAGGAAAAGCCACTATCATTCCTATGTATTCTTCCATGTTTTTAAATAGTTTAAAGTGATTCCGTAATTATTACTAACATGCACCCTGTTTTAATCTTAAGTAGCCAGGTATTTATCTGTTAGAAATATCATCAAGCTGTTTTTAATCAAATGATATTCAGATTCTTGAGGAAAGTTGATAATTTCCGAACGATTTAATAATGGTTTAAAAGAGTAATGGTTACGTTATGGTCTTGGAGGGTAGAATCCATAGGTGCATATAATATAATTAAGTACTATGAAGGGTGGCATATTCTCGTGAGGTTGCCCTCCAATGGTGCCTACTGCCCCTGGTGCCATAGCTACTAAATTATCAGCTGGGGCTTTTTGTGCATAAAAAGCACTGGCAGTATTACCCAGGTAATTATCTAGAGGGTTAGGAGATTCGCGATTGCCTGATAGCGCGCTGTAAGTATGCGTATGAGGTGGGATGTTACTAAGGGTAAGGGTTACCTTTTCTTGACCTCCTTTTTCACCACGTTGTCTGTTATTAGGGCTGCCGGGCATTTTTCCCGTTTGAACGATTAGGCGGCCTCTCAGGTCGGGCAGCATAAAGGTATTTCTGCCATCGCCGCCATAGGTAGTTCCTAATAAAGCAAAAAGAGCCTGATATGTCATTATAGGCAGCGTCTGGCCTTCGCATTTCATATAGTTCCTGGGCGCATAGTCGCCTGCAAAAATTTTTATAGTTCCAACGTACTCTTCCATTTGATTTAATCTGTTAAGGGAGCTTAATTATGTATTGATTTTGCTGTACAATTAGTTACGGACGCTCAGGATAGATACCCTGTACGCAAATGATGTAATTGATAGCCATGAATGGAGGCATATTATCATGAGGAAGGTTCCCGCCAGGGGCTGTAGAAATGATATCATTTCCCATTTTTACTTCCGTATCGGTGCCTTGTTGTATGCAATATCTGTCAACGAGGGTTTTGGTTAAAAAACGATCGGAAGGGTTACTGGAATCAGCATCAACATTAAGTGCAAAAGAAGTATGTGTATGCGCTGGGAATGTACTTTGAGTGATTGCCACATTTTCAGCGCCTCCTATCTGTCCAATAGCTCTGTTAGTTAGCCCTTGTCCTTGTCCGGGTCCTATAACTGCCCGGCATTGTAAGTTAGGCAAGGCAAATTTGGTCTTGCCATCGCCACCGTATGTATAGCCAATAATTGCAAATAGCGCTTCATTGCCAGAAATGGGCAACTGTGTTCCGTCGCAAAGATGCCAGCCAACAGGTACATAACTGAGACCTGCAAACGGTTTGATAACACCTAAGAATTCATCCATATTTCAACAAAAGTTTAAGGTTAAAAAAATAAAAACAGCTATATTTAGAATTATCCATGCAGCAATGTTGGAAGAAAACGATGATAAATTTTCCTGAAACTCATTCAGACTTACCCTGGTATTTAAAAAATACTTATTCTTCCAATTAGAAATTTGCTCTTGGTGGATATGAGCCAGCATACATTTTTATAGATCCTGTGTATTCCTCCATTTTTCTATTCAGGTTAACTTACAAAAAAGTTAATTATCGGTATTTATTGAAATTGGCGGAGTTTTCAGTAGTAAAACTAATACTTGGTAAACCTTTCACGTTCTTGCGGAATATCATTCATTGGTTGTTGATAGTTATTTTCAATCCTGATAATCCATCGCTAAGCCTTTGGTCAGTTCTAATGAAAATTAAGTGTTCTGGTTGATTCCGGCATAGCACATTCAATCACAGCTTCATAGAAACGAGTGAGTAGTTGAAGGCGTAATGGGAAGAGCCAAATATGATTGAGAAATTATAATTAGTTCAACAAAAGTTTATAGGTTAAAATAAATACAGCGATATTTTTGTAATTCAAATTAATTTCCCGGTTCTAATAATAGTTAGCTTCCGGTTTTATGATGTGTAATTTGCAAGAGTAAAAGAAAAGATAACTCTGAAGATATTATCAATTATAGTCTCTCAGCTAAGTGTAATTCAAAGAAAATAAAATGTGATTATTTTGCAAAATATTTGAACTTTATTTTGTGGTTTTTTTATTTAACGGCACCAGATTTTAGCAAATGCGCTTTTAAATAGTTGATTTGCATGGATTTCAAAAGCTTTTGAAACTATCGCTAAAATGTAAAATAGCAGAAGGGGATACGGCAGCGCCGTATCCCCTTCTGTGCCAGAATACTGGCATCGATTATTTTATTTTTTATATCAATAAGTGTATCGCAATGTAACTCCATAGGTTCGTTGGTCGCCCACAATACCGGCGTAATTACCAGCGCTGCCCGGGGCCGCTAGCAGTTGCTCGTAGTAGTCAACATTAAACAGGTTTCTGCCCCATACAAAGAATGTGATTCCGTTAGATGCTCTGAAACCCACCCGACCATTGGTTAGTGTGTATCCTTCAATATTCAGGTATTGTGATGGAGACGGGCTAGATGAGAATTTTGAACGGTAGTAGGCATCAAGCCCTAAAAAATAATTGCCTTTTAAGCCTAGTAATCTACCTTTTGTTGTAGCCTCGCCACCTAATGAACCTGCCCATTTAGAGATACCCGGCAGCTGGCCTCCGGAAACATCTTTAAATGCCTGAGGGCCACCAACCTCTTCTAAAGGCACAGGCGCATTTTTGAAAGAGATGTATTTGCCGTCGGTATAGGCAAAGGCGCCATTAATTGTGAAATGATTATTAAGTCTGATGTTTCCATCTAACTCAACACCAATAACTCTTACTTTTTCGGCATTTGCCAGATACCCTCTGTTTACGCCTGGCTCGGGTGTCTGTACCTGTGTCTGATAGTCTTTAATGTCGGTATCATGAAATACGAGGTTCAAAATTGAATTGGCTGACGGTTTGGTTTTGATACCTATCTCTTTGTGAGAAACAAATTCTGGCTTTACCTTGGCCAGGTCTATCAGCACCTGCCCACTTGCAGTTGGCAAACCTCCAATGTTTACACCAACCGGTTTGTAACTGACAGAGTAAGTAGCAAACGCATTGAGTTTTTCGCTGGCTCTGTATTGCAAAGTTAGCTGGCCTGAAAAGTTATCTTCGTTTACTGTTGTATTAAATGCCTGATTGGTATAAATACCATTTTTTAGGGCAACCAAGGCAGGGTCTGTTGTTTGTAAACCACCGTAAGTTTCACGTTTGTAGTCTGCTATTTTTTTATCGTAGTTCCATCTTACGCCGGGCAATACATGGATTTTGCTGGTAATGGCCCAGTCAACCTGGCTAAAAATAGCCAGACTGGTGCTTTGAATACGATTGGTTGTTCTGATTCCGAAATTATCAAACAATCCCGGTGTTTTCCATAAGTTACTGGTAGAGTTTTGGGCAAAACGCCATTGAGCTGAACCAGCTTCTTCGGTTTGTACAGGGTCAGACTTCAGGTCCTGCCAAAGTCCGAATGCACCGATTACCCCACTTAATTTTGAAGAGATTTGTCCGGAGTATCTGATTTCCTGAGACCACTGTTTGTGTACCGAGTTGCCAGAAGAAATAGTAAAGATAGGCAGACCAGTATAGTCTCGGTCGTTCAAAGGCACCCACTTCCAGTAGCGGTATGCTGTGGTTGAGGTAAGCGTTCCTTTACCGATTTTGATGTCTGCATTGGCAGAAACACCGTCAAATTTATTATCAGCCTTCGATTGCGTATCCAGGTCAACTTTTCTTTCAAAAGCACTTGAATAAGGCAACTTGTAATTCAAATCGGCAATGATGGCATTAAACTGGCGGTATGCCGGTCTTTTGGTTGTAACAACACCTGCCACAGCCCAGCCATAGCCATTGGGTTTTTGTTCGGTCAGGTCTCCGATAAAGGTTATTTTTACATTATCGCTGGGCGCGTAAAGCAACTGCGCCCGCAGCCCGATGTTATTGATATCGTTTATATATTGTTGCTTGCTTACATTAAAAAGCAACCCGTCGCGCTGGGTACCGGTAAATGATACTCTGGCTGCCAATTTCTTGCTTAACGGCCCTGTTATTGAGCCTTTTGCCTGAATATAGCCAAAGTTACCATAGCTTAACTCAAAGCTGGCGCCGGGTGTAAAACTTGCCTGGCGTGTAGTAATGTTAAAAGCGCCTGCGGTAGTGTTTTTACCAAAGAGCGTACCCTGTGGGCCTCTGAGTACTTCTACCTGCTCTATGTCAATGAAATCGAGGGCAGTAGCGGCCGGCCGTGCGTAATAGACGCCATCTACATAGAAACCTACGCCGGGGTCTATACCATCGTTAGTCAGGCCAAAGGTTGAGCCTAAACCACGGATGTTTAAAGTAGTGTTACGGGCGTTAGAAGCATATAGCTGAACCGTCGGTACTAATTCTTTCAGGCGGTTTACATTAAATGCACCTGCGTCCTCAACGGTTACACCTCTTACAATAGATATAGGTATGGGTACTGACTGCGCTGACTCCTGACGACGGCGAGAGGTAATTACCACATCTGATAGTTGATTTGCCGTAGCATCGAGTCTGATTTCCACCGTAGGCTCGGTAATTACCACTTCTTTTTTCTGATAGCCGATATAGCTGACAACTAGTGTAAAAGGTAGCTTTTGCCCGGTTATTAACTTAAACTCTCCGTTGGCGTCTGTCTGTGCGCCATTGGTTGTGCCTTTGATAGACACCGTGGCGCCAATAAGGGGGTCGTTAGTAACGGCATCTATCACCTTACCAGTTACATTGGCATTAATGGTGGGGTTATCTTGCGCAATTGTTTGCACTGAAAAGATAACTCCAAAAACTAGTAATAGAATTTTCTGCATAGTAGAATTGTTTTGTGTTTGCATAAAATGCTTTTAAGAATAAGGATTGGCAAATATATACTAGTTCTATTTAATCTACCAAATTAGTAGATTAATAATCTGTAATATTGTTGTTTTAATGCAATTGATTATTTAAAAAGGTATATTTTAAAGTATTGGGATAATACTTGATGAAGAAAAACTGATGGTATGTGCCACTAAACCAAACCAATTAACACTTATATAGGTTCGGGTATCTTTGTTTTACGCAAAATATAACAAACAGTTAATCCGGAAGAATTGTCAATAGTAGATAATTAATTCAACTTTGTAGATGCGCAAGTTGATTTTTCTCGTCATACTGATCATTTCTGGCTGTGCAGAGCATGACAATACAATTAAAGTGAAAGGCTCTGATACAGAAGTTAATCTTGCCGTTGTGCTGGCTGAAAACTTCCACTACGGGTATCCTGAATTGCTGGTCTCCATATCCGGAGGAGGGTCTGGGCTGGGAATAGCATCGTTGCTCAACGGAACTGCTGATATTGCTAATTCTTCAAGAGATATTAACGAAAAGGAGCTGGCTCTTTTCAAGGCAAAAAACCTGGAAATATCATCATTTATTTTTGCCCAGGACGCCATCGCTTTTGTTGTATCTGACCAATTACCTATTGACTCAATCAGTACACAAGCACTGGCCAGAGTACTTAGTGGTGAATGGAATAACTGGAACAGGCTGACTTCTTCAGATATTCCGATTAACATTTACGGGCGCCAAAGTAATTCAGGAACACATGAGTACATACAGAAATCGCTAAAAATACGGTTTTCTCCCTTGGCCAAACAGATGAATGGCAATGCCCAGATTCTTGAAGGCATTAAAGTTGACCCCTCAGGTATAGGTTATGTAGGCGCAGGGTATATGAAGCAAAAGAGTGGATCAGGCTTAAAAGTATTAAAAATCTATACTTCTGATGGCGGTGAAGCTGTTTCACCGCTGGATGCAAAGAAAATTATTTCCGGAAAGTACTTTTTTCAACGACCATTATATCAGTTCTTCAAAAAAAAGGACTATCAGAAAGTGAAGCCTTTTCTTGATTATGAAAAGACAAAAGAGGGCCTGGCTATCATAATGAAGTCGGGATATTATCCGGCAAAACTTATCAACGATTGAAAAATATGAATCGAAGAGAAAGAATCGACTGGTGTTTCAGGCAGCTTTTTAAAGCAACCGGTCTCATTACAATTATGTTATTGGTAAGTATATTTTTTATGCTTTTAATAAATAGCATCTCTTTTTTTCTGAACATCAGTCCGGTAGATTTTTTCACAGGCTCCCAATGGGACCCCGACAATCAGTATAGTATTTTTCCACTCATCATCAGTACCATTTTTGTAGCCTTTGGGTCAATGATTATTGCCGTTCCGTTAGGAATTTTTACAGCTGCTTTTTTATCAGAGTTTGCTCCAAAAAAACTACAGTTGATTTTAAGGCCTGTTGTTGAGCTATTGGCAGCCATTCCGTCGGTGGCCATAGGCTTTCTGGGAATAGTATTGGTAGGGCCAAATATCTCAAAGATTTTTGCAATTCAGAATGGCCTGAATGCCCTGAATGGGTCTATTCTGCTGGCTTTTATGGCACTACCTACTATTATAACTATTAGTGAAGATGCAATTAATGCGGTTCCTCAAGGTCACAGAGAAGCTTCAATCTCTTTAGGAGCAAACAAATGGCAAACCCTTTTCAGAGTAACCATACCTGCTGCAACCCCGGGGCTGATTGCTGCCGTAATGCTCGGGTTGGGTCGGGCTTTGGGTGAGACTATGACTGTGCTGATGGCTACAGGCAATGTATCGGTAGCGCCTAAGAGCTTTCTGGATTCTGTTCGAACTATTACTGCTACCATTGCTATTGAAATGGGGGAGGTTCCATACCAAACAACCCATTACTTTGCATTGTTTGCAATAGCTATGGTGCTTTTTATGATGACACTCAGCATTAACCTGATGGGCGAATACCTGGCCAATCGATTAAGAAAATTTCAGGGATGAATAAGAAGATTGTCAATTTTATTAACTGGTTGTTTCTTTTAGGAAGCACCGTTCTGGTTTGTATGTTTCTGGGTATAATTCTTTGGGATATCTTCAGTAAAGGTTTACCTGCTGTTTCGTGGGGTTTTATATCAGAATATCCAACCAACGGGATGACACAAGGCGGTGTTTTTCCTGCTATAGCCGGCACTGTTTTGCTTACCTTTATTACCACGTTATTTGCTGTGCCTTTGGGTATCACCTGCGCCGTTTACTTAAATGAATATGCCAGGTTAAATCTGATGACCAATATTATCCGTGCCTCAATAAGGAATCTGGCCGGTATACCCTCCATCATTTACGGACTCTTTGGCTTGGCTTTGTTTGTTCAATCAATGCATTTGGGTACATCTGTATTGTCGGCAGGGTTAACACTTGGCCTGCTTTCTTTACCATATATTATCACAACCACCGAAGAGTCGCTCAAGACTGTACCCAACAGTATGCGCGAAGCCACCTTGGCTTTAGGCGCCACACAGTTTGAGACCATCAGAGATGTGGTGATACCCAAGGCGCTCTCAGGAATTATTACAGGGATTATTCTTACTTTGTCGAGGGCCGCAGGTGAAACCGCCCCTATTCTATTTACAGGGGCTGCTTTTTATATCAATGGTGTTTCTACCAGTTTAAATCAGGAATTTATGGCCTTGCCCTACCATTTGTATATGCTCTCTACCCAGCATCATGCCATTGAGCAGGTAAGACTATTAGCTTATGCCACCTCAGTTGTATTGATTTTACTAATTTTTGCAATGAATATACTTGCATTTGTCATCCGATTCAGAAACAGAACCAAAGACTAAGCTATGAATATTGCTAAATTGTCAAGTCAACATTTGAACTTGTACTTCGGTTCAAAACATGTACTCAAAGATGTTGATATAGCGTTTCCTGAAAATCAGGTTACTTCTTTAATCGGACCGTCGGGGTGTGGTAAATCTACGCTATTACGGGCATTTAACCGGATGCACGATTTATCGCCTGATGCAAAGATTGAAGGCGATTTATATCTGGATGATTTGAATTTGTATAAATCAAAGGTATCGGTTACTGAAATCAGAAAGAGGATTGGTATGGTTTTCCAGAAACCTAATCCCTTGCCCAAGAGCATTTATGATAATCTGGCTTATGCACTTCATATTCATAAATTTCCTAAGCAGCAGATTCCTCACCTGATTGAAAATGCCTTGAAAGAGAGTTATCTGTGGGATGCCGTAAAAGATGAACTGAAAAAACCTGCCGTAAAACTATCCGGCGGAGAGCAACAAAGATTATGTATAGCCCGCGCTGTTGTGCTTCGGCCGGAAGTTATTCTGATGGATGAACCTTGCTCTGCTTTAGACCCAATCAGCACCGGTAAGATTGAGGAATTAATTCTGAGGCTAAGGGAAAACTATACAATAATAATTGTAACACACAATATGCAGCAAGCGCAAAGGATTTCAGACAAAGTGGCCTTTATGTATTTAGGTCAAGTGATTGAATATGACACCTGCGATATGATCTTTAATCAACCAAAACAAGAGCTTACAAAAAATTATATCAGAGGTAGTTTTGGCTGACAGCTTGGTTCTTACTTCCCGATACAAAATTTACTGAAAATATTGGCCAGTAAATCGTCGGTGGTAATCTGGCCTGTTATTTCTCCTAAATGATAGAGTGACAGCCGGATATCCTGAGCCAGAAAGTCTCCGGTTATTCCAAGGCTTAATCCCTTCAATACTTCATCTAATGCTTCATGTGCTTTGGCCAGGTGTTCATAATGCCGCAGGTTTGTTAACATGGTATCGGCCTGTTTTTTTAGTTTAGTTTGGTCTGCCAGCGTATTTTTCAGAATGTCGATGCCTGTATTGTTTTTGGCGGAAATGTTGATGTTTACTTGCGTGCCTGTCAGCTCGCCCAGCCCTTTCTTTATCGAAGAGGGTTTTTCTTCACTTTCCCCCCCTTCATGATGAGGGGTAGGGGCTGCTACCATAGCGAAGGATTCATCATTCACCAGATCAATTTTATTCCTTACCCAAATGGCGGTTTTGCCGGTGAGCATATCGGCAAATGTGTCAGCTAGAAACTGTCTGTCCGGCTCATTTTCAAAAAGCATAATTGCTATTTCTGCCTTTTCCAATGCTTGTTTAGACCTTTCAATGCCTATGCTTTCTACCACATCTTTTGTTTCGCGTATGCCGGCGGTATCAATGATACGAAACTTGGTGCCACCTATAAAAAGGATGTCTTCAATTACATCGCGGGTGGTGCCGGCTATGTCGGTTACAATGGCTTTTTCTTCATTCAGCAGGGCGTTCAACAGGGTAGACTTACCTGCATTGGGTGGGCCAATGATAGCTACAGGTATCCCTTCTTTGATTACATTGCCGGAGTCGAACGAGTCAATTAGTTTTTTCAGAAAATTCTGAATTTTCAATATCAATTTCCTTAAATCATCTCTTCCGGCAAATTCCACATCTTCTTCTCCGAAATCCAGTTCAAGCTCTACCAGCGAGGCAAAATGTACCAGTTCCTCACGAAGCGCTTTTAACTGGGTAGAAAAACCTCCGCGCATCTGATTGAGAGCCGTTTTATGTGCTGCTTCCGAGTCAGCCGCTATCAGGTCAGCCACTGCTTCGGCCTGCACTAAATCAAACTGCCCGTTCAAAAAAGCCCTCTGCGTAAATTCACCGGGTTTGGCCATCCGGCAACCGTTTTGTATCAGCAGTTTTAGTATATATTTTATAATGTAGTCGCTTCCGTGGCACGATATCTCAATTACATCTTCTTTGGTAAAGCTTCGGGGGTTTTTAAAGACCGATACCAATACTTCATCAATTATCTTACCTTCCGGCGCATCGGCATAATCTCTGATGGTACCAAAATGAATGGTGTGTGACTCTACCTTCATGAGGTCTTTTCCTTTGAAAACCTTATTGACAATTTCAAATGTCCGTTCGCCGGAAACTCTGATAACCCCGATGGCGCCAATACCCTGAGGCGTGGCTAATGCACATATTGTGTCTGACTGAACCATGTCTTGTGTTGAAGTTTGACCATTTAATCGTTTTTGCCTCTCAAAAATGGGGTTGGCTCCAAAAAAATTGAATTAAATTTATTTACTTTTGCAAATCTACCTGTAAACTTCTGTAATTGGAAGTTGCACAGCAAGATAACCCGGCTGATAATTGAATTTACGTAGCTTTCAATATGATAAAACCTAAATACCTGTGGTATATCAATGCCTTTTTGGGTTTAATTGCCTTGTTTCTGGTTTACCGTAT
The DNA here is from genome assembly GCF_002855535.1 of Emticicia sp. TH156. Lineage (NCBI taxonomy): Bacteria > Pseudomonadati > Bacteroidota > Cytophagia > Cytophagales > Leadbetterellaceae > Emticicia > Emticicia sp. TH156. Next base: position 249,490 of record NZ_PKRS01000008.1, read on the forward strand.
CTGGCTTGCCCCCAAAAGCGATGCCTGGAATTATATTCCGGATAACGCCTTTTTGATAGTTGAAAGTTCGCAGATTCACCACTCGCTGTTCAGCAGAGACGGTATTGATTCAACGCAACTGGCCGACATCCCGTTTTTCTACGACGCCCTGCAACCGCTGAAACTAATAGGAGAAAATGTAGATACAAACACCACAGCGCAGAAATTCCTTAATAAAAAGCTGATTACTTACTCGCTGCACCGCGAAACCAAAAAGAATCTGGAATACATAGTTTATATACCGGCCGGAGCTTTTGGTGATGCGGAATTTCTTAATCAGCTTCTAAAACCAGACCCCACTAAAAGAAAAGTATACGGAAGAACCTACAAGGGTATCAGAATTGAAGAACTGTATAACGTAAACAACCGGCTGCTTTTTAATTTTTTAATTCATGATGATTATCTTATTTGTAGCGGTTCTAAAATTTTGCTTGAAGAAGTGGTAAACAGAATCAGGTCTGGCGGGGCGCTTGAGAACTCACCATTTAAAGAAACCCGGCGGGGCATAGCGCATATTTATTACAAAAGTAAAAACCTTCGCGATGTTGCCGATATTCTACCGTCGCAACTTTCGCCGAATCTGATAGAGTTCTTCAGCAACATTACGCCGCGCAATCCTGATGTGGTATTTGAAAAGCCGGTAAGCCCTAATACGGTTTCGGCTTATATATATTCAAAAGGAACCAGCACCATTCCGTTCTTAGGTATTTTTGGCCAGCAGATGCCCCAACCACTTACCTGTACTGATTTAATACCTGTTAATACGTCAATTACTTTCCGTCTGAGTTTTCATAACCCGGCAAAGCTGGAGAAAGACCTAAACAACTATTTTCGGGCCAATGAGCAAGAGCTTCTGGCTGAAAAAGATAGTCTTAACCGGCTTTTGAATGTAAACCTGGGCAGTTTGTATCGGGTACTAAAGAATGAACTGGTACTGTGTGAAATGGAAACCTCTACAGACGAAGCATCACGAAAAATACTTCTGATAAAAACAAAAGACCAGGCAGAAGCCATGAATATGTTTGATGACCTGGCCGCAAATGCAGAAAAGCTCTCGTCTTACTTTAAACCCAAACCCTTTAGCTACCTGAATAACTATGTACGTAAAATTCAGATAAGTCAGCTTCCTGCTTTGCTCTTTGGCTCACTCTTCCGGGGATTTCCTGATTGCTATTATACCCAGATTGGAGATTACATAGTGCTGGCCAGCGATGACGAAGCCATGCGGGAGTATCTGAACAATCTGAACACGGGACAAACCTGGGCGAGGTCTGGCGTGTATACAGACTTTGTAAAGAAACTCCGCCCTCAGGCGCAGGTAACAGCTATCATCAGTCCGCAGAGAATCTGGAACAACTTTTATTTTTCTCTGCCTCAGAAGTGGCGTAACTCCGTGATAAAACATGAGCAGCGTGCCAAGTCTTTAAGGTTTATTGCCTTTGAAAACTTTGTTATCAATAACACTTTCGGCACAAAGGTGCTGATTGAGAAAATCCCGCAGACGCAGAAAGAGGTTTTGGTCAATCGTTTTTTCTTGCAGGATAGCCTGAACATGAGCGCCAGATTTAAGGGCAAACCGTTTGTTATAAACAACGCCGCCAGTGCTTCAGAAGAGATAATGCTGCAGCAGGAAGATAACCAGGTTGTGCTGGTGAGCAGTTCAGCCACAGAAATTAATAAAGTGCCAATTGGACAGGCAATTACCAGCCCTTATTTATTGCCTACTGACTATTTCCAGAACGGTACATTGCATTACCTGGCTACTACGCCGGGGCAACTGGTATTTTTTACCCGCGAAAACCAGAAAGGGCTTGTTGCCAATTATGCCGACATTCAATTTAAGGGAGAAATTAAGGCGGTAACATCTAGTGAAACTAAAATTTATGTAGCTGATGAGGGAGGCAATATTTATATAATAAATGAAGAAACCCAGCGCATAAGCCGTTTGAATACCCCGGCGAATTTGTACGATATTATACAGATACAGACCGTTAAATATAAAAATAACACGTATCTGGCAGTGTTGCAGCAAGACGGTACACTTACTGTATTTTATGAGCAGGGCCCAATTCTGAGCGGTTTCCCGAGGGTTCCGCTGAGTTCAAGGCCTTTGGAAATGATAGTTGAAGAAGGGCCGGGGAGACAATCGCTAATAACGCTGGTTTCGGTAACCGGCGAGATAATAAAAGTAAATATGACAGGCAACTCGTTGAATGGGTCGGGCATTCAATTGGAGAGACCAAACAAAGCAACCGTTTTTGAAGTCATTTTCGACCAGAACCATAAAGACTGGTTGATAGCCAGAAGAACGCCTACCTCTTTAATGATAAACAATAAGCAGGGCAACCCGGTGTTGGAAATAGGCAGTACCAATTTCATGCAGTCGCAGCTTCGTTATTTCGATTTAGGTAATGACCTGCGATTCATTGCCATATTCGACGGAAAGAACAACACCCTCTTCAACCTGAAAGGCCAAATGCTGGGCGATAAACCTCTACCTGCCAGTGCCCTGCCGGCGCTGTCATACTCCGAGGCTTATAATAAGTTATTCATCTATAACACCAACCAAACAAGGTTTGAGGTCTGGACGGTGAAGTTGAAGTAGCAGGATAGGGGCAGGAGGTTATCAAACCCCTATTTTTCTCTGTCATTATTAATGCCTCATTTATTTTTCCATCTGCAATCTCAAGTTTTTTAAGAGACCCAGGCTTTAGTTTTTCGATATTTAAAACAATTATTTTTTTGCTGCTTTTTAGCATTGAATTTTAAACTGTGGGCTCGATAAACATTACGTATGCACTACTTTGGATAAAAAAATCACGGGTCTGTATTGGGCCTCTTTAACAGCAGTATTGTAATAGGGTTGGCAAAAAGGCTTTTAATAACCTAAATACCTGATAACAAGAAAAATAATTGAAAAACTTTTAGGATATATTTTGCAGGCTGAAAAAAATCTGTACCTTTGCACCTCAATTAAAAACGGAGCACTTCTCATTTGGTTAAACGAAGTCTCGAATCATTCGGGAAACCAGTTTAACTTTGACTGTAAGAATAACCGAACTCGTTCGTAAATATTAATTCAGAACAGTCTCCGAAAGCTATGAATTTTACAGGAATCGCTGCAAGGTAACAAGGAATCGTCCTGCACCTTAAGTTTTTAGGCCTTACCGGAACGGATTCGTCCAACGGTTTGCAGTGTAATGAACAAGTTGGTTTGGCCAACCTCTGGAAAAGTAAATAATTTATTGGCCGATGTTTGGTTTAGTGCACTTTTTTTAGGAATTTTGCACCCCCGTTTGGACGCCGGATTTCGATTTGGCTGAAGAAGAATCAAATTAGGTTATAATAGCAAAATAAAGCGTAAAATACCATGTCTGGAATTATCGGAAAGAAAGTTGGCATGACCACTATCTTCAACGCAGATGGCCAAGCAGTACCTTGTACTTTGATTGAGGCAGGTCCTTGTGTTGTAACTCAGGTTCGTACCGAAGAAAAAGATGGCTACAAAGCTATCCAATTAGGTTACGGCGAAAAGAAAGAAAAAAACACGAGCCGTCCGTTGGTAGGTCATTTCAAAAAAGCAGGCACAACGCCTAAGCGTAAATTAGTTGAGTTTAAAGAGTTCGAAAAAGAATATAGCCTTGGCGACACTATTCGTATAGAAGATGTTTTTGCAGAAGGCGATTTCTTGGATGCAACCGGTAACTCAAAAGGTCGTGGTTTCCAGGGTGTTGTAAAACGTCACGGATTCGGCGGTGTGGGTGGTCAAACGCACGGTCAGCACAACCGTGGTCGTCACCCCGGTTCAATCGGAGCCTGCTCGTTCCCATCACGCGTTTTTAAAGGTCTTCGTATGGCCGGCCGTATGGGTAACACACGTACAACTGTACAAAATCTTAAAGTATTGAAAGTTTTATCAGACCAGAATCTGATCGTTATCAGCGGTTCAATTCCGGGTGCTAAAAACGGTTTCATTACTTTGCACAAATAAAATAACCCCCAGCCCCTAAAGGGGAGTTATTGGTTGATTTTTAATAAGCTGTCTTTAGGGCGGGCAGCAAATCTTCAGGTCGACACCGTACGACATCGAAAAAAACGGTAGTAACAATGGAATTATCAGTATTAAGCAAAGACGGAAAAGATTTGGGTCGTAAGGCAGTTTTGTCTGACGATGTTTTCGGAATCGAGCCAAATACACATGTGGTTTACCTGGATGTAAAACACTATTTGGCAAATCAACGCCAAGGCACGCACAAAGCCAAGCAAAGAGCCGAGATAGCGCGTTCAACTAAGAAAATTGTTCGTCAAAAAGGTTCTGGCGGTGCTCGTCATGGTTCTACCAAAGCTCCAACCTTCGTAGGTGGTGGTCGTGTATTCGGACCTGTTCCACGTGATTACGACTTCAAATTGAATAAGAAAGTAAAAGTTCTGGCTCGTAAATCAGTTCTTTCAGCAAGAGCCAAAGAAAATAACATCTCAGTTATTGAAGATTTTACTTTTGAGTCTCCAAAAACAAAATCATACTTAGCATTTCTTAGTGCATTGTCATTGACAGGCAGCAAGACTCTCTTCATTTTGCCTGATTATGATAGCAATGTGTATTTATCAGCTCGTAACATTCCGAAAACAAGAGTTTTGAGTGCAGACGAAGTAAGTACTTATGACTTAATCAATGCTGATAAGTTAATCATTAGCGAAGGTGCTTTGTCGAAAATAGAATCAATATTGAACTAAAAGCTGCGAACAGCTTTGCTAATAAATTAAGAACATGAGTGTACTTAAAAGACCAATCATCACTGAAAAAACGCAAAAGAGCACTGCAAAAGGCAAGTTTGTGTTTGAAGTGGCTATGGATGCGAACAAAATTCAAATCGCAAAAGCCGTAGAGAAGATGTATGGCGTTTCAGTTACTGACGTAAACACGATTCGTCAAATCGGTAAAAAGAAATCAAGAATGACTCGTAGCAGAGCATCTTCAGGTGTTACATCAACTTTTAAAAAGGCGATTGTAACCTTGAAAGAAGGCGAAATGATTGATTTCTACGAAAATTTATAAGAAAGGTTAAGCGGGTATCCGCCAATCGTTCCATCATTAAATTTCAGGTATAGCCTTACAGGCTGCAAAAGATTAAGTAAAAATGGGTATCAAGAAATTAAAACCAATCACCCCGGGGCAACGTCATCGTGTAGCGCCTGATTTCTCAGAGATTACCGCAAGCAAACCTGAGAAAAGCCTTACAACCACGATTAAAAGAACCGGTGGTCGTAATAATGAAGGACACCGTACCGCACGTTACATCGGTGGTGGCCACAAACGTAAATATCGTATCATAGATTTCAAAAGAAGCAAAGTAGATGTTTCTGCTGAAGTAAAAACTATTGAGTACGATCCAAACCGTTCTGCACGTATCGCGCTTGTAGAATACACAGACGGTGAAAAGGCTTACATCATTGCCCCGCAAGGCTTGAAAGTTGGCCAGGTAATTATTGCCGGCAAAACAGTTGCTCCTGAAATCGGTAATGCTCTTCCATTAGGAAGCATGCCGCTTGGTACAATTGTGCACAACATTGAGTTGCATCCTGGAAAAGGTGCCCAGATGGCACGTAGCGCAGGTACTTATGCACAGGTGTTGGCAAAAGACGGCAAATATGTAACATTAAAGATGCCTTCAGGTGAAATGAGAATGGTACTTGCTACTTGTATTGCTACGGTAGGTACAGTTTCGAATGCAGACCACATGAACGTTACTTACGGTAAAGCCGGTCGTAAACGTTGGTTGGGTGTTCGTCCACGTGTAAGAGGTGTAGCTATGAACCCGGTTGATCACCCGATGGGTGGTGGTGAAGGCCGTGCGTCAGGAGGTCATCCTCGTTCGCGTAATGGCTTATTGGCTAAAGGTAAGAAGACTCGTGATAAAACTAAGCCTTCAAGTAAGCTAATCATTTCAAGAAGAAGTAAATAATCAAAATAAAGAATCTAGATAAGTATTTATGGCACGCTCACTAAAAAAAGGACCATATATTGATTACCGCCTTGAGAAAAAAGTTGTTGATATGAACAACTCAGGTAAAAAGTCAGTCATCAAAACATGGTCGCGTCGCTCAATGATTTCTCCTGATTTCATTGGACATACTTTCGCAGTACATAACGGCAATAAATTTATTCCGGTATATGTAACTGATAACATGGTAGGGCACAAATTGGGAGAGTTCTCTCCAACGCGTAACTTCCGTGGTCACATAGCAAAGAAAGATAAAGGAAAAAGATAATAATTGTACATTTGTAAAAAATGGAAGCAGTAGCAAAATTAAGTGATTATCCTACCTCGCCACGTAAGGCAAGACTGGTTGCAGACCTGATCAGAGGTAAAAAGGTGAGCCAAGCGCTGGGTATATTGAGCTTTCAACCTCAACATGCCTCACCTGTTATCAAGAAGGTCTTGTTATCAGCGGTAGCTAACTGGCAACAAAAGAACGAAGACCAGAAAATTGAAGATGCAGAACTTGTTGTTAAGTCAATCTTCATTGATGGTGGACGTATGATTAAACGTTTAAGACCGGCACCTCAAGGGCGTGCATACAGAGTTCGTAAACGTTCTCATCACCTTACTATTGTAGTTGATAGTGCAGTTTAATTATTAATAAGCGAACGATATACTACTCGTATCGCACCAAAATGAATATGGCGTAATGCCATAATAAGCAAATAATAACTAATGGGACAAAAAGTTAATCCTGTCGGTCTAAGACTTGGCTACATCAGAGGTTGGGAATCTAACTGGTATGGTGGCAAAACATTCGCTGAGAAGCTTGTCGAAGACCAAGAAATCCGTAAATACGTGGCAGCACGTATCCCTAAAGGAGCGATCTCGAAAGTAGTTATCGAGCGTACCTTGAAACGTATCACTCTTACTATCCATACGGCCCGTCCGGGTGTTGTAATCGGAAAAGGTGGTAACGAAGTTGATAAGATTAAAGAAGAGTTGAAAAAACTGACCGGCAAAGACGTTCAGATCAACATCTACGAAATCAAACGCCCTGAGTTGGATGCCAAATTGATTGGCGAATCTATTGCTCAACAATTAGAGGCTCGTATTTCTTACCGTCGTGCCATGAAACAAGCCATTCAGGCCGCTGTTCGTGTAGGTGCGCAAGGTATTAAAGTAAAATTAGGTGGTCGTTTGGCAGGTGCTGAAATGGCCCGTAATGAGATGTATAAAGAAGGACGTATCCCGCTTCATACACTTCGTGCTGATATTGATTATGCAGTATCAGAAGCCCTTACGGTATATGGTAAAATCGGTATCAAAGTTTGGGTATTCAAAGGCGAAGTATTTGGTAAGCGTGATTTAACTCCGGCAGGAGGTGCAGCATCATCAGCTAACGAAAGAGGTGGCGAAGGTGCATCAGCCGGTGGACGTGGCGGACGCGACGACCGTAGAGGTGGCGGACGTGATGACAGAAGAGGTGGCGGACGTGACGATAACAGAGGAGGTGGAGACAGAGACCGCAACCGTAACAACAATCGTGGTGGCGGAAACCGCAACAATAACAATAACAGAGGTAATAACAACAGAAGATAAATAGTTTTGAGTTTCAGGTTTTAGGTTTCTTTACGGAAATATGATTCTTGAAACTTAAAATATTTGAAACTTGAAACTAAGCACATAGTGCTGATAACATAATAGCGTCATGTTACAACCAAGAAGAACCAAATTCCGTAAGCAGCAGAAAGGCAGAATCAAGGGTCTCGCAACACGCGGACACGAGATTGCATTCGGAACATTCGCTATCAAATCTCTAGAGCCGGGTCGAATCACCTCGCGTCAGATTGAGGCAGCTCGTATCGGGGTTACCCGTGCAATGAAACGTGAAGGTCAGGTATGGATTCGTATTTTCCCTGATAAACCTATCACCAAAAAACCTCTTGAGGTACGTATGGGTAAAGGTAAAGGTGCTCCTGAGTACTGGGTTGCCAGTGTAAAACCAGGTACCATTCTTTTCGAAGCAACCGGTGTGCCTTTGGCAGTAGCCAATGAAGCTCTTCGTCTGGCAGCTCAGAAATTGCCAGTACAAACCAAGTTTGTGGTACGTAGAGATTATCAGGAAGATGCAGAATAATTCGCAGTGAGTTAATACTGTGATGATAACCTGAATGAGGCAACTCATTCATTCATTCAATAATCAAATGAAAAAGTCAGAAATCCAAGCATTGTCAGTTGAGCAATTGCAGCAAAGCATATCAGTTGAGAAAGACAGAATCAACAAGTTGAAGTTTGCTCATGCTATCACGCCTATCGAAAATCCGATGCGTATTCGTCAATCTCGCAGATTGATTGCTCAAATGTTGACAGAATTGAATGCCCGTTAATAATCAAATACCCTGTATTGCAGGAATTAAGTATAAGAACAATGGAAAGAAATCTTAGAAAAGAGCGTATCGGAACGGTAGTTAGCAACAAGATGGATAAATCGGGCGTTGTAGCTGTAGTTCGTAAATTGAAACATCCGAAATACGGAAAGTTCATGCTCAAAACCAAGAAGTTCATGTTCCATGACGAGAAAAATGAAGCTGGTATCGGTGATACCGTGAAGATTCAGGAGACTCGCCCATTGAGCAAGAACAAGAATTGGAGATTAGTAGAAATCGTAGAAAAAGCGAAGTAATTTAAAGCTAATAGCTATTGGCTTATACGCCTGTAGCCAAAAATTAAGACAATGTTACAGCAAGAATCAAGAGCAGGTGTTGCCGATAATAGTGGAGCAAAAGAAGTGCTTGTGATCCGTGTATTGGGCGGAACAGGTAAGCGTTATGCTTCAATTGGTGACAAAGTTGTCGTGTCCGTAAAATCGGCCTTATCTTCTTCAAGCATGAAGAAAGGAACAGTATCAAAAGCTGTCGTAGTTAGAACCACTAAAGAGGTTCGTCGCAAAGACGGTTCGTACATACGTTTTGAAGACAACGCAGTAGTATTATTAAACAACCAAGACGAGCCACGCGGTACTCGTATTTTCGGACCTGTTGCACGTGAATTACGTGAGAAACAATTCATGAAAATCGTTTCTTTGGCTCCTGAAGTTCTTTAATTTGAAAGCGGTTTACTAAGCTGAAACTTAGCCCGCCATTGTGACAGAGAGCTTTAGTTCTTTGGCCAATGCTTAACTATTCAAATTTTCAAATTTAAAAGTAATGGAAAGAAAATTCAATAAGCAACAGAAACTTCATGTACGCTCTGGCGACACAGTTGAGGTGATTGCAGGTAATTCGAAAGGAAAACGCGGTAAAATTACTGATATTAACACCGAGAAACAACGTGTGGTTGTAGAAGGTGTAAATATTCAGAAAAGACACGTGAAACCTTCGGCACAAAATCCTCAAGGTGAAATCCGTGAGTTTGCAGGTTCTATTCATATCAGCAATGTAGCGTTGGTTGACCCTGCCACAGGCGAAACTACCCGCACAGGCCGTAAAGAGAACGACAATGGCAAACTGCAACGTTTCTCTAAAAAGACCGGTAAGTTTATTTAATAACTCAGGGTCGGCTGTAATGCCGGCGCTAAAGAAGAGGGTCGGAAATCCTCCCAAAAGCAAATCACAAAAATGGCACGCTTAAGAGAAAAATATTCAAAAGAAGTAGTACCAGCTTTGAAAACAAAGTTTGGTTACAAATCTATCATGCAGGTTCCAACCTTGCAGAAAATCGTTATTAACCGTGGTGTGGGTGCTGCAACAGGCGACAAGAAATTGATCGACAGCAGCTTGGAAGAGATATCAAACATCACAGGTCAGAAAGCCGTAGCAACTTTATCTAAGAAAGCGGTTTCGAACTTCAAACTTCGTGAAAACATGCCGATTGGTGTGAAAGTAACACTTCGCGGAGAGAAAATGTACGAATTCCTTGACCGTCTTTGTGCTATTGCGCTTCCACGTGTGAGAGACTTCAAAGGTATCAGTGATAAAGGTTTTGATGGTCGTGGAAATTATACCTTTGGTATTAAGGAGCAAATTATTTTCCCTGAGATATCGATTGATAAAATTTCGAAAATCCAGGGTATGGATATAACTTTCGTTACTTCGGCGCCAACCGATACTGAAGCTTACGAATTATTAAAAGAAATGGGTCTTCCATTTGCAAGCAGCAAAAAATAATCTTAACAGAGATTTAAGTCTTTGAAATCAGCTTAATCAAAAGTCTTACAATGGCAAAAGAATCAATTAAAGCAAGAGATAGAAAAAAAGAGGCTACAGTAGCAAGATATGCCGCCAAACGTGCCGCTTTAAAAGAAGCTAATGACTATGCCGCTTTGGATAAATTACCTCGTAATGCTTCACCGGTTAGATTACATAACCGTTGTAAGTTAACTGGTCGTCCAAGAGGTTATATGCGCAAATTCGGTATTAACCGTGTTACCTTCCGCGAGATGGCATCAAAAGGTTTAATTCCGGGTGTTACAAAAGCATCTTGGTAAGCAATGAAGTTGTTTGGTAGAATTTCCTGAATAAATACTAATTATTCAGGAATATTAATTTTGCCAGATAATATTTTCTTGCATACATATCATTATATAAAAAATATTTTCTAATTTTGCAGCCCAATTGAGAAAGTCGCGCTCGCGATACTGCTCAATGTTGGCTTAGGTATCCAAAATTAAACAGCAAAATGATTACAACGGATCCAATAGCAGACTTCCTTACCAGAATCAGAAATGCCATCAAGGCGCGTCATAGAGTGGTAGAAATTCCTGCTTCGAACATCAAAAAAGCGATTACACAAGTACTGTACGATAAAGGTTTTATTCAAAGCTATAAATTTGAAGAAACAGGCCCGCAGGGCGTTATCAAAATTGCGTTGAAGTATAATCCGGTAACGAAACAGTCAGCAATTGTTGAACTGAAACGTGTTTCTAAACCAGGTTTACGTAAATACGCCGGTACAACTGATATTCCACGCGTTCTTAACGGATTAGGCGTTGCTATCCTTTCAACTTCGAAAGGTGTAATGACCGACAAAGAAGCCCGTTCATTGAAAGTAGGGGGTGAAGTATTGTGCTACGTATATTAATAAGTACCAGTACTTGTTATTATACCCAATCTATTTGCAGTTTTCTGCAAGCTAATTAAATTAATTGTTGACCGCTCTTGATAACTCGCTTCTCAGCGAAAGTGTCATGAAGCCTTAAACTTAAAAAAAATGTCAAGAATTGGTAAAAAGCCAGTTGCTATTCCAAGCGGTGTAAGCATCACGGTGGATGACTCTAACGTGGTAACAGTAAAAGGACCGAAAGGAACTCTCACTCAAAAAGTTGACCCCGATATTACAATAGGGGTAGAAAACAACGAACTGAAAGTTGAAAGACCAACCGAACAGAAACGTCATAAAGCCTTACATGGACTGTATCGTTCATTGCTTAACAACATGGTAATTGGTGTAAGCACAGGATACAAAACTTCAATGGAGATTGTCGGTGTAGGTTATAAGGCTGCTAACAACGGAAACGTACTAGACCTTAGCTTAGGATTCTCGCACAATGTTTATTTTGTGGTTCCTGAAGAGTTGAAAGTAACAACCGCTATGGAGAAAGGTAAAAACCCGCTTGTTACACTGGAAGGTACTGACAAGCAGTTGATTGGTCTGGTTGCTTCAAAAATCAGATCTCTGCGTAAGGTTGAGCCTTACAAAGGAAAAGGTGTACGTTTTGTTGGTGAAGTGGTTCGTCGCAAAGCTGGTAAAACCTCTGGTAAGAAGAAATAATCATTAGACATCTCAGACGGCGAAATGCGTTTCAAGGTCTCAAAATATTTATAACAATGTCAAGTGTTAAAACTGATAGAAGACAAAAAATTAAGTGGAGCATCCGCAGTAAAGTTTCAGGTACACCTGAAAGACCGCGTTTGTCGGTGTTTCGCTCAAATACAGCCATATACGCTCAGTTGATTGACGATACTAAAGGTGTAACTTTAGCTTCTGCATCTACTTCGGGTTTAGGATTGAAGGGTGTGAAAGTTGATAACTCTAAAGAAGTAGGTAAAAAACTAGCTGAAATCGCTACTGAAAAAGGTATCGAAGCCTGTGTGTTTGACCGTAATGGTTATTTGTATCATGGTAACATTAAAGCCTTGGCAGAAGGTGCCAGAGAAGGCGGTTTGAAATTCTAATCTTGCAATTCTGAATCAATGAATAAAGCAAAAGTAAACGAGGCAGAACTCAAAGAAAGAGTAGTAGCCATCAACCGTGTAGCCAAGGTGGTGAAAGGGGGTCGTCGTTTTAGTTTCTCGGCAATCGTTGTGTTAGGCGACGGTAAAGGTGTTGTAGGACAAGGCCTTGGTAAAGCAAATGAAGTAACAGATGCGATTGCTAAAGCTATTGAAGACGCTAAGAAAAATCTGGTATCTGTGCCTGTAATCAATGACACCGTTCCTCACGAAATTCACGGTAAATTCTCAGGTGGTTTTGTGTTTGTTAAACCTGCAGCGCCTGGTACCGGTATTATTGCCGGCGGTGCGATGCGTGCCGTATTAGAAGCAGCCGGTATACATAATGTATTGGCAAAATCTAAAGGTTCATCAAACCCTCACAACGTGGTTAAGGCAACTATTGATGCTTTAAGCCAGATGCGCGCACCTCATGCCGTGGCGTTCCAGCGTAGTGTTAAAATGACAAAAGTATTTAACGGATAATAGCGCCCAGCTTATTGTGGTAGGTAAAAGTTTGTTTACTTATGCTTACTGCTTCAAGTGAAAAGCTTATAGCTCATAACAAAAATGGCAAAGGTAAAAATTACTCAGGTAAGAAGTACTATTGGCAGACCAGAAGTACAAAAGCGTACTATCGCGGCTTTAGGTCTAGGCAAACTTAATCGTACTGTAGAAAAAGAATTAAACCCTGCTATGCAAGGCATGATTAACAAGGTTCAACACTTGTTAGTGATTGAAGAAGCATAATTAATTCTCCCTTTATGGGTTTTGGGTAGGCGTAGCCGAGTGATTCCGAAAGTCGGAATTGCGTATTTTTAACCGATTAATAGTCGAATTACAATGAAATTAAGTTCATTACAACCTGCAAAAGGTTCAGTTAAAGCAAACGACAGAGTAGGTCGCGGACATGGTTCAGGCGGTGGCGGTACTGCTAAACGTGGTCATAAAGGTGCAAAATCTCGTTCAGGTTACAGCCAGAAGCGTGGTTTTGAGGGTGGTCAGATGCCATTGCAACGCCGTGTTCCTAAATTTGGCTTTAAAAATATAAACAGAGTAGAGTACAAAGCCATCAACCTTGATACCATTCAGGCTTTGGTTGAAAAAACTGGTTCTACCAAAATCGATTTAGGTTTCTTGTACAATAATGGATTGACGTCCAAGTCTGATCTTGTTAAAATCCTGGGTCGTGGTGAGTTGACAGCAAAGGTTGATTTGAAGGCTAACGCGTTCTCGGCAACAGCTATTGCAGCTATCGAGAAAGCAGGTGGTTCGGCAACTGTGGATGCTACATTTAACCCTGCCGGCTCTGAAGTGGCTGCCTAAGGTATAAGTCTTAATTAATGCTGCACAGGTGTCAAAGCAATTGAAGGAAACTATTAATTAGTAATCTGGGTTTAAGAATCCTAAAATACTGATTTGCTTTATAACAATAGAATCGTTAGCTTTGCAGATTTAGCAGCGATTCTATTTAAGTTAAATAACCTAATTGGTTGATTTTCAGTTAGTTGTCATTTAAGCCAGATACAACTGGCAGTAATTAGTTTGATTAAACGTAGCTGAAGTACTCATATACCCTGAAGGAACTAAGCAATTTCAACCTTAAGCCTTGTTTTTCCTAACAAAATGAACAAATTTTTAACAACACTCAAGAACATTTGGTCAATAGAAGAATTGAGGAAGCGTATTCTTCAGACTCTCTTGATAATAGTTATTTTCCGTGTCGGTTCCCACGTAGTTTTACCGGGTGTTGATGTAGCGAAGCTAAAAGATTTAACAGCAAATAACGGTTTGTTAGGTCTTTTAAATACATTGGTTGGTGGTGCATTCAAAAATGCTTCAATTATGGCACTAGGTATTATGCCATATATTTCAGCTTCTATTGCTATTCAGTTATTAACATTAGCACTTCCTTATTTCAGCAAATTGCAGAAAGAGGGCGAGTCAGGTAGAAGAAAATTAAACCAGATAACACGCTGGGTAACCATAGCGGTAGCAGCGGCTCAGGGTTTTACTTATGTTCAGACTACTATACCGACAGATGCAATATTGGTAGGCCAGGGGCTATTCTACATTAGTTCTGTCTTGTTGATAGTAGCAGGTACTGTCATGTGTATGTGGCTAGGTGAGCGTATGACTGAAAAGGGTATTGGCAACGGCATATCAATGATGATTATGATTGGTATCGTTTCAAGACTTCCCGGTGCTATTTTTGGTGAAGCTACCTCAAGAGCCGGAAGCGGCCAGGTCTTATTCTTTGTTATTGAGATTGTAGCGTTGTTTATGGTTGTTTTGTTTGCAGTGGCTATCACGCAGGCAACTCGTCGTATACCCGTACAATATGCCAAGCAAATAGTAGGTAACAAAGTAGTTACAGGTCAGCGCCAATATTTACCATTAAAATTAAATATTGCCGGAGTAATGCCCATCATTTTTGGTCAGGCCTTGATGTTTATCCCGGGGTTAATACTTAATTATCTGGCGGAAAGCACAAAAAATGATACTTTTCAAGACTGGGCTATCATTATGAACAGTCCAACTTCATGGCAGTATTGTTTAATATACGCAGTACTTATCATTGGTTTCACATTCTTTTATACTGCCATTTCGATTAATCCTAATCAGATTGCAGATGATATGAGACGTGGTGGTGGGTTTATTCCGGGGGTTAAGCCTGGTCAGCCAACATCTGATTTTATTGCCAATGTGCTAGATCGAATCACATTGCCTGGGGGAGTTCTTTTAGCAGTAATTGCCATCTTGCCTGCACTTGCCGGTTTGTTAGGAATGACCCAGAATTTTGCTTCATTCTTTGGTGGTACATCGCTTCTGATTCTGGTTGGTGTTGTGCTTGATACCCTGCAGCAAATTGAAAGTTATTTGTTAATGAAACGATATGAAGGTCTGATGCAATCAGGACGTATTCAGGGTCGTCAGGCTGTTTCAACCGTATCTATCTGATAGGAGATTTAAGCCATGAGCAAAAGGGATAGAATTATATATATTAAATCGGACGAAGAGTTAGAAATTATCCGTAATAACGGCCAGATTTTAGGCAAGGCTCAGGCAGAAGTAGCAAAGTTAATTGCACCTGGTGTAACAACTAAGGAACTTGATAAAGTAGCTTACGATTATATTAAAGACCATAAGGCTCACCCTTCTTTTTTAGGTTATGATGTAGGAGGTCTTAAGTTTCCTTCTTCGCTCTGTATTTCTGTAAATGATGTTGTTGTTCACGGCATACCGAGTAACAGAGCATTAAAAGAGGGTGATATCGTTTCGGTTGATTGTGGCGTTTATAAAGATGGATATCATGCAGACAGCGCCTATACTTATGCTGTTGGTAATATAGCTAAAGAAGTTGCTGACCTATTGAAACATACTTGCGAATCGCTTTACAAAGGTATAGAACAAGCTAAAACGGGTAACAGAGTAGGAGATATTAGTTTTGCAGTACAAGATTATAGTGAAAAACTTGGTTATGGTGTTGTACGCGAATTAGTAGGGCATGGTGTGGGTAAGTTCTTACACGAGGCTCCGGAAGTACCAAACTTTGGTAAACGTGGCAATGGTCCGAAACTGCAGGAAGGAATGGTACTGGCAATAGAACCAATGATTACCCTGGGGCGCAGGTCGGTTGTTCAGGAGAACGATGGCTGGACCATCAGAACCGAAGACCGTAAACAGGCAGCTCACTTTGAGCATACTATTGTAGTCAGAAAGGGAGCGGGTGAAATCCTCACTACCTTTGAATACATAGAAGAAGTATTAGCCAAGAAAAAATTACAAGTTGCATAAGGTACCAGCGTTCATAACAATAAAGTTTTTGACGCAATTGAAAGCATATGGCAAAACAAGCAAATATTGAAGTAGACGGCATCATCACAGAGGCTCTATCCAACGCCATGTTCCGTGTGCGTCTGGAGAACAAGCACGAACTGGTTGCCCATATCTCAGGAAAGATGAGAATGAATTACATTCGGATTCTTCCAGGCGATAAGGTAAGGTTAGAGATGTCTCCTTATGATTTGACTAAAGCACGAATTACTTATCGTTATAAGTAGCACCGGGCCTAAATGGGGTTAAGGAACTAAAGGCGATAATTTTATAGTTTTATAATGAAAGTTTCATGTATTGTAAATAACCCCAAAGCATGAAAACTTCTAACAAAGTTCCCCTTATGGGGTTAGGGGTGGTTTTAAATTCATTATGAAAGTTAAAGCATCAGTAAAGAAGCGCAGTGCTGAATGTAAAGTTATCCGTCGTAAGGGTAAAATTTACGTTATTAACAAAAAAAATCCGAAGTTTAAACAAAGACAAGGTTAATTATCTATGAGGATTGCAGGTGTTGACATCCCAGACAAGAAAAGAGGCGAGATCGCCCTTACGTACATCTACGGTATTGGTCGTAGTTCATCACAGAAAATTTTAGAAAAAGCTAATGTTAGCTTTGATAAAAAAGCAGGTGAGTGGAACGACGCAGAAGCAAATGCCATTCGTGGTATTATCAGTGAGGAACTAACTGTTGAAGGACAGTTGCGTTCTGAGGTACAGCTTGCCATTAAACGTTTGATGGACATTGGTTGCTACCGTGGCGTTCGTCACCGTAAAGGTCTTCCATTACGCGGACAACGTACCAAGAACAACTCACGTACCCGTAAAGGTAAACGTAAGACTGTAGCAAACAAGAAGAAAGCTACGAAGTAATCCCTCTTAGGGTATTCCCCGGGTATCCTGAACAGATACGAATCCGGATTTTACGAGTAACGGGGGTAAAATCGAACAGAATACAGGTATTTCTGTATTGCCTATCATTTAACACTGTTTGTCACAATGGCACAAGCTAAAAGAAAAGATAAAGCAAAAAAAAGAGTAGTGATTGTGGAGCCTGTTGGTCAGGTTCACGTTAGGGCTTCTTTCAATAATATTATTATCTCTATTACCAATAGCCAGGGTCAGGTAATTTCCTGGGCTTCTGCTGGTAAGATGGGTTTTAAGGGTTCTAAGAAAAATACCCCTTATGCAGCACAGATGGCAGCACAAAACTGTGCTCAGGTAGCTTATGATGCCGGTATGCGTAAGGCTGAAGTATTCGTAAAAGGCCCTGGCGCTGGTCGTGAGTCAGCTATTCGTACGGTACAGAGTTCAGGTATTGAGGTTACTTCAATAACTGACGTAACTCCACTACCGCACAACGGCTGTCGTCCTCCAAAACGCAGAAGAGTTTAGTACTTGGCAGAAGAATGGAAATTTATTAAATTATCTGATTTTTTCAGTATTGATTTGAAATTTTCATTCTTCTGTTTATTAATTTTTATATTTATCAATTGGCCTGCAGCACAGGCATCCGAAGTAATAAAATAGTCGTGAAATACTATATCGATTGATAGTTTGGACATTGGGGCTAATCAATCTTTACTTCGCTTAAATCAATCACAAATGGCAAGATACACAGGTCCGAAAGTTAGAATTTCAAGAAAGTTTGGTGAACCGGTAATGGGCGCCAGCAAAGCATTAA
The DNA here is from genome assembly GCF_002855535.1 of Emticicia sp. TH156. Taxonomy (NCBI): domain Bacteria; kingdom Pseudomonadati; phylum Bacteroidota; class Cytophagia; order Cytophagales; family Leadbetterellaceae; genus Emticicia; species Emticicia sp. TH156. The sequence continues at coordinate 267,240 of NZ_PKRS01000008.1, forward strand.
GCAAAAAGAATTACGCTCCTGGCCAACATGGTAAAGGACGTAAAGGTAAAAAATCAGAGTACGGCCAACAGCTAATAGAAAAGCAAAAAGTTAAGTACACTTATGGTATCTTAGAGCGTCAGTTTGCTCGTTTTTTCCATTTAGCATCAGTAAAACAAGGGCGTACAGGTGAAAACCTTCTTAAATTGTGCGAAGCACGTCTTGACAACACCGTATATCGTTTAGGTATAGCTCCTACACGTCGTGCTGCCCGTCAGTTGGTTACTCACCGTCATATTATTGTAGATGGTGAAGTTCTTAATATCCCGTCGCTAATATTGAAACCGGGTCAATTGGTAGGTGTGCGTGAAAAATCAAAAGCTCTTGAAGCAATCTCTGAAAGTTTGAAAGCTCGTAATGCCAAACGTTATAACTGGTTGGAGTGGGATAGCGCTGAAATGGTTGGTAAATTTATCAACTTCCCTGAGCGTGATCAGATTCCTGAAAACTTCAACGAACAGGCCATCGTCGAGTTGTATAACAAATAATATTTGTATAATAGTTGTGCCATTGCCGACAAAATCGGTGGTGGCACAGCTACGTTTTTTTATTGGTGGGTATAGCTAACCACCCTTTTCGTTAACGAAAACAAACACACTGCATACGTATGTCAATATTAGCATTTCAAATGCCTGACAAGGTAGTCATGGAAAAAGCAGACGACTTCCATGGCTTTTTCGAGTTTAAGCCACTTGAAAGAGGGTATGGTGTGACCATCGGGAACGCCCTACGTCGTATTTTGTTATCCTCTCTTGAAGGTTACGCAATCACGGCTGTAAGATTTCCCGGGGTATTACACGAATTTTCGAGCATTGAAGGGGTTGTAGATGATGTGACGGAAATCATCTTAAACCTTAAAATGGTTCGTTTCAAGAAAGTCTCAGATTATGTAGATAATAAGTTCACCGTCAGAGTAAAAAATCAAAGTATACTAACTGCTGGCGACCTGGGCAAATTTACACAAAGTTTTCAGATTCTGAATCCTGATTTGGTTATTGCCCGTTTGGACGATCAAAGAGAAATAGAAGTTGAAATTATAGTAGATAAAGGACGTGGTTATGTTTCTGCTGAAGAGCACAAACAAACTGATTTACCAATTGGTTTTATATCGGTTGATTCAATCTATACCCCCATCAAAAATGTGAAGTATAGCATTGAAAATACCCGTGTTGAACAGCGGACTGACTACGAAAAACTTTTGCTTGAAATCAAAACCGATGGTTCTATCCACCCGGAAAGAGCTTTGCAGGAAGCTGCACATATTCTGATTCAGCACTTCTTGAAGTTCACTGACGAGAATATGGTGTTTGATACCAAGAAAGATGATGAAGACAATATTGTTGATGAAGAATTCTTGCACATGCGTAAGCTGTTGAAGACTTCTCTACAGGATTTGGATTTGTCGGTTCGTGCATACAACTGTTTGAAATCGGCGGATATTCGTACGTTAGGCGACCTTGCAAGACTGGAAGTAGCCGACATGATGAAGTTCCGCAATTTCGGTAAGAAGTCGTTGACTGAGTTAGAGCAACTGGTTGCCGACAAAGGTCTTCACTTTGGTATGGACGTAACGAAATACAAATTAGACGAAGATTGATTCTGATTTTTCCCCTTCTGATGTTTATTCATCCTAAGGGGAATTTTTGTATATCCTCGAAACCGCAGTATTCGAATTTAAATTTTATCAATCGTAATAGGTGGAGTAACCAAGACTGCGTAGGTTATTTTGACCGTTACTTACGAAATATACTACAATGAGACACGGTAACAAAACCAATCACTTAGGCAGAACCCATTCGCACAGAGATGCCTTGTTAAAAAACCTTGCCATTTCTTTAATTCAGCACAAACGTATTGAAACAACTTTAGCTAAAGCCAAAGAATTGCGTAAATATGTAGAGCCTATTATTACAAAGGCAAAAAATGATACAACTCACTCACGTCGTATGGTATTCTCTTATTTGCAAGATAAAGAGTCTATCAAAACTCTTTTTGGTGAGATTGCAGAAAAAGTAGCTAACCGTAACGGTGGTTATACTCGTATCATTAAATTAGGAACTCGTTTTGGTGACAACGCCGAAGTGGCTCTGATTGAGTTGGTTGATTACAACGAAGCTCTATTAACAGCCGTTGAGGAAAAATCTGCTAAAACACGTCGTAGCCGTCGTGGTGGTAAAAAATCTACCGACACAGCTGAAGTAGCTCCAGTAGCAACAGCAGATGAGTCATCGGCTGAAGTAGTTGAAGAAACTCCTGCAGTAGTAGCTGAAGCTGAACCAACAGCAGAAGCAGCGCCTGCGCAAGAGGAAACTCCGGCTGCTGGCGAAGAGAATAAAGAAGCTTAAGATGCTCAATCTTATAAAGAAGGCCTCCGGAAATTCCGGGGGCTTTTTTATTGCCTATACAGTATGCGGCTTTAAGGTGGTTCTGCCAATGGCTTAATATTGTTTGGTTTTGCAGTATGATATTTGCTAATTTTACCGCTTGGTTTTATAATCATTTGTTCCTTGTATTCTTTAACTATGAGCGATATTTCATTTATTATTCTCACCTACAACGAGTCCGTTCATTTAAGAAGGTTGTTATCGAAAGTCGTTGGTATCAATGCTCCCGTTTTTGTGATAGACTCTGGCAGTACTGATGATACGGTGGCAATAGCAGAAGAATACGGTGCAGTGGTGAAAGTAAATACATTTGAGAACCATCCGAAACAATGGGACTTTGCGTTAAAAAATTGTCTCATTTCAACTCCCTGGATTATCGGCCTTGACGCTGACCAGTATCCCTCAGAAGAATTGCTTCATAAGCTAAGAACATTTTCTGATAAAGATGTACCTGCTGGCGTAAATGGTATCTATTTTAACCGGCATAATTATTTTCAGGGCGAAAGGTTGAAGTACGGAGGTTACAGGAATTTTTATATGTTGAAGATGTTCAGAAATGGGAAGGGATGGTCTGACTTAAACGAGAATATGGATCATCGGTTTATTGTTGAGGGTAAATCAATTATCTGGAAGAACGAGGTGCTGATTGAAGACAACCTGAAAGAACATGATATTGATTTCTGGCTTACCAAACAAATACGCTATAGTAATCTGACAGCCCAGGAGGAGTTTCAACGCAAAAAAGGGCTGCGCGAACAAACACTGACACCAAATTTGCTGGGTAACCCAGACGAACGCACCGCGTTTTTAAAAAAAATCTGGTGGAATCTGCCATTATTTATACGGCCAATGATTTATTTCTTTTACCGTTTCGTAATCAGACTAGGATTCCTTGAAACTACATCTGGTCGCCTTTTCCACTTCCTGCAAGGCTTTTGGTTCAGGTTTCTGGTAGATGCCAAGATAAGAGAGTTAGAGAAGCAGGAGAAGCTGAAAGCAAAGGCTTAGTCTTGCGGTAGCAAGGCTTTTACTTCACCGTCTGAAATACGGCTGAAGAAGTAAGCAAAATAGATACAAACACCCAGATAGATTATCTGCAGGCAATATTCTACCCAATTCATTAAAGAAAGACTACCAAATGAGTCGTAGTAGGCACCTCCCAGACAATACCAGAACGAGGGCTGAACGGCTCCTGTAATATTCAGTAATATCATTAAGGCCCATTGTCTGGGTTTGAATGTCTCACCAAAAAAGTATATAACCGGTAACAAGATAGTGTAAAGATAATTCGGCAGCGAATTCTTATGTACAATAATGGTTATCATATTGGTGATTATGAACGCAAATATCAACAGTTTAGACTCGCTATAAGGTTTCAGATTACGCAGGCAGTAGGCTGCCACAGCAATAATAATACCTAGCCCTCCCCAGTTGAGCAATGTGTTATCGGGCTTAAACCCACCAATAAAAGGGCTTAGGATGCTCATCAGGTTGGGTGCAAATGGTAGGTCGCCTAGCTGTAATGGAGCCAGGATTTTATCGCCGGCCAGATAAAACATGATGGCAATAGCTGGAATGCCAATAATTAGTAAACCTGAGAGTAATTTTAAACGTGCCTTTGAAAATATAAGTAAAAGAATTACAGGTATAATGAGCAGAATTTTGGTACATGCTATACCAATACCCAGCACAATGCCTGCATAGAGGGCATTGTTGTATTTTTTATAACACCATAGCGCTAATGCGATAAATAGCCATAGAAAGATGTCTTCCTGCCCACCAAAGATGAGGAAAATGAGTGGTGCGGGAAGAGAAAAATACAAGATAATGTAAAAGGCCGAATAACGATAGTTAACCAAAGGCCTGGTGACATACACCGCCAGTAATTCGTATATCATCATTAAAAAAATGATAGACTCCGGGGCGTCAATTATGGCCAGTGCCAAGGCATTAAAATAAGGGAACAACGGCGAGTATGGCTGCCAGAAGTCGCGGTATACAATGAGGCCATCTAAAGCCTGTTTGGCTGTGTTATAAAAGAAAACAACATCAGATTTAACTGTATATCCTAAAACCCAGTAAACCAACGCAAACGGAAGCAGGCGAAGAAGTACCCAACTACCCAAAATGGCAAATTGGCTGTTATTGGCAATAAAATCATTTAGTTTCTCTTTCCAGAAAAGCAATGCGGTTGTTATTAAACTCAGCAATAGTGATATGGCTAATTTACCCAAAACAACAGTCATCAATATCAGCGGTTTTTTACATTAATTAGTTTTCATTAAAAGGCTCAGGTAGCCAAATTGCGCAGAAACCATAAAGCGAAGCTCAGCTGTGCAAAGGCACAAAGTTACAATTGAATTATTAAATTTACCATACTAAACACCACTCCGGGCCTGAAAATCTTGAACCGATACCTGGTTGAAAGCCTTATATAAAAACATTTAAAATTTAGTTGCGCTTTACAACCATTTTACTTGCTTAGCAGTCAGTACAATACTTAACCAGAACAATGCTTCGAAAATTATACATATTGGTTTTATCAGCAGCAATGATGGCTTGTGATCTGGCCAAAGAAGATATGCTGGCGCCAGGGGCACCGGTAGAGAATCCAGATAATGCTTTCTTTGCCTTGCAGGGAGAAACCTGTACCATAAATCCCGCAGCTTTTGACAGGCTCAGAGGGGTTACTTCTATTATTATCAGTAAAACACCACAATATGGCGAGGCAAAATTTATAGAAAATGGTTTTATTTTTTACAAACCGGCAGATAACCGCATAACGTCTGATTATTTCAGTATTGATGGACAGAGCCAGGCAGGAACTAAAATAACACAGGAAATACAGATAACCTTTGTGCCGGATGCCTCAGGTTTGCCTTGCTTTGCCGGAGCCGTGAGCGATAAGGCCGAAACTACAAAAGATAAACCCGTAGAGATTGATGTTTTGGCTAATGATAAAGCCTGTAGTACAATAGATCGTAATTCAATCAGCATTGAGTTGCCGCCCAGAAACGGCAGGGCAGAGGTAGTGAACCAGAAAGTTTTATACACACCCGATAAAAATTATGTGGGAGACGACATTTTCTTTTATCGCGTAAATGTCAATAACAGGAGGAATCCGGTGGCGGCGGTTGAGGTAAAAACAAACCGGTAAGGTGATTTGAACTGAAGAAACACTCGCTAGAAAATTTCCTCAATACGCATAAGTGGCTATTTTAATAAAAGCAGGAGGTCTGTTTTTGAATATTTAGAATTATAGTAACCGAAAATTAGTATTCAATATAGACTCGATTTTTACCAAATCTGTGCTCTTTAAAACTGATTCTGAATTATTAGACGGATGCCTCAGAAGAGATTCTAAGGCTCAGGCGGCTCTTTACCAAAAGTATAAGGGACGCTTTTTTGGCATTTGCCGACGATATACCCCTAATAAAGAAGAAGCAGAAGATATTTTTCAGGATGCCTTTGTGAAGGTATTTCTGAATCTGAAAGAACTCCGAAGTGCAGACCAGCTAAGCGCCTGGATTAGGCGAGTGGTAGTAAATGTATGCATTGATTATTACCACAAGCGTATCAATTTTGTAGATTTAACCGAGGTACCAGAGGTGGCTCCGGCCGACTGGCAAAATGAGTCAATCATTTCAGCAATGAACAATCAGGAGCTTCTGAGCATGGTAAATGAGTTGCCGGATGGCGCCCGTATGGTATTCAACCTGTTTGTAATTGATGGATACAGCCACCAGGAAATAGCACAAATGCTGGGTATCTCGGAAGGTACCTCTAAATCGCAGCTCTTCTTCGCCAAGAAACTGCTTAAAAAAAAATTACTGACAACTGGAATAACCATTGATTAGCCGATAAAAGATGGAAAATTTTGATGATAACATAGAGAACGAATACCGGAGCCGCTTTGAAGATTTTGAAGAGATGCCCGATGATTTGCTATGGAACAAAATTCAGTCGAGAATTACGCCTGAAAAAGAGCGTCCTTTTATTATATGGTTGCGTACACCGGTGCGCACCATAGGTTTAGCGGTTTCTTTATTGATAGCCCTCGGATTTGGCACCTATTTTATGTTTAAAACAGATACCCAAATACAGGGAAGCCGTTTGAATGAGAAGCAGGTTAACCACAACCCGGGTAGTGTTACAAAAACGGGAAACTCCAAAGAAAGTAAACGGGATGTGATTGAACAGACTCTGAAACAGCAAAGCCCAGTGGCTGGGGTGCTTAAAGAAATGAGTAACAAGGTAACTGGTATGGCAAAACACACATCAGGCCTGATGGCTGGCCATCAACAAGCAAAGCGCAATAAGGAGGATTCAGATTTACAGCAGATAAATAAAGAATTACCTGTTACCCTTGTTTCAGAAGAAATAAGAACACCTGTTTTAAAAGATGTATATGCCCTTACAGGAAAAGGAGCGAACATTTTTTTGGTTAATAAGCGCTTAAATGCGCCCGATTTATATACCGAAGCAATGGCCATAGAAGTAGAAGAAAAGCACGCACGGTTTTTTTTGCCGCCTAGTGAAATGTTCATTAATGTAAACCCTACTTTGAGTTATTATATGTTTTCGCCGAACAAGGGCGACAACGTTCTGGTGAGTGATTTCAGTAATAGCTCTCAGCGGCTTGGTTTTGGTGCGCAAATCGGATTCGTGTATCCGCTTACCAGGAAATTTGACTTAAGAACGGGTGTGAGCTATTTTACAAGGAAGTCGAGCATCAGCTATGATATAACCGACGAAACGAAGAAGAATGTAGTAGTGGTAGACAACAACTCCATTCAGATTAATCCGGGTAGTTCGGCCATGAATGAAACCAGAAACTGGCACTATCTTGAGCTGCAAAGTGATGTGTTGTATGCCATCAAGGCAATGCAGGCAGTATCAGTAGGGTTTAAAGTTGGCATGCATACGTCGTCAATGAATGCGCCTTTAGTACAGGGGCGGCTTGGTTACCGAATTTCCAGACCAGTTAATAACCGCTGGGCTTTGTGGCTTGAGCCAGCCGTATCAGTTTCATTGTCTTCTCAGAATTCGGCACAAAACCTTTTTATGTACCGCACTACTGGTTTTGGTTTGAATCTGGGGGTGAGCCTATTAAAATAATGTGCAATTGAGTGAATTTTTGAATGAAGAATAAGGCGCTTTAGAGATAACCTCTGAAGCTTTTTTTGTTGGATATGCTCTGATAAGCCGCACTATGAATTTATTTAATGCACCTGATTGGTCCCATTTCTGAATTTATTGCTATTTTGCCGTTAAAAACCAGTTGCTGCAACAGAAAATACATTAACATAAATTTTATTCAACCAAAAAACACCTGAAATGATAACTACATTAAAAAAATGTATCAGCGTTTTTAGCCTTATTGTTCTTGCAGGCACCACAGTATTTGCTCAACTCGCACCCATCAAAAGTATAGAAGGCCGATGGGATCTCACCATTAATCACGGAAGCAGAACTGCGCCGTCATGGTTAGAAGTAAACCACTCGGGTACCAAATTCCTGAACGGGTCTTTTGTAGGTGAGGGTGGAAGCGCCAGACCTATATCGCGCATTAGTTTTGCAGATGGTAAAGTTTCGTTTTCGGTTCCCCCGCAATGGGACGCCCTCGACAAAGATTATGTGGTAGAAGGCGTTTTAAAGGATGATAAACTGAGCGGTACCATTACTACTCCTAAAGGTGAGGTTCTGAATTGGGTGGGTGTAAGAGCGCCTAAATTAAACAGCACCAGAACACCCGTTTGGGGCACGCCAATTAAACTTTTTAACGGCAAAAATCTGGACGGCTGGGAAGCCACAGGTACCAATAACCAATGGGTGGTAGAAAATGGTGTTTTAAAAAGTCCGAAATCAGGTTCTAACCTGCGCAGTGTTCGTACTTTCAACGACTTTAAACTGCATGTGGAGTTCAGATACCCGAAAGAAAGTAACAGTGGTGTGTATCTGAGAGGCAGATATGAAGTGCAGGTAACCGACAGCGAGGGTAGAGAGCCTTCTAAAGACCAACTGGGAGCCATTTATGGTTTCATTACACCACTTGAACTACCGTTGAAGTCGGCAGGTGAGTGGCAAAGTTTTGACATTACCTTAGTAGGAAGAGTAGTTACGGTAGCCCTGAACGGCAAGACCATTATCTACAAAAACGAGATTCCGGGTATAACAGGTGGTGCCTTAGATAGCAATGAAGGTGAGCCTGGCCCGATTTTCTTTCAGGGAGACCACGGCCCCATTGAGTATAGAAATATCGTGATTACGCCTGCAAAATAAATATTTTTAGTCCTGAAACATGTATGAGAACTTGTTTCAGGACTAATTCCCCTTTACCTGCCGTTCTACTTTTTAACTGCAGGAATAATATATTTCAGAAGCATTTCGAAAGGAAGTTTACCTCTCCAGTTACCATAATTACTACCTGTAAACACTGCCGTTAGTTTATATTCCGGAAGATACATCAGATATTGCCCACCATTGCCGGATGCAAACAGCACTTCTGTATTGATGTCTTTGTATTTCAGGTTTTCTCTGTACCAAAAGAAGCCATAACGAGCACTCTCATATTGGGCATTGGGCATTCTGGAGAATCGGGTAAATGAAAAATCAATAACAATGTGGCAATCGGTAGATTTTTTTATCCAGTCTTTACTTATAATTTGCTTGCCTTTCCAGTTGCCGTCATTCTTGACCATATCAATAATCTTGAGCATATCTGCAGGCAGCATATAAAATGAACCGGCTGTCATACCCTGACCCTTTGGCGAGAGAGTCCATTTATAATCGGTGATTCCCAGCGGCAGAAAAAGGTTTTGTTTGGCAAATTCCATGACACTCATTCCGCTGGCTCTTGCTATAATCTCTCCCATAATCATAGGTTCGTTGGAGTTGTAAGACCAGTTGAGTCCCGGCTCTCTGATTAAGTCAACCCCCAGACAAAAGGCAACCCAGTCTTGTGTTTTAACCATTTCTACCTCACATTCGGGGCCTATATCATAATACTCTTCGCAATTTAATCCCGACCGCATTTCCAGTAAATTTCTGACAGTGATTTTGCGTTTGCCTTCGTGTTTCAATTCCGGAAAAAAGCGCCCCAAATTATCATCCAAAGACATCAACTTTTTGTCGATGGCGATTCCTGCCAGCAGACTAGTGATAGATTTGAAAGACGAGCGAGTATCATGCTTCGTCTCTTTGGTGAAACCATTAAAATATTCTTCTACGATAATCTTATCCCCTTGCGTAACTAAAATGGCATCAATTTTAGGATAAGTTTTATCAGCGACTTTATCTTTTAGTTCTTTAATGAGTGGGTTGTCTTGCTGCTGCGCCTGGCAGTTGGTTAATAGTAAGATAGATAGGGCGAAGAATAGGTTTTTCATGAATTGTTGGTAGAGGGTGAATAGCTTTATTTAGTAAACGTATATGTGTTATAAAGATATGTAAGTCCTCTTTTTATTTTTTGGTTTAGACTAAAATTACGAAATTAATTGCAACCATTTTAGATTGATTACTTTAAATAGCAATTATGCAAATTAGCAACTGTTTTATTTAATTAAACCGCGAAATAAATTATTTGTATTTCATTATTGTTTCTTTGATATTTGGGCAAAATTACTTTTTAATACTTATGAAAGACGAAGAAATTATACAAAATGCAGCACAAGAGTTTTATGATAATGAATGGTCATTTAGGTGGTCTGTACCCAACAGGTCTGTCCTAGATATAATAGAAATCTTAAAGAGTCAATTAGGTAATTTTTATACTCCAGAATTTAAAGCAATATTTCTGGATAAATTGTTTTCTATATTTTCAAAAGATAATGATGAAAGTAAGGATAAGGAAAGAATGTTATTCCATATTAAACAAGAATTAAGTATACTCCCTGCAATTGTCCATCCTAAAAAACTTGACCAAACAATGTCAGATAGAGTCAAAATATTTATTAGCTATAGTCATATAGATAAAGATTATGTGAATAAAATGAAAAGGCATTTTGTCCCTTTTAGAGACAAATTGGATCTTTGGGATGATACTAAAATTGAAGTTGGACAGAATTGGAAAGTAGAAATCAAAAAAGCTATCGATGCAGCGAAGGTGGCTATTCTATTTATTAGTGCTGATTTTTTTGCTTCTAAATTTATAGCAGAAAACGAATTGCCTCCACTATTGAAAGCAGCAGATATTGAAGGTGCTACAATTATTTCAATAATAGTAAAACCGTGCCTTTTTGATGAATTCCCTCAATTAAGTCAATACCAAGCAATGAATGATCCTCAGAAATCACTTATCAAAATGCAGGAAGATGAAACTGAGGAACTATGGACAAATGTTGTACGACAAACAAAGAAAATATTGGAATCAAATAATACATAGATATTATTTTCTTTGCTTTGATAAATTAACATTAGGACGATTTTAAATAGTTAAAAGTGTTGATTACTTTAATTTTCCCCAAATCTATTCAGGGTTACTTATTTTTTGGTCTATTTACGCAGGGTTGAATCATTTAGAGTTACACTCCTACAAAAAAACGCCCCAAAGCATCAGCTCTAGGACGTTTCTGTATTTATGGACTATCCAATTTTAGTTTCCACCACCGGTACGTCTTTGTTCGGCTTCTGTAGCGGTGCTGCGGTTGCGGGCGTTTTTCACGTTCTGGTTACCGAATTTGTATGAGAACGAGAAACGAACGGTTCTGCTATCCCAACGGTTGTTCAAGAGCATGTTAACACCTGCAAAGTTGGTTTTGCCCGACCAGAAACTGGTTAAGAAAATATCGTTGATATTCAGTCTCAAAGTAGCCTTTTTGTTCCAGATACTTTTTTGCAAACCTGCATTAACGGCATACTGAGATTTTCCCTGCATGATACCATACACATTAGGTGAGTTGTACCACATCGAAATTTCGGCTGACAAATTCTTAGGCAATTTAATGCTATGGCTTGTATAGAAGTTATACGCCCATTGGCCTACGTTCAGGTTCTGGTCAGATACCTCTCCTTTAAATTTGTTATAGTAAACCGATACGTTGTTCTGTGCATTCCACCATTTGGTAATCGGAATCGGCACGCTAAAGTTAACATTGATATTTTCAAATCTGGCAATGTTTTCCTGCGTTGCAAACGTGATTTTCTCAGGGTCAATGCCTTGTATGTTATTGTATTTTTTCAGTTTCTCCAAAACAGCCGGTACGCTTACAGCATTTTTAATCACCTCAGCCATGTAATCGTTGGTAACGCTGTAACCTATGCTTGTTACAAATGCTTGTTTAAAGCTGTGTGTTAATTCAAACGAGTTGGTGTATTGCGGCATCAGGTATTCGTTTCCAAGCTGATAAGTATATGGGTCAAGGAAATAAATGAACGGATTCAGCGAGTTATAATCCGGGCGGTCAATGCGTCGGCTGTATGAATACGTCAGTTGATTGTCCTTATTAATAGTCTGTGTCAAAAACAAACTCGGGAACAGTTTTACATAATTGCGTTCACGAGATTCGTTCAGGGTTACCGATTTACCTTCTGAGTGCGTATGCTCCATACGCAAACCAGCCTGTAAATTAAATTTCTTGCTCAGCTCTTTGTTAAAGTTGGCATACGCCGCGTTGATGTTCTCGGTATAGATAAAGTAGTTGGTACGTCCTTTATCTACTGCGCCATTCTGATAGAATCTGATGTCGTTGTCAGAGGTCACCCAGCTGCTTTTCACACCGAACTCCAGTTTGCCTTTAATTTTGGGCAGCGGATTCACATAATCAGCCTTTACTGCAAAAATGTTGTATTTGTTTGGCGCATTGCTGGTAATGTTTAGCGGTGTGCTGTATTCGGTTTCTACTTTATCAATATACTTATAGAATCTCGAAACCATGCCTCTTTCCATTCCCTGGTTGTTATAAACTGAATAATCTACGTCGGCAGTTAATTCTTTTCCGGTCGAATCGAAAGTATGTTTAAAGTTGGCGTTGAAAGTGGTGTTTGTCCAGGTTCTCAGATTACTCGAGGTTGTCACCAGACTTGAATCGGGCGTAACCGAGCCAATCTTTTTCATATATGTTATGTTACGGTTTGGGTTTGAACTCTCCCACGAACCCACATTACCAGTTATCAGCACACCCAGTGTGGTTTTTTTAGTTGCGTAATAATCTGTACCTAATTTATAGCTGAAATTCTGGTTTAACTGATAACGATACGCATATTGTTCAAACGTCTGGCCGCCAATTTCTCTTGAAAACGCATTGTTGTTGAAACGCTGGTTGTCAGAAAACGTAAGATTCGTAAACGTATTGAACTTGCCCTGACGGTTGTTTAGATTGAGGCTGGTATTGTATTTTGGCATCAGACCGGGCTTCATTTGCTCTACAGCGGTAAGGTCTTTGTTTAGCCCGGTTTTTAGAAAAGGGGGCAAACTGATAGCCATACCTACCGACACGCTTCCGTTGGTGCCATAGTTTTTGTTTTTCTTGGTAACGATATTGATAACCGCTTTACCGGCTGCATCGTAGCGCGATGATGGGTTTGAGATAATTTCGATTTTTTCAATCTGGTCGCTATTCATGTTTTTTAGCTGATTAGCCAAATCACTCTGCGACATATAGGTAGGTTTACCGTCCATCAGAATCAAAACGCCTTGTTTACCTTTCACGCTGATGTTATCGTTGTTGTCAACGGTAACGCCCGGCGACTTCTGCAAAACCTCTAAGGCTGTGTTACCATTGGCAACAATACTACCTTCCACATTTACAACCAGCTTGTCGGCTTGTTGTTCTACAAAAGGTTTCTTGGCTGATACCGTTACTTCTCTCAGGCTTTGAGTATCTTGTTCAAGATGAATATTCGATAATTTTACATCAGGGTTTTCAGCGCTCAGAACAATTTTCGGAGAATAGTATTTCTTGTACCCAACCATTGAAACCGACACGATGAACTGGTTCTGTACGCCTGAAGTTAAAAACTGTTCCAGTTCAAATTTACCTTCTGCGTCGCTTACACCACCTTTTACAAGTGTAGAGTCCTGGGCACGTAGTAGTAGCACATTGGCAAACGGAAGTGCCTGTTTTTTTTCATCAAAGAGGCTTCCAGATATCTTTCCTTTGTTAATTTGGGCAAAAGAAATTAAACCCGCTCCTGCAAGCAGGAGTGTAAGTAATAGCTTTTTCATTGCTTTTTAATTGTAATTAGTAATAGCTTTGTGTTGAGTGAGTATCTTTAAATCAGCTTTTAAGTTCAGGTAAAGTCTGTTTTAAAGATGCGGGTCTGCTACCAATGCTGGTGTTTATTAACTGTTTTATTAAATGCTTTTCATAATTTTCTAAATTTACTCTTTCAATGCTTTATTAGATGCGAAAGAATGTTCCAGGTTACATCTGGCCTCCTAAAAAACTGCCCCTAAAGCCTGAGACAGTTTTACTCATTAATTAACCTAGTCAAATTTAATGTTGTTAGCTCTTTCATAATTTTCTTGTACAAACTTATAGTACTTTGTAATGCAAGGTAACTTATATTACATAAGTGGCTTTAAATTTTGATGAGTGGCAAAACCCTGCATTTGTATTGTAGATGCAGCTTTTTGCCGTTGGGTTGCACTTAAATTTTGTTTTTTTCAGGCAAATATTCCAGAATATCGCCCGGCTGGCACGCAAGTGCCTCACAGATAGCCTCTAAGGTTGAGAATCGCACGGCCTTGGCTTTGCCTGTTTTTAGTATAGAAAGGTTAGGCAGAGTAATGTCTACTTTCTCGGCCAGTTCAGAAAGAGGCATCTTTCTTCGGGCCAGCATTACATCAAGATTTACAATGATAGGCATGGTTTTTATAAGTTTAAGTGGATTGGTACTAAACAGTTAATTCGTTCTCTTCCTGCAGTTCAACGCCCCGTTTAAAGATTTGCGCCATTACGTAAACTACACCTGCCGAAAACAGGTATTGAAAGTTTGAGTTGAACATGCCTCCGTCTATTCCGGTTATGTGTTTGGCCAAATGATGCGCATAGCTATCTGCTGCAAAGTACACGATACCTAAACCAAGAATGGTATAGCTCATGTTTTCAATCAATGCCGCCACTTTCTTTGAGAACGGTGAATGCAGGTTTATTTCTTGCAAAATATTTCTCAGTTTTTCCCAAACCTGTATTTTCAGAACAGCAATGGCTATAACTAAAGACATAAGCGCCAGATACGGAAATATATCATGATTGTTTTTCAGGTGGTCAAGACCTGTTCCGGTATTAAATGTGAACGTAACGTTTACGTCACTGAATCTTCTCAGTAAGTCGGCAACATGGATTCCGATAAACGGAATGATAACTCTCGCTGTACTAATAATGGCTCCTATATAGCCTATCAGGGCAACGATTTTAATCATGCTTAGGATACTTTGTGTTCTTGTTTTCATAATAATGTTTGTTATTTGATTGGTTTGATGGTGTAAATATATTAGGTGTATTATTGATAAACAATAAATATATATTAATAAAAGGAAAAATATTTATGAATAACGGGTTTTTAAGGATGAGTGGATGAGTGGCTGTGCGTGGCACACCATTAATCATGCAACGTGCGCTTAAAGGGTTGGGGTTGGCAGATTTTCTTATATTTGTAATTAGAAATCAGTTGGTTCGGTTGAACAGACGCGAGTTAATAAATAATAACAATGAAATTAGTAAAAGTTGCAGCAGGCACGCTTAACCAGACGCCGTTAGACTGGGAGCAGAACCGGAAAAATATTATAGATTGTATAAGAGAGGCAGACAAGCAGAACGTAAGCCTGCTTTGCCTGCCAGAACTATGCATAACAGGCTATGGCTGCGACGATGCTTTTTATTCGACAGACCTAATTGAGCAGGCCAAAGAGAGTTTGAACGAAATAGTGTTGCATACATCTGGCATCATTGTGTCGGTGGGGTTGCCGGTTCGGTTCAATAACAAGATATATAATACGTCATGCCTGATAGCCAACAAGCGGATACTCGGTTTTGTTTGCAAGCAGCACCTGCCTAATTATGGTGTGTTTTATGAAGACCGCTGGTTTCATCGCTGGCCTGCCGGTGTACGCGATGAAATTGAAATTGATGAATTTAAGTACCCCATAGGAGACCTGGTTTTTGATTTGAGCGGCGTGCGTATTGGTTTTGAAATATGTGAAGATGCCTGGGTGGCAAACAGGCCCGGCAGAACGCTATTTGACAGGGGCGTAGATATTATACTTAATCCAAGCGCCAGCCCGTTCTCGTTTGCTAAATTTATAACCCGTGAGCGGTTTGTTATTGACGGAAGCCGTTCTTTTGCCTGTAGTTATATTTATACCAACTTGCTTGGGAATGAGTCTGGCCGATTGATTTTTGACGGCGATGCTATGATTGCTTCAGATGGCAACCTGCTGGTGTCGTCGCCACGGTTTGGTTATGGCGATTTTTATGTAACCAGTGCAGTTATTGATATAGAAGGCCCAAGGGTGAATCATTCTCAGATTAAATCATCTTTAGCTACCGGTAACTGGAAAGTAGCTGCCCTTTTTGATTTTCCGGATATAAGGCCTGTGGCGAATCAGCATGCCGAATTAGAGAGATTTGAAAGAGGCGGATACCTGAAAGAAGAAGAATTTGCCCGTGCGGTATCGCTGGCCTTGTTCGATTATCTGCGCAAGTCACATTCTCAGGGTTTTACTGTTTCGCTTTCAGGTGGAGCCGATTCTTGCGCCTGCGTGGCATTGTGTGGCTTAATGATTCGCCTGGCCGACGAAAGCATCGGTCTGGATGCCTTCAAAAAGAAACTTTCGTATATTAAAAAGATACAGCCTTGCACAACCGTAGAAGAGGTAACCAAAGAGCTGATACACAGTATTTATCAGGGTACCGAAAACAGTTCAACAGATACTTTTACGTCGGCCGAGAGTCTGGCCAATTCAATTGGCGCTACTTTTTATAATGTCAATATCAATGGCTTGGTTGACGCTTATACGGGCATGATTGAGGAGCAGATTGGCAGGAATCTTTCATGGGAAACGGATGATCTGGCCTTACAGAATATTCAGGCCCGGGTTAGGGCTCCGGGTGTGTGGTTGCTGGCTAATTTAAATAATCATTTATTACTGGCTACGTCTAATCGTTCAGAGGTAGCGGTCGGCTATTGTACGATGGATGGCGACACTGCCGGAAGTATCAACCCTATATCAGGCATTGAAAAATTCTGGTTAAGAGGCTGGCTGGTATGGCTGGAAACCGTGGGATGTGACGTAAAAGGCAGGCACATCAGAATTGAGGGACTTAATAAAGTAAATAACCTGCAGCCGACAGCTGAACTTCGCCCACTTGATAAAAAGCAGACTGATGAAAAGGACCTGATGCCTTATGAGGTGCTGAATGAAATAGAGAAGGTGGCCATCAGAGATAAAAAGCCTCCTTTGGAGTGCCTTTTGTTTATGGAAGCACAATTTGCTGACCGTTTCGACAGGGATACACTTGCCGGATGGGTAGAGCGGTTTTTCAGGCTCTGGAGCCGGAACCAATGGAAGCGCGAACGCTACGCGCCGGGGTTTCATCTGGATACCCACAACCTTGACCCCCGTAGCTGGTGCCGGTTTCCGATTTTAAGTGGTGGCTTTGAAAAAGAACTGACCGATATGCAGGAGTATCTGGCCAAGGGAGACCGCAAAAAAGTAAAAGGAAGGATTGGATTCTGACAGACGAAGGCCCGGCGAAACCCGGGCTTTCGTCTGTTGCTGGTTTAAAGTGCAGCATTTCAATTGTAAAAATGAGCGGGTATATACAGCATTAAGATGCTGATTATTGTTGTTTCGTAAGTACAAAGAAAAATTTAATCATTTTTATAGAATAATGCTTTTTAGGTGGGGTTTCAGCATTATCTTTGTGTTTTCGCGCACTATAATAACTGCTTATTAAGTATTAAATTTCCTTTAAGTTTTTGCATGTTTTTATGCTTTTACAAACTTTTTTGGTTACAGAGGGGTTATAAAGTTAAAGAATTATAAGTTTCGCTACCCTGTTTTTACGGGTCATGTTAAATTTTAGTTGCTTTAACAAATATTTATCTGTATATGGATATTTTTACGCTTTTTTTGTTATTATTGCAACTGAATTTGCGAAATAATTCATCAATAAAATTGATAACCACAAAATAATCTAAATGTTTTTATGGCTGGTACAGCAGAATTAATACTTGACGGTAAGTCATACCAATACCCTACCATAGAAGGTTCGGAAGGAGAGAAAGCAATTGATATTGCTAAGCTCCGTGATGAAACAGGTTACATAACAATCGATAGCGGCTATAAAAATACTGGGGCTACTAAAAGTGCCATTACTTTCTTAGATGGCGAAGAAGGAATACTGCGCTACCGTGGCTATGCCATAGAAGACCTGGCTGAGAAAGCCAATTTCTTAAGTGTAGCTTATTTGCTTATCTACGGTGAATTACCAACCAAAGAGCAATACAATAAGTTTGATAACGATATCCGCAGACACACACTGGTTAACGAAGATATGCGTCGCATTTTTGACGGATTTCCGGTGAATGCGCATCCAATGGGTGTGATGTCGTCTTTGATAAGTGCCATGAGTGGATTTTACCCTGATTCGTATGATGACAAATCGCCGGATCATACCGATACCCACATCATTCGTTTATTGGCTAAGTTCCCTACGCTGGCTACCTGGTGCTATAAGAAATCAAACGGCCACCCAATTAATTATCCAAAAAACTCATTAGATTATTGTTCTAATTTTTTACACATGATGTTTTCACTGCCGGTTGAAGAGTATTCGGTTGACCCTGTGGTTTCGGCAGCATTAAATAAATTATTGATTCTTCATGCAGACCACGAGCAAAACTGCTCAACATCAACGGTTCGCCTGGTAGGTTCTTCAAAAGCCAACATTTATTCTTCTATTTCAGCCGGTATATCAGCTCTTTGGGGGCCACTTCATGGTGGTGCAAATCAGGAAGTAATTGAGATGTTGGAAGATATCAAGGCTGATGGCGGAGATGTAAATAAATTTGTAAATAAAGCTAAAGATAAAAACTCTGGTTTCCGTCTGATGGGCTTTGGCCACAGAGTTTATAAAAACTTTGACCCTCGTGCCAAAATCATTAAAAAAGCGGCAGATGATATTTTAGGTAAATTGGGTGTGAATGACCCTGTACTTGAAATTGCCAAAGGTCTTGAGGAAGCAGCTCTGCATGACGATTACTTCATTGCAAGAAAACTGTATCCGAACGTTGATTTCTACTCGGGTATTATTTACCGTGCCTTGGGTATTCCTACCAATATGTTTACTGTCATGTTTGCATTAGGACGCCTACCCGGCTGGATTGCGCAATGGAAAGAAATGAGAGCGAACAAAGAGCCTATTGGCCGTCCGCGTCAGATTTACACAGGCTCAACACTTCGCCCGTTCCAATCGTTCGAATAAAAAATTAGGCCTTACAGCTATATTAAAAGCCTTAGCAGTTTCCTGCTAGGGCTTTATCTTTTTTGAAGAATGCGTTGCATGTATTTGCCAAGTATATCAAACTCAAGGTTCACCAACTTACCAACGGTCAATTGATGGAAATTGGTGTGTTCCCAGGTGAATGGAATAATAGCAACACTAAATCCATTATCTTTTGAATTAACCACTGTCAGACTTACGCCATTTACACAAATAGAGCCCTTTTCAACAGTTATATTATTAGTTGAAGCATCATATTCAAATGATATAAGCCAGCTTCCGTTCTGGTCTTCCAGAGCTGTGCAGACGCCTGTCTGGTCTACGTGCCCTTGCACTATATGACCATCAAAACGGCCATTGGCTGGCATGCAACGTTCAAGGTTTACTTTATCGCCTATCGCTAAATTGCCTAGATTAGTTTTTTTCAAGGTTTCATCAATGGCAGTTACTTTATACCTTACCGCTGTATGAGTTTGATTATTGTCTTTAGCATCCGTCATATCGGTAAGTACCTCTACTACCGTAAGGCAAACGCCGTTATGCGATAAGCTCTGGTCTATTTTTAGCTCCTTTGCTATGTCAGATTCAAATGTAAAGGTTAAATTTGTGCCATCTGGCTCAATGGCAACAAGGCGCCCCATTGACTCTACGATTCCTGTAAACATGTAACAATTATTAAGGTTTTCGTCTGCGAATTACGATATTTCAACTAAGAATAGCGAATAAAAGTTCTTATTTAAGTATATTAGCCGACGTTTATCCACAATCATAATCAGACTATGCTTAAAAACAAAGTAGTACTTTTAATTATCGTGTTTGCAGTGATTGGCATCCTGTTTTACTCTTTAAGTAGCTCAGAAGATTATGCCGGGCGCATCAACGAAAAAAGAGAAGCCTATCAAAAAGATGTCTTTAAAGAAAAGAATTCTCCGGTGGCTAATCTTACCAACTTTACCGGATTCAAATACTTCGAGCCTGATGCGAAATATAAATTCGAGGCTGATTTTAAAGCAACTAATGATAGCGGAGAGCGGATGATTCTGATGACCGACAGCACACAAAGCGAAATAAAAAAAGCCGGAGAAGCTACCCTTGAAATTGAGGGTACTACCTATACCCTAAGTGTTTTTGATGAGGAAACTACATTTATGCTGCCCTTTAGGGACAAAACCAATGGTAAAGAAACTTATGGTGGCGGCCGGTATATCAATATCCCGAAAGATGCACTGGTGGGCAGCAAGATTGAAATAGATTTTAACAATGCCCATAATTTTTACTGTGCCTACAACGAAAGCTTCATTTGCCCCATACCGCCTAAAGAAAACAAAATTAATGCAGAAGTAAGGGCGGGGGAGAAGACGTATAAATGAATGAATCGACTTTAGCGGCCGCCGCTCGGTCGATTTAAAAAATATAAATATTCATTTGTTTTGATAGCCAGCGACCGGGGTGGCGACCCACTTCATTGGCTGTTATCGCGAATAAAGGAAATTTACACACCCAATGAATTGGGCGACTATCAAAACAAAGGTTATGATATATAAATGTTCCTTTGTTTGCTTAGTCGGTGAATTCATTCACCGTGCTCTGAAATCAAAACAAAGGTTACAATTTTATTCATACCGACCGAAGTCGGTATTCTATCAATAAATATCCAAAAACCTCAATAAACATAACCAGAAACAAAAATCACCTTTCCATGAAAAAACGCTTCATCCAAACACTGGTTTTTCTGATTTGCAGTGCATACGTAATGGCTCAGGATGTGAAATCAATCGAGAGTTTCACAACAGGCATGGATAAAAAAGAGGGCTTCCTTAATTATTACTGGAATGCCAAAGACGGCAGAGTATATCTTGAAATAGCGCATTTCAATTCAGAGCTGCTTTATTATCCATCATTGGCTCAGGGGATAGGGTCTAACGATATTGGCTTAGACCGTGGACGACTCGGAGAAGAGCACGTCATAAAGTTTCAGAGAGCCGGTAACAAAGTGCTGATGGTTGAACCCAACTATGCCTACAGAGCCATATCAGAAGACCCATTGGAGAAGCAGGCAGTAGAACAATCATTTGCTAAATCAATACACTTCGGGTTTGAAATTAGAGCGGAAAGCAATGGCAGAGTACTGGTTGATTTAACGCCGTTCCTGATTCAGGATGCAGTAGGTGCCATCCGCGACATTTCAAACACCAAACAGGGTACTTTCCGCCTTGATGCTACCCGTAGTGCTATTTATTTACCTAATACGAGAAACTTTCCGCTCAATTCAGAGTTTGAGGCTATCATAACTTTAACCGGCGACAACGCAGGCCCTTATCTGCGGGAGGTTGTGCCTACCCCTACTATTGTAACCATGCATCAGCACCACTCTTTTGTGGCGCTGCCTGATTTGGAAGCAGATAAAAAAAGCAGAGCTTTTACACCAAGAGAATTTGACCCACGGATTGGATATGGGGGGATTCAGTTCTTTGATTACGCCACACCTATCAGCGAACCCATTGTTAAAAAATACATTTCACGCCACCGTTTGCAGAAAAAAGACCCTACCTCAATGGTAAGCGAGCCTGTAAAACCTATTGTGTATTACATGGACCCTGGCGCTCCGGAGCCTATCCGTTCTGCCCTCATGGAAGGAACCGCCTGGTGGAACCAGGCATTTGAAGCCGCAGGATACAAGAATGCTTTTCAGGTAAAATTGCTTCCTGCCGATGCCGACCCTATGGATATCAGATACAACATTATTCAATGGGTGCATCGCAGCACCAGGGGCTGGTCTTATGGCGCCAGTGTAATTGACCCCCGCACTGGCGAGATTCTGAAAGGTAAAGTAACTTTAGGTTCACTGCGTGTTCGTCAGGATTTTCTGATTGCACAGGGTTTTCTGGGCAACTATGAAACAGACACAACGAAAGTAAAGGAAATCACCCAGATGTCAATCGACAGGCTGAAGCAATTGGCGGCGCATGAAGTAGGCCATACTTTAGGGCTACCACATAACTATATTTCAAGCATTAACGGGCGCGCCTCTGTAATGGATTATCCACACCCGCTGGTCAGTTACTCTAACGGAAAATTCGATCTCTCACGCGCTTATGCTATGGGAATTGGTGAGTACGACAAAGCCTCTATTATCTGGGGATACCAGGATTTTCCTGATAATGCAGATGAGAAGGCGGAATTAGAAAAGATTGTCCAGAATACTCTGAGAAAAGGCCTGAGATTTTTGACCGACCAGGACGCCCGCCCGGAAGGCTCAGTAAGCCCTTATGCACATTTATGGGATAACGGCGGAGATGCCGTAACGGAATTGAAGCGTGTGATGGACTTACGCAGAATTGCTTTAAGGGAGTTTACCGATAAAAAAATCAGAGCAAATACCCCGATGGCTAACATTGAAGAGGTTTTGGTACCAATGTATATGTTTCATCGTTATCAAACAGAGGCGGCAGCCAAAGTACTGGGCGGTGCTGACTATAATTTTGCATTGCGCGGAGACGGGCAGGTTATTTATGAGCCGGTGCCTGCAACCAAACAACGTGAAGCATTTAATACTTTAATGCTAACACTTACGCCTGAGTTTCTGGCTGTGCCTGATCATATACTGAAAATGATTCCTCCAAGAGCATTCAGATATAACGCCAACCCGAGAGAAACTTTTAAACGCCATACCGGTTTAGGTTTTGACCCCCTTGCCCCGGCAGAAGCATCAGCCGGAATGACCCTGAGGCTGATTCTGAATCCTGAGCGTAGCGCAAGACTGGTTAGCCAGAAAATAATGAAAGGTGATTTACCTACCCTGGCTGAGGTTTCGTCTATTATGGTTCAGAAACTTTGGAAAAAGCCTGAGATGTTTAGAAACAACAGTTATTATGCCCAAATAGACCGAATGGTTGCCATGTTGTTTTTAGATCAACTGATGATGCTGGCTAATAACAAAAATGCTGCCATGGAAGCACGAGCCAATGCTTACGGAGCCATTGACGATATACAAAGCTGGTTAAAAAGCAATAATGTTGACGGTGCAGGTTTTGCCAGATTAACCTTACTGAAAATTAAACAGTTTGAGGATAATCCTGAGGCCACTATTTCATCAAATGCACTTGCGGCACCGGAAGGAGCTCCTATTGAACCCGGCTATGAATGGTTGGAACAAGATTGTGAGTGGAAATGATACAAAAAATCCCTTCTGGCATACGGAAGGGATTTTGTTTTGCAGCTAAATATCAACTTAATTGGCAGGTGTATCATATAACTCCACGTTAGCAATTATTGGCTTGGCTAGCGTGCCTTGAATAGCTATGCGAACATCTTTGCTTTTAACTCTTGGGAAATACACAATGCGTTTATGCCCGATTGTAGTGGCAGTTGCAACTGTTTTCCATTCATTGTTTTCTTTTACCTGTACTGCAAATTCGTTGATTCGTTGTCCGTAACGGATATCTTCCTGCACAACCAGACAGTTAAAAGTTTGTGCCTTGTTCAATGAAATATCATAACTGTCAGCACCCGTTTTTTTTGTAAAAGTACCTTTCTTTAACAGATTTTTACTGAAATACTCATCGCGTAATTTCTTAAATTCCAGCAAGGCTTTTGCATCATTTTCATGAACCAGCCCCCGGTTATCAACCGGAATATTCAGCAATAAGTTGGCGCCTCTGCCTACAGATTTATTCCAGATGTCCATCAATGCCTGAGGAGTCTTTACTTTATCGTCTTCGTTTTTATGATAGAACCAACCCGGGCGTATAGATACATCGCATTCAGCCGGAATCCAGTGCGTGCCATTGGCATCGCCCACGTTCAGGTGTTTGGGCTTGTCGTAGGCAGGAAACAACGCTGCGCCATTGATGGTACTCCAGCAGGTTTCGCCGGCAAAGCCGCTTTCATTGCCCACCCAGCGGATATCAGGGCCGGCATCGCTGAAAATTAATGCGTGTGGCTGATAGGTTTTCACGGTTTTGTTAAACAAAGGGAAATCATACACCTGTTTTTTGCCATTAGGGCCTTCGCCATTAGCGCCATCAAACCATACTTCAAACAAGTCGCCGTATTGGGTCGTAATTTCTTTCAGCATATTTACATATACCTGGTTGTATTCCGGGGTTCCGTAGGTAGGGTGGTTTCTGTCCCACGGAGAAATGTAAATTCCCATTTTCAATCCATATTCTTTACAAGCAGCCGATAGTTCTTTCAGCACATCTCCTTTACCGTTTTTCCAGGGAGACTCTCTCACTGTATGTGTTGAATATTTGCTGGGGTACAACGCAAAGCCATCATGATGTTTAGCGGTAATAATAATGCCTTTCATACCTGCGGCTTTGCAGATTCTGGCCCATTGGCGGCAATCAAGCTGGGTAGGGTTAAAAACGTCTTCTTTCTCTTTGCCATCTCCCCATTCTTTGTCGGTAAAAGAGTTGGGTCCAAAATGTACAAAGGCATAATATTGTAAATTGTGCCATTTAAGTTGGTCGGCCGTTGGGGTAGCGCCAAAAGGCTTTGGGGTTTGTGCCATTGCCATGCCTGCAAGCAGGCACAGAATAATGAATTTTCTCATGTGTGTTAGTTTTAGGTAAAACCTGTCAATAGACCCGGTCATCTACTATTGTAAAGCGGGTCAAAAATAGCAAATTTATATAATTGACAAGGATTAATTTTATGGCCTCAGAAGCCAATCCTGAAAACTGTCAGCCTGTCTGGATTGGTTTTGAGCGAATACTGAAACCCATGATTGACCAGTATTTCACGAATCAGTGTAAGGCCTATGCCTTGTCCGTTTTCTTTAGTCGTGAAAAACGGAGAGAAAATCTGTTGCTCGGCGTCTGTAGAAATACCTGAGCCGTTGTCTTCAATTAATAACTGTTTAGGGTGGTATGTATTACTAATAGTAATCTGGCCTTTTTCCCGCCAATCGGGGTTCTTTTTTTTACGTAGTTCTATTGCCTCAATGGCATTTTTTATAATATTGATAATTACCTGCTCTAACTGATGCACATCAGCCATAATAAAAAAAGGCATTTCGGTAAGATGTGCTTCAATCCGAATGCCCAATTGTGAGGCTTTATATTCCATAAGTCTGCTTGAGTTTCGCAGCAGTTCATTCAAATCTGACTTAACAGGCCGGGGTTCTGGCAGACGAACCATATCTGCAAAATTCCGCATAAAATGGTTCAGGTGGTTATTCCTCTGGATAGCAATTTCCAGTGCATATTTTAGCTCAGAATCATGTTCCTGCATCTGCACGGTGGTATCAAGAATTGAATTGACAGAACCAATCGAGTTGTTTACCTCATGCGCCATCATCCGTATTACCTTTCCGTATGCTTTCTTTTCGGCATTAAGAATCTCAACGGTCAGCTCTTCAATCATGATAAAGTAACGCGGAAAGCCGCGGTCAATAAAATGCGATTTTTGACATTTATAAGTTTGTATACCATTCAATGCTATCGTGCGCGACTCTCCGGTTTTAAGGGTGCTGATAGCCTGCAAAAGTGGGTGGTCGAAGTCAAAAACAGATTTACCCACCAGCTGGTGGGCATTCATATTTAAAATTTCACCAACCTTGGGGTTTATGTTGGCAATATTATCGTCAAAGTCCAGAATCAAAATACCGGTTGGTGATGTTTGTACCAGTTTCTCAAGAAAATAATGTTGTTGTTCCTGCCGGGTGCGTTCCTGTCTGAGTTGGTCTACCATGCCGTTATAAACATCAATCAGCTCGTCCATTTCCAGCTTACCTACTTTTAAGAATTTTACATTAAAATCTTTATCGCGTATGGCATTTACACCTGTCATAAGCAGACGGATGGGCGCAATCAGGTCACGATACAATTGCCAGGAAATATAGATTGAAACCAGAATAAAAATCTCTGAGAAAATAAACAGCAGTTTATTGCTTTTGAATATGAAAAAAGAGAGGCCAATTACAATAATATGAATGACCACCATAAAAAGTATAAACTTAGTCCGTATCTTCATCATGCGGGATATTATATTTCTCCAATCTACGATATAAAGCGCTTCGGGTCAAGCCCAGGGCCTTGGCAACAGCCATTACCTTGCCTTTATGAAATTCAATGGCTTTTTTTATCATTTGCACTTCCATTTCTTCAAGTGTCATACTACCTACTTCGGGTAATGTATTTGAACCCGCTTTTTTTACAGATGGCTGCCATTGCACCTGAAAATCGGCGGCGTTGAGTGTATCATGATGGCTTACCAAAATAGTACGCTCTACCAGGTTTTTCAACTGGCGGATATTGCCGGGCAATGGCAATTGTTTCAGCCACTTCATTGCCTCTGGTGTTACTTTCAGTTGAGGTCGGTTGTAAATTTCCCGCAGATTCTGAACAAAGAAGTTAACCAGCAGCGGAATATCGCCGGGTCTTTTACGTAAAGGTGGAAGATTAATAGTAATGAGGTTGATTCGGTAAAGTAAATCTTCTCTGAATCCGCCTGATTGTACATTTTCTTCCAGATTTTTATTGGTAGCACAAACCACCCGTACGTCTAGTGTTTTGGTACGGCTGTTGCCCAGTACCTCATAGGTGCGGTCTTGTAGCACACGCAGCAATTTTACCTGGCTGCTCATATCCAGGTCGCCAATTTCATCTAAAAAAATGGTTCCTTTGTTGGCCATTTCAAAACGGCCGGCACGGTCAAAGCGGGCATCGGTAAAAGCGCCACGCACATGCCCAAACATTTCAGATTCAAACAAACTGGTAGAAATGCCACCCAGATTAACTTTCACAAAAGGCTTTCTGTTTCTTTGGCTGTTCTGGTGAATAGCCTCGGCAATCAGTTCTTTTCCGGTACCGCTTTCGCCCATAATCAGCACAGATGCATCAGTTGACGCAACTCTTCCGATTGTTTCAAGTATCTTCAGAAATTCGGCATCCTCGCCAATCAACTGGCTGAAATTATACTGGGCATCCAACTTTTTGCGGGTAAGTGTAAGCGTTTTTTTCTCCGATAAATCCAGAATGGTTCTGATGGATTGCATCAGATGCGCGTTTTGCCAGGGTTTATTAATGAAGTCGCTTGCACCGAGTTTCATGCCGCGCACAGCCAAATCAATAGTTGCCCAGCCAGTAATCAGTATAACCGGAATAGTACTGTTTATTTTCTTGATTTTCGATAACAGGCCCAATCCGTCAATCCCTGAAGTATCGTTAGAAAAATTCATATCCAGTATTATAAGATCTGGCAAGTCTAATTCCAGAAACCCCAGCGCTTCCTGCTGTGAACCCACAGCCACAACATCAAAGCCCTCTTTTTTCATCAAAAGAGAAAGAGAGGTACGAACAGCAATGTCATCGTCAATGATTAAGAGCATTTTTCAATGTTTTCGTAGAGACGTATTGCGATACGTCTCTGGAGGCCTATCCATTCAATTAGATTCAATTTTATAGTATTTTGAAAAAATAGATGGATTTGTGTATTTCAGTCCTCTGAAGACGTAATTCATTACGTCTCTACAAAAATGGTTTTAGAATTTTAATTACAAATATAGCCAATAATCGCATGCCCTCTGTAAGTAAATCAATCCTCCCGCAACGCAACGGCCGGATAAATCTCTGAGGCCTGCTTGCTAGGCAACAACGCACAGACAATAACCAAAATGTATATGGATAAAACCGCCAGCACAATGCCGGTAACATATACCAGGGCTTCGATGTCAAATACATTCAGGATCGGAAACTGGACGGCAAAAAATAAGCCTAGTATTACACCAAAAGAAGTAATAACGGTGGTTTCTCCTACAAAATGCCAAAGGATGTTACTCTGTGTGGCACCAATGGCGCGGCGTACGCCGATTTCCTGTTTGCGTCGGCTGATTGTCTGAAACAATACGCCAAAAAGCCCAAGTGTAACATTGAAAATCAGAAAGCCACATACTATCAGTAGTATCAGGATAGGTATCCAGATAATGCGGTTTTTGTTGGCTTTCATGTTTTCCAGGTGCTGAATTTCAACAGACCAGTCTTTGCCCAGTTGCACCAGTTCTTTAGAAAGCTTGGCCTCTGTTTCAACTGAAGTGCCCGGTTTTACTCTTATCAGCATTTCAGAATTCCATGCTTCAAGTGGCTGTATGAGGCAGGCAGATTCAGGCTGAAAATCATTTTCAAATTTAAAATGGCCAATCACACCTACCACCTGACGCCGGCCATCATCTTTCCCAATAATTTTACCGAGGGCATTTTCATTGCCAAATAATTTTTCTTTCAGATACTGTGTAATAATTACCGGCCTTATTTTATTTACTTTATCTGCCTCGGTAAACCAACGCCCCTCAGATAATGGCATTTTCAGCACGTCAGGATAAGTTGGGTCAACATTCATCATCTCGGTAAGTGTGCTGTTATTCTTATAGTTAATTACATTATTTGAAGAACTGAAACTATATGGTAGATTACTGGATGAAAACGAAAACGCTTCTATTTCAGGAAATGTTTTAATTTTTTGCCGTATCAGATCTCTGTAAATAGTTTTCAGGCTATCGCTCTCAGTATTAAAGTCAATAAAAGCTGCCCATACGTTCTCGTGGTCAATGCCAGATGGTTTTGAGTAATTACGATAGTTGTAAAAACTAAGGCTCCAGACCGCAAACAATATCAGGAAGGAAATGAAGATTTCGAGCATCATCAGGAAGTTGCTCTTTTTCTTCTTCCATATTAATTTAAAAAGGTGCTTAAACATAGTTATATAGTATTAATGTTTTTAAAATGGGTATCATTCGCCGCCTCGTAAGGCTGTTACTACCTGTAGCCTTGACATACGCCAGGCTGGATAAACACCAGATAACAAACCAAACGCCAGGCTTACCAGAATGGCTACCAGAAATACTTTCCAGTTAATGGTCAGGTCGGCGTAGTTAATCATGCCACTGGTATTAATAAAATAAATAACACCAACTGAAAGAATAAGCGCTATTAGCCCACCAATTAAGGTAAGAATGAGGTTTTCTATAATAAACTGGTAGGTAAGTACTTTTGAAGATGCCCCAAACGCCTTACGTATGCCGATTTCAGACGCCCGTTCCAGAATCCGGCTGATGTTGACATTAATCAGGTTGATTGCCGGTAACGACATAAACAACAAGGCAAACCCCATAAGCACTATATAAAAATACTGGATGCTTTTGTTCTCGTCTGCATGTAAAAACTGAGCTAAGAATGACCCCACATAGGTGTCGGCAGTTGACGAGGCTTTGTTGGGTTTAAACCATTTATCTGTACTTATAAGCGGCACTTTCTTCATGATTGACTGATACTCTGCCTTTATTTCAGGAAAATCTTCTTTGCTTTTGGCCAGCAAAAACACCAGATAACTACCGTTAAGGCTTTGCTTGGTCTGATCTACTTTTTTAGTATTATAAGGCATGTAAATGTCTGAAGCCACATAGATACGCGTAACAGGCGTGCCACGTACCACGCCAATAATACGGTAGTTTACGTTATCTACTTCCATCGTTTTCCCGACAACCGATACTCCCTTGCCAAAGTATTTGTCGCGCGTGTCATCATTAATTACAATCACGTAATCATTATTATCTATGTTCTGCTGCGTATAGGGTTTACCTTCTAGGAAATCAAAATCAGTCACATTCCAGAAATTGGCATCGGTATGCTTATACATCAGTTTTATTTTATTCTGTCTTGCATAAGCATTTATGGTATTCGGGAAACTCCCGAAGGCTACCATCTCAGGGGTTGTCATCTTTCTTACAAAATTGTTTATAAAGTAGAGGCTCACCGGCGAACTCTGCATACCTTGCTGAGTGGTATCCTGCTGTACCATTCTTGAGATATATAGTGTACGGTCTCTTTTTGATTCAGGGTAGCCCGCAGAAATCAGGTGGTCTATAAAGGCCGTAATGACTACCAGTATCAGTAAGGTGAAACTGATACCGAACAGGCTGATAAAAGTGAAGAATTTCCGGCGTCTCAGTACCGCAAATGTTATTTTTAAATAATTTTTTAACATATCTATATGGGGCAGTGATTGATTGGGTCGCTGCTTTTTTATGAGTTAATATTGATTACATTACCTGTGTGCCATCAAACAGGCGAACCAGCCGATTAGTCTTTTTGGCCATGTTTTCATCGTGTGTTACCATCACAATGGTAGTGTCTTCGTTTTTATTCAGGTTGATGAGTATGTCCATGATTTCGTTACCCATGGCACTATCCAGGTTTCCGGTAGGTTCATCGGCCAGAATAATTTCAGGACGACCCACAATAGCACGGGCAATAGCTACACGTTGTTTTTGTCCGCCGGAAAGTTGTGATGGGTAGTGTTTCATGCGGTTGCTCAAACCTACTTTTTGCAGAGCTTCGGTGGCTAATCTGGTGCGCTCGCTGGCTGATGACGCGCGATACAGCAAAGGCAATTCTACGTTGTCAATTACAGGCAGGTCATTAATGAGGTGGTAACTCTGAAAAATAAAACCCAGTTTCTGATTGCGGAAGTGCGCCAGTTTTTTGTCAGAAAAATTATTGATAACTTCATTGCCTACGGTGATTTCTCCTTTCGAAGGTTCATCAAGCAGACCCATAATATTGAGCAGGGTACTTTTACCGCAGCCGGATGGACCCATAATTGAAAGAAATTCTCCTTTGGCCACCTCAAGATTAATTTCATTGAGGGCCAGGGTTTCAATTGCACTGGTGCGATAAACTTTTTCGATGTTTTTTAACTTAATCATAATTTATGAGCTGTTTAATTTTTAATTATTGAATGCAGAATCAGCGAATATTTTAATTTTTAATTGCCGAGGATGAATTGGTGAATATAAATAAACGACTGTTGCGGTAACGATTTTTGCCACTATGTACACATGGTACACTATGTTTCACAATCATTCGCTAATTCGTCATTCACTCATTCGCCATTACTCCGGCTGTATTTTTCTTTGTTTTTCAAAATCATAAAGTGTCAGGTAGCGCAGTTCATAATGCGTTTTCCAGTAGTCTTGCAGGGCGTTAATGTAGTCACGCTTGGCCTGATCTTTTTCCTGAAAAGCAATACTTAGGTCTGTTATGCTCAGGTTGCCCAAAACATATCTGTCTTGTGCTATCTGGTATTTTTCTGAGGCAATGCTATCTGCCTGTGCTGTAAGTGTCAGCTGGTTTTTCAGCATCTCAAAAAGTGTTACCTGGGTGTAAATCTCCTGTCTGAAAGTCTGTTTGGCCTGCTCCACAGTATATTCTGTCAGTTTTTTTTGTGCTTCTGCTGTTTTGGTTCTCGATTTCGACCGCCCCCAATCAAGAATCGGAATGTCGAGTTGCAATTGTATTGATTCCTGACTTTGGGGTTTATTATATAAATCGGGAATCGTCAACCCTCGGTTTGAAAAACCCAGACTGGCCGTTAAGGTCATATTCAAACCATTATCACCTATGGCTTTGGCCACTGCCCGGTCAGCCTCCAGAATTAAACGACGGAACGAAATGGCATCCGAACGGTTTTCGAAGGCTTGTTCCAATGCCAGCTGATTCGGAATTGAAATGTTTGAGATAGTGGCAGGTACTATCAGTTCCAACTTACTGTCTGTTTGCATGCCTATGTAGGCTTTCAGATTTAAAGTAGCAATTTCCAGGTCCCTTTTGGCTGTGGCTATGGCTTTTTGAGCTTTAAGCGACTCTAGTTGTAATTGAAGAATCTCGTTTCGGGTGGTTTTACCGATTTCGAACTTCTCTTTCGCTATTTTTAAAATGGTTTGTGTGTTGCTCTGGTTAGTTTCGGCTATCTGCAGGTTTACCTGAGCTAGTAGCAGATTGAAGAAGTACTCAGTTGATTTAAGGGCTATCTTCTCCAGCGATTCAGTATATACCCGGCGGCTCTCATCATATTTCAGCGGCTCAATCTTTTTGTCCCATTTGAATGGATTAAATCTAAGAATGGGTTGCTCATACCCAACAGCAAAGGGCGTACTATTATATAAGGTGTTCTTGCGGGCAAAATCATCGAAGCGTTGTAATTGTGTGGCAGCATAGATTTGTCCGCCTGTTTGCATTACCGACTGGCTCAACGACAAATTCAATGATGAATTGTTGTAGCGCACCGGTTGGAACTGTATGGTTCCGTCAGGCTGGATAACCTCTGTAAATGAGCGGGTAAAGGCCGGTAATTTACCGTTCAGCACCAGTTGTGGTTTGTAGTTAGACTGGAAAGTACGCCACTCCCAAAACTTGGTTTCTTTGGTTGTTGAGGCCTGTCTTGCTGCGATTGACTGGCTTTTGGCCATTTCTACCACCTCTTCAAGGGTTAGTTTTGTAACTCCCTGTGCCTTGGAAGGGTAGGTGACAATAAGTAAATATAGGCTTAATATGTAAATAAGGTATTTCATAAACTGGGTTGGTTAAGCAAAGCTCCTGTTATTTTATTTCCAGCTCTTTGGTGTTTTTGTATTCGCTCAGGTCTGAGATAATTACGGTTTCACCCGGTTTTATTCCTTCTTTTATTTCTACGTAATCAAAATTGCTAAGGCCGATTTTAACAGTTCTTCTTTCGGCTTTGCCGTCTTTTCTGAGTACGAAAACATCCTGCACTGTTGCGCCTTTAAAAGCAGGGCCATTGGTTATACGAACCACATTTTGCTGAGCTTCTGTAACCAGATAGGCTTCAACTTTCAGCTTAGGCCGAAGCATATCGGTGCTTTTGCTGTCCAGAGCTACATCAAAGCTCAGGATATTATTTTGCACTGAAGGCTGAATGTTAGTAAGGCTGCCTTTCAATAATGTGTTGTTGATGCGGATTATCACAGGCATACCAATCTTTACCTGATCGGCATAGTTGTCTGAAATAGCACCGATGATTTTGAAGCTGCCCAAGTCGGCCAGACGAGCCAGAATTTCACCTTCCGATACCTTTGAACCCAGATTCTTGTTTACGTAAGTAAGTACCCCGGGGCGTGTAGCTATGATATTGGCCTTTTGCAGTTTACTTTGGTATTCCATCAGTTGTTTTTCCTGAATCTGCGCCGACAGCTCCGATTCCTTCAAATCGGCACGCATGGTTTGCTGCTTAATTTTGATGTCGTTCTCCAGTTGTTTTTTCTCCAGTTCGGCAATTCTGAGGTTCATTTGTGCCGTTTCAATGGCTTCGCGGGTCCCACCACCTGCTTTTTGCAGGCGTTTGGCGTTTTCAACATCTGCTTTGAGGCTCGCAATTTTCATGGCCTTGATAGAATCAGAGATTTTCAGATCATAGAAACTTTTGTCGAGGTCGAGGCGCAGTTTTACAATGTTGTTACGCTTTAAGTCTAGCTGGTCTTTCTCTTTGTCGAAATTCAGTTGCGTGGCTTCCTTGTCCAGCTCAAGAATTTTTTCTCCGGCTTTTACATTGCTTCCGGCATCGAGCAATACCTGCTGAATCACAGCAGTGATAGGGCTGGTAATAACCTGCTCAAATTCAGGCTGCACTTCTCCTGAGGCTGTGAGCGTATTTTCTACGGCACCCATTTCGGCAACGGCGGTTCTGATTTCTGATTTACTGACAGATGATGACAGCGAGTTTCTGACCCACCAGACAATTAATGCAACGGCAGCCACTGCCACTATACCAATCAACCAGTTTTTACTTTTCTGTTTGCGGACCTCGTTTGCTGAGAGTTCTTTGTCCATAGCTTTTTATAATTTTGTATGAGTGTTGAGGTATTATGTAAATGTTCATTTTTGAAACAAATACATTATTATTCATTCAATCAGCGTGCCAATTGATAAATAACTGATAATGAGTGGTTTATGTGTTTATAGAGAAAAGAAAAGTGTCCGATAATGGGACGATTGTTCGGAAGTGGGATGGGGAAATCCTTGTTTCAAGCTTATATTCAGTGGAGAAAGCGTGGCATGTATTAATAATTCTTCTTTGACCTACTGAGATAGGGATTCACTAAAAAAAAAGAAGTCTTGATAAACTATGTTTATCGTTTTTACCAACATGGGATAGGACTTATGGGAATTTGTCTCTTCTTTAGATTTTAATTAACCAAGTGAAGTCTTTTCGTCAACTTCGCGTAAATAACTATCATGTAAAAAGTTAAGAAAGCTGACAGTATTTTCAATTTTCGATTTAACGTTTGGATGATTAGTGTTTTTATTATGACTACCAAAATTTGCAACTACTGATTGAGTCATATTTTTCAGAAATTCACCCATACCATCCGTAGTTGAATTTTTGCCTTTACCACTTTTAAATAATCTGAAAACAAATTCTTCATCTAAATTTAAGTTTAAATCCTCTTTATATGGAACTTTATATTTAATAGCATATTCATCAAGAACGTCAATAGGAGTTTCTCCTAAAAATTTTATCCGTTCAATAACTGATTCGTCAATTACAGCACCTGCCCAATTTTGGGCTTCTGCTTTGCTATATGCTAATACTAATCCTTTTCCGTGAACCGAATTTGTGTTATAAATTGCTCCATTATTGCTCGTATGATGAAAATGATTTGTAGTTAATTCTCCACAAACTAAACTCCCTCTCAAGGGAAAACTATAATCAATTGAAAACCATGTAAACGCATGAGTAACTTTTAAAATGTTTTGCAAAGACTCTAATGAATCGTCGTCAGTCCAAAAGACAACAGTATCAGAGAAATTAATACAATTGATTTTATTATCAGTTAGGTCAGCAATTACACCATATTTAGAGGGCTTAAATTTTCTATTACTCAAAGCCATCTCAATATCTCTGAAAATATTATTAACTATCCTGTTCTGATATTCTTGATCATTATTTTCTATGAATTGGGCAAATCCGAGGTAATCAAAATATGCGATGAACTTTTTCATTAATTGAAAATTTTTTTAAAAAGGAATACTTGCTATATGGAATTATCCAAACACTAATTTTAGAAAATAAAATAGCTGGAAATGATTTTTTTATTATCCGGCATCTTAAAAACATCTATTTGAAAAAAATCCTACTCAAATCTCAAATGTTTCACTGATTCTCCTGAGTTGGCAAGTTCTTCCAGCGAGTCAATGCCAATCTGCAGGTGCTTTTGCACAAAGTTTCCGGTTACTTTTTTATCACTTTCTTCCGTCTTTACACCATCCGGGGTCATGGGGTTGTCTGATACAAGCAGCAAAGCGCCATGCGGAATAGAATTAACAAAACCCACTATAAATATAGTGGCGGTTTCCATATCAATGGCCATAGCGCGTATCTCGCGCAGGTACTCCTTAAATACGGTGTCATGTTCCCACACACGTCGGTTAGTTGTGTAAACCGTACCTGTCATGTAATCCAGTTCATGTTTTTTTATCATAGAACTCACCGCCCTTTGTAAGCGGAACGACGGCAGCGCCGGAATCTCAGGGCGCGCATAATCATTACTGGTACCTTCTCCACGTATGGCGGCAATCGGCAGAATCAAATCACCCAGTTGAGTTGATTTTTTTA
The DNA here is from genome assembly GCF_002855535.1 of Emticicia sp. TH156. NCBI lineage: Bacteria > Pseudomonadati > Bacteroidota > Cytophagia > Cytophagales > Leadbetterellaceae > Emticicia > Emticicia sp. TH156. The sequence goes on from NZ_PKRS01000008.1 coordinate 302,524, forward strand.
AACCGCCACATTTACCCAGAAACAGCACCGCTTTAGGCTGAATGGCCGAAAGGAGGTCCATTACTGTAGCGGCCATAGCGCTACCCATACCGAAATTAATGATGGTAATATGGCCGGATGATGCAGTTTGCATCGGTTTGTCTTTCCCTTTTACTTCCACACCGAACATCTCGGCAAACATATCAACGTAATTATGAAAATTAGTCAGCAAAATATAGGGTTTAAACTCAGATAGGGCAGTGCCGGTGTATCGGGGGAGCCAGTTGGCTACAATCTCTTCTTTTTTTTCCATATTAAATGTAGTTTTGCTTTAAAGTTATAGTAATTATTAAAAACCGAATTGCGGCTTTAATAATTTAACGGTTAGTTAATTTAAAGATGATACAGCTTAACCTGCCACCTTTCGAACACAAAATTAAGGAAATTGAGGGAAAAATCTGCATTTTTGATGTTATACGTCGAAAATACCTCGTTCTGACACCCGAAGAGTGGGTAAGGCAGCACTTTGTTCATTTGTTGCTGAATCAGTACCAATACTCTAAAAACCTGATTCGGCTGGAAGGCGGCCTGAAATATAACCAGCTACAGAAGCGTTCGGATATCGTAATTTTTGATGAAACCGGCCAGCCTTCTTTGCTTATTGAATGCAAAGCGCCGGAGGTATCTATCAATCAGTCAGTTATTGAGCAGGCATCACGTTATAACCACACACTCAGATGCCGGTTTATTGCAATTACCAATGGTCTGAAAACATTTTGTTTCGAAATAGACTTCCATACAGGTAGTTTCAGGCAAATGCAGGATTTACCCCGGCGGGTAATTGCTTAATATTTAAGACATAAACCTGCTATCTACTTAGTATTTAGGCTTTTATTTTAAAAATATTCTTCTCAGGCTTTTCATTATCTATAAATATTATTACCTTTGCACCCTCATTTTTGAGGATTAAACTAATAATTATTTAAACACTGTTTTAGTATGTTTCAAAATCAGTATGAGACAGTTTTCATCTTAACTCCCGTTTTATCTGAAGCCCAGGTAAAGGAAGCTGTCGAAAAATTCAAAAAAACATTGACTGATAACGGTGCTGAGTTAGTTCATGAAGAGCATTGGGGTCTTCGTAAACTGGCCTATACCATTCAGCACAAAAACACGGGCTTTTATCAGCTAGTTCAATTTAAAGCTACTGCAAAAATTGTAGCAACTCTGGAAACCGAATACAAACGTGATGAGCGTGTGATGCGTTATTTGACTACGAAATTAGACAAATATGCAGTTGACTACAGCGAACGCCGTAGCAAAGGCCTAATTGGAAAGAAAAATGTAGAATCTGCTCCTGCTAAAGAAGAAAATGCAGAAGCAACAACCGCAGCAGAATAATGAAAAATAACACCATGTCACTTGTAAACGATCCTGTAGACAGAAAAGATACGGCTCGTAAAAAATATTGCCGCTTCAAAAAAGCCGGTATTAAATATGTAGATTATAAAGACCCGAATTTCTTGTTGAAATTTGTGAATGAGCAAGGTAAAATCCTTCCTCGCCGTCTGACGGGCAACAGCCTTAAATTCCAACGCAAAGTTTCGGTAGCTATTAAACGTGCCAGACACCTGGCCCTATTACCATTCGTAGCAGACGGATTGAAGTAATTAGTGATTAGTGATTTAGAGAATTAGTGATTATATTTTTTGAGTATCAGTTAGTTAATAAACTTATAAACTACTCAATCACTCAATCACTCATCCTAATATCACTCAATTAAAAAACCTCATTCACAATTTAGAAAGATGGAAATAATATTAAAAACAGATATAGTAGGGCTTGGTTACAAAAACGACGTGGTTGTTGTAAAACCAGGTTATGCACGTAACTATCTTATTCCGCAGGGTTTTGCTCAATTGGCTACTGCGTCGAATCGCAAGGTTTTAGCAGAAAATCTAAAACAAGTTGCTCATAAAGCTGAGAAAATTAAAACTGAAGCTTTAGGTATTGCTGAGGCTATCGGTGATATGGTAATTACCATCCCGATGAAAGTTGGTGAAAGTGGCCGTATCTTTGGCCGTGTTACTAACACGCAGGTAGCAGATGCATTGAAAGAAAAAGGTTTTGATATCGACCGTAAGAAGATTTCTTTGGAAGACATCAAAAATGTTGGTGACTACACCGCCCTGGTTGACCTTCATAAAGAAGTGAAACACAAAGTGGCTGTTCAGGTAGTTGCTGAAGCATAATAGCGTATCACGGATTGGTAATCCATGGAGGATATATGCAATTAAAGGCCTTTCTCTCGCGGGGAAGGCTTTTTCTATTATAAAATAGCAAGGCGCTATTTATAGATGAATTGAAAAATAATCTATAGCTTTACACAAAAATTAATACAAACCTCTCCAATTTTTGAAAGACCATGTAATGCCAAGTCAAAAACCAATAAATGCAACTTGCTGATAATCAGCCGGCTGCTATTGTATTGTTTCAGACTTAAATAGAATTACAAAATGGAAATTTCAAGAAAATATGGAAGAACGCACCATTATCCATTTTCTCCGGGTGCTACTTCTGACGATAGAATCAATTTAAATTATTGGGAAGACTTTCAGAGTATTCAGCATATTGTGCATACCGAAAAGCTGGACGGTGAAAACAATTGTCTGAATCGCTATGGTGTATTTGCACGCTCACATGGTGCACCTACTACCTCACCCTGGACGCGGCAGATTCGCCAGCAATGGGAACTGCTTAAAAACGATTTGGGCGATTACGAGATTTTTGGTGAAAATCTTTATGCTATTCACTCAATTGAGTACCGAAAATTACCTACCCATTTCTTTGTATTTGGTATTCGCCAATCTGATTATTGGCTTTCTTGGGATGAAACTCAATTCATAGCGCAATTATTCGACCTGCCAATTGTACCTGAGTTGGGTAAGGTAAATATGCCTGTTTCAAAAAGTGATTTTGAGGCAAATATAATGGCACTCGCAGCACAGCCTAGCGTATTAGATTCTTACGATTTAATAACACAAAAACCATGTACAATTGAAGGAATTGTAAGCCGTAATATTGATGAATACCCGGTTGACAGGTTTGCGCAAAATGTGATTAAATACGTAAGAAAAGGGCATGTTAAGACAGATGAGCATTGGACGAGAGACTGGAAACGAGCAGCCTTGATTGATGAAAAAGGAGGTGAAGCATGTGGCAATTAACTAAAAACAAAACGTGGGAGCATCTCTTCGAAACGTTTTCATGGGTAAGAGATATGAGGGGAGTGCCTCAGGATGTACGTTTTCATGCAGAAGGAGACGTGGAAATTCATACGCGCATGGTAATTGAAGAATTATCAGCATTAAAAGAGTTTCCGAATCTTGATAAACAAGCTCAGGAAATACTTTGGGCATCTGCCTTGATGCATGATATTGAAAAACGTTCGACGACAGTCCTTGAACAGGATGGTAGTATTACCTCTGGCGGTCATGCAAAAAAAGGAGAAAGAACTGTGAGGCAAATACTTTATCGGGAAATTGCGACACCTTTTTTTATAAGAGAAGCTGTTGCCAAACTTGTGAGGTATCACGGACTACCCTTATGGATATTTGAAAAGGAAAACCCAGAAAAAGCACTCTTTCAAGCAAGCATGGAAGTTAACTTACAATGGTTAGCACTTTTGGCAAAAGCCGATGTTTTAGGAAGAACTTGTGCAGATAAAGAAGATTTACTTTATAAAGTAGAGCTATTTAGGGAGTTTTGTATTGAAAAAGAATGTTGGGATAAGCCCAAAGCATTTCCATCTGATTTGGCAAAGTTTGAATACTTCAATAAAGAATCACGAAGTGCCGATTATGAACCTTATCAAGACAAGGAAAATTTCTTTGAAGTGATTGTACTATCTGCATTACCGGGAACTGGGAAAGATACTTATATAAGCAAATGTCTGAACGGCATACCTGTCATTAGTTTAGATGATATCCGCAGAGAAATGAAAGTCAGTCCAACTGATAAAGAAAACAACGGACGGGTAATTCAGTTGGCAAAAGAGCAAGCACGCGTATTTTTGAGAAAGAAGCAGCCTTTTATCTGGAACGCCACAAACATTACGCGTCAAAATCGCCAACAGTTGATAGATTTGTTTGTTACTTATGGCGCTACTGTTAAACTTATTTATCTGGAAGTACCATATTCAAAATTAGTAGTTCAGAATAGAAACCGTGAACATGCAGTACCTGCTAATGTACTTGAGAAGATGATAGAAAAGCTGGAAATACCTCAGCCTGATGAGGCACATCAGGTAATTTATGAAACAGGATAGGCGGCAGCCTATCCTGTTTCTTTATATCCTATCCTTATAAGTCCTAAAGCCGAATTTCTTTAATAACTGAAACTCATCGTTTTCTTTCCAGATACCAATAGAAGGGAGGCCCACACCGTTAAAGGTAGTGGTTTTTACCATAGTGTAATGAATCATATCATCAAACACTACACGGTCGCCTATTTTCAGTGGTTGGTCAAAAGAATAATCTCCCATAAAGTCACCAGCTAGGCAAGTCATGCCACCCATTCGGTAAGTCGGTTTGCCTGCTACGGCATCTGTTGCACCCCAAATACGTGGTTTATAAGGCATCTCCAATGTATCGGGCATGTGGGCAGCAAAAGATACATCCAATATGGCCACATCAATGCCCTGGGCATCTACGATATCCAGCACAGTTGATACCAGATAACCTGTCTGCCAGCCGATAGCCGAGCCCGGCTCGAGGATTACTTCAATATTATAGGTTTCTCTCAGGCGTTTAATTTGCTTAATCAGGTGGGCATGGTCATAGCCCTCACGTGTCATCAGGTGGCCGCCGCCTAAGTTTAACCATTTAATCTGGTGCAACAAATCACCAAACTTCTCTTCTATATGTACCAGCGTACGCTCAAGGGTATAAGAATCGTTTTCGCAGAGCGTATGCGAGTGCAGACCTTCTATGCCCTCGGGCAATTTTTCTCCTAATAGTTCTCTTGTTATACCCAACCGTGAACCGGGTATGCACGGGTTATACATTTCTGTCGATACTTCGGCATACTGAGGGTTGATTCTCAGGCCACATGATATTTTTCTGCGTGATTGCTGAATCTGTGGTTTAAATTGCTGCCACTGGTTCAGTGAGTTGAAAGTGATGTGGCTGCTGTAACGCATCATTTCTGCAAACTCATCTGGCTTATAGGCCGGGGCATAGGTATGAGACAGGCACCCCATTTCTTCAACTATCAGGCGAGCCTCGTTCAGTGAGCTGGCCGTGGCACCTGAGAGATATTTAGCAACTGTAGGAAAAGTAGCATACATAGAGAAACCCTTTAACGCCAGAATAATCTGCGCACCGGATTCGGTTTGTACACGGTTGAGTAATTCAAGGTTTCGTCGTAATAGTTTTTCCTCTAAAACATAACTCGGCGACGGAATTTTAGCGATATCTATGGCCATTTTTTATTTTTCTGTTGGTGATGTTATCAACGCTTACTGACAACAAAGGGAAATGCAAAATTACTTATTTTCTTACAGATATACCCTATCAATTCAGCCACTTGCCTTCAGTATTGACAGAAAATTGACAGCTTTGAAAAAAAGCAGTCCGGATGAAAATCACCCGGACTGGCCTGTATTACCTCAAATAGTTTATTTTTTGACAAAATCGGAATGAACCCATTCAGGGTGGGCTGCGAGATTTTTGTTTTTCTTTCATTGTATTATTCAAGTTTAAATATTACAGGTATGGTATAGTTCACTCGCACGTTTCTGCCATTTTGTTTTCCCGGAATCCACTTCGGCATCAGCTTCACTGCTCTTATTGCCTCTTCATCACAGCCAAAACCTACGCTTTTGGCTACTTTTACATCTGTAATGCTTCCATCACGCTCTACAATAAAACTCAGAAAAACCTTGCCTTCTACGCCTGAACGCTGCGCGGCAGAAGGATACTTCAGGGTTTTACCTAAAAATTTATACATTTCGCCGCTGCCGCCCACAAATGAGGGCTGTACCTCAACATGCAGAAAAGGTGTGTTATCTTCTACAACCTCTGCAATTTTTGTTTCGACCGGCGGAGCCACTGCCGGTGGAGTTTCTGCAATGCTTTCAGTTTCTTCGCCTGGGGTCGTTACATTACTGATTACTGCTTTTTCCATCTCATCCTGGGTAGGAGGTGCCTCTTCTACAACGGGGTTTTCTACCACTTCCGGCACCAGATACTTGATTGTCTGCACCTGTTCAATGGGTTTTGGAGGTTCAGGCTCAGGTATCTGTTCAACCGGCGGTTGCTCAGGCTCTTTTAAGTCCTGAAGGTTAATTATCACTTCTTTCTGGTCTTTTACTTTGTCTTTTTGTCGTGCAAAGATGTAAGAAGTAACAAAAAGACCGCTGAAAAGCGTGATGCCAATCCACATGGCACGGTTTACAGTTAAAGTGTAGGTTTTGCGCAGCTCGTATGCGCCGTAATCTTTGTTGCGATGCTCGAACACAATCTCGTCGAGCGTCGCAGGGCTTGCAATTGTTGCCATTTTTGTAAAGTTTAAGTTGAACATTTTGCAGTCGATAAAACTGCAATGCAACATTAAAAAACAAAATAGTTTCTTGCAAGTAAAAATGAATAAATATTTAGATAATTATCTAAATATTTATTTTAAAAAGTTTTTTACTACCTCAGGAAGTAATCAATAAGGAGCGATGCGTTAGCAAAAAACAAAAAATCCTTTTCCCGGCTGAGGCAGATACGGGAAAAGGATATATCAAATAAGGGCTTTAGGAGTTACAGACTGTTGTAATAATCAATAATTCTTACCAATTCGTATTCAGATTTCAGCGCCAGCTCTTCCTTTTTTATAAATGCCTCAATGGCATCTTTTTTATCTTCAAGTGCGTTAAGAACTGAGTTTTTCTTAAGTTTAACGCGGGTAAGGTTGCCATCTGGTTTTTTCAGATAATATTCAGAGTTATCCAGATATGAATCATAACGCCTGTCTACACTGTAAGCTCCCTGATAATTGGCTTTCTGCATCATTTTGCTTACGTGCTTCAATAACGATGTTTTGCTTTTATATAAAACCAGCAGGTAGGTTACTGGTACAACTCCGCCTTCGGTTCTCAGGCCATCAACTTTTATAAACGGGTAGGTGATATTGTTTTTTGTGTCATTAATAACAAAACCAGTAATTTGGTCAGGATTAACCACTATAGAATCGCCTACGGTGCGTTTAAACAATAGTTCCTTCCGATGGGTGTCATATTTAAGGGGTACCATTTTGGGCGCCTTCGTATTCTCTTTTACAAAAACCAGCTGTCCGTTGAGCCATTCTTCCAGAAAATACCTCGACCCTTTAACGCCTTCATACCTTAAATCATAAGTACCCATGGCTAGTCTGTTTTTACCAGGGGTGCCATCAACACCGGGCAATGCGTTATAGACCATAGCCTCTTGAACATTAGCCTCCTGAGCAGAAGCCAATGTAATGCAGAAAAAAAAGACAGATATAAAAGCAGCAAATTTCATGTTAGCGGGGTTTGGTTAATGCAATTTACTATTAAAACGAAAAAAATCCGCTAACTGCTTAGCGGATTTTAAGATTATTTGCCCGTTTTATTAATATTCATGCGGCAATTCAATGTTGATTCTTTCGTGCCAGGGTAAGCCCTGGGTATTAAGCAGATCCATGAAAGGGTCCGGATTCAACTCTTCACAGTTCCAGACACCTGGTTTTTGCCATTCAGGGTTGGTTAGCATTAACATGGCGCCTATCATAGCAGGCACACCTGTTGTGTACGAAACCGCCTGTGCTTTCACTTCTTTGTAGCATTCGGCGTGGTCGCAGTTATTCCAAACGTAGTAGGTTTTGTCTTCGCCGTCTTTTATACCTTTAATCTGGCAACCGATTGAGGTTTGTCCGGTATAATTTTCTCCTAATGTATCAGGCGCTGGTAATACGGCTTTCAGAAACTCTAGCGGAACAATATCAATACCATTAAACTTCACGGGGTCAATACGGGTCATACCTACGTTTTGCAGCACTTCAAGGTGGGTAAGGTAGGCTTGTCCGAAGGTCATCCAGAATCTGGCACGTTTCAAAGTCGGGAAATTCTTAACCAACGATTCCAGCTCTTCATGATACAAAACATAAGATTCTTTCGGCCCTATTTCAGGATAGTCAATAGGTTTATGGATTGACATGGGCGGAATTTCCACCCATTCGCCATTCTCCCAGTACCGGCCGTTCTGCGTAATTTCACGGATATTGATTTCAGGGTTAAAATTGGTGGCAAAGGCTTTACCGTGGTTGCCGGCATTACAATCAATGATGTCGAGGTAATGCATTTCATCAAAATGGTGCTTGTTGGCATAGGCAGTATAGACCTGCGTTACGCCAGGGTCAAATCCACAACCCAATAAAGCCATCAGGCCTGCCTCTTTGAAGCGGTCCTGGTATGCCCATTGCCAGCTGTATTCAAACTTGGCAACGTCTTTGGGTTCGTAGTTGGCGGTATCAAGGTAATGAACACCAGTTTCAAGGCAGGCATCCATAATGGTAAGGTCTTGATACGGCAGCGCCACGTTTATAACCATTTTGGGTTCAAAACGCTTAATTAACGTTACCAGTTCAGGTACGTTGTCTGCATCTACCTGAGCGGTTTGTATTTTTACGCCGTGCATTTCTTCAATATCGGCAGCTATTTTATCACATTTTGATTTGGTTCTGCTCGCCAATAGAATTTCCGTAAAAACGTGGGAGTTCATTGCACATTTGTGCGCAACTACACTGCCGACTCCACCGGCACCAATAATAATTACTTTTGACATCTTTGTGAATGAAGGATGAGTGAACTGTTACATTAACATAGCATTGGCTTATGCTAATGTTTAAACAAGCCGCAAAGATAATGCTTTAAGAAAAAAGAATAATTAAGAATGTGTTGTTTTTAAAAAAACTCAACCGTTGGATAAAAAAACTATATAGTTGTATTTTTTTGCTAATTATATTGCGTTATATTAGTATTAATAAATCCCGGAAACTCCAAAGTGCCATGCAAAAGACTACAAAAACTGAATCTTCTGTGAAACACGCCGAGGTAGTTCTCGCTGTTATTCTCACACTAATTGTTGCCGCCGGTATCTATTTTACAAATATTAAACTTTGGTAAAATAGGGTTATTCAGAAAAGAATGCTAAAATAAGCCCCTGGCCATCCGGCAGGGGCTTTGTATTATTTATTGTTCAAGTGCCGCAACACCCGGAAGCGTTTTGCCTTCCATGTATTCAAGAAGTGCGCCACCCCCTGTAGATACGTAAGATACGCGGTCTCCGTAACCGGCGTTGTTTACCGCCGATGCCGAATCTCCACCACCTATTAATGAGAAAGCTCCGTTTTCTTCAGTAGCTTTTACTACGGCCTCTGCAATGGAATTAGTACCTTTGGCAAAGTTAGGGAACTCAAAAACTCCCATCGGTCCGTTCCAAAGAATGGTTTTCGATTTCTCAAGTATACTGCAAAACAAATCTATGGTTTCAGGGCCGATATCCAGTCCCTGCCAGTCAGCAGGAATCGCACCGGTTTTTACAACTTGTTTGTTGGCATCGTTCGAGAAATCATCTGCACACAGGTTGTCTAAAGGCAAAATCAGTTTTACACCTTTGGCTTTAGCTTTTTCAATCAGTTCAAGCGCCAGCGGTTGTTTGTCTGCTTCCAGCAACGATTTTCCGATCTCGCCCCCCTGAGCTTTAGTAAATGTATAGGTCATACCTCCACCAATAATCAGGTTATCTACTTTATCAAGCAGTCGCTCAATAATCAGAATTTTGTCAGAGATTTTCGCACCTCCCATAATGGCAGTAAAGGGGCGTTCGGCGTGTTCCAATATTTTCTGAGCATTGTCAATTTCAGCCTGCATTACATAACCGCATACACGGTCAGCAAAGAACTGCCCAATAACTGCCGTAGAAGCATGTGCACGGTGAGCAGTACCGAAGGCGTCATTCACCCATACATTGCCCAATTTTGAAAGTTTTTCTGCAAAGGCTAAATCACCTTTTTCTTCCTCTTTGTAGAAGCGCAGGTTTTCGAGCAATAGTACTTCTCCCGGTTGCAGACTGGCGGCCAGCTCAACCGCCGATTCTCCGATGCAGTCGTCGGCAAATTTTACCTGCTGACCCAGAATCAGCGAAAGCGGATTCACCAGGTGTTTTAATGAATACTTTTCTGTTGGGCCGTCTTTCGGGCGACCCAGGTGAGACATCAGAATACATGAACCGCCATCTTTCAGAATCTTCTTAATAGTGGGTATGGTTGCAGTAATTCGGGTGTCGTCTGTGATTTCATATTTTTCGTTCAGAGGAACATTGAAGTCAACTCTAATAAGGGCTTTTTTGCCCGAGAAGTCATAAGTATCTAATGTTTTCATCATTGATATTAGTGAATGAGAATTAAGCCTGCCAAATGAGTAAAATTACCCATTATTTTTTCGCTTAGATAATTTTGTGGTCAGACGAGTTTATTAAGACAAATATAGATTTTCTTTTCGCTAACATCATGCGGTTTTGTCACGATTCTTTTGCTGAATACTAAAGTTTCTTGAAATAACTATACTTTTTCTTCGGTTATGAAAAATATTATTTGGCCTAACAACTAATTGGCAGCTTTTCGCGTCTTTGAGTTCGGAAACGTTAAACTTCATTAACATGATTTGCCTGAAAATAGGATTTTGAAACCTTAGTTTTTTTGTAAATTTGAACTCATTCCCACTCATTATGAAATCAGTTATACTTGTATTCATTTGCCTCATTGTTACGTTTCCGGTGTTTTGCCAGGAAGAAGATGATTATTACAAGGCGCCTAGCCAGCGAAAAGACATAAAAAATAATGTGTATCCAAACCTAGAGAGAAAATCAATCAATTTGTATTTGGGCGTTGAAGGCGGGCTTGAACTCAATCGGTCAACCTTAACTAACAACATGGATGGCCTGATAGGGAAAGAAAAGGGGAATGATTTGTATTGGGGTGTTGTATTGGGTTATAACATGAACAACGTTTGGTCTGTTGAATCCGGTTATTACAAAAACCCTACTCATCTGATTCAATCTGTCAGGTCTGGACGCTCAATTCCGTATATTTATAAAATGGGTTCAGGCTTAAATACGATTCCCATACGATTTAAAAGAAGGGTTTTCACAATTGATCCTATTACCAAAAATGCAACTATTCATGTAGGCGCAGGCGTTTTGCTGTCGCCCGATGCCCAAAATAAGCTAATAGATAACCGGGGCTTTGCGGGCCTTTCTAATAATGCCCCGGGCCAGAAACCAGATACACTCAGGCTTAAGAGCGATGCCTTCTTAAGTAAAAAAGCCGTTGCACAGGCAGAGCTTCTTCTTGAATTGCATGGCAGAGTTTCAGAGACTTTATCTATTGTTGTTTTTGCCAGGGGCAATATAGGTGCCAAGGGCATGGTTCATTCTGAGATTAACTACTCTATAAACAAACAAACTATTGATACCGCACAGCAACTGACCAACGGTATCAGTTTTAATTTTGGCTTAGTGCTTCGTTACAACATTCTGCGAGGCTACAAATACATTGATAAGAATGATGATGAGTAGCGGCTGTAAATGTTTCTTTTTTTGGTTTATTGGCCTACCTTTGCAAGCGTTTAAGCTACTGTCTTTCAGCAATGCCAGATATCGAATCTCCGGTTATTACCATCATCAATCGTCATTATCCGCCTAATCCCGGCATAACCGGTGAGTCTGCCTGGGATATGGCAAAATATCTGATTGAAAAGTATCAGGCCGAAATACACATAGTGTATATTGACCGCACCTACGATGGTGGCGGACAGGTTCGCCAGCCGATAGGCATACTGCATCCGGTTAAAACAATCTATGAAGGTAAAAATGGTTTACTGAAACTGATTTCAGGTATATTGGATGGCCTTTTTCTGGTACTGAAAGTCCGTAAAATGAAACGAGGCCGCATTATTGTCATGACCAGCCCACCCTTATTGCCTTTCTGGGCCTCGTTGTTTTTGAAAAACTGGGTTTTATGGTCGATGGATTTATTTCCTGAAGGTTTTGCAGCAGCGGGTACGATCAGCCCGTCTAATTTTCTATATCGCTTTATTTACAAAAAAACATATCAAGTCGCTCCGCAGCATTTGATTGCGCTTGGGCCTAACCAAGCCGCTTTTGTAAGAGACAGCTACAAGCAGTCTATTCCTACCACTATTCTGCCTTGTGGTGTTCTGGTTCATCAGCAAAATGACCCCGCCATACCAGATTGGAAAAAGGATGACAGCAAGATATATTTCGGTTATTGCGGAAACCTGGGGCAAGCGCATTCGGACGAGTTTTTATTGAAGTTTATCGACAATTTTGATAGCCAAAAGCACCAGTTAATACTGGCAGTTTATGGCGAGAAAGCAGGTAAGGTATTGACCTATGCCCGAGGCAGAGCGGGCATCACCATCCTGAAAAGTGTGCCACGTAGTCAGTTACATTTTATAGATGTGCATCTGGTTAGTTTATTACAGCAATGGACACATATTGCCGTTCCGTCAAAAGCGGTTAGTTCTATCTGTGCTGGGGCAAGTGTGTTGTTTTGTGGTAGTAAAGATGCCGATACCTGGGCATTATTGCACAATGCAAGCTGGCTGATTGAAGAAACTAAAGAGATAGATGCTCAGATAAAAAGTTTCCTTACTTTATTAACCATAGATGAAGTGCAACTGAAAAGAAACAACGCACAAGCTTTATTCAGCAAACTACAAACAATGGTAGTTGATGCCTATGATGAAGTGAAGCGTCTGGGTTCTGTCTCTGCTATTGATTAAAAAGCCTTTTATAAACCTTCAGGTATTGCTCCTTTACTACCTCCTGAGAGTAATTTACCAGTACTTTCTCTCTTGCGTTACTGGCAAGGGTTTGCGTATCGGCTTCAAATAAAACCCAGTTAATGCCCTCTGCCAGGCTATCTGCCGATTTATATGCAGCCAGAAATCCCGTCTGTTTATGTTCTATCATTTCAGGTATGCCTCCCACCTCAAAGCCAACCGCAGGCGTGCCACAGGCCAATGATTCCATAATGGTATTGGGCAGGTTCTCTTGTATTGACGGAATACTGAAAACATCAGCAGCAGAGTAAACCAAGGCTATTTTCTGAGTGTCGGTTATTCTGCCCAGTGCATGGGTTTTAAAAGGCAGGCTTTTGTTTAATTCCTCATCACTCTCGCCCAGAATCACTAATTCAATTGCTTCTGGCTGGCTAACCGATTCTTTTAACAATGCCAGTGCTGCCTGGAAATAACTGAAGCCTTTCCAGATGACAGTAACTTTTGCCGCTGCAAACAGAATCAGTTTTTTCTCAATGGGTAATCCCAGCTTATTCCGTGCTTCTGCTTTATTGATTGGATAAAAAACAGCCGTATCTAAAGGATTGGGAATAGAGGTAACAGGGAGCTTTTTAAACAAACTGCTTTTACGTGCCCTGGCCGCCAGCCATTGGCTGCATGCTACAATCTGAACCGACGGTAGCCTAGTGTCTATAAAAATTCGGCATTTGTTTTCCCAAACCCTGGCAGATAAATCGTCATTGGCTGGATTCTTCAAATAAGGAAGGCAATTGCCACAGTGCTGCTGAAAGTTCTCACAATTGCCACTATGGTGGCAGCCTCCTGTAAAAGCCCACATATCGTGCAGTGTCCAGACAATGGGCTTGCCAAGTGCAAAGAGTTTTTGAAGCGATTGAACAGACAGAAATCCGAAATTAATCCAGTGCAGGTGTATGATGTCTGCCTCTTGCACCAGCGGGTGTTGTGAGATGTCAATTCCTGTATTGGCAGGCGAGAAGGCAAAGCGTACTTCTTTGTTTTTTTCGTGTCGTCTGAAGTAAAGCCGCTCTAGGGCAAAACGGGCAAACGCCATTTTGTGCGCAAGCAAGGTATTTACAACAGCAGTTACGTCTTCTCTTTTGCCTTTTTTTTGCTGCACCAGCAGGTCGGCTTTTATATCTTTTTCTTCTTTCAGAAGGCTGAGTAAGCGCAGGCAGGCTATGGCGGCACCGCCCATGCTGTCGTCGGTATTTATTAAAAGAATTTTCAAGTATTATTCGGGCAAATGTGTCATTAACAGATGCGAATTACGCGATTTTTTGCCATATCTTTAACAAAAGAACCTTTGTATAGAAAAAATATCGGCTTTAATGTAAGTTTTTTACCCGCCCCGCGACTAATTGTTTAAACAATGTAACTGACAATGGAAAAAGAATTTATCGGCTTGATTAATACAAACAGAGGCCTCATATACAAAGTATGTAATTTGTATTGCCATGACGATGACGACAAAAAGGACCTTTTTCAGGAAATTGTTTTGCAGTTATGGACATCTTACCCCGGTTTCAGAAATGAATCGAGACACACTACCTGGCTGTACAGAGTGGCGCTGAATACAGCTATTTCAAACTTCAGAAAAGAAACCAGAAAGCCTGAGCGCAAGGCACTGTCAGACAAAGAATTTCAGATACCCGACATGGCAATTGAAGATCATGATAACGCCGGGGTATTGAGGCAGGCCATTGAGCACTTGTCTGAAATCGAAAAGGCGTTGATTATGTTATATCTGGATGATAAAAGCTACGATGAAATTGCCGAAATTATTGGTATAACGAACTCAAACGTAGGGGTAAGGCTGAACCGTATTAAAGTTAAATTAGAAAAAATCATTCAAACGAAAAGAACATGAATCTGGAAGAATTAAAATCGGCCTGGCAGGCGTATGACCTTAAATTACAAACCTCTCAGTTGCTTACTGAAAAACTGGTGGTAGGTATAATTCGGGAGCGGTCCAGGTCAAGAGTAGCACAAATAAGAAGAGAAAACAGGTTTTTCTTTTTTCTACTGGTATTTGAACTTGTGATACTCGGCGCTGTTTTTACAGGCAACCCCTTCGATTTCACTTATACAATGCAGTTTGCTCCGTTCGCTTTTCTGGCAATTGGCATTCTGATGGCATTGTGGACCGTCTACAAGAGCCAGATGATTCTGGAAACGGACATGAACAGCACCACTCTGGGCGCTTTTCTGAAAAAAGTCATCAGGGAATATGAAAAGAACAAAAAGTTTGAAGGCTGGTTTGGTATAATCATGTTGGTTTCCGGTTGTTTTACAGTGCTGTCGTTTCTGCCTAAAAAACTAGAGAAAATGAGTCTACAGGCTGCACTGATAGATACGGCCATCCCCGTAGGTATCTGCTTGCTCATTTATTTTTTGGCTTTTAAACTGGGGGCATTCAAGAATCCTAAAAGTGCTGGTTTTAAAGAAGATTTGCAAGAATTGGAGGCCCTTTCTGCCGAGCTCGAGCAATTAAATTGATAGCTGGTTCCATTTTTTTAGTGGTTTCTGCAAATTTTCAAATCATTTCGGAGGGCTGACGCGTTTATTCATAAAAATCCAGAACTTATATGAAAAAAATAAGCACGTTCATCTTCGTTACGGCCTTAAGCGCTTTTTGGGGTTTTAGTTGTGAGTCAGCCTCTGATTCTATTAATAAACCCGATGATTCTGCACCCAACCCCACAGCCGGAGAATACCAGGCTGTGGTTGCATTCCCGAATCTGACTTTCGACGACCCTGTTGAGCTTACCCACGCCTCAGACGGCACCAGTAAATTGTATGTAGCAGAGCAACGGGGTGTTATACGGGTATTTGATAATGCCACATCAACCGCACAGGCCAATGTATTTTTAGATATTGATAGTAAGGTAGATGCAGGAGGAGAAATGGGCTTACTTGGCCTGGCCTTCCACCCTGATTTTAAGAATAATGGCTATTTTTATGTCAATTATACGCGTAATACCCCCACCCGGCAAACGGTTATTGCCCGTTTTAAGGTTAATTCGGGTGCTCAGACGGCAGATGCCGGAAGTGAGAAAATATTACTTACTTTCGACCAACCCTATACCAACCATAACGGAGGCAAGCTGGCCTTTGGCGCTGATGGTTATTTATATATAGCCACGGGTGATGGCGGTAGTGGAGGAGACCCGCAAAACAACGCACAAAACCGCAAGAATCTGCTAGGTAAAATTCTGCGTATTAATGTTATAGCCTCCGAAAGCGGAACCTATACAATTCCGGGCGATAATCCTTATAAAGGCAATAGTGAAGGTTTCAGAGAAGAGATTTATGCTTATGGCTTGCGGAATCCCTGGCGCTTTAGTTTTGACCATACCAATAATAACCTTTGGGTAGCAGATGTAGGCCAGAATGAGGTAGAAGAAATAGATATTGTAACCAAAGGAGGTAATTATGGCTGGAAAATAAAAGAGGGCAACCGTTGCTTTGATGCCAGCGCCAATTGTAATCAGGCTAACCTGATAGCCCCTGTCTGGGCGTATAATCAGGGTACTGACGGCCGGTCGGTAACAGGTGGTGTGGTTTACAGAGGCACCAAACTGCCAGACCTGGCAGGTAAGTATGTATTCGGCGATTATGTGAGCGGTAAAATCTGGTCTCTGAAATACGACGGCTCAAAAGCAACCGAAAGTGGCGACAAATTCAGTAACGTAAGTACGGTTTCTGCCTTTGGCGAAGACGCCGCCAAAGAGCTTTATATACTCGATTATAGCGCGGGCAAAATATATACCTTGCAGAAGAAATAGAACAAGTAATAACCTCAATTAGCTCTTTCAATTTTAGAGAGAGGTAGCTGAGGTTTATTTTTTTCCTAATTTCACTATAGCTTTCCACAGATTCGTCATGGCTCCGTTCAACTCTGGTGAAACCTTGCTCCAATAAATAATTACACCATAAAGTAAAGTAACACCTGCCGAACGATACACTATATCTATCACTGTTCTGATTTTATTTCCTTCCCATGTTGGCAACAGGCTTATAACAAAACCAGCTGCTATCATTATAAGCAAAACTTTGGGTATATCAATCGTGAAGGGTTGCATGCCCAGTTTCCACCATACAAATGCATAACGTACAGCGTTATAATAAATAGTAGATAACGCCAGCGCAAAAGCAGCACCGTTAATGCCATACATCGGAATCAGCAACCAGTTCAGAAATACCGTCAGCCCTATCAGGCTAATCATAATGTAGGTGTCATACTTATAGTAAGGCGAAAGCGTCAGTATGGTGCCGTTTAATCCTGTAGCCAGATCAAATAATTTACCTAAACTCAAAATAATTATTACCCATTTTCCTTCTTCGTAACCTGCTGGCAAAAACGCAAACAAATTATCAATATTAAGGTAAATACCCAGAAAAATCCAACAACCCACAATCAGCGAGGTAGTACAGCTTTTGCGGTAAATGGTGTCAATGTTTTTCAGGTCATTGGCTGCAAAAGAGTCTACAATAATAGGTGCTGAGGCCTTATTGAGTGCCAGTAGAGACATGCCCATTACGCTACCAAAGAAGGCGGCTGTACTGTAAATACCGGTTTCCTCTAAGGTTGAAATCTCTGCCAGCATAATTTTGTCGATGTAAAGGATAATCATCGACGAAAAACCCGTCAGAATTGTAAGTATGCTGTAGGTGGCAAACTGTTTGATAAACTGGAGTGTCAGGAGCGAAAAATCCGGTTTTAATGAAAACCCATCCAGTTTTGAAGCCTTCCATATCATGGGTATAACATAAAAAGAAAAGGCCAGTACCCATACCCAGATATATTGCGCGAAATCGAGCACATGGAAAACCACCAGAAACGATGAAGCCAGCAACAGGAAGCGCTGTAAAAACTGCGACAGGAAAGTGCCCGTTACGGTTTCATACAGGTTTTTGGCATAATTATCAAACAAGTTGAATAGCAGCGTGGCAAATGTAATGGGTAACAGAAAATAGAAATTGTCGGCCAAAAGATTGTTTTCACCTTTACGGGCAATCATCCAGTCTTTCAGAAAATATACGCCTATGCTGCAAAAAAGAAAACCTGTAATGCCAACAGCAAGCCCCAGAAACAAAAACCCGTTATGCCCTTTTTGGGCATCTCTGAAACGAACAAAAAAACGGCTCCCTGCGGCATTAAAGCCCAAGGAAGAAAGCTGAACCATTACATACATGTAAGAAAGTAATACCTGTAGCAAGCCTATTTCTTCTTTTTTAAAGAAATTAGGAAAAACAAAAAACCAGGAAATAAAGCCAACCAATACCCCTGCATAAGAGAAGATGGTGCTGATAAAGGCCTGTTTTTTTATGACATTCATAAATATTTATTTAACACTTATAACATTACTGATGGCACTCTCATTATTGAGTCTATCAAGTGCAGTAACTGCATATACGTATGATTTCCGCGACTCATAATTTTGGTCAACATAGCCCGGTTTGCCTTCGTTTCTTACAATTGCCAGAATTTTCGCCGGATTATCCAGATTTATTTTTTCATTTTTGTTGAATCTATATACAACAAATGCCTTTATTTCGTCGCTGTCTTTTGCTTTTGCCGAGGGTAATTCCCAGGTTATAGATATGCCAAGGTCGCTGGCTTTCTGAGCTTTCAGTTTTTCAGGGGCGTTGGGTGGTATGTTGTCTTTCCAGGGCATAGTCGGGGGTAGAGCCGGATAAGCATAAAGATTTCTGACTGAATCGGCCACCGCTAATTCATTCTTGCTCAAAGGTTTGGCACTAAAATAAATACTGCCGGAAATCTGCGGTTTTGCCCGGTTATACCTTATTTGCCTTGCAATCTGGTCGGCTTTCTCCCAGCCTGTTTCATTGCTGCCAGCTTTTACACGATAAACTGCATGGCCAATATACAAATGCCTTCCAAACGTATTTTTGGCCCACCAGTCTGTCAGGTTTTGGTAGGGCACCTTACCAAACTCAAAACTAAAATATACCTGTGGGGCTATGTAATCTATCCACCCGTTTTGTATCCACTTTTTAGTATCGGCATACAGATTGTCATAAGAAGACAGCCCTCCGGCAGTTGCAGAACCACTGGCGTCGGCAGATACGTTTCTCCATACTCCAAACGGACTAATACCAAACTTTACTTTGGGCTTAATTGCCCTTATACCATCACTGATAGACTTAACAGTTAAATCAACGTTGTTGCGCCGCCAGTCTTCAATATTTTTAAAACTCCCCCTGTACTTTTTAAAGGTGGTTTCGTCTTTCAGTTTTTCATTTGCTACCGGGTACGGATAAAAATAATCATCGAAATGAATACCGTCTACTTCATAATTCCGCAAAATATCCAGCACCACATTTGTAATGTAAGCCCTCACTTCGGGTATGCCCAGATTAAATAGTTTCTGCTTGTCATAAGTCAGAAACCATTCCGGCTTTGTAATAGTAATATGGTCTTTAATAATGCTTTTAGATGCCTTGTGGGTGCCTCTGTTCATATTCAGCCAGGCATGAAACTCCATGTTGCGCTGATGCGCTTCTTCAATCATAAAGGCCATTGGGTCGTAAAACGGAGCCGGAGCTTTACCTTGTGTGCCTGTGAGCCATTCAGACCACGGCTCTTTACTTTGGGCATAGAACGCGTCTGAGGCTGCTCTTACCTGCACCAGCACGGCATTCATTCCGTAGCTTTGCTGTTTATCGAG
This sequence comes from Emticicia sp. TH156, assembly GCF_002855535.1. Classification (NCBI taxonomy): domain Bacteria; kingdom Pseudomonadati; phylum Bacteroidota; class Cytophagia; order Cytophagales; family Leadbetterellaceae; genus Emticicia; species Emticicia sp. TH156. The sequence goes on from NZ_PKRS01000008.1 coordinate 322,105, forward strand.
CATGGTTCTGAACTCCTGTTGCTGTGCATTTGTTGATAACCCTTTACGAGAAGGCCAGTCGATGTTATCGATGGTGGCCACCCATACCGCCCGGAATTCGCGCTTAGGCCCCGGAGACCTTGAAATATATTGCTGGGTGATTTTGGTACTGCAACCGCTCAGGAAAGCATAGATAACCAGTAAGCAGGCAATTTTTTTCAGAATCATCAAAAGCGGATATTGAAATTTTATTCAAAAATAGATAAAAATTTAACCCAACGGCTAATTTTTGTTACTTTTGCTATGTTTTGCAATAATGTTAGACTATTAGCATTATTAATGGTAGAAAAGCCTTAATATTATCTGCTTTTTTATGAAATCTCTTTTGCTGGGATTTGTATCACTCAATTTACATTAATTATTGTGAAAGAATACGGAAGTAACATTCAGAAATTAACCGAGTACATTGTCAGTCTGCCAGACAAAGACCAGCGTACTAAATATGCCCATATATTGATAGAGTTGATGCGTCAGATTCACCCTAACATGCGTGAAGGCATTGACTATTCTAAAAAACTGTGGGATGACCTCTACGTCATAGCCAATTTTGACCTTGATGTCGACAGTCCGTTCCCGCCCCCTCCAAAGGAAATACTAGGTAAAAGGCCCATGACAGTGCCTTACAACCAGCATCCTTTGAAACACCGTTTTTATGGCCGCAACCTGGAGCTACTGGTGCTGAAAGCCATGATAACCGAAGACTTTGAAGACCGCAAGGCCTTTATTTCATACATGGTGCGTCTGATGAAAGGTTTTTACCAGACCTGGAACAAAGACAGTATTGAAGCCGAAGATTGCCTGCAACAGATTCTGGAGTTGTCTGGCTTTAGATTCCAGCGAGAAATTGATGAATTAAGGCGTGACGGGCTCATGGAGTCGTCGCCTAAAGATGGTAATGGTAGCCGCCAGCGTATACCGCAACCCCAACAGGCACAGGGGCACTCACGCGATAACCGCGACCGTGGCGACCGCAATAACCGCAACAAGAATTTCAATAATGGCGGAGGCTATAAAAACAATAACAACAACAATAGCAATAACAACAAACGAAGAAGATAGAAGAAGGGGAGACCTTTCGGAACGCAAGATATTTCTACTATATGGCATCTTTCAAGATTACAGGAGGTAAAAAACTACAAGGAGAAATTATACCGCAGGGGGCAAAAAACGAGGCATTGCAGATTGTATGTGCTGTGCTGATGACCAAAGAACCTGTGACCATCCATAATATTCCGGCTATCAGAGATGTAAACAAACTCATGGAGTTACTGGAAGACATGGGCGTACGCCGCGAAAAAGTAGGTGAGGGCTCGTATCGTTTTCAGGCTGATAACGTGAACTTTGATTATTTCGAGACCCCTGAGTATAAGGAGAAGGCCTCTGCCTTGCGTGGGTCTATCATGCTTCTGGGGCCTATGCTGGCTCGTTTTGGCAAAGGAAAGGCACCACGCCCGGGTGGTGATAAAATAGGCCGCCGGCCGCTGGATACCCACTTTACGGGGTTTCAGAAACTGGGCGCCGAGTTTATTTATGACCCGAACGACGCGTTCTATACCGTTGAGGGTGGCAAAATGAAAGGAGCTTATGTGTGGATGGACGAGATTTCGGTAACCGGAACCGCCAATGTGCTGATGGCTGCCGTAATGACCGAAGGCACCACAACCATTTATAATGCCGCTTGTGAGCCTTATCTGCAACAGCTTAGCAAAATGCTAAACAGCATGGGCGCCAAAATAAGTGGTGTGGGATCCAACCTGCTTACCATTGAAGGCGTAAAAGAACTACATGGCTGTGAGCATACCATGCTGCCGGATATGATTGAGATTGGTAGTTTTATTGGCCTGGCAGCCATGACGCAATCTGAAATAACGATCAAAAATTGCCGCATACCTGAGCTGGGGATTATCCCGGATGTGTTCAGGAAACTGGGCATTCAGATGGAGTTCAGAGGAGATGATATTCATATTCCGGCACAGACACATTACGAGATAAGTTCTTTGATTGATGGCTCTATTCTTACCATTTATGATGCGCCATGGCCGGGTTTCACGCCCGACCTGATTTCTATTGTACTGGTAACGGCCATTCAGGCCAAAGGAACGGTGCTGATACACCAGAAGATGTTTGAAAGCCGACTGTTTTTTGTTGATAAACTGATTGACATGGGCGCACAGATTATTCTTTGTGACCCTCACCGTGCCAATGTGATAGGTCTGAATCGCGAGCACCAGCTGAGAGGTATCCGCATGACCTCACCTGATATACGTGCAGGGGTATCGCTACTGATTGCAGCGATGTCTGCCGAAGGAACGAGCATCATTGATAATATAGAACAGATAGACCGTGGGTATCAGTTCATAGACAAACGCCTGAACGCAATAGGCGCGGAGATAGTGAGGATTTAAGAATTGAGTGAATGAGTGAGTTGGTGAATAAGTGATTTAATCGTGAATTGCCAATTAGCGGCCGCCCCTGTGACGAATAATCGTGTTGCCTAGTGCATTAGTGTACATTGTGGCAATTAGTAATAAAAATAATCACTCATTCACTAACTCACTCAATCAGTAATTTTTTTTCTGCTTGGGTTTTGAATTGTAATTGTTAACTCATACCTTTGCAGTCCCAATTCAATTAATACCGTAGTACATGCCCAGATGGCGGAATCGGTAGACGCGTTGGTCTCAAACACCAATGCCTTCACTGGCATGCCGGTTCGACTCCGGCTCTGGGTACTTTAAAGAGGTTTAGATAATTTTAACAATTATTTAGACCTCTTTTTTTTGTTTGGTATTCTTTGTAAATTGTGATTAATTCCATTAGAAATTACCGATAATTGAACATATATCATGAGCGCTGCAGAAGGATTTTATGAAGTTTACAAGGCATTACCTAAAAAAGTCCAGCAAGAGGTAAGGCAATTGATTGAAGATGAAGCTAAAGGAAATATCAGAGTTCCATTAGAGGCCATGAAAGAAGGGTTAAAGGAGATTAAATTGATAAAAGAAGGGAAACTTCCTCGTAAAACATTTGCTGATTTTAAAAAGGAATTAGCAAATGGCGAATGAAGTAATAGTCACTTCTCATTTTGAAGCACGCTATAAAAGATTAGCCAAAAAGTTTCGCTCTCTTGAAGCAGATATGGATAATCTGATTGCTCATCTAATAGAAAAACCAACCAAAGGGCAATCTTTAGGAGCGGGTTTGTACAAAATCCGTTTAGCAGTAGAGAGCAGAGGCGGAGGGAAGAGTGGAGGTTTTAGGGTAATCACATATCTGGTGAATCAAACGACTGAAGCTACAGATATATATCTGGTAACTATCTATGATAAATCAGAAGAAAGCTCAATAAACAAGGGCCAATTAACCAAACTGGTAAAAGAAATATTTGATTAGTGTGCAGAAATTTAGATTTTTCGCTGGGAAGTATAAGAATCGTAATTACTCTTTTAAGTGGTTACGGTTTTTTGTTTTACTATAATGGTAAAAATGATCAATGACTAAGGCATTTCTATTCGGGAAGTTTTTACCTTTTCATAAAGGGCATGAGGCACTTATTCACTTTGCCTTGAGTAAATGTGATTTCTTATCTATTTTAGTTTGCTGCAGCGACAAGGAACAATTGCCGGGTGAAATCCGAATGCGGTGGATTAAAGAAAGCTTTGCACATGTTTCTAAGCTTGAAGTTGTGATGTTCAATTATCGCGAAAATGACCTGCCCAATACATCAGAATCATCATTTGAGGTTTCAAAAGTTTGGGCACAGCAGTTAAAAACGCTTTTTCCTGAATACTCAATTGTTATTACTTCTGAACCATACGGAGATTTTGTAGCCGGCTTCATGAATATAAAGCATATTCCGTTTGATATTGATCGTTTCGGATTTTCCATATCCGCTTCAGCAATAAGAAATAATTTGTTTTCAAACTGGAATTTTCTAACCGCCAGCGTGAAACCCTTTTACTCAATTAAAGTAGCTTTACTGGGTACCGAATCTGTAGGCAAGACCACACTTTCGGAACAACTTTCAAAGTACTACAATTGTAGTTTAGTGCTTGAAGCAGGTCGGGATATAATTGCAGACTCGAACAGTTTTACTTATAATGATTTGCTGACGGTAGCCAGTGAGCATTCAGAAAGTCTTAGAATTGCAATGACCGAAGACCATCCATTAATTATTATGGATACAGATATACATATCACCATGTCGTATTCCCGGTTTATTTTTGGCAGAGATTTACAAGTAAGCAATGAGATTCTATCTAATAACAAAGCTAGCCTGTATTTTTATCTTGTTAATGATGTGCCGCATGTTCAGGATGGTACTAGGCTCGATATTAACAGAAGAAATGAATTAGATTTATATCACCGGCAGGTTCTATCAGATAAGGATATTCCCTTTGTTGAATTAAGTGGTTCATGGGAACAAAGGTTTTCTCTTGCGGTTCAACATATTGATAATCTTATTGCTGGAAAGACGACTATAAACCATAGAGACCCTGGGGTTTAACATTGGACTAATTTATATAATTTATTCCTTAAAATAAGGAACTTTGCTTTAGTGAATTATTTATTTAATATTTGACTTTCCTTTCATCACCTCCATCCAAGTAATAGTACTTCTATTAAATTCTTTTTTAAACCTAATAAAAATGGATTTAACAAAAGTCATAGATATATTATTAGATTATATTTATATTCAACAGAATGACACAGTAAGGGTTTCTGATATCCTGAAAGTAGCTGAAATTGATTTTTCAAGACATAATGCCTTAATAATACTAAGTAAGATTGATGAAGTGCAATTATTCAAAACGCATAGCGTAACTTCACAATCAGGACTCGACTATAAAATATCTCCATGCGCATCAGGTTATGAGTTTGTAAATGAATATGGTTCATATTCTAACTACATAAAGGAATCCAAAAAAGACAAGGAGCGTTTAGATTCATTGAAGGAAAAAGATGCTAAGGGAAGTTATTGGGGAGGAATAGCGGGCGTAGTTTCATTTTTGTTTTCCATTTTAATTTTTCTATATTCAATTTTTCAGAATAGTAAACAGGACATTAAGCAGGAGAAAATAAATGAAGAGGTTATGAAAACCATTGAAAAGTTAGTTAGAGAATCAACAGCTAAGAAATCGATGGACTCTTTGGGCCATCCTTGATAATTGCATCAAAAAGATGAGATGCTTAGGAAATCCAGTCTGTAAAAGATTGGATTTTCTATTTTCAGGTATCGTAGTCTTTGTT
>NZ_PKRS01000009.1:0-281588 GCF_002855535.1 Emticicia sp. TH156
CAAAAACCCCGAAATTCCAAGAAATTGGCAGTTTTCGGGGTTGTTTTTTTATGTAATACGCTGATATTTAATTACTTATCTCTCATAAGGTTTCCCTCTTTGGCGAATTTAAAAAACAAATAGTAGGTTTGATTTTTATTTCACCTCCCCACCTCCGCCACCAATCCATCTATCACCTCTCTGAAATACCGGCCATTATACGGCCCGAACCAGTTCATTTCCTGAGTTTCGGCTTTGGGTTCGTTGTAATACTCGTCGGGGGTTATATAGCCCACGTATCCGCCGTTAAATGAGGTAATTATCAAGTCTTTGCCTAGTTGTTGTGCTGCCAAGTCTGACGGGCTGTATAGCATCCCTGAGTAATCGCAGGGAGTGCCTATCCAGACCATATCGCCGATTCGTAAGGCATTGATGCCTACTTGTTGTTCTCCCATCAGCCAATTAAATACCCAAGGGCGGAGACGGATATGCTTGCTTAATCGCAACTGAGGGTCGCGCAAGGCCAGTGGGAAATAAACGCTTCGTATAAGGGAGGTAGTATCTGTTTTTAACGTGCTTGTTCCAGCTTTAACAAGATTGGCGAGATTAGATGCAATCATTTCAGCTTTTTGGTACGATTCCACACCATTATCTGTGGGGTTCATGCTGCCTACTGCCCCGGCAAAAAAAGCAGCAAAATTGCATACACCCGATTGCTCAAGGCTGGTAACCAGCATACCCGGGTAGTCGGCACTTATCCGGTTATCATCTTTCGGAATATCCGTCGCATGGGCAGCATACGTAAGCACCAAAGCCGATTCTTTAGTGGCCTTTTCTATTTTCATCACACGCAGCCAGGGGTCTTCGGTGGCCGTCTCTCCGAACAAACGGTTACTTACATAGTTACCGGCGTTGAATTTCTGAAAGCCGATTTTACATTCAGAAGCACTGGCTTCGGCCTTTTTTACACTTCTTACTATTGCATCAGCAATGGTTTTTATCATCTGCTCATTCTTTGGTCCGGCCATTGCCCGGCCTCCGGGGCCACCTGCCCAGCCACCTGCACTACTGTGGGTATGTGTAGCCCCAAAATAAATATTCCCCCTGCCAAAACCAAGTTTACCGAGTGAAGAGATAACCTGTGCTGCCACCAACGGAGGCGCAATCAGGAGGTCCATGGTAATCATGGCTACCTTTTGTTGGCCGTTGTCTAAAACAATAGACCGCACATAAATACTATCATGCACCGCCGACGCCGGACTGTCGCGCAGGCCATAGCCTGCAATATAGGTTTCAGCATTTGCCGTAATATTTTCTTTACTCCACCCGCCTTTCAGGGTTGTCCCGTACCCGCCATCAATTTTGAGTGCGTTGAGCTTCTTTTTGGTTGTTGCATAATAGTCGGTCTCTTCTAGGGGGCGGTTATCATTGAAAGTGAACACGCTAACAGCCAATACTGCCAACACAACAATAAACCAGGTGAGTATTTTAATGAGTTTTTTCAAAAGGGGTTTGGGTTTTGTTATTTGCCTGGGGTAAATTTAAGTAACTTATTATGAGCATGATCGTAATACTTTATTTGTGCCCATGTTCCTCCGCAATTCTTTCTCTTAGTTTTAGTTTAAACATATTGGAAATTCTAAGAAAAAACAAAATAGTTTAGAAAAAATCAGAAGTACAAATGAATTATTTATTGGGATTTTTTGTAGTTATGCATAAAAAAAATTGACTAAAAATGAGATTAAATAACAAAGAACTATATGAATTCTTTAGGGAAAAAGGTATTACTTTTTTATATCATGCTAATACTGTTTCAACTACAATGACTTATTTAGAGCAAAGAGGGCTTTTATCAAGGGGGTTGGTTGAAAAAAAAGGATTTTATCAAACTCCTCAAACATCTGATAATGATGATAAAGTGGTTGGAGTGTGGGACGATATTTTTTTGGATACTACTAACCTTCACGGAAAATTTCCAAGACAAAATTTTTATGGACCTGTATTATTTTGCTTTAATATAGAATTTCTGTTAAAAGAAGATTATGAAATTTGGATTACAAAAAATAACCCTTGGTATTGGATAAATACCCCTAATCTTTCTGATAATTTGAAATACTTTCAAAATGTTTCTGAATTAAGAGTTAAATGGGAGAAATATGAACAACAGAAAATGATGGTAACTATCCGTAATACTAATCAATCGATTTTATTTGATTACTTAGATTATGCTTATATAGATAGACCTCACATTTTTGAAAATTCTGAGATTTTTAAAAATATGAGGCAAATATTAAGAAATCTTTTAGTTGAAAAAGGTTATTACGACAAGTTTAAATTACAAGAATGTAAAAAAGAAAGCTGTTACTGCCATGATAATTATTTAAAATTGTCAAACGAAGAGTTAAGAAGGCTTTTTTCAGCAAAGAAATACTTGAATTATAAAAATAGCCTTCAAAAAAAAGATTTAATATGATTTATGTTTAATCAATCGATTCAGCTTTTAAATCAAAACTACCACTAAAATGTAATTTCACTTTTTGCTTCCAAAAACATTTTTCGTACTTTCCCATCATAAAACATCTTTATTCAACATCCTGAAATAAGACATGAAAAAACGCTTCTCTTTATCTTTAGTCCTAGCGGTGGCTTTGGGGTATTTACAGCCCTCGCTGGCACAGAAAGTACATATTACCGACATTGACCCTTCCGTAAAACCCGGCGACGATTTCTTTATGTATGTCAACGGCAAATGGTATAATTCTGTTGAGATTCCGTCTACGCAATCGGGGGTGGGGTCTTATTCGTTCCTCAATTTTCCACAGCGTATCCGTATGCAGGGCATTCTCGACAGTGTTTCTGCTGCTAAAAATGCGGCAGGAAGTATCGAACAGAAAGTAGGTGATTTTTATGCCTCGGGTATGGACGTCGCCACTATCAACAAAAGAGGGTATGAGCCACTAAAGCCTATTCTGAAACGCATTGACGGCATAAAAGATGTGGCTTCGGTGATGAAATTTGTAGTTGAACAGCAAAAGTTTAACAACTATTCTATTATCGGGTTCCGTGTAGGGCCTGACATCAAGAATAGCGCTATCAACATTGTCAATTTAGCACAAACCGGTATCGGCTTACCTGAAAGAGATTATTATTTCAGAACCGATTCTTCAACCATTGGCATCCAGAAGGCTTATATTGCCTACCTAACTACCTTGTTCACGCTATCTGGCACGGAGGCGTCGGCTGCTGCTAAAATGGCTACTGCCGTATATGGCATTGAGAAAGAACTGGCGGCATCGCACAAAACTAATATTGAGCGTAGAAACGTGCAGGCCAATTACAACAAACTGGCCGTGGCAGATATCGCCAAAAAACAACCAAATATTGGCTGGTCGACTTATTTCAGTGGATTGGGTGTGAAGATAGACTCATTAAATGTGCAGCAACCGGCTTACTATGACCGCCTGAATGCATTGTTGACTTCTGTGTCAATAGACGACTGGAAAGCTTACCTGAAAGCCAGAACATTGACGGCCTATGCGGATTTTCTGAGTGAGCCTTTCTCAAAGGCATCTTTTGAATATTCGAAGAAGTTGTCGGGGCAGGCTACGCAAAAGCCTCGCGGAGAAGAGATTACAGAGGCTGTTGACCGCTCGCTTGGGCATGGCTTGGCACAATTGTATGTAAAAAAGTATTTCCCTGAAGAAGCCAAAAAACGTATGCGTGTGTTGGTAGATAACCTGAAAACGGCTTTTGAAAACCGCATTACCCAACTGGACTGGATGAGCGATTCTACCAAAGCCAAGGCCAAAGAAAAACTATATGCATTTAGTGAGAAAATTGGTTATCCGGATAAATGGAGAGACTACTCTTCTGTAAAAATCAACAGGGCTACTTACTTTGAAAACCGTCTGGCTACCAGTCAGAACGATTTTAATTATTCAATAGCCAAAGTGGGCAAACCTGTTGACCGCACCGAATGGGGCACTACTCCGCCGACAGTGACGGCCTACAACAACCCTCCGCTGAATGAAATTGTGTTTCCGGCAGGTATTCTGCAACCACCATACTTTGATTTGAATGCCGATGATGCCCTTAATTACGGTGGCATAGGCATGGTGATTGGTCATGAGATTACCCATTCATTTGATGATCAGGGCGCGCAATTTGATAAAGTAGGTAATGTGAAAAACTGGTGGAAAGCCGATGATTTCAAGAAGTTTAAAGCCAGAACCCAGCAGGTAATAGACCAGTATAACCAATATACCGTATTAGATTCGGTACATATAAAAGGCGCCCTGACAGTAGGTGAAAACACGGCAGACATTGCCGGAATAGCCATTGCTTTTGATGCCTTTAAAATGACAGAGCAATACAAGCGTGGTGAAAAAATAGACGGGTTTACGCCTGAGCAGCGATTCTTTATTTCTATTGCCAGAATATGGCGTGTAAAAACCAAAGACGCCTATATGCGCACCTACGTAAACACCAACCCTCACTCACCGGCCAAATGGCGCGTGAACGGCCCATTGATGAACTTTACACCTTTCTATAAAGCATTTAACGTACAACCCGGCGACAAAATGTACAAACCCGAAAGCGAACGCATTACTGTTTGGTAGGGGATGGGGAGAGAATAAAAAGACCGTAACTGCGCTGGTGGTTACGGTCTTTTTTGGTTGGTTCAATAGAACTATTGAATTATTGTGATTTTTATATTAGTGTAATTATTTTTTTTCCAATTTGTCGAAATTCTGCCTTACAATCATCAACATATTGGAAGTGACCACCGACAACACCATCTTGGCTAGTTAGTTCAAAAATTGGTTTTAAAGATTCTTGAGCCATTGGAAGAAGAGTGTGATAATTCTTAAACTCTGCAACTTGGAAATTTTGCAAATTAAGTGCTAAGTTAGGGTCAATTGCAACTAATGGATTAACAACATATTGTTGAACGTAATGTGGTATTTGTGAACCCCAGTGTGCGTATGCTTTTGTTTTCCTATTTCTATAAACGTTAAATTGCTGTAGAACATATCCGGAGAATATTGGTTTACCATTTTGTATGTTAAACGGTACAGAACCAATTCTTGCTTTTGCTAATTCATAATTTTTAATCCAATCTGCGAAAACTCTTCCTAGATTTTGAGAACCTCTAAGAGAAAATAAATCTGGTATCATAGGTACTATAAAGTTGTCGCAACCAAGAAGTATGGCTCTATTTAATGAACCTAAATTTGGACCTAGGTCAATCAAGACGTAGTCAATATTATTTTTTGTGGCAAATTCATTTATCAATCGATATATCGCCGAAGTGACTCTAAAACCTCTTTCTTGCCCAGCTAATATTTGCGTCCAAGCGCTTGACAATTCTCCATCAAAATCGGTTAACAATAAATCGCCCATAAATACCCATATATTTCTATTGGATACTTTATGTGGAGGAATGGTTTTAAAATCTCCTGCTCCAGAAATAATTGGTTCCACAGCTTTATGAATACTATTTCCACCCGGCCCCCAAGATTGATTAATTTCATTGTCATCAAATATATGTGCAGTCAAGTTGCATTGGGGATCTAGATCTACAAATAAAACTCGTTTACCTAATGTTTCTAATGAATATCCTAAATGATAAGTGAATGTTGTTTTACCAACTCCTCCTTTATTATTAAAAAATGCTATTGTTTTCAAATTATTTCAAGATTATTAAAATTGTATATTCGTTATGATAAACATTAATCACTCTCATAGAGTTTCGCAATAATAATTTAAAACCTTTGACTTGACAAGAAATAGTTATTATCCGGCACCTCTAAAACAAAAACAGCCCCAAAACCAAAGTCTCAGGGCTGCATAAAATAATAAATATAAAGACTACTCCTTCGGCCAAACGTTGTCAGATGCGGTTGAGTCCGGGAAACGGCCGTGAGGGTCAAAAGTTATTTTCTTGATTTTGCGCTTGCCAAAGTCCATAACGGCATTGTATGTACGGTTGCCGTTAAACCATACTGAGGCAGGCCAGGTAACTTCGGCAGTGGTGGCATCAATCATTTTGGCGTTAGGCATGGCTTTAATGGCCGGGCCTTCTGCTTCAAACTCTACTTTCAGCACTACAGGAGACGGCATTTGCCCCGCCTGATGCACCGTAACAGTTGTTTTGCCGTTAGCAGTTTTTACCTCTTGTATCGAGCTTTCAACGGTTTCGGTTGTCCATAGCCAGTAGTACCAGAACCAGTTCAAATCCTGTTTCAACTCATTGTTCATAAAGAAGATATAATCCCACGGAGACGGGTGCTTGTAGCTCCAGGTAGTGGTATATTTTTTCATGGCGTTCATTACGGCGGTGTCTCCCACAATGCCACCCAACATAGATAACATCAAAGGCGTTTTACCATACGTCTGGAAGCGGTAACCGCTGCCCGCATCATTGGCGCTCCACATCAGAGGGGCTTCGCTTTCATCGCCCGTTACCCGGCCATAGCTTTGTCCCAATCCGTCCAATTTGTAAGGTCTTCCGGCCATATCAGCATTAGATAGTATGTTCATATACTGGTTAAAGCCCTCGTCCATCCAGCCGTAGCGGGTTTCATTGTTGCCCACCACCATCGGCCACCATTGGTGTCCGGTTTCATGGTCAGCCGCACCTTGGTTTGAGTTAATAACCATCGGGTATTCCATACCTGCACTCGGGCCGTCCTGCAAGGTCATCTGAGGAAACGGATAAGGTGCCCATAGTTTTGAATAGAACTCCAAGGCATGGCGGGTAATCACACCCGCTTTTTCAAACAATTTGGCTCTTTCAGGCAGGTAAACCATGTGGATTGGAATGGGGCCTTTGCCCGGTATGTTGGCGCGTGTGGCTCTCCATACAAAGTTTTCGGCGGTTGCCCAGGCAAAGTCATTCACCTTGTCGGCAGCAAAATGCCAGGTAAGTTTGTCGCCCGCTGCTGTGGCTTTTCCGGAGCCTGTTTCAGTCTCGCTCACAATGGTTACTTCATCGTTTGAGTTAAGCACCGTTGCCAGTCGTTGTCTGGCGGTTGGGGTCAACACCTCGTTCGGGTTTTGCAGTACGCCCGTGCCACTCACAATCCAGCCGCCGGGTACGGTTATGTACACATCATATTTTCCAAAATTATTATAGAACTCTGCAGGCCCGAGATAAGGGCTGGTTTCCCAACCGCGTAGGTCATCATATTTAGCCAGACGAGGGAACCACTGCGTAGGTTGAAACAACTTGCTATCAAAACGCTGGGTCATGCGGTGACCTAATCCCTGCGACCCACCCGGCAGTTTGGTGTGCCAGTCAATATCCAGCACGGCGGTGGCTCCGGCTTTTACAGGATTAGCAAGGGTGATAGTAGCTATAGTCTGCTTAAGGCCATATACCTGCAATTTACCACTTGCCATACTACCTCCACGACCCATCGGCGGGGGAGGTGTCAGGTCTACGGTTTGTCCGTCAACTTTCAGGCTGGTTACAATCATACCTTCTGTTGATTCAGCTGGTACAGATGCCCCGCGCTGAATTTCGGGACGGAAAAGGTTATGGTCAAGGCGAAGCACAATCGTTTTCAAATCATCCTTGCTGTTATTATGCACTGTAATTTTCTCCGAACCGGTTATGGTTTGGGTGGCAGGGTCGAGGCTTGCATGAATGGTAAAGTCAGTTTCCAGTTGCCAGTAATTAGGGCCGGGCTTACCTGAGAAATCACGGGTACCGGCAGCAAATGCCTTCCGGATAGAGTTGGTCATAGGAACACCAAGCCTGATTGTCCGCTTAGAAGTTTCAGTGTTTGTGTAGACGGGAGGGGGTGTTTGTTGCGCTGATACCAAGGTTTGGGCTATCAGTAGTGTAATGAGGGTAATTCGGGCAATCATAATTAGAGAGGCTGTTAAGAGTTTGCTAATATAGATTGCTAATTTAGTAATATTTGGTGTAAAGGCAACGGGTTGGCCGGTTTAGCGCCTCACCTTTTAAAAGAAGATGCCCTCACTTTCAATTCTACCGGAAAAACGATGGTCTTTGCCTCTATAGCGGTGTCGGCAGGGGCATTGAGCATTTCCAGAAGGTGATTAATGATAGAAGAAGCAATTTGCTTGACAGGCTGGCTCACGGCTGTTATGGCGGGGGTAAGCACATCATACAGCAGGTGGTCATCAAAACTCACCAGCCCCAGTTGTGCATATTTGCCGCCCAGTTTATTGATGGCTTTCAGGCCGCCCAACGTAAGGAAATTGGTACTGAAAAATACTGAGTCCAACGCTTCATTGGCCAACAGAAACTGAGATATTTTATTGGTAATTTCTTCGTAATTAAGCTCATACGGCAATTTGAGTAAATGCGGTTTTAAATCTACCGACTCAATAAATTGCTGGTACCCGTCTATACGCTCTACCTGGCTGTATAAATCAAGTGTTATAAAGCCAATGTTTCTGAACCCGTTTTCATATAAATGTCGGGTAGCTTCATAAGCCCCGGTTTTGTTATCAACTACTATGTTAAATGTATTGATTTCGGGGAAATGGCAGTTGTAAATAATGAGGGGTTTGCCTTCTTTGCGCAGGTCTTCAATTACTTCTTCAATACCTGCAATGGGAGAGATAATAAAGCCATCTACGTTGCGGTCGTGCAGCAGTTTAATAACCGATTTCATCTGGTTCAGTTCGTTGTTTGAGCTGGCTACAATGAGAGTATATCCGGCTTTTAGTGCTATTTTTTCTATGCCACTAGCTACTTCAGAGAAGAAGGGGTTGTCGATGTCGCCCACTATCATGCCTATAGTACGGCTTTTACCGGTACTCAGGCTGCGGCCTAAATGATTAGGTTGATAGCCAATTTCTTTAATATAGGTCTCGATTTTCCGGATAACTTCTTTGCTGATACGTTTTTCCTGACCTTTACCGTTCAGAACAAACGAGAGCGTTGTAACAGAGACCTGTAGCTCTTGTGCTACGTCGTAAATTGACTTTCTTTTTTTCAAGGGTGGTGATATAAATTATTCTCAAAAATAAAACAATTATCGGATATTTTCAGGTTTTTCACCTTTTACCTGCTGCTTTTGATATAGCAGGTTTACGTAATAAGTTCTGAAAACCGGAGAAAATAAATACATGAATCTTTAAAAGGTGGAAACCCGATTTTTGATTGATGAATCTCTGTTCAAGGTTTTGAAGTGAAATTTGTGGGTTTTAAACGCGCAGAGGAATATTTTTAAATCCGGTTTTTGCTTTTCGACCCTATTTTTTACAGCTGAATATGTAACTTTGAGAAGTAATTTTTTATCAGTTTTTACCATGAATATAGAAATAAACCAGATTAACCACGTATCAGTAGCGGAGTTAAAAGCAGAAGGGGTTGTAATTAACAATGTGCAGGATGCCCTAGATGCATTGGCCAATGCCGGTTATGCGGGCGCCGATAAGATGATTTTACATGCAAAGAACATTACCCCTGATTTTTTTGATTTGAAGACAAAACTTGCAGGCGAAATACTACAGAAGTTTTCTAACTACAATATGCCGCTTGCAATAGTGGGCCACTACAGCCAGTACAAAAGCAAAAGCCTGACAGATTTTATGTATGAAAGTAATAAAGGCGGAAGGGTAAATTTTGTGAGCAGTGTGGAAGAGGCAATAGAGAAACTGGTGAAGAAATAAAAAGCCTACATCTGTGTAGATACAGGCTTTTAAAAGCTGGCCGGTTAATGGCTTATAGCTCTTTTATTTTAATGTTTTTGTACCACACTTTATCGCCGTGGTCCTGGATAGCAATTTTACCTTTGGCAAATTTACCAAAGCCTTCCCACGATTTAAACTTGCTGTTAGCAACCATGCTATCCCAAGCCGGGCCCGACAAATCAAATTCAACGGTTTGTTTGCCATTCAGCCAGAAAGTGCCTTTATTGGCTTTGCGGTCAATTCTCATTTTAGCCACGTTCCATTCGCCAGCAGGTTTTACTGCCTCAAATGTAGACGGAGGTATTAAATCATACAACGAACCAGCCTTATGATTACCGTTTTTACCGGCTTTGGCATCAGAGTGGCGTTGGTCGTCCAATACCTGCATTTCAGGGCCGGTTACATAAGGGCAGCAGTATTTTTTGTCTTCTACCACACCCCACATTATACCGCTGTTGCCGCCTTCGGCTATTTTCCACTCTAATTCCAGCTCAAAGCTTTCATATTCTTTATCAGTTACCATGTCTCCGCCGCCTTTGGCTGTTAATACCATGGCGCCGTCTTCTATTTTCCATTTGTCTGAAACAGGCTCGGTTTTGTTAAAAGCGTGCCAGCCGGTAAAATCTTTTCCATTAAAAATAGATACCCATTTTCCTTTTTTCTGCGCAAAAGAGGTAGTTGCGCAAGCCATCAATAGTGTCATCAGGGCAATGCCACCCAATTTAATTTTTTTCATTTAAATATTCGCTTAAGGTTGATTTTGCTTCAAAAGTACATAATAAAACAGGTGCAAACCAAATGAGATAATAATATTCTTCATTAAGCTTTTATTAGCAAAAATTCTGTTTTCAAAAACAATACCGAGGGCGCAAAGCACCCCCGGCATGAGATTTTAAATGCTATTAAATACCTAATGCCTTACGGTTTACTTTCTCGTCGGCTCCGGTAGCGGCAAAATCATCAAAGGCGCGGGTGGCCACCTGAATGATATGGCTGGCGATGAAAGGTGCGCCTTCTGCGGCACCCTGCTCTGACGATTTAATGCAGCATTCCCATTCAAGTACAGCCCAGCTGTCGTAATTGTATTGTGACAACTTGCTGAAAATGCTGGAAAAATCTACCTGGCCATCGCCCAAAGAGCGGAAACGACCGGCGCGGTCTGCCCACCCGGCATAACCGCTATAAACGCCCTGGCGACCCGATGGATTGAACTCAGCATCTTTTACATGGAATGCCTTGATGCGGTCGTGATATAAATCAATAAATGCCAGGTAATCCAGTTGTTGTAATACAAAATGGCTTGGGTCATAATTGATACAAGCGCGTTTATGGCCTTTCAGATAATCAACAAACATTTCGAAAGTTGAACCATCAAAAAGGTCTTCTCCCGGGTGAAGCTCGTAGCAATAATCCACTCCGTTTTCGTCAAAAGCATTCAGGATTGGTTTCCAGCGGCGTGCCAGTTCTTTAAAAGCCGTTTCAATCAAGCCGGCAGGGCGTTGCGGCCATGGGTAAAGAAATGGCCATGCCAAAGCACCTGAGAAACCAACGTGCGATGTCAGCCCAAGATTCTGCGATGCCTTAGCTGCCCAAAGTAATTGTTGTTCTGCCCATTTGCGGCGCGCTTTTTCGTTTCCATGCACAGAGGCAGGGGCAAACGCATCATACATAGCGTTATACGCTGGGTGAGACGCTATTAATTGGCCTTGTAAGTGGGTTGATAATTCCGTAATGGCAAGACCTTTATCGGCCAGTTTGCCTTTTAGTTCGTCGGCATACGTTTGTGACTCCGCTGCTTTTTGCAGGTCAATCACGCGGCTATCCCAGGTTGGTAACTGAATACCTTTGTAGCCTAAGCCTGCCATGTAGTCGGCAATGGTATCTAATGAGTTAAAAGGGGCTTCATCGCCCATGAACTGCGCTAAAAATATGGCTGGTCCTTTGATGGTTTTCATAATTATATTTTTTTATATTGAGTGATTGTGTGAGTTAGTGATTGAGTGATTATTGTTTTGTGCTTTTTCTGGCTTTTGCTAGAATAGATAATAGCTCATAACCTTCTTTGATTAATTCCTGTAATCTTTCTAAGGTTTGAAAACCTACATCAATAATCATTTCCAGCCAAAATAAAGACTCGTCTAATTCTTCAATAACTATAGATACTTTTGAAAAAAACTCATTCCGGCTTCTTGCTCTTCTGACAGCTCTATAATTTGCCGCCGCAGATGAAGCAGACCTCACTAACTGAGTTTTGAAAACATTAGCTTCTATTTTAGCCGGAAGAGACTCAGAAACCTTAATGCTTCTGATTGCAAAAGATTTAATTCGCTTCATCATTAATTCTGCAAATTCTTCTTTGGGCAAATATGCCGCCTGAGCCTCTTCAAGAAAAAAACTCATTCAATTATATAAGTTAAGAAATGCCAGGTTTTCAATTTTAATTAATTAAACCAATGGTTAATCACTAAAACACTCATTCACTAACTCACTAAATTAAATTTTATCCCTTAAACTTCACCCACTTAGAGTTGCTTTTGCCTGAGGCGATAACCGTTTCTACGAATTGCATACCCCTGATACCATCATCGATTGTCGGGAAATCCAGTTCGATTTCGGTTGGCGTTTCTCCGTTCATTCTTTTGCGAACTGTACGGGCAAAATTGCGGTAGATATTGGCAAAAGCTTCGAGGTATCCTTCCGGATGGCCCGATGGAAGGCGAATATTGGCCTTAGCCTCCGGGCAAAGATTGCCTACAGAAGGGCGGTAAATCTTTTGGAACTCCTGCGATTTATGAATCAAGCTATTAGGTTCTTGCTGAAACCAGGTTACGCTGCCAAGTTCACCGTAAACTCTGATGTTCAGGTTGTTCTCGTCGCCGTTAGCTATCTGACTGCAATGCAATAATCCTTTGGCTCCGCCCTCAAAGTGTAGCAACACGTTGGCATCGTCATCAAGCAGGCGGCCATCCACAAATGTGCTTACATCGGCACACATTTCGGTAATTTTCAAACCTGTAATATACTCTGCAAGATTTTCAGCGTGGGTTCCTATATCTCCTACGGCTCCGGCAATACCCGAACGCTTAGGGTCTGTGCGCCATTCAGCCTGTTTGTATCCGCGTTTTTCTTCCAGAAAAGCCAGCCATCCCTGCGGATATTCCACTACTACCTTACGGATTTTACCCAGTGCACCACTTTGAACCAAATGGCGTGCCTGTTTTACCATGGGGTACCCGGTGTAGTTGTGCGTAAGCGCAAATGTCAATCCGGTTTTTTCAATAATGTCTTTCAGTTTTTTTGCTTCCGGTAGTGTAAATGTTACAGGTTTGTCGCAAATAACATGAAACCCGTTCTCAAGGGCCATTTTTGCAGGTGCAAAGTGCATGTGGTTAGGAGTAACGATAGACACAGCATCCATGCGGTCTTTGCGGCGTTTCTCTTTCTGAATCATTTCTTTGAAATCGCCATAGCATCTTTCAGGTGCTAGCATCAGGTCTTCTCCTGACGCCTTTGATTTCTCTGCTGTAGAGCTGAATGCCCCGCATACTAATTCAATTTCGCCATCAATGGCTGCAGCAGTGCGGTGAACGGCACCAATAAACGCACCACGACCACCACCAACCATTCCCATTCGGATTTTTCGTTGCATATTGTAAACTAGTGGGTTGAAATTTTAAATGAAACCATTATATAAATCATCATTTTTCTGTAAGTTAATTTGGAAAAACGATTTCGGAATTAAAAAATTGATTATTATTGTCTCAAATTGTGACAAAGTGATTTTATTGTATCAGAATTTAATTTTTTTGCTTCAGTTAAATTTGTTTTAGTATTAAAAACGATTTACAGCCTCATTAAAGGCCAAAATTTTCTTAAAAATCTGAAATAATTATCATGGTGTAAAATAAAAGCGTTTAATCTGATTTTACAATTAAGATTTCTTTTTATTTCTTTGATTTTCGGCTGTTTTTAAAGAAAACAAGCCTCAATTAGCAGAAAAAAATGGCTATTATGATGGATATTCCATTAATCGTAGGCAGAAATGGTCAGTTCATCGCATAATTACAATATTGTTAATTATCTGGTTTATTAGCAGTTTGTCTGAATTTTATCTAGTCTTATTAAACAGAATATTATTCGGCATAAATGCGAATTTCATTTGCTTAGAATTACGTTTCAAATTGCCCTATAATTGTAAAGATTACAATTATTAATATCATTTTCTTTTGAAACAATGCAAAAAAAGCTACTTTTACGCTCATAAAAATTTATTAAACCCTAAAAAACTACAAACTCTTATGGTTAATCAGTCGCGTTTATTTCTAGGGAGCTGTTTCGCCTTGATTACTACAGCTTTTTCATTCAGTATTCGTGCAGGTATTCTTAAACAATTAGGGGCAGAATATGGCTTTACTGCAGAGCAACTTGGTACCATAAACCAAATGTGGTTTCTGGGCTTCCCCATCTCAATGATTGTAGGAGGGCTAATCTACAACTCAATAGGGGGTAAAAAAATTATGCAGTTTGCTTTTCTTTCACACACATTAGGTATTTTGCTTACTATTTTTTCAGGAGGCAGCTACACAGTGTTATTGATTTCAACACTTTTTATTGGTTTGGGCAATGGCTGTACTGAGGCCGCTTGTAACCCGATGATTGCCGATGCTTATGAAGGAAATAAGATGAGTACCATGCTTAACCGTTTCCACATGTGGTTCCCTGGTGGTATCGTTATTGGTTCCTTAATATCTTATTTCATGACAATTGCAGGCTTTAACTGGCAGACACAGATTTGTGTTATTTTGGTTCCAACTGTTATCTATGTTGTATTGTTTTGGGGTCAGATGTTTCCTAAGCCAAAAGTTCAGGAGGCTGCATCTATAAAAGAAAACCTGAAGGCCATGGCCAGTCCGCTTTTCATTTTCATGTTTCTTTGTATGGCCTTAACGTCAATCTCTGAGTTTGGTCCACAACAGTGGATTGACCTGATTTTAGGTAGCAGCGGTGCAAACCCTATGGTACTTTTAGCCTTAACTACCGGTACCATGGCAGTGGCAAGATTCTTTGCCGGGCCAATTATTCATAAAATTGACCAGACAGGTGTATTATTAATATCAGCAGTTTTGGCAGCCATCGGGTTATACATGTATAGTTCATTAACGGGCGATGTTCTTTATTTTGCAGCTATAGTTTATGCCTGTGGTATTGCTTATTTCTGGCCAAATATGGTGGGTTTTGTAGCAGACAAAATTCCGGCCAGCGGGGCATTGGGAATGTCAATTATTGGTGGTGTAGGTATGTTTTCAAGTTCGATTTTCCAGCCAATCATTGGTCGTTGGATTGATGAAGCGCATGCTGAAAAAGCAGCCACGGGGTTAACTGGCGACGCACTGGAACTTGCAGCAGGACAAGCCACCCTTAGCACCATGGTATTATTCCCACTTATACTAATTGTTGCATTTATTGGTTTGTTTTTCTTTATGAAAAACAGAAAAAAGATTGCTTAATTTAGACATTAATCAACATATTTTCAGGAAAGCCTTGTTAATTCGTTTAGCAAGGCTTTTTTGTTATTTTTGCTGCCAATTCAATTTTAACCTGGCTAATAAAGCAACCGGCTTTGAGTTTTCTTGCCTCTTATGTAACGAAACCGCCAAAGGGTTGCCTATGCTTCAATACTATTAACAATGCTAACTATTTCTACCCCAGGCAGGATTTGCCTTTTCGGCGAACATCAGGATTACCTCGGCCTACCCGTTATTGCCGCTGCAATTTCACGCAGAGTACAGATGACAGGTCAACATCGCAGCGATAACAAAATCATTATACATCTGCCGGATATCGGCTCTGAATTGCAGATGGAAGTTTTTGCAACCAGAATGCCGTATCGGGAAAAACGAGATTATTTCAGAAGTGGTTATAACGTTTTGATTGACAAAGGGCTGAAGTTCTCTAAAGGCATAGAGTGTACGGTAAATGGTAATATACCTATCAATTCGGGTACCTCCAGTTCGTCGGCACTTTTGGTTACCTGGATTCATTTCCTGTCAAAAATGGCAGATGTTCCACGTCATTTTACATCGCAGGAACTTGGAGAACTGGCCTACATTGCCGAGATTGTAGAGTTTAACGAACCCGGAGGTATGATGGATCAGTTATCTACTGCCATAGGTAATGCAGTTTACCTTCAGTTTGAACCCAAAGTAGTTGTAAGAGAGTTAAAACCGAATCTGGGTACTTTCGTATTGGCCGATTCACGAGAGCCCAAAGACACCATTGGTGTTTTAAAGCGGGCCAAGTTTGCCAGGTTAGAACTCATACAGAAAATCAGGCAGACTCTTCCCTCATTTTCTTTGCATGATTTCAATACCTCCGGTCAGGAAGACCTCAAAAAGCTGTTAACGAACGATGAGTATGCCTTGCTGGGAGGCACATTGCGTAACAGAGATATTTTAAGAGAAGCGCTGGCATTATTTGAGTCGGGTGAAATGTCCAACGAGAAACTCGGGCAATTACTGATAGAGCATCATGGTATTTTAAGAGACTTACTGCAGATTTCAACGCCTAAAATTGAGGCAATGATGTCGGCAGCTTTGGCGGCAGGGGCCCTGGGCGGTAAGATTAATGGCTCTGGCGGTGGCGGATGTATGTTCGTATATGCACCACATGAACCAGAGAAAGTGGCAGACGCTATGAATGCAGTAGGCGGTAGAAGCTACATAATTAGAATTGACCGCGGAACTACAGTTCATATTTCATGAAATGATAAGAATCATAAAAGCCTGTGATTTTTTTCTTCTAAATGTTCTTATTATATCCGTTTAATAATTATTTTTGTTTTCAAATTGTTGCCTTGCCTGTTTTTAAGGTACACCTCATCTGCAGAACTTGCCATTTTAAATTTGAATTATTGAATTTCAATATAGTTTTTCCCTAACTATCCTGGAACATAACAACCAATGAAAATACGTCAGACAAAGTTTGTTGATAATACCTGGAAAGAAATTTTGAAGCATGAAGGTTTTTCAAATCAAAAAGCCGGGCTTGTTCTTGCATTTGGCGAAAGAATACTGTTAGATAGTTATAATGCTTTCTCTTTTCTTCAGCAGGAGTTTCCGGCTGCAGAAATAATAATTAATTCAACTTCAGGTGAAATCTACGAAAACAGTGTTCATGATGATACAATCATTGTAACTGCGATTGAATTTGAAAAAACCAGGGTAAAAACCGTAAAAATTGATATTGCAGACCATTCCGAGAGTTTTAATGCCGGCGAGACCATTGCACAGTGTCTGAAAGAAGATGACCTGGCCGCAATTATCGTGATTTCGGATGGGGGCAAGGTAAACGGTAGCAAGTTAATTGAAGCCTTGAATCTGGCGGTTGATACGGGCGTATCTATTTCAGGAGGCTTGGCCGGAGATGCAGGCAGGTTTGAAAAAACACTGGTGGGATTAAACGAAAAACCAACCGAAGGCAGAATTGTAGGCATTGGCCTGTATGGTAAAGACCTGAAAGTTGGGCATGGAACAAAAGGTGGCTGGGATGTATTTGGCCCCGAAAGAGAAGTTACAGAGTCTGAATATAACGTCTTATATAAAATTGGAGAGAGCGCAGCTCTTGACTTGTACAAAGATTACCTGGGCAAGTATGCCAAAGATTTACCAGGTGCAGCACTGCTGTTTCCGTTATCGATTCGGGTAAAACCCGACTCTGAGCCTATTGTAAGAACCATTCTTACCATAGATGAAGAAAAGAAAAGTATGACATTTGCCGGCGAATTACCCAAAGGCGCTATGGTAAGGTTTATGAAGGCCAATTTTGACCATCTGGTTGATGCATCCGCTTCTGCTGCGCAATCTTCAGTTAAAAGCATCGGTAACAAACCTGAATTGGCCCTTTTAATTAGTTGCGTAGGCCGTAAATTGGTATTGGGACAAAGAATTGATGAAGAGGTAGAGGCAGCCAGAGATATTTTTGGCGACACAACCGTTGTCACGGGCTTTTATTCTTACGGAGAAATTTCGCCGTTGACACCCAATGCGCAATGCGAATTGCATAATCAAACCATGACCATTACCACTTTTTCAGAAAATTAATAGAATGGAGTTGGATAATATACATAGACTGCTAGCGAAACAGATAAAAAAACATTTGTCAGACGATTGTCTGAAGAATCCCGCCTTTCAGAATTTCATAAATGCTGTTAATGATTCCTATCATGGTTTTGACAGAGATAAAGAACTTTCAGAACACTCGGCACTGCTCAACGAGAAAGAGTTCTATGAAATTAATCAAAAACTGAAAAATGAGATTCTTCAAAGAAAAGAATCGGTTCAGAAATTGATTGAAGCCATTAATTTGCTTGAAACCCCTGAAAGCGACGCATCAAAGATTGACGACAATAATTTATCGTCGCTGGTTGACCTCCTCCAAAGACAGATTCATATCAGAAAACATATTGAGGCCGAATTAATTAATGCCAAAGAAGTGGCCGAAACCGCCACACAGGCAAAATCGGAGTTTTTGTCGATGATGAGTCATGAAATCAGAACTCCCCTGAATGCCATTATCGGGCTCACCTACCTGATGCAACAGGAAGAGCAGACTCCGTCTGTAATGGAAAACCTGAAAACCTTACAGTTCTCAGCCGAAAATTTACACTTGCTCATTAACGATATTCTCGATTTCAGCAAGATTGAAGCAGGTAAGGTGGATTTAGAAGAAATGCCTTTTGATTTGAAACTGCTGGTATCAAACATTAAAAAAGCCAATCAGGTAAAGGCTGAAGAAAAAGGCAACAAAATAAAACTGATGTTGGATGATGATATACCGGCCACTTTAATCGGCGATTCGTTAAGAATAGGGCAGGTATTGACAAATCTGGTGTCAAATGCCGTAAAGTTTACCTTGAATGGTAGTGTAACCATTGAGGTTTCGGTGGTAAAAAAAGACGAAGAAAAAGCAAGCATCTATTTCTCTGTAACAGATACGGGCATTGGTATTCCGTCAGATAAACAGAAACTGATTTTTGAGCGATTCGCACAGGCTAACTCAGAAACCACCCGCAAATTCGGTGGAACGGGTCTGGGGCTGGTAATCAGCAAAAAACTGGTGCAGTTGCATAACAGCGACATTAATCTGGAAAGTGAGGTAGGTAAAGGAACCAAATTCTGGTTTACGATTGACCTTCGTATTGGTACTACCCTTAAGCAGCAGATAACATCTGCACTGACAGATGATGACAACGATGTAAGTCTGGAAGGCGTGAAACTCTTACTGGTTGACGATTACTTTGTAAATATCAGAGTAGCATCTAAATTCCTAGAAAAATGGAAAGTTACTTTCGATACAGCAGATAACGGCCTTGTAGCGCTTGATAAGTTCAGAAACAATGAGTATGACCTCATTCTGATGGATATTCTGATGCCTGAAATGGACGGCTACACTGCCGCAGAGAAAATAAGAGAAACAGGAACCGAGATACCTATTATAGCCCTGACGGCATCTGCCACCATGAATAATCAGGACAGAGCCTTCTCCGTAGGTATGAATGACTACGTAACGAAGCCGTTCAATCCGAAAGAGCTTTATCATAAAATAGCAAAATATAGCGGCAGAATTTAATCTGCCGCTATATTATAATTTCATTGCGCCGTATCTAAAACCTACCTCTACTCAACCCTTTTTTCATAAGTAAATATAGTTGTTATATCATCTTCCTTAGTGTCAAGCTGATTTATAATACTTTTCTTAACAATTTTATATTTTTTGGTGAAGTATATAGTTGAATTATCATCTCCCGACTTTGATTTCCCTTCTATTTTTAAAGGCGCTAAATAAAGTTCTCCGTTTAAATAACCACCATAGCCATAAACCACCATATTTGGGAGCTTTACCACACTCTCTAAAGTTAAATGGTTGGAGTTAAGTGTGCTCCCTTCAGAAGTTTCTGCTTGCCATCTATAGCTGGTACGGTCCAGAAATTTTAAAAGTTCTGTATCGTTATATTTAAAGATGCTATCTATGTCAGTGGGCTTTATGTCCCTGTTGGGTCTTTTCAGATATTTGCTGACATTTTCGCCTATGAGCACTCTTACCATATCTACGTGTGAGGGTAAATATAAGATGTCTACTGTCTGATCTTTATATACATTATTAAAAACATCAGATTTAACAGGTACAACGGCATGATATTTAGTGCCACTTTTAAGTTTATATGATAATTGTAAATCATAATACTTTGGTTTTCTACCACCAGTTATACTCTTACCATCTGTAACTATCGCATCTTTTACGAGAATTCCTGTGTTTCTAAAGGCAGAGTCTATCCTGTACCTACACCAGAATGAAAATAGTAAACCTGTGCCAATCACTGAGAGTATAACAATTACAATAAAAAAATCACTTTCGGGTGGCAAAGTCTCTTCTTCATCCTCATTAATAGAGTAAAGCATACGCCTTATACCAGTTGGTATCATATATCCTAAAGTTATCCCGATAGGGATAGAGGTTATATAGGGGTAAAACTCATACAAGTAAATAGGGGGAAATATCAGTATTAAAAGAAGTAAACTAACAGCGATTATAAGGCGCTTGTATTTTTTAGGTAATTGCATAAATTGTTATAGAGTTTAGGGTACCTTAAAAGAGGATGCGATAGCTGTATTAATTGGCAGGATGAGCCATCAGCAAAACTTTCGTCAATATACGAAGTAGGCTTTGTGAAAAAAAGATTACTTATCTATAAACTCTTTTTATAAATCTTCATGTAATATGAGAAGCAAAAAGCGACGAAGTAATTCAGTTTAACTGTAAATTGCCAACTATTTTGTAAATTAGTGGCACAGAGGCCATTTTGAAGGATAAATTGTGACACAAACCATTGTTATTGCAGAGTTTGGGGTAATCAGAAAAGCAAGTGATTTTCACTTGCCTGTTGATTCCTTTTCTGAGGTTTTTGTTTCTGATAAGGTATTTCTCCAGATAAAATCCTTTGTTTTCTCCTGCGCCAACGATCTCCTTTTTACTTATGCTGCCCAGCGAGGCAAAGAACAATTGCGGGTGAAAAACTATGTGGGGCTTATACCCATATCAGAGTCTGTTCAGATAGAAATTCTTCCGAAAACCGCGGCCGGTTCAACCAAAGAATCCCGGCAGATATTGTTAAAAATGCTCCAAAGGATACCGTCTTATCAGGTATTGTCAAAAGCACACGTAGCGGCCAGTCATTTGCCTTTGCTTGAAATCTATGCAGTGGTTTTTCTGGACGAACTGGAGAAACTCTTGCGAACCGGGCTTGGTAGAAACTATGAAAAAACAGAAACCAACGAAACGTTTATAAAAGGTAAAGTGCTGATTGCGGAAAACATGAGGCAAAACCTGATGAAACAGCACACATTCTATGTGTCTTACGATGATTTTGTTGATAATATACCACAGAACAGAATCCTGAAAACCTGCTTGTTCCGCTTGAAGGCTATGGCTTTCAGTAGCCTTACCAGACAAAGAATCTGGCAGAATCTTTCGGTTTTTGAAGGTATCAACTTGTCAGATAACCTGCACCGCGACTTTATTAAAAGCCATGTGCCGAACCCTCATTTTGAGCGGTACCAGCATTTGTTGCATTGGGCAGGTGTTTTGTTAGCAAGGCAGTCATTTCTGCCTTTTTCAGGCAATTATAACCAGCTATCATTGTTGTTTCCTATGGAAGTGCTGTTTGAGAACTACATCGGTAGCTTATTCTGTAAATATATTCCGGATACTTACCGGGTGAAGCTACAAGACAGACGCAAGCATCTGGTAATGAAGCACAAAGAAAATGCGAGGTTCAGACTGATACCCGATATTGTGATAGAAAACGAAGTAGGGGAGGCCATGATTTTTGATACCAAGTGGAAGCTGATTGATGCTTCTAAAAACAAACATAACTACGGCATAGAGCAGGCCGATTTATACCAGATGTATGCCTACGGTAAAAAATACAATGCCCGGAAACTCTTTCTTATTTACCCGGCCAACGAAAATTTCAGAGAACCACTGGAGGTATTTGACTACGATGAAGACCTGGTACTGCACGTAATACCTTTCAACTTAATGAATGTTGGAAGCGACGAAGTAAGGAAACTTATGCTATAATAAGTTATTGGTACACAGGTGCTTTTAAACCAGAATTTTAATATCTTGCAATGAAACAATCAACCTAATTTGAACGATGCCTATTTTACTTACCTTGCTGGCTATCATTGCTCTTGTGGTTCTGGTAGCTTTCGTAAAGCTTGACACCTTCATTTCATTTATATTAATAGCTATTTCACTGGGTTTGGCAACAGGCATGAATGTGCCAGCCATAGGTAAAGCAATTCAGACGGGTATTGGCGGTACACTGGGAGAGCTTATTTTGATTATCGGCTTTGGTGCCATGCTGGGTAAGCTGGTGGCAGAGAGTGGAGCAGCCCAACGCATAACCGATACACTTATTAGCATTTTTGGTAAAAAGTACCTGCAATGGGGTTTGGCACTGGCAGGGTTTATTATCGGTATTCCTTTGTTCTATAATGCAGGTTTTATTATAGTAATACCTCTTATCTTTTCCATAGCGGCTTCAACCAAGATGCCGATTTTATATGTGGGTATTCCTATGCTTTCGGCTTTGTCAGTAGCACATGGTTATCTACCCCCGCACCCTTCACCGGCGGCTATTGCATCTCAATTGAACGCCAATGTAGGGCAGACCCTTATTTATGGTATTATTGTGGCTATTCCGGCCATTGCTATAGCCGGACCGATTTTTGGACGTACACTAAAAAAGTATAAACCTGAGATTGATACCACTTTATTCAGCCTGAAACCCGTACCTAAAGAAAAACAACCCAGTTTGTTTGAAAGTCTTGTAGTGGCACTGATGCCTGTTTTCTTACTGACCTTAACGTCGTTCATTAAAGGCTTTGCCCCCAACAACCAGATAGTACTCTTAATAGCTGAGCCTTATGTGGGTATGTTACTATCCTTATTATTGGCCATGTATTTGCTGGGTATTAAACAAGGCCATAGCATAAAAGTAGTAAGTAAGCAACTGGAAGAAGCTTTTAAAAGCTGTGCTGGAATATTACTCATCATAGCCGGTGCTGGCGCTTTGAAACAGATACTGAAAGACAGTGGTACCAGCGATTACATTGGCGCACAATTACAAGGTTTTGATATTAACCCTTTGATATTGGGCTGGACAATCGCGGCCGTATTACGCCTTTGTGTGGGTTCTGCTACGGTAGCCGGGTTAACGGCAGTAGGTATATTGGCTCCGCTGATTCAGAACCAGACAGGTGTAAAGCCCGAGCTGATGGTGCTTTCTATTGGTGCGGGAAGTTTGCTGTTTTCGCATCTCAATGATGGGGGCTTCTGGCTTTTTAAAGAATACTTCAATTTATCAATAAAAGATACTATCAAAACCTGGTCGGTTATGGAAACCATCGTGTCGGTAGTAGGCTTACTCGGCGTATTAATTTTAAATCTTTTTGTATAAAACAGTATGATGACACCCGAAGAAAATCTGGCAAGACTGAATGTGGAATTACCACCGCCACCCGCGCCAAAAGGCGTTTATAAACCTGCTTTAATAGTTGATAATTTTATATATGTGTCTGGGCATGGCCCGGTTCAAACAAACGGCACCCTTATTTTTGGTCGCGTTGGTGAGGATGTAGACATGGAAGGCGGCAAATTGGCGGCACGCCAGGTAGGGCTTACCATTCTGGCTACATTGAAAACTGCTTTAGGCAGCCTTAATAAAATTAAAAGGGTAGTGAAAATATTAGGCATGGTTAATTGTACCGGCGATTTCGGAAGTCACCCGTATGTAATTAATGGTTGCAGCGAATTGTTTGCCGATATTTGGGGCACTGAAAACGGCATAGGTGTACGCTCGGCAGTTGGTATGGGCTCATTGCCTGAAAATATTCCCGTTGAAATTGAAGTCATTTTTGAGTTAAATCAAGATTAATAAAATGCTTACTATCAATAAAGTTCATCACATTGCTATTATCTGTTCTGACTACAAGGTATCGAAGCATTTCTATACCGAAGTTTTAGGCTTGAAAATCGTTCAGGAAATTTATCGGGAAGCCCGGCAGTCATACAAACTTGATTTGGCCATTGGCCATAATTATGTAATTGAATTATTCTCGTTCCCAAGTTCGCCGCCGCGGCCGTCTCGTCCTGAGTCTTGCGGTTTAAGACATCTGGCTTTTGAAGTGCCGAGTGTTGAAGAAGCAAAAGCGGCCTTAGAACAAAAAGGTGTTGCGGTTGAACCCATCAGAATTGATGAACACACTGGTAAAAAGTTTGCTTTCTTTGCCGACCCCGATGACTTACCACTTGAGATATACGAGCAATAATACTAATTGCGAATAAAAAATAAACTATGGATTGGTACAAAGTAAACAATGAGGGAGAATTGGATTCTCCCTCATTGTTGATATATAAAGAGCGTGTTCAGGAGAATGTCCGGAAAATGATCGACATTGCCGGTAATGCCGACCGGCTGTTTACACACGTGAAAACCAACAAAATGCCCGAGATTGTGAAATTGATGATAGCGCAGGGTATTAGTAAATTTAAATGTGCTACCATTGCCGAAGCAGAAATAACTGCCATGGCAGGTGCCGGAATGGTAGTTATTGCCCACCAGTTGGTTGGCCCTAAAATCGGGCGATTAGTACAGTTGAGCCGCTTGTATCCTGATGTGGTTTTTGCTTCTTTAATAGATTCGTTAGATGTGGCAAAACAACACAATGAAGTATTTGAAGAAGCAGGGTTGGTATCAAACGTATTTCTGGATGTGAACAATGGTATGGATAGGTCCGGGCATTTGCTGGATGACAAAATTCTCGACTTGTATACGTTTCTGGCTTCGCAATCCCACATAAAACTGCTTGGCTTGCATATTTATGATGGTCACCTTCGGGCAGATGATTTTGAAGAACGCAAGCATGAAATTGATGCAGGTTTTGTAGATGTAAAACACTTTCTGGAGGCCATTGAAGAGAAGGGGTTGCCCAAGCCAATGGTAATAGCGGGTGGTACTCCGGCCTTTACTTCTCATGCTTTGCGTGCCGAAACCTTTTGCAGCCCGGGTACCTGTGTTTTGTGGGACTGGGGCTATGGCGATAAATTAACCGAGCAGCCTTTTGAATACGCTGCGCTTGTGCTTACAAGGGTGATTTCTAAACCACAAAAAGGCATTGTAACCATAGATATGGGGCATAAAGCCATATCTGCCGAAAATCCTATTGATAAACGTGTCAGATTCCTGAATCTGACAGATTACGAACTCACAGGCCAGAGCGAAGAACACGGCGTTCTGAAAGTAAAAAACTGGAATTCTATAAAAGTAGGTGATGTGCTGTATGGCGTTCCGTATCATGTTTGCCCGACAGTGAACCTGTACGATGAAGCCTATGTGGTGGCAAACCAGCAGGTAAATGATGTCTGGCAGGTGCTGGGCAGACGCAGAAAAGTAACTGTTTAAACTCCGCGTAACATAACAATAAAGAGTAAGCCGTTTCAATGTTGCCCACTCTTTATTGTTGTGGTACATCAGAAAATCTGCCTTGCCACTGCTAAAGTTGTGTCAGATTTGCTCATGGTATAAAAGTGCAGCGCAGGTACACCGAAATTCATCAGCTCACGGCATTGTTGGGTACACCACTCAATCCCTATTTGTTTGGCTTGTTTATCGTTCTCGCAGGCTGCTATTTCTTTTCTGAACGCCTCGGGCATATCTAGAAAAAACAACTTTGGCAATACATCTAATTGTTTTTTGGTAGATAATACCTTCAAGCCAGGTATAATTGGTATGGTAATACCTTCTGCACGGCAACGATTTACAAAGTCAAAATATTTCTGGTTATCAAAAAACATCTGGGTAACCACGTAGTCGGCTCCTGCGGCTATCTTACGCTTCAGATTTTCAATGTCTTGTTCCAGCGTCTCGGCCTCAAAGTGTTTTTCGGGGTAAGCCGCCACACCAATACAGAAGCTGCTGGCGCTCAGGTATTCTGACTCGTCATGCAGGTACTTCCCCTGATTCATGTCTTTAATTTGTGTTACCAGTTCATTGGCATATAAGTGGCCATCTTCCTTGGCAATAAATGAGGTATATGGTTTAGCAAAATCACCTCTCAATGCCAGTACGTTTTCAATGCCCAGGTAATTAAGGTCTATCAGCAGGTCTTCGGTTTCATCTTTACTGAAGCCCCCACATAATACATGAGGCACGGGGTCAATGTTGAACTTGTGCATAATAGAAGCACAAATACCTACCGTGCCGGGTCTTTTACGCACTTTTATTTCCTTAAGTTGTCCGTCCGGCTGAGGCTTGAAAATATATTCTTCCCTGTGGTAGGTAACGTCAATAAACGGTGGCTTCAGTTCCATCATTGGCTCAATTGATTTCAGCAAATCATCAATATTGCTGCCTTTTACCGGCGGAATGATTTCAATTGAAAAAACGGGTTTGTCCGTTGCGTTGTTTAAATGTTCTATTACCTTAGCCATTGTTCTTAATTTGAGAATATATCTTTTATTTGAGGCAAAAATAGATATATTATTTATTGAAACAAATTATTTCAGTTAAATTATCTTAATTGACTGTGGTTGGTAGTTTTTATATCGTATTTGTATGTTAATTCTCATGGTAGTTACAATTTTAATTAAAAGCTAAACAGGTTTTGTTTCTGATGTTTAGCAAAATAAGTATCTTGCATTGCTAATTTTATATTTTTTACAATTTTCAAAAACTAATTTTTTTAAGATGAAAAGACTATTAACACTACTGATTGTTGGCATTTTTGCCATTTCTTTTGATGTTTCTGCACAAACAACTACAACCGCTGCTGCGCTTGACACCGTGGCGGCCAAAAGTTATGTAGGTAAATATAAAATGAAAGATGCTCCTTTTGAAGAAATAATTGTAACGCTGAAAGACGGCAAGCTTATTGGTGAAGCCGTTGGGCAAGGCGTGGCAGACCTGGCGCCTACCAAAGAACCCGATGTTTTTGAAGTAGTTGGCTACGATGGAAAACTGGAGTTTGTTAAAAATGACTCAAAAATAGTTACCAAAATAAAGCTGACTATTCAGGGGTCTACCTTGGAGGGAGATAAACAGCCCTGAGTGAAATTTTAAATGCCATACTTACGTTAAAGCCTGAGAGCCATTTCTATGGTCTCAGGCTTTTTAATTACATACTCAAACATTTTTCTTATTTTTGTAGATAAATAAGACAAAGGATACTCAATGGAATATGGACAGCAACCTTATTGCTCTTTCTGCGGTAGAGGAAAAAGCGAAGTTGAACTCTTAATATCTGGCACCGAAGCCAATATCTGCAATTTTTGTGTAGAGCAGGGGCACCAGCTTGTGCAACAGGAATTGCACGGAGTTGTGAAGAAAGAAAAGAAAAAGAAGTCTGCAGACTCGCCTAAATTTGACCTTAAGCCCCCCATAGAACTGAAAAAGCATCTTGACCAATACGTAATTGGGCAGGATGAAGCCAAAAAGGTTTTAAGCGTAGCGGTTTATAATCATTATAAACGCCTGATGCAAAACAGACGTGATGATGATGTAATGATTGAGAAGTCGAACATTATTATGGTAGGCGAGACCGGAACCGGCAAGACCTACCTGGCACGTAATATTGCCAAAGTATTACAGGTACCTTTTGCCATTGCTGACGCCACTGTGCTTACCGAGGCTGGTTACGTGGGCGAAGACGTAGAAAGTATTTTGAGCAGACTTTTACAGGCCGCCGATTATAACGTTGAACTGGCCGAAAGAGGAATAGTTTATATTGATGAGATTGATAAAATAGCCCGTAAAAGTGACAACCCGTCTATTACGCGTGATGTAAGCGGTGAAGGTGTGCAGCAGGGCTTGCTGAAATTGCTGGAAGGCTCAGTTGTAAGTGTTCCGCCGGAAGGTGGAAGAAAGCACCCGGAGCAAAAGATGGTGCAGATAAACACCGAGAACATACTGTTTATCTGCGGCGGGGCTTTTGATGGTATAGACCGCCACATAGCCAAGCGTATTAATACCCACCCGATTGGGTTCTCTAATGATGCCAAACGCCTGGAATTGCTGGAGAGCACCAGCTTGTTGCGTTTTGTTACACAACAGGATTTAAAATCTTTTGGTCTTATACCTGAATTGATTGGTCGTTTGCCTTTGTTGACATATCTGAACCCGCTCGACAAGGAGGCCTTGAGCCGTATTCTGATAGAACCTAAAAATGCTTTGACCAAGCAATATAAGAAGCTATTTGCAATGGAAGATGTTGCCCTTGAGTTTGCACCGGAGGCGCTGGATTTCATTGTCGGTAAAGCTATGGAATATAAGCTGGGAGCTAGAGGATTACGCTCTATCTGTGAGGCAATCATGACAGACATCATGTTTGAGATTCCATCAAACAAAGAGGTAAAGAACTTCACAATTACGCTAGAATACGCGCAAAATAAATTTGAGCGCTCGGCGTTCTATCAATTGAAACTGGTAGCGTAATTTTTGGGATATTTCATCAAACCCTGTAAAGCCGGTCATTTCGCTTTACAGGGTTTTTTGATGCCTGGTAATTTTGGCTGCCACTGCCCTGATTTTTTTCTTCAAAAGCTATTATACTATGTTAAGAACACTTCTATTTGTACTGGTTTTGCTGCTTTTGTTGGGTTGCAAACGAGAATACGCCCGTTTTCAGAACTCAATTCCGGATTATTATCTGAAGCCGGAAAAACAGAATGCCACGTCAGCTTTTAAGTCTGATACTCATGCACCTCAAGAAATGGAGGCAATGGCTCCGATGCCCGCGCCAGCCATTGAAAATTTAACAGCTAATAATACCCCGATCGTGCCTACCATAAAAAATGAAGTAAACCATAAAACAGATTGGTTGCCAAAGGGGTTATTGAAGAAGAACAGTAAAACAGATGAACGCCAGAAACCACGTCTTATTCAGAAGCCTGAAAAAAAGGGCATATTTCAGAAGAAGAAATCAAAGAAGAAAAGGGGAGGGTTAAGCCATAAAGCATTTGTGCGGCTTGAGATTGGGCTGGTGTTACTGGGCTTTGCCGTTATTTTTGCGTTGTTGCACATCAATATACTAGCCATAGTTTTCGGCTTGTTGTCTGCATTTATGATCATACGCGCATTGCGGAAACTGTTTTAATTGAGTAAAACTAAAAAACCGGAAAATATGAATGTTATTCTGATTCATGGCTTTGGCGAAGACCACATCATCTGGAACAAGTTTATCAGCCTGCTTCCACGCACATACACTTATGTAACACCAGATTACAGCAAACTTACCAATTGTATTTCTATTGACGATTATGCAGACTGGCTGAAAGATGTGCTGGATGAACGCAAAGAAGAAAAATGCGTGTTAATTGGGCATTCAATGGGTGGGTACATAGCACTGGCTTTTGCTGAAAAATACCCGGAGTGGTTGCAAGGTCTGGGGCTGTTTCATTCATCTGCTTACCCGGATGATGAAGAACGAAAAGTAACCAGATTAAAGACCATTGATTTTATTGAAAAACACGGCTCAGCCGAGTTTATCAAAGATTTTTATCCGAAAATGTTTACGGATGAATTCAAGAAAAAAAGTAAAACCCTGATTGATAGTCAGATGGAACGTTACAGTTCAATTCCGGAAAAGGCCATGACAAACGCACAGATGGCCATGCGGAATCGCCGCGATACAACGGCAATTCTGAAAGATGCCGGATACCCCACCATGATTATTGCAGGTGAAGAGGATAAGTTTGTAACGGTTTCGGCTGCTGAGGAGCAAATAAAACTTCTAAGGATGGGTTTCACAGGTATACTGGGTGGAGTAGCTCATGCCGGAATGTTTGAAAGACCCGAAGAATGCGCCAGGATAGTCGCTGAATTTCTAACCGCATGTGCTGAGGTAGACACACGCTATGGCAGAGGCGGCCAATGATAATCAACTGGTAAATCTTCACCTTACTGGTCTCTTTTGCGCGTCAAAGGTACTTTATTAAAATATAATACTGATTAGTTCTCGCGCCTGTGTACTTTATTCATACTTGCAATCAGTATTTATTGTACTTTTATGGTATCATTTGCATTTGTAATCATTGTTAAACTGATTAGAAAATGAGCTTTAGCACCTACATACCCTGCGACACCCTGAAACCTTATGTAAGACTACTGGCAATATCAGAAGCCGTAGAAGAGTCTGCCTATAAGGTATTGCCGGGTACAAGCATGGTAATGGGGTTTCAATACAGGGGCAATCTGGTAGCCATTGAAGACGGAACCGAAATAAAGCTAAACTCTGCCGGTATAAGCGGCCTGCAAGATAAATTCAGATACTTTAAGAACTCAAAGAATATTGGCACGGTGCTGGTATATTTTAACGAAACCGGCGCTGCCTACTTCTTTAAAGCGCCCATGAATGAGCTTTTTGATGAAAGTGTGGGTTTAGATAACTTCGTAAATAGCTCAGAACTCAATGAGATTGAAGACCGGCTGTCAGAAGCGCAGTCTCATACCCGGCGCATTGCCATTATTGAACAGTTTTTGATTAATCGTATTCAGCCTGTTGATACCGACAAACTGGTGCTGGCGGCTATTGTGCACATACAGCAGGCCAAGGGCAATATCAGAATCATTGACCTTGCAAAGCTGTTGTTTACCAGCAAAAGCCCTCTTGAAAAACGGTTCAGAAAAACGGTAGGCGCGTCTCCTAAAAAATTTGCAGGTATTGTTCGTTTCAATGCCTTGCTCAAAAATTATTCTGACCAAAAAACGCTAACCGAATTGGGTTTAGAGGCAGGTTATTTTGATCAGGCTCATTTTATTCATGATTTCAAAGCATTTACAGGCGAAACC
Organism: Emticicia sp. TH156; assembly: GCF_002855535.1. Lineage (NCBI taxonomy): Bacteria > Pseudomonadati > Bacteroidota > Cytophagia > Cytophagales > Leadbetterellaceae > Emticicia > Emticicia sp. TH156. Next base: position 30,563 of record NZ_PKRS01000009.1, read on the forward strand.
CCCGAAGCTTATTTTCAGCACAACAAATAATCTTTCGTAATTCATTTCTACTCTGCCAATAAATCTGGAGGAGCCTCCAAAAGGTTCCTTTTTGTTTAAATGGCCTTTCTACGGGGGTATTGGTAAATTAAAATATAGTTATTTTTACTTATATTTGTATATAGTCGTTTTTATAACTGAACCAGTTAACCACAAATTATATGAAATGGGCTTATAGTATCGAACAAAAGATAAAAGCCGCTATGGGGCTGACAGTCATTTTTGTTTTTTTGTTTATCAAAAATGTTTCAGATAAACATCATTTTAATGAATTAGGCGATAGCTTCTCTGCAGTGTATGAAGACCGGCTTATGGCTGAAAGCTATATCTATGAGCTATCTAATCTCCTTTCCAGAAAGAAATTACTGGTCGATGACTGTAACACCAAAGAAGAAATAGTACAGATAAAAGATAAAATAAAAGAGTACAACGAGTCTATAAGTGCCTTGATAGTGTCTTACGGAAAGACGAAATTAACGGCAACAGAAGAGGTACTTTTCAAGGATTTTAAAAAGAAAATAGCGCATGGAATTGCGCTTGAGCAAAAGCATATTTATCGGGCAGGTGTTTACAATTCAGAAAACGTGAAACACATACTGGATGAAGCATTTTACGGTGCACTGAATACGCTTAACCACTTATCTAATATCCAGATTACAGAAGGGGAGAAGCTGAATAAAACATCGCAAAGAATAGTGTTAGGCTCAGCATCAGATACCCAGTTTGAGCTAACGCTGCTGATTGTTCTGGGTACCATCATTCTTACGCTTATATTTTCATCCAGGTCTGCTATGCCTAAAACACCTCAGAATCCATCTTTAAACTAAGCCAGGCTTAAATAAAAGCCCGGTGTTCATAAGAGCGCCGGGCCTTTTTAACAAGTTGGTTCCTCTGGTTGATAGAACTTATGCTTTCAATCTGAACACTACTCCACCCAAGGGCGGCAATGATATTTCAATAGAGTTATCTTTACCATGCAAAGGTATTGCTTCGGTATTAACACTACCGTTTAGTAAACCGGTGCCCCAGTACTTCTGGTTATCGCTATTAAAGACTTCTTCATAAATACCCGTTTCAGGCACGCCAATCCGATATGGAGAACGAGGTACAGGCGTGAAGTTGAGTACTACAATTACAGTATCTTTCTCATGCAAACCTTTACGGGCATACACAATCACGGCATTTTCGCGGTCGCTGGTATCAAGCCATTCAAAACCATCCGGCGAAAACTGCTTTTCAAACAAGGCTACTTCTCCTCTATACAAACCGTTCAGGTCTTTTACCAGCTCTTTTATACCTTTATTGGGTTGGTTTTCTAACAGATGCCAGTCAAGGCTTTTGGCGTAGTTCCATTCGGCATATTGGGCAAATTCGCCACCCATAAAGAGCAGTTTTGCCCCGGGGTGTGTAAACATATAAGTAAACAATAAGCGAAGGTTTGCAAATTTTCTCCATTGGTCGCCAGGCATTTTCTCAATCAATGACCCTTTGCCATATACCACCTCATCATGCGAAAGCGGCAGCATAAAGTTTTCAGTAAAAGAATATACAAGGCTGAAAGTAATATCATTCTGATGCCATTTTCTGAACATAGGGTCTTTAGCAAAATAGCGCAGGGTATCGTGCATCCAGCCCATCATCCATTTCATGCCAAAACCCAGCCCGCCGTTATATACCGGTCTTGAAACACCCGGGAAAGCCGTAGACTCTTCAGCAACGGTCTGCACATCAGGGAAACTCCTGTAAATCTCTTCATTTAGCTCTTTCAGTAACGATATCACTTCGAGGTTCTCGCGGCCTCCAAAAATATTAGGTACCCATTCTCCGGCTTTACGTGAGTAGTCACGGTAAAGCATAGATGCTACGGCATCAACCCTCAGGCCATCAACATGAAATCTGTCGAGCCAGAATAAAGCATTGCTGATTAAGAATGAACGTACTTCAAAGCGTCCGTAATTAAAAATGTAACTCTTCCAGTCTGGGTGATAGCCCTGGCGTGGGTCTTCATGCTCATACAGCGAGGTGCCGTCAAAACGGTAAATCCCATGTGCGTCGCTGGGATAATGAGACGGCACCCAGTCTAGCAGAACCCCGATATCGTTGATGTGCAGTTGTTCTACCAGATACATAAAGTCTTGCGGAGTACCAAAGCGGCTGCTGGTGGCAAAGTATCCGGTAATCTGATACCCCCACGAAGGCTCATAGGGGTGTTGCATTACAGGCATGAACTCTACGTGCGTAAAACCCATGTCTTTCATATAAGGTACTAGCGAATTAGCAATTTCTCTATAACTGAGCCGGCGTTCCGGGTCGCTCGGGTCACGCTGCCATGAGCCCAGATGAAGCTCATAAACCGATATGGGGGCGTTCAGCGCATTGTTACGATGCCGTGTCTGCATCCAGTCTTTGTCCTGCCATTCATACCAGGTGTCCCATACTACAGAAGCGGTTTTTGGGGGTATTTCCCAATGCAGGGCATAAGGGTCTCCTTTTTCAAGGTCTTCACCTGTATTCGACGAAATAAAATATTTGTAAACCTCACCATTGCCAACGTTGGGTATCCATCCTTCCCAAATGCCTGAGCTGTCCCAACGCGATGCCAGCGGGTGTGAGCCACGCTCCCAACCATTAAAGCCACCAATAACCGACACGTACCGGGCATTAGGAGCCCAGACAGCAAAGTATGTGCCCACCACACCCTGGTTTTCAATCACGTGCGACCCCATTTTTTCATACAAACGATAATGCTTGCCCGCCTTGAAAAGATTAATGTCAAAATCTGTAAACAAACTGAATGATTCAACGTTCTTGAAACTGGGGGTTTCCGGGTTAGATTCTTCTGTATTCGGTGTAGAAGTCTTTTTCTTTGCCATAGGTTAAAGCCAATGAGGTTTTGTTTTTTCCAATAGGTAAAAATAGAGCAGTGGTTCTACAATTCCAAGAAGCGAAGTATATTTGTCTTGTAAATCTTATTTAGTGAAAAAAAGGATGAACGCTGCTAATCCGGATACATAAATCTCTTAATAATATATTGTATGGCTGCACCATTAGCTGAGCGCCTGCGTCCAAAAAAACTGGAAGATTACCTGGGGCAGGAACATATTTTAGGGAAAAACAAACCCCTCCGTAATGCCATTGAGGCCAATCTGGTGCCATCCATGATTTTATGGGGCCCGCCGGGTACAGGCAAAACCACATTGGCTTTGCTGATAGCCGAAACCACCAAAAGGCAGTTTCATCAGTTAAATGCGGTTAGTTCGGGTGTAAAAGAATTGCGCGAGGTAATCGGCCGGGCAACAGGCTTGTTTCCCCCCATTGTGTTTATTGATGAGATTCACCGCTATAATAAATCACAGCAGGATTCTCTGTTGCTGGCCGTTGAGAAAGGACAGATTACCCTGATTGGCGCTACTACCGAAAACCCTTCGTTTGAATTAAACAGTGCGGTGCTGTCACGTTGCCAGGTTTATATATTAGAGTCTTTCGGTGAAGATGAACTAAAAGCGCTGACCGACAGAGCCATACATGAAGATGTGATTCTGAAAGAAAGAGATATAAAAGTGGAGTCTTACGATGCGCTGATGCGTATATCCGGAGGTGACGGGCGAAAACTATTGAATCTGATTGAAATAATCAGTTTTTCTTTTCCTGTTGATACGCCCATCGTGATTACTGATGACTTGGTAGAAGAAGTAGCCCAACGCAATATTGCCCGTTATGATAAGTCAGGTGAGCAGCATTATGATATTATCTCGGCTTTCATAAAATCAATGCGGGGCTCAGACCCGAATGCAGCCGTTTACTGGATGGCTCGCATGATTGTGGCCGGAGAAGACCCTGAATTCATTGCCCGCCGTATGTTGATTCTGGCATCGGAGGATATTGGCAATGCTAACCCAACGGCTGTTATTATGGCCAATAACTGCATGCAGGCCGTAAAGACTGTCGGTTACCCTGAGTGTAGGATCATCCTTTCACAAACGGCTATTTATCTGGCTACATCGCCTAAGTCTAATGCTTCTTACATGGCTATTGAAAATGCCATTGCACTGGCCGAGAAAACGGCTCACCTACCCGTGCCTTTAGCCTTACGCAATGCCCCAACCAAACTGATGAAGCAGATTGGTTATGGCAGAAACTATAAATATGCACACAACTATGAAGGGAATTTTACAAAGCTGAATTTCTTGCCTGATGAACTGAAAGGTACCAAACTTTATGAACCAAGCAACAATGCCAGAGAAAACGAGATACGAAGGCAATTGCAAGCATGGTGGGCTGAGTGGTATGGGTATTGAAATTGCCAACAATAGATAAAAAGCCTTGTCCATTTACATAGACCAGGCTTTTTATTATTAATATAGCAACTCTTTACAAATTCCCTTTCTTCAATTCCTTCACAGCATAATCGGCCGCTCTTGCTGTCAAGGCCATATAAGTAAGTGATGGGTTTTGGGTTGAGGTTGAGGTCATACAGGCGCCGTCAGTCACAAATACGTTTTTGCACTCATGCAGAGCATTCCACTTGTTCAGGAGTGACGTTTTTGGATCTTTACCCATTCTTACACCACCCATTTCGTGGATGTCCAGCCCCGGTGTCCGGTTTGAATCGTTGGTTCGGATATTCTTGAAACCTGCTTTGGTGTACATTTCTGTTAATTGCTCGAAGAAATCTTTCACCATTTTGCGGTCGTTGTCGTCATAATCTACAGAAATACTTAATTGAGGGATACCCCAGGGGTCAAGCTTCGATTTATCTAATTTAACATAGTTGCTCTCTTTGGGTATGGTCTCACCCATCATGTGTGAACCTACACTCCATACGTTGTTCAGGTACGGATTCAACAAGCCTTTTTTCAGGTCTTCTCCCATACCACTTCTGTCGTCACGCATGTATCGACCCGCCTGAAAACCAGAGGCGTAGCCACGCAGAAAGTCTGTCTCCTGCTTGAATACATTACGGAAACGAGGGATATAAGGAGAGTTTGGCCGCCGACCATCTGTTGTAGAGTTCAGAAAACCCTCATAATCAGCATTGATAGTGGCCGTGTAATTATGAAAAGCAATGTATTTACCCAACAAGCCATTGTCATTACCTAATCCATTTGGGAAACGGCCGGATATTGAGTTCAACAATATTAGATTTGAGTTCAGGGCAGCAGCATTTACAAAAATGATACGGGAATAGTACTCGGTCATTTGTTTCGTGTTCGCATCAATCACTCTAACACCGGTTGCTTTGCCTTTTGTCTCATCATAAATAATTGAATGTACAACCGAATCGGGGCGTAAAGTCATTTTGCCTGTTTTGGCAGCCCAGGGTAAGGTAGAAGCATTGCTGCTGAAATAACCACCGAAAGGACAACCACGCTCACAGATGGTACGGTGCTGGCATTTGGCCCTGCCCTGGGCCAGGTGTATCTTTTTAGGCTCGGTAATATGTGCACAACGGCCCATAATAATATGGCGGTCGTTATAATTTTTGGCAATCTGCTGGCTGAAATACTTCTCTACGCAGTTCATCTCATGCGGTGGCAGAAACTCACCGTCTGGTAAGCTGGCCAAGCCGTCTTTATTGCCCGATATACCTGCAAACTTCTCTACATAGCTGTACCACGGAGCTATATCTTCATACCCAATAGGCCATTCTACGGCAAAGCCATCACGGCCGGGGCCTTCAAAATCGTATTTCGACCAGCGTTGTGTCTGGCGCGCCCATAGCAATGACTTACCACCCGTCTGGTATCCGCGAATCCAATCAAAAGGTTTTTCCTGTACATAAGGATGCTCAGCATCTTTTACAAAAAACTGTTCGGTGCCTTCATAAAAAGCATAGCATTTACTTACAATGGGGTTGGCGTCTCGTACCTCTTTTTTCAACTGACCGCGATGCTCAAACTCCCACGGTTGCATCATGGTGGTTGGGTAATCGGTTACGTGTTTTACCTCACGGCCACGTTCCAGCACCAGGGTTCTCAAACCCTTGCCTGTTAATTCTTTGGCTGCCCATCCGCCGCTGATACCAGAACCGATAACGATGGCATCAAATGTTTGTGCTTTTACTGAATCAATATTAAAATATGACATAATAACAGTGCGTTTCAAATTGAGTTAAAAAGAATTATGATTTTACCGGCACACAACCATGATAACGCCCCGGAATAAATTCATGCACGCGCAGGTTGGTCATTACATATTCAGAGTTTAGGTAGCCCTGAATAGTCAAATTTTTCACCAGTCTGATAAAGCCTTTGTCCGTTTCGTTGTCCGATACTGCCATTTTGTTCAAAACTGCCAGTCTTAGTTTGGTGTCGGCCTCAATAAACGGTTTTGAGTACTCGCTTGCTGCCAGGGTATCTACTTTTTGCAGACCCTTGTTAAAGGTATCCTGTGCGTTGGCGTCAAAACAGTCGGCTACCATTAGTGTAACAAATTTGTTTAAATTCAGTTCTTTGGCGCCGGGGGTATCAGTTTTAGGGATGATTGTCTCCACTATTTCGGCCAATAAGGCTTCTTGTGAAGAAGAAAGAATCAGATTTGACTGATGAAGGGTTTCTTTACTCCAGGCATTGGCCCATGACGGCAATACAAGGGTGCTTCCTATGCTGAGTGCAAATGTTCTGAGAGCTGCTCTACGTTGCATTATTCAATTAGATAAAATTTTCAAAAATAAAGGCTTTAAAAGTAATCTTAACAGCCAATAAATTAAACCTGATGAAAGCGCTTAAAATTATATGTGGTGTTAAATAAATGAAGGTTTTTACGGTGTCAATCACTGGTTTAGCTGACCTTATTCTTTTGTTACAATCTCGTCAAGATTCAGCATGGCATTGGCTGTAACAGCCAGTGCTGCCATTTTTGGGGTTACATCAGACTTGCCGAAAAACTTATAGGCCTCAACGGGGTTTCTGGTATATTCCTGCTCGGTTTGCCTGTAAAGCTTGGTAAGCACTTTTAGTTTTTTGTCATCTATATTGCGCATCATAATGAGGTTGAAACCTGCCTGAATCTGTTGTTCGGGGTTTTTACCTTTTTTCATCATGTTTCTGGCCAGTTGTTGTGCGGCTTCAACATAGGTTGGGTCATTGAGGGTTACTAATGCCTGTAATGGGGTATTTGTTCTGAGCCGTCTTAGCTGGCAGAATTCCCTGCTTGGGGCATCGAACGACATCATCGACGGATACGGAGCGGTGCGCTTCCAGAATGTATAAATGGCCCTGCGGTATTTATCTTCTCCATGTGACAGTTTCCACGACTCTCCATTCCAGGGAGATTGCCAAAGGCCGTCAGGTTGATACGGCATTACGCTTTTGCCATACATTTTTTTCGACAGCAGCCCACTCACCAGCAATGCCTGGTCTCTTACCTGTTCTGCCGTTAGCCTGATTCTTGGCCCGCGTGCCAGAAACCTATTGTAAGGGTCTTTTTCAAGCAGTTCATTATTTACTTCTGACGATTGACGGTACGTACCCGAGGTAACAATCATTTTCAGGAGTTTTTTTACGCTCCAGTGCATATCATTCTGAAAAGTAACAGCCAGGTAATCCAGCAATTCAGGATGCGAAGCGCTGAAACCCTGCGTGCCGAAGTCTTCTACTGTTTCTACTATGCCCACACCAAATATCTGCTCCCAGAAGCGGTTTACGGCTACGCGGGCTGTTAAAGGATTGTTTCCATTAACCAGCCATTTAGCCAGCCCGAGCCTGTTGGCCGGGTAATCCTTTGGCATTTCAGACAGATACTTAGGCACCTCGGGCTTTACCTCTTTACCATGTACCAGCCAGTTGCCTCGTTCAAAAATGTGCTGCTTGCGTGCCAGATCGCCTTCGCCATCGCTCATAATCGGGGTAAAATCCGCACTGGCATTCAGAACCTCTTTATATCCGGCTTCAATTTTTTCATATTCTTTGCCTTCGCCAAAAGTACTCTGGAACGACAACCATTTTATCTGCAGCCAGTCTTTTGGTTTTTTAGGATTCGTAAAGGTGAAGTAAAGGTCATGCTTGCCTTCTAGTTTCGGAAGTGCATAAAACATAACAGTATCTCGTGCCGGAGGGATTGGGATGGTTAGAATGATATTCCCGTCGAGCTTACCGTCTCTGATGTGCAGTACGCCTTTTTCAGTGCCGGTATTGAAATTCATTACCAATCTGTTCTTCCCCGTCAGGGTTACCCCTTTCAATCGGCTGTAGCCTGTATGCTGTAAACCAAGATATTTGGCATCTAACAATGAGGATGTGCCTGCCGATAAAGGCTCAACATCATGCGAATTGAATTTAGGCTCCAGTATTTTTACAAACTTTTCAAAGTCTTTCCCATTTCTTCCTTTCGCCAGAATCCAGCTCTTCAATTCTTCTATTTTGGTTGAATCCTCAGGCTTGTAGAATCTCAGATATGGCGTATCACTTACCACGTCTTCATCGCGGGCATTGTTAAAGAATGCCATCAGCTTGTAGTATTCTTCATGTACAAAGGGGTCGTACGGGTGCGTATGGCATTGCACACAACCCATAGTTGTACCCTGCCAAACATCAAAAGTAGTATTTACCCTATCAATATTAGCCGCTACCCTGAACTCCTCATCCACTGTTCCACCCTCATCATTGTTCATAGTATTCCGGTGGAAGCCGGTGGCTATCAATTGTTCATTAGTAGCATTCGGGAGCAAATCACCGGCTAGTTGTTCAATGGTAAACTGGTCGAATGGCTTATCTTCATTAAACGCCCTGATAACATAGTCGCGGTATCGCCATATATTACGGTACACGTCTCTTTCATATCCTTTAGTGTCGGCATAGCGGGCCAAATCAAGCCACATGGCTGCCCAACGCTCTCCGTATGCCGGAGAAGCCAATAGTTGGTCTACTACTTTCTCATACGAGTTTTCAGATTTATCGTTCAGAAAAGCCCGCAATTGTTCTTCGGTTGGCGGCAGGCCTGTCAAGTCCAGATAAACCCGGCGTAGCAACGTACCTTTATCTGCCTGCTTTGAAAAAGACAGCCCTTCATCTTTCAGCTTGGCTACCACAAAATTGTCAATCTCATTTTTGGCAAACCGGGTTTCGTCATCATCTATCAGACCCAGACGGGCAAAAAAGCCACCAACTGATGGCACTTCCGGTTTTTCCGGTTTTTGGTACGCCCAATGCTCGCCCCACTGAGCCCCTTCATCAATCCACCTTTTCAGGGTCTCCATTTCTTCTTTGCTGAGCGGGTCTTTGCCTTTGGGCATTCGTTCTTCTTCATCTGTGCTTATCAGGCGCCTGTAAAACTCTGAATGCTCGGCATCACCGGGTATAATGCCCACCTTGCCCGACTTCCCTTTGGTATTGATAGCCTCCTGAGAAAACAAAAAACTGATATCTCCTGCCTTTTTTACTCCACCATGACAAGACACACAATGCTTGTTCAGAATTGGTTTTATTTCAGTATTGAAATCTACCTTGTCTGAAAAAGGATTAAAGCTGAAAGCCATGATGGCGCTTATGGCAATAATGGAACAGGAGAATATAAAAAGCCTTGAGTATTTCATAGATGTCTAGACAACCGTTAGGTATTACAAATTTAACCAGGGTTTGTGTTAAATAGTACAAATAGAAATGAATTAATTTTCAGACCCAGGCATAAATACAAATTAAGAAACACTGTTGTGGTAAGAGAATTAACCTTGGATCAGCCAAAGTAGGGCTGATAAAACCTGTAAAAAATCCGGCTTGTTTTTATACAATCGAATATTTACACAAAATCGGGTAAGTTTAGAAAGTTTTCAAAAATCATCATTAAATTTAACCATTCGACACCGGGTTTCCCTTATGTCATGTGATATTATTTGTACAATTCAGGCAATACCCCAAAATTTGAATCAAATTTAATCGGTAGATTGAAATCAACAGAGATAAATTACTCAATTTAATCAAAAAACATAGCATTAGCACCACAAATGAGCGATTTTCTTAAAAAATTAAAGGGTATATTTGTAGTAGAAGCTCCGGCAGGAGAAGCCGCCAGCGATACCACTGCCCCGGAAAAACAGGCAGCCCCCCCGGCGAATGTCTCTGTGCAGATTCCTCAGGGAAAGGCCTCTGACAAGTTTTATGACATTTTACTGGGCGCCATGGAAGCCAATAACCAGGAGGGTTTTGATTATCTGGAGTTTAAAAAATCTTTAAAGACTTTGGCTCAGATGCCAATGGATGAAAAGACACGGTATCTATCTGCCTTTGCAGCAGCACAGGCAATGGGTATTACGCCTCAGAAATTATCTGAATCAGCCGGGTTTTATCTGAAAGTGCTTCAGACAGAAGATTCAAAATTTCTTGAGTCGGTTAATGCGCAGCGTCAGAAACAGATTGGTAATAAAGAAAAAGCCATTGCAGATATGGACGCAACCATAAAAGCTAAAGGTGAGCAGATTGCTAAACTGACACTGGAGATACAGGAACATCAGGCAGATATGGAAAAAATGAAAGCGGAGATTTCAGACGCGGTGATTAAAATTGAAACAACCTTGAGTGATTTTCATGCCACTTACAGTGAGTTAACGGCACAAATCAGCAAGGATGTTGACAATATGACTAAATATTTGAATCAATAAAACCCCGAATCAGCAGAAAACAGCCCCTTGCTTTCTGCGGTACTTTAAACTATCACTAAACAATTTGAAAACCTCCGGGAGGCGGAGGATAACCCCAACAGAAAATGGAAATGCAAGAAACCAGACCCAAATCGTTTTGGGAACGCCCCGAAGGCAAAACAGGTACTCTTTTCGCTGCAGGTTTATTATTAGGTGGAGGCTATCTGCTTTATAAAGCACTGCCTTATCTGATTACTCTGGCTTCAAATACGCTATATCTGGCCGGCCTGCTGATTGTACTGGCGGCACTTATTTATATGATACTTGACCCCAAGATGAGAAATCTGATTTTCTACATCTATAAGAGTATCATGCGCTGGATAACCGGCATGTTTATACAACTGGACCCTATCGGCATTCTGAAAACTTATATTGACGAGTTGCGGAGTAATCTGGGTAAAATGAACCAGCAGATTGCTACCCTGAAAGGCCAGATGTATAACCTGAAGACTATCATTGAAAATAACAGAAAGCAGATTCAGAACGATTTAAATCTGGCTAGCAAGGCCAAAGAAACCGACAAACAGGCCATGATGGTGCTGAAAGCCCGCAAGGCAGGCCGTTTGCAGGAGTCGAACATTAAGCTGGAAGATTTGTACAAAAAAATGGAGATTCTTTACAGGGTTCTCACTAAAATGTACGAAAACTCGGAGATAATGCTTGAAGACATCAAAGATCAGGTGGCTGTAAAAGAACAGGAGCGTAAGGCTATCCGTACCAGTCATTCAGCCATGCGCTCTGCCATGAATATTCTGAACGGAAACAAAGACCAGCGCCAGATGTTTGATATGGCCATGGAGTCTATTGCTGACGACGTAAGCCAGAAGGTAGGGGAGATGGAGCGTTTTATGGAGATGTCTTCTAACTTTATGGATTCTATTGACCTTCAAAATGGCGTATTTGAAGAAGAAGGTTTGAAAATGCTTGAAAAATGGGAGCAGGAAGGCGTTTCTTTGTTGCTTGGAAGCGACAAAAAAGCCCTGATTGCCGGTAAAGATGTGCCAACAACTAAGCATTCAGGCAACCAGTATGATAAACTTTTTGAATAGAATCTTTCATTAGGGTATGAGCCGCCTTGGGTGGCTCATACTTTCTGAGTCTTATTTTTTACTTTATTCAATTACAAAAAATCCGGTAGATTTTAATTAGCAACACAATGAAAACAACACTCACACCATTTGCACGGTTTCTGATTACACTTGCCATTTTGGGAGGTCTTTTCTTTGGCGGCAAATATGTTTTAGATAACACAAGCTGGGGCAAATCTTTGCTTGATAAAAGCAATGAAACCAAAGTTGATGAAACCAATACCAAAGCGCCGGAAGAAGGGCCGGCTGCAGCTAGCACACCAGGTACTTCTGGTAGTAACACTGAAGCTACAGGAGGTGGCTCTTCTACGTTCAGTTATGTAGCCCGCGAACCTATTAACGGCAAACTAAAGGGCGTAGTTGAGCTGGGTGCCAGTGGTTTTAATTCTTTTATTGTAAGAATAGATAAAAGCAAAAACTGGAAACTGGAGAAAGCTGAGTTCGGTAACAGTCTGGTAACTGAGAACATGGCCTCAGACGATGATATCAGAGCTGGATTGAAAAAATATATAGGCAGTATGCTCGACTTCGGCGTGAGCGGCCGTGATATTCATTTTGTAGTAAGCTCAGGTGCTGTAAAAGCGGATGTAACGCAGAAAATCATTAAAAACCTGAAAACACTTAATTATTTTGTAAACACGGTTACACCTGAACAGGAAGGCGCTCTTGCTTTAAAATGCGTATTACCTGAAGATTATGAAGAAGAGGCCTTTGTAACCGACATCGGCTCTGGGAATACCAAGATTTCATGGTCTACCAATGGGAGTGTGTCAGCCCTTGAAACCTATGGAGCCAAGTATTTTCAGAATGGTGTTGATGACGGTAAGGTATATGACGAAGTAAAAGCGAAGGCATCGTCGGTACCCAGTATGAAACGCAAAACCTGTTTCATTATCGGTGGGGTGCCTTTCTCGATGGCAAAAAAAGTAAGAGAAGGCAAAGAACGCTATACCGTGCTGAAAGAACCGGCCTACTATAAAATACTGACTGACGCTAAAGATAAATCTGGGGTGAATATCTACAAAGCTATTAAAGATGCCACCGGCTGCGAGCAATTCGTTTTCGACTGGGATGCAAACTTTACCATTGGCTTTTTGTTAGGGTTGCCTTAAGATATTGAGTGATTTGGCGAATGAGTGATTTAGTGATTAATTTACTAAATCACTCATTTTTGTTTGCTCACTAAGGTTCAATTTATCTTCTTATTTATCTGCTATTTATTCAATCACTCATTACTCAATTATGCTTGTTTTACGGCCTCAATAATCTTAATCTGCTCCAGTATCTCCTCAGGCTTAATGAGTAGCTCTTTGCCCTCAGCAATGGCTTCGTAAAGGTTCTGGAATAAAAGCCCCCAGTTACCGGCCTCTGTATCTACCTGCCCTCTGAACGACACACCGTTTATTTCTGCATTCAGTAAACCACTATTCTGCTTCGATTCTACACCGAAACCCTCCATGCCTGGTAGTAATCCGGCCTTGAGGTTATCTTCCTGCACGTCAAGCCCATATTTTATAAAAGAACCCTTGGTGCCATGCAGCACATATCTCGGGCCTTCTTCCCGCACCAGCAGGCTCGATTTCAAGGTAACTTTCAGCTTGCCGTAGTCTAGCCTTATATCAAATGCGTCATCAATTTCAGAACCTTCTCTTTGCACATAAGTTTCGCCCCAAACACTTTGCGGTTTGCCGAAAAGTGTAATGGTCTGGTCAATAATATGTGCGCCAAGGTCATATAAAATGCCATTGGCTGGGCTTACCACTTCTTTCCATCTTTTGGGGTTCAGCACAGGCTTGTAGCGGTCATAATGTGCTTCATAACTAATCAGTTCTCCTAAGATGCCGCTTTCTACTACCTTTCGCACGGTTCTGAAGTCTCCATCAAAACGGCGGTTCTGAAACACACATACAATTTTGTTTTGTTTTCTGGCCAGTTCAATAATCTCCTCAGCCTCGGCTGCGGTAGAAGTAAAAGGCTTCTCTACCAGAATGTGTTTGTTGGCCTGCAGGCTTTTCATGGCCAGCTCATAATGTGTTGAGCTGGGCGAACAAATACTTACCAGTTCTATTTCATCATCAGCCAACACTTCATCAATACTTCCGGCTACCTGTACCGACTGGAAGATGGCCTGTGGATTTTGACTATTGGTAACAACAGTTTTTAGTCTGAAATTCGGGTTAGCTTCAAAGAAAGGGGCTTGCAGGTATCTTCCCGAAAGTCCGAAACCGACCAGTGCAACATTAATCATATTTATCTAATAAGAAAGGTTTTAAATGATGGGCTAAATTATAAAAAATGCCTTGCTTTTGTATTACAGCAAGGCATTTTTACAGATATCTTTCGGTTCAGCTCAAAGAAAATGCTTCTATCAGCTTTTGTTTAAACGCTTCGTAATCTATGTTTATTTTGTCTGCCTGTTTCTCTTTATCCAGTAAGGCAGAGAGCCTTTCAGGAATTGGCTGAGAACCAATTACCTCTTCAACAACATCCAGAAACTTGGCATAATGCGCTGTAGACAGAAAAATGCCTGAAACTGATTCAGAAAGATGGCTTGTGTACGCTTTCAAACCCAAATAAGCTACAGCGGTATGCGGGCATATCACATAGTTATTGCGCTCGTACACCAGGCGCATGGCATCTTTGGTTTCTGTATCTGAGTAGAAATAGCCTGTCAGCATATTTTTCATTTGCTCAAGGTCATTGTTAAACAATGCCAGCATCCTCGGAAAATTACTCGGGTTACCAACGTCCATGGCATTTGAGATGGTAGACAAAGACGGGCTAATGGGTTGATAAACACCCGTGCTGAGGTACTGAGGCACTACATTATTTACATTAGTGGCAGCAATAAACTGTTTTACAGGTAAACCCATTCGCCAGGCAATAATACCCGCACTTAAATTGCCAAAATTGCCGCTTGGCACAGAAATAACAATTTTTTTGTTTTGTCCTTTCTTTTTTAACTGAGCATAGGCATTAACGTAATAAAATGCCTGCGGTATTAATCTGGCAATGTTTATAGAATTGGCCGATGCCAGAGAAAACCGGGCTGTCAGTTCAGCATCAAGAAATGCCTGTTTTACCAGTTTCTGGCAGTCATCAAAAGTACCGTTCACTTCAAGCGCTTTAACATTTTCACCAAGGGTGGTCAGCTGTTTTTCCTGAATGTCGCTTACTTTGCCGCTTGGATATAAAATAGTAACATCAATATTGGGCGTACGATAAAACCCTTGTGCCACGGCACCGCCGGTGTCACCTGATGTGGCTACCAGAATATGTATCTGTTTTTCTGATTTCTGTAAGAAATAAGACATCAAAGCAGCCATGAAACGCGCCCCAAAGTCTTTAAAAGCCATAGACGGCCCATGAAACAACTCAAGGCAATAGGTGTTATCTTCTACCTCAACCAATGGCGCCGGAAAATCAATGGCTTTGTTTATTAATTCTTTTAAATCATAAGCAGGCACATCGTCTCCAATCAGGGCATGAGCAATAGCAAATGCAATTTCCTGAAGGCTCTTGTTTTCAATGGTGTCCCAGAAAGCCTGAGGAAGTTTAGGGATATCAGTAGGCATATACAAACCATTATCAGGTGGCAGTCCTCTGAAAATGGCTTCTTCCAAGTTTACATCAGGGCTTTCGTTTTTGGTACTGTATAACTGCATAGGAATTTCTAAAAATAAAATTTAACAGGTTTCGGGTAGGCTCAACACGTGTGCAAAACGCCATTTTCTTGGTTCATAGCTCCCTTTTTACAAATATAGGACGATTTACAAAACCGTCCTATTGAATTAGGGAATCGAAAGTTATTGTGCCAATGCCGGTTATTTCTGAAGCATTTGTACAAAATTATCGAAAAGATATCTTGAATCATGCGGACCCGGTGAGGCTTCAGGGTGGTATTGTACCGAGAAAGCAGGCTTATCTTTGCGACGGATACCTTCAATGGTCTGGTCGTTCAGGTTCACGTGGGTCAGTTCTATATTTTCGTTATTGGTAACCTGGTCTGGTTTTACCGCAAAGCCATGGTTCTGAGACGTAACTTCACAATAGCCTGTTAACAGGTTTTTAACCGGATGGTTTAGTCCGCGATGTCCATTCTTCATCTTGTAGGTTTCAATACCGCTGGCCAAGGCTAACAACTGATGCCCCAGGCAGATACCAAAAACAGGTTTGCCGGTGTCAACTACGTCTTTGATGGTTTCTACTGCATAAGGCATTGCGGCTGGGTCGCCGGGGCCGTTTGAGAGAAAGAAGCCGTCTGGATTAAAGGCCTGAATTTCTTCGAAACTCGATTTGGCATTGAAAACCTTACAATAGCAGTCTCTTGATGTAAAGTTTTTCAGGATACTCTTCTTTACGCCAAAGTCTAGCACGGCAACTTTATATTTGGCATCCTCTTCACCCATGGTGTAGGGCACGGGTGTACTCACAACCGACGAAAGCTCGAGGCCTTCCATTGAAGGGCATTTTTTCAACTCAATCATCAGTTCCTGAGAGTCAAGAATTTCAGAAGAAATGATACAGTTCATCACACCTGCATTGCGGATGTGCCTCACAATCTGACGGGTGTCTACATCACAAATACCAACAATACCTGCGCGTTCGAAGTATTCCTGTAGCGAAAAATTGGCAGTGGTACGCGAGTAATAATGGTTTGCGTAGGCATTACACACCATACCGCTGATTGTTACACTCTTTGATTCCTCTTCATCGTCAAGCACTACGCCGTAGTTGCCGATATGAGAGGTGGTGTTTACAATGATTTGGCCGAAATACGAAGGGTCTGTATAAATTTCCTGATAGCCGGTCATACCGGTATTAAAACAGATTTCGCCAGCCGAAGTACCAATTTTACCAAGAGCTTTACCTTTGAAAACAGTGCCATCTTCTAGAAGTAGAATGGCGTCAGAAGGTGTATGAGTCATTGAAAGAAGAATGAATGTTTTCCGATTAATTTACAAAAATCTGCTTGAATGGGTGCCATCAGGCATTCGTTTCAAGTTCAGTATCGGAGAACAAAGGTATAAAAAAAACACATACGCAAAGAATAAACCTGTTACAGCAGGTGTCTTTTCTTTCTTAAGTGCAATAATACTTAAATATATTTATATTAAAAGTATATTTAAGAAAGATTAAGGTCTTTTAATCTTTCTTTTTCAGGTTATCTCTGAAATACTGATCGCGGGTTACGTTGTCACGTGGGGCAGCATCTGCACCTGCTTTCCAGGATTTATCTTTCCATGCACCGCTTTTAATTGATTTTACGAAGTTAGCCCATGAGAATGGGTTCAGAAGAGGGTTTGTAGTTACCGACCCCCGGTTTTCTATCTGCCGCAAGAACTGGTTGTTGGCGTATTTATAATTGTCGGTGGCTGTCATACCATGCACTGCCGCCATTTTGGCTATATTTTCGGCACTGTAAGTTTCACGCAGTATTTGTCTTTCGCGCTCATCAGGCAACTTCATATCAACCAGCGCCTGTTTAAATTCTTCTTCAGTGTTGAAAGGGTAAACTTTAACTTCTTTTAACAATTTAGAGTCTACCTGCAACTCAACAAATACCGAATAGTCAACATCTGTCTTGCGTGGAATCACATGGTACTGTTTCTTAAAACCCAGATAACTGAATACCACGGTATCGCCCGGAAACACCGATAAAGCAAAATAACCTTTGCCATTAGACAGGGTACCTCTGCCAGCCTGTGGAATGGTAATATAAGCGCCTGGCAAAGCTTCTTTTGTTTGCCCGTCTATCACAACACCTGAAAATGTAACATATTTTATTTCGCCTTGAGCAAAAGATAAGTAGCTGATTGTCAAGCAAATAAATGTAAGTAAATATGTAAGATTTCTTTTCATCGTATATTCCGTAAGGGTATGGTCTTCAAATGTGCAGTAAATTTTAATAACCGGTGCACTCAGCATTGATTAACCAAAAATCTTTAAAAATGTTAAAATAAAAGGCATTGAAAGCAACAGGCCGTCAAATCTGTCCAGAAATCCCCCATGACCCGGTATCAAACTGCCAGAATCTTTGATAGCAATACTACGTTTAAATAATGATTCTACCAAATCGCCAAGGGTGCCGGTTACTGAAATTATAACGGCTACTGCGTACCATTGCCAGGGAGAAACGCAATCAAAATACTTTGTTAAAATAAACGCTA
The DNA here is from genome assembly GCF_002855535.1 of Emticicia sp. TH156. NCBI lineage: Bacteria > Pseudomonadati > Bacteroidota > Cytophagia > Cytophagales > Leadbetterellaceae > Emticicia > Emticicia sp. TH156. The sequence continues at coordinate 48,493 of NZ_PKRS01000009.1, forward strand.
TCAACAGGGCTAATATTGCGCCTCCGAAGAAGCCCTCCCAGGTCTTTTTAGGAGAGACCCGTTCAAACAATTTACGCTTGCCCAGAAAACGCCCGGCAAAATAAGCGCCGGTGTCGCTTCCCCATAGTATAAACAAGCACCCCAGTAAGAGCGTAGGTTCGTATCCGCTGTCGGTAAGAACCATTTCATTGATCAATGCAAACGGAACGGCCACATATAAAATACCAAGAAAAGTGTAGCCTAGGTTGGCAAAAGGTTTTGTATCTTTCTTTTTATAAAGCTTAATAAAAAACGTGACCGTTAATAATGGCACTATCAGATAGTAATACTTGAAAGGGAGAAAATCTTTTTCAATAAGAAAAGTTAAAGCGTTCAGTATTACTCCGCATAAAGTGCCGTAAAAAGTAAGCGGCAGGTTAGAGTCAAGCTTTAATAGTTTATAAAACTCAATTTGCGTAAGCACACTGATAACCAGAAACAGAACCCAGAATGTCCATTCATTGTAGAGTACTCCGGTTAAAATAATTGATACCCCGACAACAGCAGCAATGATTCGTTGGTTTAGGTTAGATAGTTGGTTTAGTTTCCTCGTCATTTTGGTTGAATATATCAATAATCTCTTTCGCGGCTTCTTCCTGGTATTCCTGCACATGCACTTCGCACCAGCCCAGCAGGTAGTTTCTGTCTTTCTTATTTAAAACTACAGCGGCAATTTCTTTATTCAGCAACTCATTCTTTAGCATTTCGGCTCTGTACACATTCGGAGACTCAAAAACCTTTATCCAATTAGCCATAGTTTTGTTTTAATATTTTACCAAATATAATGGTAATTTCTATAAAACAGTATTTTCAAACAGTTTTCATGGCATTTTATCTGCATTAGCTATTCAGATAAGAACTGAGTTTATCATATCAGGCCAGCGTTTTACGCATTAATCTCAGCCAGTTTTTATGAAATACATTCTCAATATCGCTCTGTTGGTAGCCTCTTTTAGCCAGCAGATGTTTGTAATGTTGCAGGTCGGCAATGGTATCTAGGTCATAAGGCGATTGCTCGGTGCCAAATGTGCCGTCCAAATCGCTGCCAATAGCAATGTGAAGGCTGTTACCGGTTATCTGGCAAATATGGTCGTAGTGGTCAATCAGTACTTCAAGGTTGGCGCCCACTTCACGCGGGTTTATCTGTCTCTGAATCAGGTTCGGTTTCAGCATCCATACGTCCAGGCACCCGCCTATTACAGCATCTCTTTCTACTAAGCGTTTAATCTGCTCATCGTTCAACTGGCGTTGATGTGGCACCAAGGTGCGGCAATTATGGTGGCTTGCCCATACCTGACCCTGAAACATATCCAGCGCTTCGTCAAAGCCTTCATCCGTCAAGTGGGTGGCATCCAGCACCATACCCAGTTTATCCATTTCTTTTACTAGTTCCCGGCCTGCTTTTGTGAGGCCGCCTGTCATACCTGTGCCCGGTGCATATCTGCCCGGGCCGTAATGTGCGGGGCCTATGGCTCTAAGGCCGTAACTGTAGGCTTTTTCCAGATAGGATAAATTAACTAAAGAATCAGCACCTTCCAGGCTAAGAATAAACCCAACGGGTTTTGTGGAATCATCAATGGCAGGGTTTTCCCACAAAGCAATATGATTATCCAATTGTGCGCTTGTGGTAATCTGAACCATTTCTCCGGCTTCAACCATTGCCTGGTACCATGCCAGTTGCGCTTGTGTCATGGCCCATGCCTGATGTGGCGAGTTCCAGCCTGAACCTGGCATACTGCCGTTGTTTTCACTAAATCTGGCCAATTGCGTAGCTACTATAATGGCTATTTTACCCTTACGCAGCTCAGGCAATGAAACCACCCCTTTTCCACGGTCAATCTTGTCGGTCATGGTTTGTTCCATCATCCTGATTTCCCCAACTGTCCGCCGGTAATCACGGTTCCATTCTATGGCGTTCATGGCCATGTCCAGATGCGCATCAATTATAATCATATTCTGTTTAACAGGTGGTAAATCGTTTTATTAATTAAGCCTTAGTTCCATTTCGTCACTAGTTGCCTTGAAACCATATTTTTCATAAATGGGTCTTCCTTCTTCTGACGCGTGCAGTTGTATACGTTTGTAGCCAAGGTTTTTGGCTTCTTCTACAATACGGCTGAAAATCTCTTTGCCTAGTCCTTTTTTTCGCCAGTGGGGCAATGTATAAACATTCAGTATGTAAGCAACTCTGCCATCGGGCAACGAAAAACCCGGAAAGATTCTGAAAAAGCACAGGCCACTGGTACAAACAATTTTTCCATCTGCTTCGGCCAGCCAGACCACAATTTCACCGCTTCCAAGATGTAAATGAAAATAATCTTCAAGCGTCTGCCTAAGACCCTCTTCATCAGTCTGGTGCGTTTCATTGCTTTGCACCTCTTTCAGAAACTGAACCCTTAGTCTTGCCAGCTCTTTTACATCAGCAAGGGTAGCTTTTCGATAGGAAATAGTCATCAGATGAGACGTTTATTAATCTACAACAGGATATTTGCCCTGGTCGGCCAGTTTCTGCAATGCTTCGGTAACAGTTGGTTTATCTTCCGGATAAGTAACACCAAACCATTCAGACTCATTAGAGAAAACCTTACATTTCCCCAGCCCGTTCTGAATCAGGTAGGTCATAACGGTTGGTATATAAAACTCTGCTTTGGGCGAGTGTAGGTTTTTTATAGCGTAGTCTTTGAACATTTCGTTGATAACCGGAAAAACACCGGGCATAAAACCCCAGAAGTTCATAGAAACTATGGTGTTATCATCCAGCTTGGTTAGTTCATCTTTTTCTTCAAAAACAATCTGGCCATCTGCCTGACGGTAAATCTTCGTTCGCTCGGTAACAACTTCCAGAAATCCGTCGGCATCCAGTTCACAAACGCCGCGTGACACTGAACCGTTTTCAGACAATGTATTCTTTATCTGGTAACCTACCATAGCATGGCGGGTCTCTTCTTTATTGGTTGAGAGGAAATCAGCCATGATTTTGAAACCTTCATATCCGTAAAAATCATCGGCGTTGATAACGGCGAAAGGCGTGTTGGTTTGTTCCCAGGCGCACAATACGGCATGGCCTGTTCCCCAGGGCTTGGTGCGCTCAACAATACCCAGCTCAGCAGGCACATAGCTTTGAACGCTCTGAATGGCAAAATCGTAGTCGATTTTCCCTTCCAGCTTCGGGCCGAATATTTCCTCGAAATCAGCTTTAAGTTCTTCTCTGATTATAAACACTATTTTGCCGAACCCGGCTTTGATAGCGTCGTATATTGAATAATCTATAATAGTTTCGCCGTTAGGGCCAAACTTGTCTAATTGTTTCACACCTCCGTAGCGGCTACCCATACCCGCCGCCAAAATCAGTAAAGTTGGTTTCAACATAAAAAGCTTTGGTTTCATTATTTCTCAACAAAAGTACAAAACTGTTTCATTAGTGCTTAAAAAGTTTTTCCGATTTTAATTGTATAAAATACAATTAATCGGCTAGTTTTGTAGAAAACTCTAACAGATTCAACCATGTACCTACGCTTCTTATCCATTTTATGGGCGTCTTTGCTTTGTTTTCAATCCTATGCTCAGGAATTTCCGCTGAATCAGTTACCAATTGATAACTGGGAAACCGGTAGCTGGAAAACCGCCGGGAGCGTTGATAATCCGTATAAAAAGAAACCCGGCTTTAAGGCGGGTAACCAGATTTTGTTTTCAACCATACCTGGCAGAACCACTTCTAAATTAATTACAGCCGATGCCAAAGTTAAGTTTGATTTCATGCTGGGCAAAAACAGTGATGGCGTATTTTATATTCAGGGCAAGCACGGCATTATACTGAGTAATTCAGGTACTTCCGGCGCTATTATCAGACCAGACGGCACCCTTCAATTGGCTAATCAAAACGCAGGTAAGGCCATTGGATTATGGCAAACCCTTGAAGTTACTTTTTCTGATGCTCCTTTTGGCGAGGCGCTTATTATTGAAAAAGTAACCTTGAACAACGTAGTAATACATCAGGGTTATGTTATACCTGCCAAAGGTATAAACGAAGGCCCGCTGGCATTTGAAAACAAGGCAGGTACTATTGCCATTAAAAATGTGAAGTATCTAAAATATAATAAAGAAAAACCTTTAAGGCTGAGCGACTTAAGTTACGAAATGTATGAAACGTTCGACTGGAACCAGCAGTTTGCGCCCAAAAGCACTACACCCAACGATAAAGGCACTACCAATGCCCTTACCAAAGATTTTGGGGCTGGTTACAACCGTTTTCTTTTGATATTTAGGGGGAATCTGGATGTAGAAAAAGACGGAAGCTATTCACTGGTGGCTGATTATGCTGGCAAAGCCTCTGTAAAAGTAGATGGTAAAGAAGTAATACCAACCGAAAGCGGAGAAACGTATCGCAGACCCAGAGCGGCATATCTGGATTTGAAAAAAGGCAAACACCCCATTGAGATACGTTACAACAAAGTATGGTGGAGAGCCGAACTGGGACTTTTTGCTGCCGGACCTGAAGTAAGAGCGTATCCGCTTCATGCCGAAACCTCACTGCCATCGCCACAAGCTGTTGGTGAAATAAACATAACTCCCAGGAGTGATGTAGAAGTTATCCGCTCGTTTGTTATGTTTAATGGCAAAAAGCGCACACATGCTATTTCAGTTGGGACACCTGCCGGAACCCATTACACCTTCGATTTAGACCAGGGTACTCCGCTTTATGCCTGGAGAGGTGATTTTGCTGATGTAACAGAGATGTTTCATGAGCGTGGCGAACCTCAGTTGCTGAAACCAAAGGGTGTAAAAACTACCTTTAGTGGCAAAACGAGTGTTGCCATGCTGGCAAATGCCAATGCGTCTTTTCCTGATACGCTTGATGATTACAAAGACTTTATTTTTAAAGGTTATGCACTGGGTGGAGAAGGCCTGCCTACCTATAAATACCAGTACAAGGGCGCTGAAATTACCGAGAAATTTGAGCCATCGGCCGATGGAGGAATCACAACCACCATCAGCGCTAACGGTGGTAACAGCCTTTATGCAAGACTTGGCGAAGCCAAAAGCATAACCCAGCTCGATAAAGGGTTTTATATTTTAGAGACAACAAACGGTAATGACAGCTACATCAGGCTGGATGCTAAACTGAAACCGGTCATAAAAAATACACGTGACGGACAAGAGATTATCATTCCGCTGGCTGGTAGTGTTTCGTTTACAACCCTATGGTAAGCCAAAAAGAAGACATTTAAGGTTGGTTTACAACCAGAACCCATTCAAATAAATCTGAAAATGAAAAAAATATTCATCTTAGTGTTATTCACAATTACGGGGGTTTATGCCCAGAACCGCCCGTTGGTGGAAGAAGACTTTTACCGTATTGTTACCTTGCCGGTTCCAGAAGGTGTAAAGCTGGAAGTCGGCGGTTTGGCTGTTTTACCTGATGGCCGATTGGGCGTTTGTACACGCCGTGGTGAAGTATGGGTTATCTCAAACCCATACATGAAAAACGGAACCGCGCCTACCTACAAAAGATTTGCCAGCGGCCTGCACGAGCCACTGGGTCTTAATTATATTAATGGCAACCTGTGGGCAACCCAGAGAGGAGAGGTAACTATTCTGAAAGATAATAATGCAGATGGTGTAGCAGATGATTATACCTCATTTTACAAATTTCCACTTTCGGGCAATTACCACGAGTATTCTTATGGCCCGGTGCTATTGCCCAATAATGACATGCTGATAACGCTTAATCTGGGTTGGATTGGTCATGGCGCCAGTTTGTCTAAATGGCGAGGCTGGATGTTGCGCCTAACGCCTGATGGAAAAATGACCCCCTGGGCAACAGGTTTGCGTTCTCCGGCTGGGTTTAATGTTTTGAAAAACGGAGATATTTATTATACTGAAAACCAGGGCGACTGGGTAGGTTCAGGAAGAATGACACAATTGGAATCGGGTGATTTTGCAGGTAACCCTGAGGGTCTTGTCTGGACATCAGAGGCCGATTCGCCATTAAAAATCAAGGCATCTGATGTGCCTGATACCGGTGAACCTATGTATGATGTGGCCAAACGCCTGCCCGGCTTAAAAATTCCGGCTGTGTGGTTTCCGCATACATTAATGGGTATTTCAACCTCTGATATTGCCGAGGATTTATCAGGTGGGAAATTCGGGCCTTTTGCTGGTCAGCTTTTTGTAGGCGACCAGGGGCACAGCAAAATTATGCGCGTGTTTCTAGAAAAAGTAAAGGGTAAAAGTCAGGGAATCTGTTTCCCTTTCCGTGAAGGCTTCCAGTCGGGCATCCTGCGTATGCAATGGGGGCTTGACCACTCCATGTTTGTGGGTATGACCAGCCGTGGGTGGTCATCAACCGGGAAAGACGAGTTTGGTTTGCAAAGATTGGAATGGACAGGCAGAACACCTTTTGAAATGAAAACCGTGAAATCAATGCCGGATGGGTTTCTTATAGAGTTTACTCAACCAGTTAGTAAAGACCTTGCCATAGATATTGATTCTTATAGAATTAATAGTTTTACCTATAAGTATCATCATAATTATGGTAGCCCTATTATCAATACCAAAAAATTAGGCATAAAGGCAATTCAGGTGGCAGAAGATGGCATGAGCGTAAGACTGGCCATTGATTCGCTGCGTTTGGGTTATATCCATGAGTTACGCCTGGAAGGTATCAGAAGTGCAGAAGACAGACCTTTATTGCATAACGTGGGGTATTACACACTTAACAACATTAACGATGAAGCTCCTAAAATGGATATTGCCAGATATGTTGTAGCCGAGAAAAAACCTGCTGACGAACACGCCGGGCATACCATGAGCAATGCGCCTAAAACAGAGCTAAAAGCAAGTGCCAAAAGGCTGACAGAAATACCGGCTGATTGGGGAGGCAAAGTAGACCAGACCATAAACATTGGTACTAAACCGGGGCTTAAGTTTGACATAGCCCGTGTGCAGGTAAAAGCCGGAGCCAGAATACGTCTGGTTTTCAATAATAATGATGACATGCTCCATAACCTGGTAATTGTAAAACCTGGTACGGTAGGTAAAGTAGGCGAAGCCGCCTTTAAAATGGGACTGGAAGGCGAAAGCAAGGCCTATGTGCCAAATTTAAGTGAGGTGCTGTTTCACACAGGGCTGATGCAACCGGAAGCACAGGAGACTATTTATTTTACTGCCCCAAGCACACCTGGTGACTACACTTTCGTTTGTACTTATCCGGGGCATTATACTGTTATGCAGGGTACAATAAAGGTTGTGAAGTAATTTAATGAAATATCTGTACAAAAAGGGCGAATATCAACTTACTGATTTTCGCCCTTTTTGTAATATTAACCACCCAAAAAAGCCTTGAAGCGCTCAATGGAATTGGCAATTATTTCATTTTCTTGCGTAGTTAGAGGGTAAACGGGTACAACTTCGATATGTAATATTCCGTTTTTTACTGTCCTTTGCCATGAACCGGCAATTACACCGTTGATAACCACCATCCGGTTATAGGCAAAAACGGCTTGTTCTTCATTTGGGGCTTTTGATGGTAATATAGCATTTCTGTTTTTATAGGCTATACCGTATTCGTCATAATCCGGCATCAGGAAAGAATGGTTCGGATGCATTAAATCTTTAGTGCCGGCTGGTTTGAAAATGTACTCCTGACCATCAATTTTGGTTTTTGCAAAGTCTGATGGCAGATTATTAACCCCTTTGGCGGCATCTTTTGTTGTCAGGCCAGACCACCACACAAAATCCTGCATGGTTGCCGGGCCACGGCTGGTAAAATATCTTTTTACTAACTCAGTTAATGCTTCTTCCTGCGTAAAAGGCCTTGTTGAGGCAACTCTTTCATCTAGTAAGGCATAAGTAAATTGTTTCCCCTGCCTGGGGCCGCTACAGATAATTCCGTCTAGTTCAGCCTGCATCATCAGGCAGCTTAGACCTACACCATCTGTTACTATTCCTGCTTCAACAAAGGCTTCATTGAGGGCATTGCGGGTAAGAAATTTACCACCCTCCAGTTGCTGAATGATAATTGCATTGCATTTACTGAAAACGGTGTTGTCAAGTCCGTTTTTTCTGTACTGATAGGCATTAAAAGCATGCACGCGCGGAGCCGTTAAGGCCAGAAGCCACCTGATATCGGCTGGTGAAACAAAATGCCAGGTTGGCCGCATCAGGTGCGTGCGCAAAATTTTGCCTTCATTAAAGGCCTGTTCAATTGCTGATTCATCCAGATTGTTAGCTCTTAATGCAATGGCCCATTTTGCCATCGCATATTCCTGCGACTGCATAGCGCCCATCCATGATACCACCTGTTCGGGTGTAATAAACGCTGGCTCACTCAGTTGCTGATTATAAAGCCGCGAAGTTATGATGTCAGCCTTTGTCATTAGTTAAGTACTATCCGTTTGCTTTAAAAAGTACAGTAAATGTTTCAGATTTTTCAGAGAAACAGTACTTGCGAAAGTGTTTCGCTGAGAATGGAATTATCTTATCGGATACGTCAATTAATAAAACCTATTGAGTTTTATTATAAGAAGTACAAAAGAGTTATTCAACTTATTGTATGTTATTTCTACGGAGCATCAACAGGTTAATTCTGATGCGGTTATACTGTTGTAAAAAAATCGGATAGATATTGTAGGCAACATTGGCAAGTGATATAAAAATGCCCCATGCTATCAACCCTTTAAAGAACGCATAAATGCCTAAACAAAGAAAAAAGACAAATACAAGGTAGTGGAACTTCTCATTGATGGCAGACTTGGCCAAAACCTTCTTAAAAGATTGTTTGCTTTCAATGTACCTGTACTCAGGGTGACTGTTTTTAACAATGTTATTTACCAGGTCGCCGTCCTGCGTATATTTTTTAATAAATCTTACACCTATTTTTCTGTATAAGTGTTGGCTTTTACTTAGTCTTATACGGGCAAGCCATGAAGTAGGAACAAAAATGACCGCGCAGCTGATAAGCAAAAACCAGTAAAGTACGTTGAGCGGCAAATGTTGGATACAAAAATAGATAACCGGAGTAAAAGCCAGTGTAGACCAGAAAAAATTGATTAGCTGGTTATAAATAACAAGTGCTTTAGGGCTTTTATTTTGCCTGTTTTTCATTTGCAAGGCAGATTCCAGTCTATAAAATAAACTAAAACCCATTCTAGAGAACGGGTTTATATCTCGTCGTAATTCAGTACAATCAAGTAAATTAAAAATCGTAGCCTAGAGACAGGTAAAACTTGGGCTTGCCTACTTCTGCATCTTCAAGCCCCCAGGCGTAATCGGCTTTTACAAAATAACCCAGAATAGTAGTTCTTACTCCTGCGCCGTAGCCAATCAGAAAAGGATTTTTAAAGTTGGTAACCTGGGCACTGAATGGATTTGCACCACCTCCGATTTGTTCAGTATTCAGGCTATTCTGGCGATTAAAAGGTCCCTTACTTCCATACCAGGCAGTGCCAATATCACTAAAGCCCACAAACTGCATATTGCGAAGGAAGCTTGAAGAAAACGAACCTTTAGAAAAATACTGAGCTAACGGAAGCCGGAGTTCAAAATTAGTCAGCAAGTGGCTGGTGCCAAACAATTTGGCAAAATTAAAGCCTCTCAGGTTACCGGCATAGTCGAAGAAAAGAATGTCGCGCAAATCGTTCGGTATACCATCCATTTGTCCGTTAGATGGTTCAATGGTTCGGTTAACAGAATTTTCTACACCACCCAGAAAAGTAACTTTAGGTGAATTGCCCAATGAACGGCTGTATGATAGTCTGGCTGCAAAAATAAAGGTATTCAATAAGCGCTGATAATGCCGCGCATCAACCACCAGCCTGCTGAAATTACCGCTGCTGGAAGCAAGACTATAATTGCGCTCTAAACGCAGTTTGGCTCTTGTACCCAAAAGAACTTTGCTATAAAGCGGTGTGGTGTTGTCAAATACAACTTCTGCTTTATATCCCAGGTAGTTTGTGGTAAGCGTTTTGGTGCTTAGTTCAAGTAAATTAATATCTGTGGTAGTAAGAAAAAACGGAGAAATACCTACCCTAAGTTTATTGCTTATAGGATAATTGGCATAAGCCGAAAACTTGTTATAGAATAACCGGCGGTCAATAGACGCGGTGGCTGCTGAAGGAAGATTGATTTTTAAAGGCCTGAACAAGTACATACTTCTGCTGTCGAGCTCACCCAGTGATATTGAACGGCGGAAGATGCCCAAGCCCCAGTCAATCTTTTTTGCATTATTATTGTATTCAAGCTGAATATCATGATTACGTATGATTGGCGCAATAAACAACCCGATTTTCAGACTATGGTTTTCAAGTAAATCATTTAGCACCAGGGTGTTTTTCATGCCAATACGGCGTACCGGATCCATCAGAAATTCAGTTTTTATATCATTGGCAATCATGATATTTTCATAAGCGAAAGGCCCTTTTATTTTCAGGGTTTCACGGTAACGACCTGGTTTTGGAGAAGTTTTATCGCCTGCATCAACCTTATTTTTGCCAGTTTCATTGGCCAGCGACTTCATGACGTTTTCAGCATCAAATTCATAGTTATCGGTATCTACTTCTCCTTTTTGAAGTACCAGTTTTTCTTTGGGCTTGCTTAATTCAATGCGTGGAGAAACCGAAGGCCGGCTTATGGTTGCTTCTTCAATCTTCGGAGTCGCATTGGCATAGGCGCCATTCACATAAAATTCTTTCCATTCTTTTTGAAAGCGGTTATATGAAATACCCAGTGTACTGGTGATGCTCGACTCTTCCGTGCGGATGATTCGGGTCAGGTTCAGGATATTTGAGATGTTATCTTTACCGTATCGCAAGGCAATATAGGTCCAGATAGATTGCCCGACAAGCTCGGCATCTTTACCTTCCAGGTTAGCAATTTTCTTGTCTTTATTTTTCAATACGGCAATCCGCAGGCGGTCCAAGGTTGCGGGGCTTTCGCTGTTTTCTGAAATATAGGCCGCAATGCCAGCCATATACCATTCAGGCACGGTAAGTAGCAGAGAACTCTGCAATACTTCTTTCAGCGAGCCTCCGTAAAGCATATCGTAAACAAACAAGCGCGAAATTTGTCTGATTAACTCCTGCCTGAAGGTTTCTTCTTTGCCAGTGTACGCAATCTGCACGCGCGATTTGGCCAGATTGAGAATACCTCCGTCTAAATCAACAGGTGCCGTAAGGCCTATGTTGCTTTGCGCCAGGTCTTTAGGCGAATTATAAAGAAATATCTTCATGGTTGTAAAAGGCGTGTAGCCTAACAACTCGGTAATACGGTCATATTCTTCTTCAGAAAACTTGGCAGCATTGCGGGCAATTTTATCGCCTCCTCTGTAGTAATTGAATTCAAAATTATTGCTGGTGAGCGTTACCCATTCAAATCTCTTTTCCTGAATACGGTTTTTGCCAAATTCTTCTTGTGTAGAGGCAAAGTAGTTTTGAGCAGAAGCAGATGATACACCAATGCAAAGAAGAGCGTTAATGGCAAACAAGCGAGCAATATTTCGTTGAAAAGTAGAGATTTTTTTCATAGCTCTCTGTATATATCCCGCTCCTTGGTTCGGGTTTCAGACTTTGTTTTCTGGTTTAAGGTATTATACTTTATCCTGTAACGAATATAACGAATAAAATCTTCGAATGTTAGACTCCGTGGGCAAATCTTTCTTGCTTTCTAAAAAATATAACATCTCCTGTGCAAAATAAGGCGCCAGAGAAACCCCCTTGGTGCCTAAACCGTTAAACGAATAGACGTTGCCGTAAGCAGGATGGTTGCCTAGAAATGGACGACGGTCTTTAGTTGTAGGTCTGATACCTGCCTGCTGGTCAATAACCTGGTACGGGATTTTGAGAAATTTATCAATTTTACCGGTTATATTTTCCCGGCTCTCTTGTGTCGGCAGCCAGTCTAACTGATTCCAGCTATACGTCGACCCAAAACGGTATTGTTGATTGCCTAAAGGAATAATCCATGCCCCCTGATTAACAATTTCTTTAATTGAATAGTCAGTCATGGTTGCAATTAGTGTTTCTCCTTTGGCGGGGTTAAATGGCAGCCAGTTAAAATAGGGGTTCTGCATGGCGTAGTACCCATCGCAGAAAATTATCTTTGGGGCGCTGAAAGTTTTGTAGGAAACCTGCTCATTAGTAAGCACCAAAGCGGGGTAGTCAAATTTTTCGGCCTGATATACAGCCTTTTGAACGAAAAGTTTTTTTAATGCACTCAACATGAGAGGTACATCTACCCACCCGGCTAATGTGGTAAACAAGCCACCGAGACTGTTTTCAATTGACTGATATTGATTGGGTTTTACCAGTTGAATATATTTGGATAAATCGTATTCATCAGTCAGTTGCAGAAAATGTCTTCGCTGTTGTTCGTTGGCATAGGGTCTGAACAGATTGGTTTCGTAATAAAAGCGGGTGTGCGTTTCTTTTTCGAGTGTAAGATAAAACTCTCTGGAAAAAGGAAAAAGCGTATCTGCCAGCCAGGTTTTGTCCAGGTTTTTACCGGTTACAGGGTTAAAAATGCCACCGGCAACAGCCGATGAAGTTGGGAGCGATTCATCATTCAGAACAATTACGCGCTTATCGGCCTTCAAGAGCTGATAAGCCAGTACTGAACCCGCAATACCTTGCCCCACTATGATGTAGTCAAACTCCTGCATAGATTTACATTGAACCGTTCTTTAACTTTTTGCTGAGTGCCTCGTCGGCCAGCAGGCATACTACATCCACTTGTTCATCAAGCGTCATGAAAGACGTATCTACTTCTATGGCATCATCTGCTTTTCTTAACGGACTTTCCTTACGGGTGGTATCTATCAGGTCTCTTTTTCTTATGTTTTCAATAATATCTTCCAGGTCAACCAGATCTCCCCTTTCTGATAACTCTATCTGGCGGCGATTAGCCCTTATCAGTGGGTCGGCGGTCATAAATATCTTTAGTTCAGCATCCGGGAAAACCACTGTACCTATATCGCGTCCATCCATTACTACTCCTTTTTTTTTGCCCATGCGGCGTTGTTGGGCTACCATGGCATGCCTTACGGCAGCTACTGCGCTTACTTCACTTACCTGATTGGCAATGTACAGCTTTCTGATTTCATCTTCAACGTTAAGGCCATTCAGATAGGTCTCATTCCGACCGTCGTTCGCATTCCTCCTGAACTCAATATGAATGTTTTCAAGCGCTTTTTCAACTTCTTTGTCGTTAGTAAGGGTAATCAGGTGTTCATGAAAATAGAGTGTTACCGAACGGTACATGGCACCAGTATCAATATAGGTATAACCCAGTTTTTTTGCCACTCTTTTGGCCGTGGTGCTTTTGCCACAGCTGGAGTACCCATCAACGGCAATAGTAATTTTTTGCATTCAATCAGAAAGTTTTTGCAAAGAAAAATCTATTTTGCGAGAGTATCAATCTGTCTGGACAGGTTTTGTAGAATTTTAAATTCTCAATGGGTGTCATTTTAAATGTTTAATGATGAAAACTGTAGCCATTTTTATTTTTGATGAGGTAGAAGTACTCGATTTTGCCGGTCCCTTCGAGATTTTTGGTGTTGCCGGGAAACAAGGCGGAGGAGACGGCTTTTTTGAAGTATTTACAGTTGCTGAAAAACCGCAGATAGCTGCCAGAAATAACCTGCAGGTGGTGCCAACCTATACTTTAGAAAATTGCCCGGTGCCTGATATTCTTTTGATACCGGGTGGCGGAGGTTTTAAACCGGATGGCACACCCTACGGAACCCGCCGCGAAATGTATAATGAAAAACTACTTGACTGGGTAAAGGCAATGAATGAAAAAGTAGAATTGCTTTTGTCTGTCTGTACGGGCTCTCTTATTCTGGCAAAGGCAAATTTGCTAAATGGGCTGGCGGCCACCACACACTTTAAAGCAGTTGAACAAATGCGGGCTGTGGCACCAGACACCACGTTGCTACCGGATGAACGTTGGGTTGATAACGGAAGGATTATTCTTTCGGCCGGCGTATCGGCGGGTATTGATATGGCTTTGTATGTAGTTGCTAAACTGCATGGGAAGGAGGTAGCTGATGAAACGGCAAGGTATATTCAGTATGATTATTGGAAGTAGCAAAGTGAATTATATTTTATCACCAAATTCTACGTCGGGTTCCACTATAATTCTTTCTGGGTTTTTATGAAACCGCACCAAAAAAGTTATTCGTATTTTATATTCCCGGGTTGTTACTTTTTGCAGCTCAAAAAGTAACGCAAGACTAGCCGTCTGCAAAGCAGCCCATCATTTCAACTCGCACAATCAAAAATCTGACAATCTCTCTCGCATGGTTATATACATTCCACGATTTTTAATTGTGAACTAGCCGTCCGCCTCAACAGGAATGAAGTAATAAGGTATTCAATTTTAGTTGTTATTTTATTACCAAGGTAGTGTATTATTCCTCCGCGCAACTCTGTGTTAAACTTCGGGATACTCTGTGGTTTAAGGTTTATAAAATTAAAGTCAGGTTTTAATTATTAGCTGTCTTTAAATGCTGTTTTATATATCCATAAACCCCATTAAAATCATCCGCATTGAACCATTGGAAATTATCCTGGTTTTTGAACCAGGTCATTTGTCGCTTGGCATATCGTCTTGAATTGCGTTTTAATAACTCTATCATCGTCTGGTAGTCAAAAGCCCCATCCAGGTACTCAAATACTTCTTTATAGCCTACTGTTTGTAAAGCATTATGAATTCTGAATGCCGTTACACCTTTTACTTCGTCTACCAAACCATTCGCCAGCATCATATCCATTCGTTGGTTAATACGGTCGTAGAGTTCTTCTCTCGGGCGTTCAATACCAATTTTTATGCATTGAAAGCTTCGTTCAACCTTATGGTTTTTATGAAATTCAGAGAAAGGTCTGCCAGCACTTAAGCAAACTTCCAGAGCCCTCACCACACGCTGTGAGTTTTGTAAATCGGCGGTGGCGCAATACTCTGGGTCTAGTTTTTTTAACTCCCCGGCCAGTACCTCAAGACCTTCAGTTTCAAGTCTGTTCATAAGATTTTCCCGAATTTCTAAGGGTGCTTCGGGCATCTCATCTAATCCGTCAGTAATGGCTTTTATAAAAAGCCCCGAGCCTCCGGTCATGATGGCTACATCTTTTCGCTTAAAGATGTCTTCTTCCACTAGCCTGATGGCATCTCTTTCAAAATCACCGGCACTGTAATAGTCAGTTATATGATGAGAATCAATGAAATGATGGATAACACCATCCATTTCTTCTGGGGTTGGTTTGGCAGTGCCAATGCTTAGTTCTTTATAAAATTGCCGTGAATCGGCTGATATAATTTCAGTTTGAAGCAAATGTGCCAGCCTGACAGACAAGTCTGTTTTGCCTACGGCAGTAGGGCCAACAATAAGAATAAGGTATTTTTGAGAGGTTATTGCCAAGTGAATATGAAGTACTGTCTGGCTGCAAAATTAGATAAAATAATAATTGATGTAGCAAAAATCACTCAATCGCTAATCATTTAAATGCAGCAATACCCGTAATGGCATGGCCCAATATAAGCAGGTGAATGTCATGTGTTCCCTCATAGGTTACAACTGACTCCAGGTTCATCTGGTGGCGCATAATCGAATACTCTCCGGTTATGCCCATGCCTCCATGAATCTGGCGAGCTTCACGGGCTATATCTAAAGCCATGGCTACGTTGTTACGCTTGGCCAACGATATTTGTGCCGTAGTGGCTTTATCTTGATTTTTCAGATTCCCAAGTCGCCAGCAAATCAGTTGGGCTTTGGTAATTTCGGTAAGCATTTCGGCCAGTTTCTTTTGCGTAAGCTGAAAAGAAGCAATGGGCTTGTCGAACTGTATGCGCTCCATGGCATATCTTCTGGCAGCCTCGTAACAATCCATCGCTGCTCCTAAGGCACCCCATGCTATGCCGTAGCGCGCATTGTCAAGGCATGCCATCGGGGCTTTCAATCCGTCAGCCTCCGGCAATATGTTTGCTTTGGGTACTCTTACATTATTAAAAACCAGTTCGCCTGTTATACTGGCACGTAACGACCATTTGCCGTGTATTTCTGGTGTGCTGAAGCCTTCCATGCCACGTTCAACAATCAGGCCCTTGATGCGACCCTGCTCATTTTTTGCCCATACAACTGCTACATCTGCCTTGGGGGCATTAGATATCCACATTTTTGCACCGTTCAGAATCACGTGGTCTCCGTCTTCTGCAAAGTGGGTAGTCATGCCACCAGGGTTTGAGCCAAAGTCAGGCTCTGTTAACCCAAAACAACCTAAAAACTCTCCACTACCCAGCCTGGGCAGAAATTTCTGCTTCTGCTCTTCACTGCCGAATTTGTAAATAGGAAACATAACCAGCGAGCCCTGCACTGAAGCCGTTGAACGCATGCCGGAATCGCCGCGTTCAATTTCCTGCATCATCAGGCCATAAGATATATAATCCAGGCTCTGCCCTCCGTACTCTAAGGGAATAGTAGGGCCAAAGACACCCATTTCTCCCATACTTTTTACCAGATGTTCAGGGAAAACGCATCTCTGAGCCGCATCTTCAATAATGGGTGATATTTCACGCTTTACAAAACTACGCACCGCCGAGCGAATCATCAGATGTTCTTCGGTCAGTAAATCATCTATGCCATAAAAATCAGGCGATTCGAACTCATCTCTTTTGTTAGAGCGATGGAAGTCTTGTTGAGAAGCAATCATAATTGTAAATAAGTTGAGGCCTCAAATGTAAGCAAACTAGAGTTCAAGCACAATCTGATTGCGCAGAATATCCTCCATGGTTTCACGCTGACGAATCAATTTCGCCTCTCCATTATAAATCAATATCTCTGCCGGGCGGAAACGGGAATTATAGTTTGACGCCATAGAAAAGCCATACGCGCCTGCATTTTTGATAACCAGAATATCGCCCTCTTTTACTTTCGGAATCGTGCGGTCTTTGCCCAGAGTATCGGTTTCGCAGATGTACCCTACAATATCATAAGTCTCTTTTTCTTTACCTTCAGGATCTGACCCATTGATGATATCATGGTAGGCGTCATACATCATAGGGCGAATGAGGTGATTAAGGCCTGAATCAACACCTACAAAATTACGGCCCGGATTATGCTTCACCACATTGGCTGTTACCAATAAATAACCACACTCGCTTACCAGAAATTTACCGGGTTCAAACCACAGCTGAACATCTTTACCATACTGCCGGCAAAAATCGTTAAACACTTTTACTACACTTTTACCCAGCTTTTCCATGTCTGTTACATGGTCGTCTTCTTTATAGGCCACTTTAAAGCCCGAACCCAGGTCAAGAAATTCCAGATTCGGAAAGTATTTAAACGCTAATTCAAATAGTTTTTCGGCTGCCTCAATAATCACATTGGCATTTTTGAAATCAGAACCCGTATGCTGATGCAAGCCTGTTACTTTCAAATCATACTTTTGTACAATTTCATAAATTTCAGGTGCCTGCTCAATAGAAATGCCGAACTTGGAGTCTTTATGGCCGGTAGAAATTTTCAGGGTTCCGCCCTCCATGATATGTGGGTTAATTCGCAGACAGATAGGTTGAGAATTTCCGTAGGTTTGTCCGAATTTCTCAAGCAAAGGTAATGAGTCAAGATTCATTCTTAAACCCATAGCTACGGCTTCCTGAACTTCAGAAAACGCCACACCACTTGGGGTATATTGTATCTGATGCGGCTCATAACCTGCCAGAATTGCCAGATGTGCTTCCTGTGTTGATACCACGTCTATATCTACGCCGTTCTTTCGCATCAGCTTCATGATGTTGACGTTGGTAAGCGCTTTGCAGGCATATTTCAGTTTTAGATTACTACCAGCAAAGGCAGTACGCATTTTACCGATTTGCTCTTCAATTTTGTGGCCGTCATAAACATATAGCGGTGTGCCGAACTGGCCGGCTAGAGACTCAACTGTGAAATTCTGAATTGAAAACATAGCTTATCTGTATGAAACAGAGGTTTATGGGTTATAATATGCTTATATGTTGATATAAAGAAACACAGAGGATATAGCCGCTCTGTGTTTCCTGATGTAATCAATATTTTTGTGTTTGCTTTAAAACGGCAGGTCGTCCTGTCCTTCTTCGGCAGAAACCAGAAACTCAGGTGCTGCAGGTTTACTGGCAATCGGTGCCGACTGCGCCGGAGCAGCATAATATGGGGTTTCGGCTGAAGCCTCTTCTACTTTCCATGCTCTTACGTCGGTATACCAGCGGCCGTTAAACTCGCGGCTTTCAAGGTCAAACGATACAGTTACATCTCTGCCTGCTACCAAAAGGCTTTCACTGATTCTATCTCCCCAAGCCGAAATACATACTCTTTTTGGGTATTGGCCCTCGGTTTCAATTACAAAATCCTGCTTTTTCCAAACGCCATTTTTTCCTTGTCCTGTCTGTAGAGGCAACAACTGTACTATTTTACCTGTAATTTCCATCTCTTTAAAATTATATTCGTCCTAAAGCGACAAAGATACGAATCATAGGGCATAAATAAAACCGGCACTGCCAAAATACTAAACACTTAAAAGGTAAAAATAAGAACCGATTTGTTTGATGCAGCAAAGCACCCTAAGCCATTTTTTATATTGGTGGGTATGGGTACCGGCTCTACAAACGGGTTGCCATCCTGCCGGTTGTTAATACGCACAGCCCTGTGATAATTGAAATAGTTCTTGTCGGTGTTTAGAATTTCAAGGCGGATGATGCTCTTTTTGCCTGCATAGCGAGTATAATAGCGCTGATTGTTTTCTGCTACTGCCTCGGTACCCGGGGTTATAATACCATTGGGGGTTGAGAGCAACTGCCCATCACGGCTTGCGTCGGTCTGGTATTGCTCCTGCCGGTTTTCTTCATCCCAATAACTGGTATAACTGATTGTTCTGATGAGGGTAGTCTGAGATTTATTGTCAGGAAAAGGAGTTAAAATCATCGGCGCTTTTATTTCGGCTTTCATGGTATAGAAGTTTTCCTGCCCCGGTATGTCTTTCCAGTCAAAATTAATCCTGAAAGTAATACGGGCCGGATTCACACGGAAGTCAGTAAGGGTGTCAATCTTGTATTTTACAATAGATGCAGCATCTTTTGGTACGGTACAGGCTGCCTCAATATTACCCATTGGTGCACTGGCTTTAATGGTGTAAGTTTCACCGGCAAGAATCGGGAACGACTTTGTGCTAAGCAAATAAACCTGCTGGGTTTTACTGTATGGTAATTCAGCCGACTGCCTTTTTGAGTTTGAGATACTTACTTTGGCATTTGCCACTGGCACGTTGGTCTGGTAAATGGTATCCTGGCCGACAACAGTATAGGTGTACCCGCTGTTTGGCTGAATACCAAGCAAAGGGTTTGATAGTGTTATTTTTACCAGAATGAGGGTGTCTTGTGGAGAAATATAAGAATGCAGGACGAGTTTTCCGGCTCCTTGGGGTAGTTTGTCTTCAGGTACGGTGCTAATGAGGCTGTCGCAAGACAGCAATCCTGCAGATAAAATGACACTATATAAAAGGGAAAGAAACTTCATCAGTATTGTCAGAATTTAAAATTATAAGAAAACGCCGGCACTATCGGGAACAACGAGTACTTCTTCAATACATTTTTTTCGGCCAGGGCATTGTCTGAATAAGTTATGGTTTCTGTACTTATGTTATAAAAAAACGGATTCCTACGGTTATATACATTGTAGAGGCTAAATTCCCACGTGCGCTCATGGTGTTTAAGCTTTTTATGAAACTGAATACCGAAATCAAGCCTGTGGTATGGTTCTGCACGGTATGAGTTTTTTTCGCCATATTCATTGGCATCCTGGCTGCTCCACTGTATCCGGTTAACAATGGCCGGGGTTCTTCTGGCACTATTGAACCGGTCAATGTAGGCGCTATAAGTGGCAACCGGTAAGGTAAGGGCATTACCTGTGCCATATACCCAAGTGCCTGATATTGTAATGCGTGGTGTGAGCTCATATATGCCTACCAGCGATAGGTCATGTCGGCGGTCATATTTGGGATAAAACTTTTTACCGGCGTTCAGTTCAGGAAACTGCCAGAGTGTCCATGATAAAGTGTAGCCAATCCATCCCGACATACGACCTGATTTACGTTGCAATAAAAATTCTCCGCCATAAGACCAGCCGTTTCCGGCTGTTACGTTGTTTTCCCAGTTTACTTCCTGCGCGCCAAGGCCATCAAGGTTTAAGAATGTAGAACCTTCTTTATAGGCCAGTATATTACGCATATATTTATAATACCCCTCTACCGTAAGCGCCAGGTTCTGCTTCGGAAAGTCTTTGGCAATGCCTGCAGCCACCTGCCTTGAGTTTTGCGGCGCTACCTTGCGGGTGGTAGGTACCCATAAATCGGTAGGCAGCCCGATACCCGTGTTAGAAAGCAAATGAACAAACTGATTCATTTCTGCATAAGAGGCTTTGGTAGACAGGTTTTCGGCCAGTTTCAAGGCAGCAGAGAAGCGGGGTTCAGGCCGGAGATAACTCTTTTGTTGGGCAATAAAATAGCTGAGCCTTAGCCCTATATTCATTTTTAGATGGTCGGTGGCTTTCCAGGTATCTTCTCCATAAATGCCAGATTCCATTACATCAATCGGGCTGGCTTCACGCTCCAGGTTAGTCTGGTTGCTTTTGAGCACAATGGCCGACGGAATAAAACGATGACGTGTAACCGCCATGCCAATTCTGGCTGAGTGCTTAGGGTTGGGGAAATAATCAAAGTCGCTTTTCAGGCCTATGTCGTTAATGCGCGATTGATAATTCAGGGTGTAGTTGTCGCTACTGGTTTGAAAATCCTGATAAAAACTGCCTATACCAAATTGATAACTACTAAGGATAAAAGAAGTATTGGCAAACAGTTTTTCATTAAACAGGTGATTCCAACGGAGCGTGGTGGTAATGTTACCCCAGTTTAGGTCTGAATCATTCTTTTCAGTATCTGTTTTTGACTTGCTGTAAAATTTATCTCTGCCAAAATAGGCGCTGGCATAAACCTTGTCTTTGCGGCCGAAATCGTAGTTCAGTTTGGCATTCAGGTCATAGAAATAATAACCACCGTCATCTTCAGTTCCGGCATCTGACTGCGCCTTGATAAACGGCCTGGCCACTACATCAAGGTAGGTTCTGCGGCCTGAAATTAAAAACGATGATTTACCTTTTCTGATGGGCCCTTCAATAGTCAGCCTTGACGATATCAGACCAATGCCGCCTTCGCCATGCAGTTTCTCCTTATTGCCTTCTTTCATATTTAAGTCAATCACTGACGATAACCTGCCGCCATATCTGGCGGGGAAGCCGCCTTTGGTGAGTTCCACACTTTTCAGGGCATCGCCGTTAAAAGTAGAAAAGAAACCAAAAAGATGATTGGCATTGTACACAATGGCGTCGTCTAATATAATCAGGTTCTGATCTGCGCCGCCACCCCGCACATAAATGCCCGACTGCCCTTCGGAGCCTTTCTGTACTCCGGGCATCAGTTGCAGCACCTTTAGCACATCTTTTTCGCCTAAAAAAGCAGGTATTTTTTTGATTTGCTGCACAGGCAGGTCTATGCTGCTCATCTGAAGCGTTTCGCTTACTTTATCTTGTTGTCTTCTGGCCGATACCATCACTTCCTGCAACTGATTAGCTGTTTCCATCTCAATGTTCAACTCCAGGTTTTTCAGATGGCTTAACTGTTTTTCAACTCGTTTGTAACCAACCATCGAGAAAATAAGTGTCAGGCTGTCAGAAGCTGAAATCGTAAGTGAGTAAAATCCATAGGTATTTGAAGCTGTGGCGATTGACGAATTCTGTAAATACACATTTACTCCTATCAGTTGTTCCTGGCTTCCTTTTTCGCGGATATACCCGCTCACAGTAAATTTATTCTGAGCAGAAGCAATAGCAGCAACCATTAAGAGCAAAATGGTAAATTTAAAGCTCATGGTTTAGGGTTTGTCTTTGGGGTGTTTATGGTTAATAAACGTGATTCAGAGCAATATATTGACAATATACTCATTTTTGATGGATATTTTGATGCAGTTAAGAAGGAAAAAGAAGCAACTCTTTATTTGCTTACACAACCAGAGGCAATCTGTTTCCTACTATTTCTACCTGCAAAGGGCTTTGTCCTTTGGTTTCGCCGTCAATTACCAGCATAATTGGGTCGGCATCAATGTTGAATTTTCTGGCCTTCCGGTAAACAACCAAAGGGGAATGAATGTGCCTGCCCGAGAAAATTAAAGGAAACAGCCGCAGCAGATGAAAAAACGAAACATGCTTAATTACCAGTACATCCAGCAGGCCATCATCCAGAACCGCAAGCGGGGCAATCTTCATAGCCTTGCCTGTGTGTTGCGTATTACAGGCCAGCACAAAACTGAAATCTCCGGTAAAGACTTCATCGTCTACCGTTACAGTTGCCTTGAATGAAGGATTCCTGAAAATATGAAAGATGGCTCCCACGCTGTATCTTAAGCCACCCAGCCAGCGTAGTTGCTCTGCTGTTTTATTAATATCTGATACCAGCCCCCAGCCAATAATATTAAAACCGTAGCTCATTTGTTCCGGAGCCGGTGCCGCTGGAAAAGTGGCTTTGAAAATGTCAATATGTTTAATGTTGTTTTGTCTGAATTTTGCAAGCGAACTATCCCAGTCAAGATTTTTCAGGTCATGGTTCAATGCTTTGCCACCACCACAGGGAAACAACAGAATAGGGGGTAGAGAAGTTTTTTCGGCCAGGGCATTACATATTTCGTGCATGGTGCCGTCGCCTCCAAAAACAATAATTTTTTCGTAGGTAGTCAGGTCTTCACTTTGCAGAAAGTGAATAAAATACCCTCTGTACTCACTCACAATGGTTGTATAATCGTAGTTATCCAGTTGTTTTTTCAGGTACTCGCTGGCGGCCAGGCTTTTACCCGTACCCGAATAGGGGTTTACAAGCAAAAGGAGTTTTTTGCACATTTTACAGAAGGTTAATATAGGGTTTCTATTGAATAGGTTAAATTTGTATTGATTCATTTTACAATCAATATCTAATATTATGATAAAAAAATTAAATCTGCTATTATTTGCAGGCCTAATTAGCGTATCTACCCTGATGGCACAGATACAGTCTGGCCCTATGCTTGGGTATTCAGAAATGCGAGAAGTGCTGCTATGGGTACAGACCAAAAAGGAGGCCTCTGTGAAATTTGTATATTGGGACAAAACAAAGCCCGCAATAAAGTTTGCAACGGAAGAGTTTAAAACCACTAAATCAGATTCTTTTGTTGCAAGACTAATTGCAGACGAGGTATTGCCGGGAAAAAAATACGCATACGAGGTATGGATAGATAAAAAGAAAGTGTCGCTCAGTTATCCGCTTGAGTTTCAGACTCAGGCGCTCTGGCAATGGCGTACCGACCCTCCGGCCTTTAAGTTTGCGGTGGGTAGCTGTGCTTATATCAATGAAACAGAATTTGACCGCCCGAGTACCCCTTATGGTTCTGAGTATGAAATCTTTACGAGTATCTATCAATCAAAGCCCGATTTTATGTTATGGAGCGGCGATAACATTTATCTGCGTGAGCCGGACTGGAACACCAAAACGGGTATCATGAAGCGCTATACCCATACGCGCTCATTGCCTGAAATGCAGCCCTTGCTCGGTAGTATTCATAACTATGCTATCTGGGACGACCACGATTTCGGCCCTAACGATGCCGACAGAGGTTTTGTAAGTAAAAAACAAACCCTGGATGCCTTCAAGCTTTTCTGGGGTAACCTCAATTATACCTTTAAGGATGAAGGCGTAACGGGTTCTTTTCAATGGGCAGACTGCCAGTTCTTCCTCATGGACGACCGCTGGTGGAGAACGCCTAACGACCGTACAACCGGAAGCAGAGAGTATTTTGGGCAAAAGCAGATTCAATGGCTTGTAGATGCTCTTAAGTTCTCAAATGCACCGTTTAAATTTGTTATAGTTGGCGGGCAGGTAGGTAATCCGGCTAAGATATTCGAGAATTTTGCCAATTATGAAGAAGAACGCAACCAGCTGTTTGAACTCATTACCAAAGAAAAAATACCCGGGGTAATTTTTATTAGTGGTGACCGCCACTGGACAGCCCTGACAAAAGTAGACCGCCCCGGCACTTATCCATTATATGACCTTACTATTTCTGCGCTTACCTCTGGCCCCTCAAAACCAGTAAAAGAAGAAGCTGATAGCCCTTATGTGGAAGGCACCACAGTTACCAAACACAATTACGGTTTGCTTGAAATATCAGGCAAACGCACAGACCGCGTGCTGAAGATTAATGTGCTTGATAAAGACGGTAAAGAACTCTGGACCAGAGAAATAAAAGCCAGTGAATTGAAATAATTTCCAGAATCAGTAATTAGAAAGGCCACATCCAGTTACGTGGCCTTTTTCTTTTCTTATGTTTTATAACCCGGGCTTGGTTTTTTTCTGAATCTTTATTGTACTATTTTTAAAGCCGCAAAAGTTATCAGAGCATTTAATGATCAAATCATTTCCAAATATGAGCACAGCTGGGTCTAATAAAGAGCTTCTTGTTGAGAAACTACGTGAAATTGATAATAAAGAGGCGTCTTTATGGTTTTTTGTGCTTTTAAAAGAGCTGATAGAAGTAACCAATGTAGGCATAGACGATCCCAGAATAATTTTTTCAGTCAGAAAAGACAAAGCAATTTCTGCCAATATCAATAACTATGTGGCTTTGGATTTCAGACGCAAAAAGGGCTTATGGTATGATATTATACTCTGTAAACGCCATGAACAACTATTTGCCAGGTACGAAACCATTGAATTATCGCCCCTTAATAACCCCGATTATCTATATGCCCATATACCTTTTGAACAAAAGCATATCATTGAAGACATCAAAATAAGAAGTGCCTGGCATGAGTGTCTGGAAGAACTGAAAGCCATGGCCATTTCAAGTGCACGTAAAGAGCGGCACAATCAGTACATTTACCAAATAGCAGAAAATGAAAATTTAAGAAACGAGCTTTTCTGGGAAATTGGCACCTCTGATACCACCTCTGAAATAACTGATAACAACCCGCTACTGTTGAACGAAACAGAAGTAAATTATGCGCCAAAGCTGAATATACCACCAAATTTGGTTTTTTATGGCCCCCCGGGCACAGGTAAAACATTTGAAGCAAGAAACATTGCGGGCAGAGCCCCTGCTCAGTTCATAGCATTTCATCAGTCGTACAGTTATGAAGAGTTCATAGAAGGTTTAAGACCCATTGCAAGGGGCGGACAGGTATATTATGAGGTAGTAAAGGGTATTTTTTATAAGGTCTGCCTGGAAGCATTAAAAATGGCAGGATATTCCGGCTTTGAAGCCTGTATGAAGGATACCAGAGAAAACCGCGCCGGTAGATTTGAAAAGGCCGGAAGCTATGTGCTGATTATTGATGAATTGAACCGGGCGAATTTATCAAAGGTATTTGGTGAACTGATAACCCTGATAGAACAAGATAAGCGGCTGGGCGCCGAAAATGAACTGTCTCTGCTGCTGCCTTACTCGCAGGAGACCTTTGGGGTGCCTGGTAATCTGCACATTATAGGCACTATGAATACGGCCGACCGCTCTATTGCTTTGCTGGATCTGGCTTTACGTCGCCGGTTTGAGTTTAAGGAATTAATGCCGAAGCCCTTTCTGCTGAAGACCATAGAGGATATTGACTTAAGCCGGTTACTGGAAAAAATTAACCAGAGAATAGAGTTTTTGCTCGACAGAAATCATACCTTAGGCCATGCTTATTTTTTAGGAGTAGATACTGCCGATGAATTAGCAGGTGTGTTTCATAAAAAGGTTATTCCGTTATTACAAGAGTACTTTTATAACGATTGGGAGAAGATACGTCTGATTCTTGGGTCAGAGGTTATTTTAAGAGAGACCATAAAAACCAAAGGTATTTTTGGCACTAATCTTGATAATTTTGACGACGAAACTTACCGATACCAGGTAAATCAGGAACTTACAGCAGAAAGTCTGAAACAAATATACCAATAATAAATGGCATAATGCCCAAGCTTTATAGGCCAATGGCGTTCAAATCCCAGGCTTTGGTGGTGTCAAACCTTAAGTTTCCGTTTTCAACAATCAGTGGGCTTTCAACATTATTATGGTACAATGCGCCTGTTCCCAAACCCTGTGGTAGCGTGTTTTTATACTCGGCCGTAAACTGTGCTATGGCATTCAAGCCGATATTAGATTCTAATGCAGAGGTTACCCACCAGCCAATTTGTAGTCTGGTCGCAATTTCAATCCATTCGCGGCAGTGTTGCAGACCTCCCAACAGAGTGGGTTTTAAAATAATATACTGCGGCTTTATTTTTTTCAGCAACTGCATTTTATGTACGTATTCACTTACACCAATCAGTTCTTCATCCAGGGCAACAGGTACCGGGCTTTTTTCAATTAAAGCAGCCATTGCCTCTGGTTGCCCTGCTTTAATGGGTTGTTCTATGCTATGCAGCTGGTAGGTGCCTAAACGAGCTAGTTTGAGTGCTGCTTCAGCCACACTAAAAGCTCCGTTGGCATCAACCCGCAGGCTAATTTGCCCGGCCGAAAATTTTTCTCTTATAAAAGCCAGAATACTTAGTTCATCTTCAAAATTAATAGCTCCAATTTTTAACTTTAAAGTATCAAATTCGCCATTTAGTTTTTCTTCAACCTGCTGCAACATAAACCCTTTACTACCCATCCAGATAAGACCATTGATAGGTATAGCTCTTTTGCCAGCCGAAAAATCATTTTCAAAAATAATTCTTCGGCCGCCATTCATTACATCAAGCAGGGCGGTTTCGAATCCGAATTTTACCGATGGATAAGCATCATCAATAAGCTGAGAAAGAATAATATTCAGATTCCAGGGGAAAATCTCCAGGTCTAGGCTGTCAAAAGTAACGCAGGTGTTATGAATCACCTCTTCCAGATTAGGTACATGGTCTATGCTCAGCCCTTGAAGGGGGGCAATTTCACCCAGACCGAAAACCTCCGGATTTTCAGTGTCTTCGATTTTTAAGTAGTACGTTTCTTTTTCTGTATAAACACCGCGTGAAGTTCCGGCTTCGAACTTGAATTTCAATAAGTGTTTAAACCATTTAGCTTTCAGCCCCATTGAAAAATGCTTAATTTTGGCAAAAGTACAGAAAGTTTTATTTTTTACTCTACAGATTACCTGTTTTGTGCCTTATTCTTATTAAGCGATATTAAAAGCACAAGCACTATTAGAATTTTACATGCAAACCACCCTTTTACAAATATTGCTTTTCCCGTTCAGTGTCATAATGGCCTGTATTATTGGTGTTCGCAACTGGCTGTATGATAAACAGATTCTGAATAGCACCAGACCGGATGTATTTACCATCAATGTAGGGAATCTGAATCTGGGCGGCACTGGCAAAACCCCCCATGTAGAGTATCTGGTACAACTGCTGGCAGACAAACACAAGCTAAGTATACTTAGCAGAGGGTATAAACGTGCTACCAAAGGCTATGTGATGGCTGATGAAAACGCCACGGCCTCAACCATAGGCGATGAACCGATGCAGTATTACCTGAAATTCAGCCATAAAATCAGAGTAGTGGTTTGTGAAGACCGGGTAACAGGCGTGAATCAGATTCAGCATCAATGGCCTGATAATGAGCTGGTTATTTTAGATGATGCTTTTCAGCACCGCAAAATTGCTGCGCACTTGAATTTGCTTTTATGCGATTATAACCGGCCATTTTTTAAAGATTTTATGGTGCCAACCGGTTTGCTGCGCGATATTCGCCAAAGCGCCCGAAGAGCAGATGCCGTAATTGTAACCAAATGCCCGGATAATATTAGACAGAAAACAAAAAAAGATATAATTAATGGCATTGCTAAATATGCAGGTGCCGATAAACCGGTATTTTTTTCAGGTATCCGGTATAAAGCGGTGGCATCTTATGCAGGCAAAAGTGTTTTTAATGCCCAGGTTCCGATAACACTTGTAACCGCTATTGCCAAGCCGGAAGTACTGGTGAAACATTTAAAACAGCATGGTTTTGTTATTGAACAGACTTTTGAGTACCCGGACCATTTTGCGTTTTCCGGAAAAGAAATTTCTAAAATAATTGATCATAGCCGGCCTCGGCAAGTTGTAACCACCGAGAAAGACATGGTAAAAATAAAGCCCTTGCTGAGCGGGCAAGAGCTTGATAGATTTTTTTATGTACCCATTGAGGTGGTTATCTCAGATGCAGATACATTTAATGAACTAATATTGGCTAAAGTAAAAGGTTTTATCTCAAAAAGTATCTGAAACCTAAGCCTAAACCCGGGCTGCCGTTTGCCCCCATACCCACGTTTACTGATTTGGTTTTTTCAGACCACGTGTAGCCTGCATTAAGGCTAACCAATGAGGTAGAACCTTCAATAGCAAATTTTTCGTTCAGTAGATAAATAATCCCTGGTCCGGCACTAAGGTACAGGTTTATGTTGCCAGGGGTGCCAGAAAGTCCTTCAGAATGAACATGGAACTGATACACCAGACTACCGCCATAATTGACCGAAACTCCAAGTTTTTCTGATAACATTTTGTAATTTGTGAAAGATATTCCGGCAGCAACAGCATGTGAATATAGAGTATGGAACTCACTAGTTGCATTTTGTCTGTGTCTGCCAATTCCAAGGTTATAGCCTAACGAATAAGTAACGGCGAAATTATCTTTAATAAATTTAGTTAAAGACGGTGTTAAACCCAGATTTACAGCGTTACTCTCAACAGTGCCATTATTTTTTAGCTGAGTGAAATTAAAACCAAAATTACCACCAATAAACCGTGTGCCTTTTGGAATTACCTGACCAAAAGCTGTGACTGATAAGAATAAAAACAAAGTAATAATGCAGACCTTTTTCATAGTTAAAATTTTGTTGTTATAAATTGATTAATAAGAAGTAAAAATAGTGTTTCGATTCAAAAGTTTTAGAACTCTGGCCGGATTGTTATTTTGCGGTACAGCGTAAAGCGTGCTTTAAAATATGCCTTTTAAAATCTTTCAGCCAGTTTAACTCTATATTTGCGGTATGTTTCAATCGTACGCTGTAAAATATGCCAATCTGATTAAGACCAAAGCCACAGAATTGGGCTTTGATTTTTGTGGCATATCTAAAGCTGAGTTTCTGGAAGAAGAAGCCCCGCGCCTTGAGGCCTGGCTCAATAAGAACTATCACGGTAAAATGGCCTATATGGCCAATCATTTTGATAAACGATTAGACCCCCGTAAGCTGGTTGACGGCGCAAAATCTGTTATTACGCTAATTCTGAATTATTATCCGGAGCAAACCCTGTCTGAATCTGCCTCAGACCTTAAATTGTCGAAATACGCTTATGGAACCGATTATCATTTTGTAATGAAAGACAAACTGAAAGATTTAGTAGAGGCAATAGCTGATGAAATAGGGGAAGTAAATGGCAGAGTGTTTGTTGATTCGGCACCGGTGATGGATAAAGTTTGGGCCAAAAAGAGTGGGGTAGGCTGGGTAGGTAAACACACCAACCTGATAAACCGCGAAATTGGCAGTTTTTTCTTTATCGGTGAGATTATCTGTGATTTGGAACTGGAACCAGATGGCCCTATAAAAGATTACTGTGGTACCTGCACGCGTTGTATAGACGCCTGCCCAACCGATGCAATTACCGAACCTTACGTGGTTAATGGCAGTAAATGTATCAGCTATTTTACAATAGAATTGAAAGAGGCTATTCCGGAAGAGATGAAAGGGAAGTTTAACAACTGGATGTTTGGCTGCGACATTTGTCAGGACGTATGCCCCTGGAACTCTTTTGCCCGGCCTCACAAAACGGCGCAGTTTGAGGTGAATCCACAGTTAAAAGAATTTACCAGAAAAGACTGGGAAGAAATTACCGAAGAATTGTTTCAGGAAATCTTCAGGCGGTCAGCCGTCAAACGCACCAAACTGGAGGGGCTCCGAAGAAATATTACGTTTCTTAAAACAGACTAAAGATTCTTCATTTTAATTTATAATCTCTTATATCTATTATATTCTTGCAGAATGTGTATTCCTGTGGCTGGTTTGAGCAGATAATCAGCAGGCGGTTTTGGGTATGCTGTTCTACCTGGCTCAAATACCATCCTGAAGCCTGCGCATCCAGATTGGATGTCGGTTCGTCGAGCATAATAACCGGGCAATCAGAATAAAAAGCAAGCCCGAGTTTCAGTCTTTGCTTCATGCCTGACGAGAAATTTTTGATTGATTTATTTTTGTGATGCGCAAGCTGAATCAAGTCAAGAAACTGAACAGGAGAAATGTTGTTTTTAAGCGGTTTGAATTTGATATGGAAGTCTACCATTTCAAGCAGGGTAAATTCTTCAATCAATTCAAGGTAAGGAGCAGCAATGGTGATTTTCTTATAAAACTCTTCGATACTTAAAACCTTTCCGTTTTCAATATAGGCAAGCTGGCCTTCAGACTGCGGCAGAGAACCTGCAATTACTTGTAAAAGAGTGGATTTTCCGCTTCCATTGGGCCCGACAAACGTATAACTCTCGTTGCTTGAGAAGGTCAGGTTAGTGTTACGAAAAATCCATTCGTTTCTGTATTTCTTGCCTATATTAGCCAGCTCAATTTTCACTATCCAAGGCTTTTTTTAACGGGCTTTTGATGATTCCTCTTTCAGAATTAGAAATAAAATTCAATATTTCGTCACGTTCCGGTGTAGCAGGAAACTCAAGCTCAACCTGTGTTACAGCTTCATTGTTATTTAAACCTTTCAGATAAATATAACGATAGATGTCCTGTATTTCTGCTATTTTCTCATCTGAATGCCCCCTGCGGCGCAAACCTACCGAGTTGATACCCGCATAAGAAAGCGGCTCACGGGCAGCCTTGATATAAGGCGGAACATCTTTTCTGATTTGTGAGCAGCCGCCAATATAAGTATGCTTGCCTATTTTAACAAATTGTTGCACGGCAGACATCCCACCAATATTGGCATAATCTCCCACGGTAATATGGCCTGCCAATTGCACACAGTTGGCCAGAATTACATTGTTGCCAACGATACAATCGTGGGCTATATGTGTATAAGCCATTATCAGGCAGTTAGAACCAATTTCAGTGCGATACTTGTCTACAGTACCCCTGTTTACAGTAACACATTCTCTGATAGTGGTATTGTCGCCTATAATTGTTACGGTTTGTTCTCCTTTAAATTTTAGGTCCTGCGGAACAGCAGAAATAACTGCTCCCGGAAAAATACGGCAATTTTTGCCGATTCGGGCACCCTCCATAATAATGGCGTGCGAGCCTATCCATGTCCCTTCTCCAATCTCAACGTCTTTATTAATTACAGCAAATGGTTCTACAACTACATTATGTGCAATTTTGGCGTCTGGGTGTATGAATGCTAATGGTTGATTCATAATTGTTTGATTATTGCTTTAGAATGTTTTGCTTCATAAGACTGGTATTCATACCTGCTTATTTAGCTTTTTTAACAAGACGGGCCGTCATGTTTACGTCGCAAACAAGAGTTTTGCCTACCCACGCTTCTCCATGCATTTTTGCTACACCCAGTTTCATTGGGTTTATTAGAGAGCATCTGATAATAAGTGTGTCGCCCGGTAACACATTTCTGTAAAAACGGCAGTTATCTATACTTACCAGATACGGCCAGTACGCTTCTGGGTTTCCGGTAGAGGTTAGAACAAGCACACCCCCTGTTTGCGCAATGGCTTCAATCTGAAGCACACCGGGCATAACGGGGTTTTCCGGGAAGTGACCCGTAAACTGCGGCTCGTTCATCGTAATATTTTTGATACCTACTACGGTTTGGCCGTCCAGGTAAACAATTTTGTCAACCAGTGCAAACGGATAACGGTGCGGCAACAGCTTGGCAATATCATTTACATTAAACACCGGAGGGGTATTAGGGTCATACTGTGGGGCACTTTTGGCCGAGTCAAGCATTTGTTTTTTGATTTTCTTTGCTAACTCTACGTTAGGCGTGTGACCCGGGCGGGCGGCCAGAATATGGGCTTTCAACGGGCGACCAACCAATGCCAGGTCTCCCATTACATCTAATAACTTATGTCTGGCAGGTTCATTAGAAAAACGCAGCGGTGTGTCGTTCAATACGCCGGTTTTACCTACCTGAATTTTAGGCTTGTTAAGCAGCTTTGATAAATTTTCAACTTCGTCTTCCGACACCTCCTTGTCAACAATCACAACGGCATTGCCAATATCACCTCCTTTAATTAAGCCTGCTTTAAAAAGGGCTTCCAACTCGTGCAAAAACACAAAAGTACGGCAAGGGGCAATTTCGTTCTTGAAAAGCGCTATATTATGTAACTGGGCATGCTGGCTGTGCAAGATGGCCGAGTTATAATCAACCATTGCCGTCAGGCGGTAGTCATTAAGTGGCAATGCTGCCAGTTCTATACTGCGTTCGTCGTTGCGGTAATGAATAGCCTCGGTAACTTCATAGTAGTTACGTAAAGAGGGCTGTTCTTCCACACCGGCTTCTTCCAGTAACTCAACAAACTGAATTGCGCTTCCATCAAGAATAGGAATTTCAGGTCCATCAAGCTGAATCAGGACATTATCAATCTGCAAACCTACCAGGGCGGCCAGAATATGCTCTGTAGTGTGTATGCGTGCACCTTCTTTTTCAAGCACTGTACCTCTTGAGGTGTCTACCACATAATCTACATCGGCTTCAATGATTGGTTTGTTGTCTAAGTCGATTCTCTGAAACTTATACCCATGATTAATCGGAGCAGGTTGAATGGTCAGCGTTACTTTTTCGCCTGTATGCAAACCTACGCCCGAAATTGAAACTTTCTTTTTTACGGTTTGTTGTTTTACGTTCATTGGCAATATCATATTTTTCGGTGTCAGCTAATCTATACCTCTGTAAAGGCTCCCTCGCTGGTGAGCTCTTCCAAACGTTTTTCAAGTTCTCGTACCTGTTTTTCCAGAACAGGTAGTTTTCTGAAAATAGCTGTTGACCTCAGATAATCGTTAATCTCAAAGGCTGGTACACCCGAGACTGAAGTATTTTCTTTCTTAAAAGTTCTGTTAATACCAGACTTGGCTCCAATTTTGGTGCCATTCGGGATACTTATATGGCCCACAATACCAACCTGGCCTGCTATAACACAGTTTTCGCCAATAATTGATGACCCCGCTACGCCTGTCTGTGCTGCAATAACGGTATTTTTGCCAACTTCTACATTATGGGCAATCTGCACCAGGTTGTCAATCTTTACACCCTGCCTTATAATTGTAGACCCCATAGTGGCACAATCAATAGTGGTATTGGCTCCTATACTTACATTATCTTCTAAAATAACGTTCCCCAATTGCGGAATAGCCCTATACGAACCGTCAGGTTGTGGTGCAAAACCAAATCCATCACTGCCAATTACTACACCTGCGTGCAAAACGCAGTTATTTCCGATTACAGTGTTGCTATACACCTTTGCACCTGCATAGATAATGGTATTGTTGCCCACGGTTACGTTGTCTCCAATATAAACCTGCGGATAAATTTTAACGTTTTTACCTATTTTTGAATTTTTACCTACATAAGCAAAAGCGGCCAGATAAATACCCTCTCCGAGTTCGGCTCCTTCGCCTGTATAAGAGGGTTGTTCTATGCCAATCTTAGAAAAATTCAAAAACTTTTGGTATTCCTCAAGTAGCAGAGTAAATGATGAATAGGGGTTTTCTACAACAATAAGCGTGGCAGAAACACTTTTTTTGGGCTCAAATTCACGGCCGACAATTACAGCTGAGGCATTTGTGGTGTAGATAAACTGCTCATACTTTTGATTCGCAAGGAACGAAATATCACCAGTTTTACCTTCTTCTATTTTTGCTAAATTACTGATTGTCAGGGATTCATCTCCTTTTACTTCTCCATTTAGCAGATGTGCTATTTGCTTTATTGTAAATTGCATATAATACTTCAGCGAGTTTAAACTTTGCATGAGTTGGAAAATATACCACTTTGTTTTATTAAGTGTCGGCAAAATAATTTTTGTCGAAAATATTCTTAGAATAATGCAAAAATACCTTACAACATAGCAAAATCATTGCAAATATACATTTTTGCCCCAACATACATAGTATTTTTTAACGATGTTGCTTAATGCCTTGATGGTCGGTAAATCAGAGGCATCGGCTATATCAACCACGTCTTTATTTTTGGTGCTGATGTAAATGGTCTCGTCTCCATGAACGTATCCTTTGTTGCTTACATCGCCTTCAATAATAAAACAATGTAGCTCATTTTCAGGTATGCCTTTGTCAAGCAGCGACTGTTTTAATGAACTAATGAGTGTGTGGTCTATCGGGTTATTTGAAAGTTTGATTTTAAACAAATTTCGGTTCATCAAATCACGGCAGATGGTTGACAGAACTTTGTCAGAATGAAACTGCCACATTTTTATACAAGCCCAGATGTCGTAATCATCTAATTGAGTAAACGATTGCAAATAAGTATCATTGCTTTCAAATTCCTTCAAGGTAACATTTTCTTTCAGAAAAACCATAAATGCCGGGTTGGCAAACAGTGTTTCTCCGTTACGAATCAGCTCTCTTGCCCTGCTTATAATCTTAATCAGCATGGTTTCGGCGCAAATGGCGGTCTTGTGCAAATACACCTGCCAGTACATTAGCCTGCGGGCATTCAGGAAATTTTCTACGCTCAATACACCTTTTTCTTCTACAACCAGCTTATTGCCTGCCACATTAAGCATTTTTATAATTCTGTCTACACCAATGGTTCCTTCTGCTACGCCTGTAAAAAAACAGTCCCGGTTCAGATAGTCCATTCTGTCCATATCCAGTTGGCTTGAAATCAGCTGGTGGAAAAAATCACGCGCATAGTTGCCTTTAAACATTTGTATAGCCATAGTCAAACGTCCGTCAAACTGTTTATTGAGGCGGTCCATCAGCAGGGCAGAGATTTTTTCATGAGATACATCCTGCAGAATGCAGCATTCAAGGACATGAGAAAACGGCCCGTGGCCAATGTCGTGCAGCAGAATGGCTATTTGTGCAGATTCAAACTCGGTTTCAGAAATAATATTTCCTTTAGATTGCAATACCAACAGGGCCTCCTGCATGAGGTGCATGGCACCCATGGCATGGTGGAAACGTGTATGCAGG
This sequence comes from Emticicia sp. TH156, assembly GCF_002855535.1. Taxonomy (NCBI): domain Bacteria; kingdom Pseudomonadati; phylum Bacteroidota; class Cytophagia; order Cytophagales; family Leadbetterellaceae; genus Emticicia; species Emticicia sp. TH156. The sequence continues at coordinate 83,723 of NZ_PKRS01000009.1, forward strand.
GCGCCGGGGTAAACCAGCTCTGCCATTCCCAGTTGTTTGATACGGCGTAAGCGTTGAAAATAAGGATGCTCAATCAGGTCATAGATTAAGTCAGAGTAAATTGTTACAAATCCATAAACCGGGTCATTGAATATCTTTCTTTTATTGGTCGTCATCAAAGAGTATCTGGTATGGCCGCTTCCGATATCGGCATTGGGCGCAAATGTATAAATGAATTTTGTCAGGTTTTCAGACAATCAACATAAACAAGACGTAATTGGTTGTGAAAAGGCTGAAAATGATAATGAAATTTATAATTTATTTTTCTGATAAGTGAAATTGACGCCAAAAACCCACCAAATAATTAGACAGGCTAATGGCCTGCTAAAGATTAGGTTTTTAAAAATTGTGGGTTTTATACTACTGAAAGCCAGAAATTTGTGATGTAACCGGAATATCGCTCTGAAATTTTTAATGATTAGCAATTATTATTAAAATGATAAAAATCATCAAATTTTAAAAAGTAATTTTTGTAGATTTGCACTTAATAATTGTGTTTTTTTTAGTTTTAGTTTTTACACTACTCATGATTAAAAAATTATCTCTCATTCTGAGCGCTGCTCTGATGGGCTTGCTGTTTAATGCCTGTAAACCAAAAGGCGATGCTAAAGTCTACAACGCTAAAGCTGCTGACCCAGAGCTTTATCACCAGTCAGTAGAATTGCTTACGGATGTTATTATCCATGACATTTTTAAACCGCCTGTGGCCAGCCGCATTTATGCCTACGCCAATCTGGCCGGGTACGAAGCTATGGTGCCGGGTTTTCCGGAGTATCAGACAATGGGAGGTAGGCTGAAAGGATACAAAGAAGGCCCACAGCCCGAGGCAGGTAAAGAATACTGTTTTCCGCTTGCCAGTACCAAAGCCTTTTTGAAAGTGGCCAGAACGCTTACTTTTTCAGGTAACTTCTTTGATGATTACGAAAAAGGCTTCTTTAAAAAATATGAAGACATGGGTATACCCGAAGATGTGATGCAGCGCTCAATGGCCTATGGCGACAGTGTAGCTGCTCATGTAATGCGTTATTCGGGTGGCGATAAATATAAACAGACCCGCGGTATCAGATTTACTGTAACCAACCAGCCGGGTACCTGGGTGCCTACACCACCGGCCTATGCCGATGCCTGCGAACCCGAATGGAACAAAATTCGTGCTTTTGCGCTTGACTCGTCAGGTCAATACCCGCCACCACCACCGCCCATGTATAATAAAGACAGAAAAAGTGCTTTCTGGAAAGAAACCTTTGAGGTGTATGAGCTTGGCAAAAAACTAACCGAAGAGCAAAAACGCATTGCGTGGTTTTGGGATGATAATCCTTTTGTGATGAACGTAATGGGACACGTGATGTTTGCCAATAAAAAAATGACGCCCGGAGGCCATTGGCTTGCCATTCACACCACGGTTTCGCGCAAAACTAAGGCCTCTTTTCAGAAAAGCGTTGAGGGATACATGCTTGCATCAGTGGCACTACTTGATGGCTTTATCAGTTGCTGGAGAGAAAAATACCGCAGCGTAAAAGTTCGGCCAGAGACCGTAATCAATCAGGAACTAGACCCCAAATGGCAGCCATTTTTACAAACACCGCCATTTCCTGAATATACAAGCGGGCATAGCACCATATCGGCAGCGGCAGCAGAGGTGTTAAGTTTTGTGCATGGAGATAAGGTAGCCTTTACCGATTCTACAGAATACAAGCACGGCCACGGGGTTATGTCGTTCCAGTCGTTCAGAGAAGCCGCACTTATGGCCAGTGTCAGCCGTTTATATGGTGGTATTCACTATTGGTCAGGATGCGACGAAGGCAATAAATGTGGTATAAAAATCGGGCAGCACGTATTGCAGGTTGCCCAAACCAGAAGAAAAAGCAGTGTTGCTGCCAAATAGTATAACAAAGACGAGCCTTGTGAAAACGAGGCTCGTCTTTGTTTAAGAGCGCTTATTGTATTTTACCATTCCATACGTGGCAGTGGGCTTACCTCTTGCGACGTAAACTCGCCTTTCTGATACTTAAAATGGGCAGCCATGGCAATCATGCCGGCGTTATCTGTACAGTATTCAAATGCCGGAATATACACCTGCCATTTTTCCTTTTCTCCCATTTCAAGTATCGCTTTTCTTAATCCTGAATTGGCCGACACCCCTCCTGCAATGGCAACTTCTTTAATGTTTAGCTCGCGGGCTGCCCTGCGTAGTTTCTGTAAAAGCATTTTTACTAAAGTGTGCTGCACACTTGCACATATATCAGCTATGTTTTCTTCAATAAAATCTGGGTTCTTAGCCTGATTTGCCTTTAAAAAGTACAAAATAGAAGTTTTTATACCACTGAATGAAAAATTGTAACCCGGCATTTCAGACAACGGAAACTCAAAAGCATTAGGATTTCCCTGTTGGGCATATTTGTCAACCAGCGGCCCGCCCGGATACGGCAAACCCAACAATTTGGCGGTTTTGTCAAAGGCTTCTCCAACGGCGTCATCCTGAGTTTCGCCTATTATTTCCATTTGCAGGTAATCTTTCACCAGCACAATCTGGGTGTGGCCGCCGCTAACAGTGAGGCACAAAAAAGGAAACGACGGCGCAGGCTTATCAATAAAATGTGCCAGTACATGTGCCTGAATATGATTAACCTCAATAAGCGGTATAGCAAGCCCTAATGCCATGGCTTTGGCAAACGAAGTGCCTACCAGCAGCGAGCCCAGAAGCCCCGGGCCACGCGTAAAAGCTATAGCATTTAGCTGATTTTTTGTTATATTTGCTTTTTTTAAGGCATTTTCTACCACCGGAAGTATATGCTGCTGGTGAGCGCGCGAGGCCAGCTCGGGTACTACACCGCCAAAACGCTCGTGAATTAACTGGCCGGCAACAATGTTAGAGCAGATTTTACCGTTAGAAATAACAGCTGCTGATGTTTCGTCGCAGGACGATTCAATTGCTAGGATATTCAATACTTTAGACAAAATTTTGTGTTCGAAGGTCAAAAAACCTTTTCTGTTGCAAAATTACTATAGAGTAATTCACTAATTAATTTATTTGTCAATTATTTTGCGTAAGGCGTTTAAAATACTAGCAAGACTACTACCCAATCTTATTCTCTGCTCTTTTCTGGGGATATTGATAATCTTCTACGCCATACAATTACCGGTAGTGCAAACACTTACACTGCAAAGCGCAACTGAGTATCTTTCAAAAAAACTGGGTTCAAAAGTTACTATTGAAAAAGCCAAACTCACCTGGCTTGACGAGATTACCCTTCAGAACATTACTATTTACGACTACAAAAACCGGGAAATGATTTTTGTGAAGGAGCTGTACGTAAATACCAAAACCAACTTTAAATTTGACTGGGATACTTTTCTGGCTTTTGATAATAATCTTGACTACGTGATGGTAATGAGCCCGCGTGTGAAGCTGATTTATGAACAAGACGGCGACCTGAACATTGATAAATGGATTGCCAGAATTGAAGAGCTTACAACACCGCCAAGAGATACCACCAAACCTTATGTAGAACGCAATATCCCGTTTACGATAGACGAGGCTTATATACAGGGGGGAACTTTTACACTGCAAGACCCCGACGAACAGCGGTTTCCTAAAGAAGAGTTTGACTACAACAACTTTACGGTACATGAAGTACAGGGCCTGCTAAAAAACTTTTTTATTCAGGGAGATACCATAAAATTCGGCCTTAAAGATTTAAAGGGAGTTGACAGACGCAGTAATTTGGAAATTAAAGACCTGAAGACCCGCTTTTTCTACTCGCGTCAGCACATGAGGTTTGATGACCTCTATGCGCACATCAATAATTCTGTGCTTCGCAGGTCGGTTCATTTCAAGTACATTACACCCCGCGACTTTCAGGACTTTAATGAAAAAGTAGAAATGACCGGCGACCTTCATGATTGTGAAATAGATGCCCAGGATTTAGCCAGATTTGCACCCGATATGTATGAGTATCATGAAAATTATCTGCTCAATGGTGATTTTAAAGGCACAGTACACAATTTCAGAGTGAATAATTTTAACCTGAAATTCGGAAAGAACAGTTACCTGAACGGCGATATCGCGTTTAGGAATATGCCCGATCTAAGGAAAGCCGTAATGGATTTAAACTGGCGGCCGTCTCAAATAGATGCGCCCGATGCCCGCCAGTATGCCGGAGACTCAGTATATACCAAACATATTTACAAACTGGGGGTAGTTAACTTTTCTGGTACCTTTAAAGGGCCTTATGATGATTTTTCAACTACGGCCTATATTAAAACCCAGATAGGGTCGGTTTCTGGTAAAATTGCCATGAAGATTCCTGATAACAAAGCATTGGCCACATACACGGGTAACCTTAGAGTTGATAATCTGGACCTCGGCAAATTGGTGAATCAGGAAAAGACCCTGCAGAAAATGTCGTTCAACGGTGCCATAAAAGGTAAGGGCCTTACAATTAAAGATGCGCTACTCAATTTTGACGGTAACATAAAGCATATTGGCTTTAATGGATATGACTTCAAGAATATAGACGTAAACGGCGCCATGAGCCAGTCTTTGTTTGACGGCCGCGTAAGCGTAAAAGACACTAACCTTACCTTTGATGTTACCGGCAGTATTGATTTCAGCAAGGCGCTCAACAAGTTCGATATCAACGGTAAGCTTCAGAACGCTAATCTAAAAGCCCTTGGGTATACAGACAACGATGTAAAATTGAAGTCGGAGCTAAATCTTGATTTTCAGGGCAATGAATTAGATAACTGGATAGGCGAGGCGCAGCTTTTGCATACGGTAATGCAATATGATAAGCGATTACTGGGTATCGATTCGGTTTTTGTTACCTCAGCCCTTGAAAACAATTCAAGACGTATTAGTTTGTTATCAGAGTTTTTTAATATTGATTTATCCGGCAAATTTACTCCGAGCCAGGTTATTAATGATGTGTCGAGGTTTTCTAAAGAGTATATCCAGTACTTTTCAGATACTGAAGCCGGTCGTCTTGCGTATTATTCAAAATTGCCGGGCAAAAACGCTCAACCCCGATACAACCTGTCGTATAAAGTTCAATTCAAGCAGTCTCAGCCATTCTTTGCTTATTTTTATCCTGATCTCTACGTGTCGCCTAATACAGATTTAAGCGGAGAAATGAACATCAGAAATACCATTGAGGTGTCTCTTAATGGTAAAATTGATACGCTCAGACACGGAAGTTTTGCCTTGTATAATAACGACCTTGATTTCTTTACATCAAAAGAGATTAATGCTCCGGGCATATTGTCTTCTCTGGTTTTTAATTCACAAAAGCAGAAACTGGGTGGCATGGAGCCAACTGAAAACCTGGAGGTAAATGGCGTTTGGGGGCTTGACAACATCATAAAATTTGATTCTAAAATAAGGCAGCAAAAAAGTACCAACAGGGCACAGGTTTTTGGCGAGCTTAAATTTTTGCCTGAAGGAATTGACCTGGCTTTTGATGCCAGAAATACGCGCCTGGATTTACTTGGCGATGTTTGGGAAATAGACAAAAACAATATTATTAAGTTTGGCGGTGGTGATATTGAGTTTCGTGATGTGGTGGTGTCTAACAAAAAGCAAAGTATATCTGTCTACGGCCTTATTTCAGCCGATAGCAGAAAAGAAGCCTACGTAGATATACATGACTTTGATTTACAAACCATTAAGCCCTTGTCTAATATTGACCTGAAAGGTATTTTGAATGGCAAACTGGTAATGACCGATGTATTTGAAGATGCGTTGGTTACCAGTAAATTTGATGTAGATGACCTTATCTATAAAACAAGCCTGATAGGAACAATTGCCGGTGAAGCCCTATGGGACAATCAGGTACAGAAACTGAACATTATTGGTAATATTATCAGGCTTGATAAGGAGATATTCAGAGTTGCAGGTACCTATGACCCTAAAAATGAGTTAAATTCGCTTAACCTGGAGGCCGGGCTAAATAAGGCCGACCTTGAAATTTCTGAATCATTTGTTGATGATATTTTTTCAGATATTCATGGTTATGCTTCTGGTAAACTGTCTGTCAGAGGAACCCCTCGTGACCCCGTTATACGCGGAAGTATTGACATAGATAAAGGCAGCCTTGTAGTGAATGAGCTGAAAGCCCTAGTATATTTTGATGACAAGGTTAATTTTAATGAAGAAGGCTTTGTGGTTGAAAAGGGTTTCAAGGTGCGTGATGCCCTCATCAACGGTAATGAAGCAGAACTGGCCGGAGGTATTTTTAATGGTGGTGGCGGCAATTTTATGCTCGGTTTACATGCTTACATGAGGGGTAGAGACGGTTTCAGAATAATGAATACAGGTATTAAAGATAATGAAGATTTTTATGGTGTTGGCTATGCGGCGGGCGATATGCATATAACCGGAAACTTTAAGCACGTAGCTATTACGGGCAACCTGACAAGCAAACCCGGAACCAGAATTACCATACCGCTTGACGGAGCCACCAGCGTTGACACCGAAACGGATGGTATCAGCTTTGTAAGTAAAAATACAAAGTTACCTAAGGAAAAAAACGTCAAGAGTGATTCGGTTATAACCAGCGAGGCCGGAAGTTTAAAGATGGCTTTTAACTTTACCTTTACGCCAGATGCTATATGTGAGGTGATATTTGACCGTAGCAACAAAGATATGCTAACAGCCGTAGGAAGCGGACGCCTGAGCATTGAATACGATACGCGTGGAGGTTTTACAATGACAGGCCCCTATACTATCAAAAGCGGAAAGTACGATTTTAGCTTGCAGAATATATCGAGAGTGAGAAAATTTGATATTGCGGAAGGTAGCTGGATCAGGTGGTCTGGCGACCCCTACGATGCCGATGTGAATATCAATGCCATTGTAACTGCTAATGTTTTATTGCCAGATGGTATCGTGTCGGCAACTACAAACAGTGCTGAATTAAAAACGCCGTATCCGGTAAATGCTTATGTAACCCTGACAGACAAGCTGATGAAGCCGTCAATTAAGTACGACATCAAGTTTGATTTACGCCGGATACCTCTCAACCTGCAGCCGCAGGTAATTGCATTTGAGCAACGCCTAAGGAATGATGAACAATTACTTGCAAATAACTTTGTAGGCATTACCGCCCTGAACAGGCTCTTCTCTGACAACAGCTTTAAAGATGCGGTTGATTCTCAGCTATTGCTAGACAACGTAAGTAATTTACTTACCAACCAATTGGGTACTATTGCATCAAAACTTGACCCAAATCTTGAAGTCGGGGTTCAGTTAGGTGTGCTGAGCAACGTGCGTCAAAGCCTGTTTAATAACATGCAACTCAACTTTTCATACCGTTTCAGCAACAATCGTCTGAAACTGAGTGTAAATAATACCATACTGCAAAACCAGGAACAAACAGCCAGCAACTACTTTTATGGTGGTGAGGTAGAATGGATGCTCAACGAAGAGGGTAGCTGGCGTTTAAAGGCCTACAGCCGAAATGTACCCAACTATTTTTATAACTTCAACAATAACGTTACTGTTAATGGTGTAAGCCTGCAGCATACGCGTAATTTCAATACTATCTTCAGACGTCGGCCGGCCAGAGTGGTACCGGTTGGTATTACATCAAAAAAATCCAATCAAGATACGATTACTTTTAAAAGAAATTAAAATCTATATTGCACGCGGCAGGTAAAATTGTTGTCTTTCAAATCTTCAGTATAATCTTTCAGGTTAGTTTTTTCATTTTTGGGCATTTCATACCAAAGCATCAGTCTTACGTTCTCGTTCAGATAAGTAAGGTAACCAAACCCAAAAGTATTGAATCTTATGTCGGCCGCAGTAAAACCAGTGCCTATTTGTGAGTTTTTTACTTTTTTGTTGGGGTCATACCAGTCGTATTTCAGTACAATCTGGTGTTTTTTGCTGCCAAGCTGTTGTAAAAAATAAAAATAGGCACCATCAAAATTACGGATATAAAGCGGTATAGGTTTACTGTTCTCCATTGGTATTACAGCAGGTGTTTCAGTGGTACTTTGCACCGCTGTCTGGGTACCTCTGATATACTCTGCCCTGAACTCCGTTTCGCCTCTTCGGTTCGGAATCCTGACTTGTATATCGGCGCCATAATAATTTCTGGGTGCAATTTTGCCCAGGTTTGAAGCAGAAGAATCAACTGTAAATTGTTTGGCAGTTCCGTTTATTCTGTAAATTTTGTTGGTAAACTGCTCCATTCCACCAAAAAAACCAGATATACTGCCACTTACTATTAACTTTGGTGCAAGTTTGTAGTGTTTAAGCGATAACCTGGAAATCACATCTTTATGATTATCAAAGTCGGCTACGGCATTTACACCTTGCCCGTTAAATACGCCTGCATCAAATTTTATATATTTCAGAAAACCGGTTTTATTTCGGGGTTCAAAGGTTCCCATAAAGCCAAAATCACGTTCAACCCTCATGAGTATCTGAGACATCCTTCCTCTTTCAGGTGATTCCCTGTCTGGCGAGCCATATCCTACCTCAAAACCAAACGGGCGGGCAAACATACCTGTAGTAAGATAAAAAGAGTTGAATTTATTCTCATAGATGCGCCCCCAGAAATCACGGATAAAGATGCCTCTTTCGGTACCATCAAACTGGAAAATAAAATATAGTTTCGGATTATTGAATTTATCATAACGGGCATAGTCGAAGCGGATACGGCCACGGCGCATCATATACCTGTTGCTGGCATTGGGTTGGAAATCGCCACCGTTAAAGTTTCTGGCGCCTTTGGTTTGTATCCATTGAAACTGAGGCTGAATGTACCCCCCAATACCAATGTACTCATATTTACGGAATGTAGAAAGAAGTTTGCGGGCAGTGGTAGTATCAATTTCTGTCAGTGAGCCATGGTCTTGTGCCAATACGGAGGGTACCTGCAAGCCTAAAAACAGGCAGAAAAAGCCTGCCTTTAAGAATGGATTCAAATAAAATTTCATATTGGTGTTTGGGTTCAATAAAACAATTGAACACTTAATTAAAATAATAAGAATCCGGAGGGAGTCCCAACCCCCTCCGGATTCCCGGATTTTCCTGAAATCTGTAATTGACTGCAATTACCAGAAAATCTGTTAAAACAACCAGCGGAAAAACAGAAATAATGTTGCAGACAAAATAATGGCTACAGGAAGCGTAAGAACCCACGCCAACGCAATGTTTTTGATAGTGCCTGACTGCAGGTTTTTAATACCCTTGCTGGCAACCATTGTACCGGCAATACCAGACGACAACGAATGGGTGGTGCTAACCGGTAGTTTAAACCATGAGGCAAGCCCGATGGTTGTAGCCGCAACCAGTTCGGCAGATGCACCCTGTGCATAAGTCAGGTGCGATTTGCCGATTTTCTCGCCAACGGTAACTACAATTCTCTTCCAGCCAATCATGGTGCCAAGGCCTAACGACATCGATATCATCAGGATAACCCACATTGGGGCATGGTCGGTATATTTTCTGATTCCTTTTTCTTCCTGTACAGCGGCTGCTTTTAATTCTGCTTTGTTGGCGTCACTTAAAATTACATCAGGGTCGTCAACCAGTTTTTTAGCGTTGCCACTAATAGTTAATAAAGCCTTACGGGCAGCCAATGCATTAGCTTTACTTACTTTGTTACTATCAGCCAGCGATTGAAGAAAACTTACACTTGTTTTAATCTGGGCTATTCTTCCTTTTTCGATTACTGAGGTCTTAGCGGTATCAATCAGCGCCACTTTGGCCGATATGGTGTCAAGGTCAGGCTTAATCTGTTTAAAATCAATCGTATTATTAATGGCAAAGTAAGCCGGTAATATGCCTATCAGAATAAGCATTACCAGACCTATACCTTTTTGCCCGTCGTTACGGCCATGAAAAAAGCTTACGAGAGTACAGGTGGTAATAAGTATGGCTCTTACCCAGAACGGAGGTTCTTCGTTTTTCTTGGGTTCATCAAAAATCTGTTTTCTGATATCTTTATTCAAGGCTCTTCGAAGTGTAAACATCAGGATAACCGCTAAACTGAAACCAACCAACGGCGATAGAAAGAGCGCATAGAAAATTTCTTTTGCTTTGTCCCAGTTTACGGCAGCCACGCCTGAGGCGTTATCTGGCAAAAGGGCGTAACCCAGACCTACCCCTAATATAGCGCCAATAAGTGTATGAGAACTGGACGCCGGTATCCCAAAATACCAGGTGCCGAAGTTCCAGATAATAGCGCTGAACAGTAAAGCCAGTACCATTGCAATACTATGATATACGTTCTGGTCTATCAGTAGCTCAACGGGCAATAGATTTACTATGCTCATACCAACACCAACACCACCGGTTAATACACCAATGAAATTGATTAGTCCAGACCAGACAACGGCCTGTGTTGGCTTAAGTGAATTGGTATAAATAACAGTGGCAACAGCGTTGGCAGTATCATGAAAACCGTTAATAAATTCAAAAGCGCAGGCTGCCAGAAGGCAGAATGAGAGTAGTAGGAAAATGTCGGTTTCTAAGCCAAACATGATTTATTGGGTTTAGTTATAACAGTACGATTATATTGGTGTTTTTTATTTGGTCGCAAAAATCCGAAAGTTTCCTCCATACCCGAAAAAAACCATGTTAAGAAATTGTAAAGGTTGTAGGGCTGCCGGCTGTATCAGGCAAATTTCACAACCTTGTCGAATAACTCCCGCTGGTTAAACGGTTTGGTTATGTACTCATTCATGCCAATTTTCAGGCATTTTTCTTTTTCACCAACCAACGAGTGGGCCGTCATGGCAATAATGGGGGTTTCATCTTTCAAATCTTCACGAATGGCTACAGTAGCCTGATACCCGTCCATCTCAGGCATCTGGAGGTCCATAAGAATAATATCAAATTTGTGGGTCTTTACCTTTTCAATTGCAATTTTTCCGTTTGGGGCCAATTCGGCTTCAAAGCCAAACTTTTCAAGTACCCTTAACGCCAGTTTTTGGTTTAAAACATTGTCTTCTACAAGCAATACTTTTATCTCTTTGTTGGTTGTGAGTGTGTTGGTGCTATTGCCCTGGGCTTTTTGTGGCAAAGCAGCAATTTTTTTGTAAGTAATTAAAAACCCAAAAGTAGAACCCTGGTTTTCTTTACTTTCAACAAAAATGTTACCATTCTGAAGTTCTACCAATGATTTTGAGATACTAAGACCAAGGCCGGTTCCTCCAAATTTGCGCGTAGTATCTGAATTAGCCTGAGTAAACCGGTCAAATATCATGGATAGCTTATCTTGTGGAATACCAATACCGCTATCGGAAATCTTAAATAATACAGTTACTTCTGTTTCAGTACAATCAGCCGGCTGAACTTCAATATTAACCACGCCTTCATTTGTGAATTTTACTGCATTGTTGGCCAGATTAAGTAAAATCTGGTTCAGTCTGGTTGGGTCGCCCAATACATTTTCAGGTATTGTTTCGTCTATAGTGCATGTAAGTTCAAGCCCTTTTTCGTTGGCTCTGCCCTGCAAGATATTTTTTACTGTTTTTACGATATCTTTAATACTGAATGGTACTTCTTCTATAACTATATGGCCTGATTCTATTTTTGACAGGTCCAGGATGTCGTTAATGATACCCAGTAGATTCTGGGTTGAGATAATAATATAAGATAAGTATTCAGACTGCTCCTCTGTCAGCGTGCTGTCTTTCAATAAATTGGCAAACCCGACAATGGCATTCATCGGAGTCCGGATTTCATGACTCATATTGGCAAGAAACACATCTTTAGCATGTGCATTTTTTTCTGCCTGCACTTTTGCTTTGATAAGTTGCTGTTCCATATCAATGCGGTCGGTAATATCAACCGCATTGCCAATAACATACTTTTCACCTTCCAGAAGTTCAGATAATACATTGTTATACATCCAGGTTCTGAGGGTACCATCTTTATGATGAACAAGCATTAAGCCTTTGAAGTAGCCCTTTTCATGAATATCGCGCAGATACTCAGTTACTCTGTCTGTATATTCTGGTGGTACTAAATCATAAAGGGTTTTCTGGAGGATTTCAGAAGCAGAGTATCCCAGCAAATAAGCACCTGCAGGGTTTACTGAAAGAAACCTCCCTTTCAGGTCGTGGGTACACATTAACCCTTGCGAGTGTTCAAAGAACCCTCGGTGTCGCTCTTCACTTAGTTGAAGTAGTCGTTCAGAGTATTTTTTATCGGTTATATCTTTCGCAATGCCAAGAAACCCAGATATTTGATTTTCCGAGTTTTTGAGCGGTGTCAATGATAATTCGACCGTAATTCTGGTACCATCTTTTCTGATGTAGGTCCATTCATTAAAATCTGTTTTTCCGAGGCGGGCTTTGGCAATCAGGGATTCCCCGGCGCTATTCAGTTGAATACCTAATTCTTCTGAAACCTTTTGGGCATAAGTTTCAACTTCTTGTTGGTCATGAAATACATCGGCACGCTTTAAGCCAATCATTTCGTCAGCGGTATAGCCAAGCATTATTTCCGCACCTCTATTAAAAGTCTTGATAATGCCGTCATAATGAGTGGTAATAATAGCAATGCCGGAATCGGCATCCATAATAGCTTTAAGCTCGGTATATATTTTATTAAACTCAATATTTATGTGCTTTTCTTTATCAATATCCTGAATCGTTCCCAAAATGAAACTCGGCTGGCCGGCTTTATACTCAATGCCGCCCATGGCTCTTATCCATTTTGGGGTTCCATTGGCAGTTATAACTTCTAATTCGGTATCAAATGGTTCGCCTGTATGAATCGCATGGTCAATGAGCGCTTCAATATTTGACCTCGTTTGTGGGTCTTTTGAGAAAACTATGCTATCTTCATAAGTTACAGGAATGCCAGGGTTGGTTTCAAGTATCTCCCTTGCAATTTCAGAGAATGTTACGGCTTCGGTTTCAAGGTCCAGCTTCCAACTACCGATTCTGCCAACCCGGTTGGCCGCCTCAAGCAAATTTTTGGTTTCTATCAATTCTGCTTCAACTTTACGTTGATTGGTGATATCTCTTCCGATAGCGAAATTCTCTTTGGTGTTATTATCTCTGTTTACTGACCAGTTTATTAATCGATAGGTTCCGTCTTGTGCAGAGAACCTGTTATCGAACGAGATAGTCTGGCTGTCATCCGTTAAACTATATACATAGTTTAAGGTTTCATCTTTGTCGTCCGGTTTTAAAAATTCAATAGCTGGTTTAGATTTTAATTCTTCTTCTGTCCAGCCCAGTATTTTGCTAAAAGATGGGTTTACTTTCTTAAAATGTTTGTCTTCCCCTGTAATACAGATTAAATCACTCGACAATTTGAATAGTCTTTCATAATTTTCGAGTTCTGCATTTTTCTTTTTAGATACAATATGGCTGATGGCTTCCTGGGCAAGAATTTCAAGCGTCAGTAATTGATCGTCATTTAACTTATTCGGTTTCTGATCTATCACGCATAAAGAACCCAAAGCGAATCCGTTTGGGTCAATCAAGGGGTAACCGGCATAAAACCTGATCTGCGGGTATTCCAGTACCAAAGGGTTATTACAGAAACGATTATCTTGGGTGGCATCTTCAACCTCCATTACTGTATCTCCCAGTATGGTATACTGGCAAAAAGAAATATCTCTTGCTGTCTCTGGGGCATTAAGTCCGATGTTTGATTTAAACCATTGCCTATTCTCATCGAGCAGAGTAATAATTGAAATCGGAACCCCACAAATAACTGATGCCAGCGTGGTCAGGCGATCAAACTCTTTTTCAAAGGGCGTATCAAGAATGCAATAGCTTTTGAGTGCCTCAAGCCTTTCTTTCTCATTTTGGGGTACGGGTATATCTTTATCCATGTCAATTTCAATTCTACAAAATTTGATTAATGGTGCACGTATTCAACCTTGATTTTAAATTGATCAAAACAAATTTTTCTTAAGTGTAGATTGTAAACTAATTTAAATAGGATGTTAGTCTTTGTAATCAAAAAGCCTGATGTGCATTACTTGTTTTTGGCACAATTAATTGCAATTTTTGCGAATAATGTAAACGTAAAATTAACAAAAATCATACCATTGGATATTTTTTTTTGAATATATAAGCCTTTATGATACTAAACGCTGAATAACTTATTAAGAGGATACATAGTAAAAATAAACTAATAAATGAGCATCACAATTGGCATTACTGACTGCGGCGACAAACACCCTATCTATGAAAAATGGATACTGAGGCAAAATGCAGACATAAAAATAATCAGGCTGGGATACCGGCAGAATAATCTGGATGATGTAAAGTTTTGCGATGGTGTGCTACTGACGGGCGGAGAAGATGTGAATCCGCGGTTTTATTTTAAACCAGAGAATCTGCCCTTATGCAACTCTGAATTTATGGATGAAAAAAGGGACGAATTTGAGTGGAAGATATGTGAGTACGTTTTCGCAAATAAGGTGCCATTATTAGGGATTTGCAGAGGTTTGCAATTCGTGAATGTGTTTTTAGGCGGTACGCTTATAGGTGATATACCGAGTATTGGCAAGAATAATCATTCAAAATATTATGAAGGAAAAGACCGATACCATCTGATTGAAGTATCTCCTGATTCTACGCTGGCAGGTATTGCCGGAGCCACCAGTGGAGAAATTAATTCAGCGCATCATCAGTCGGTAGATATTCCTGCCCAAACCCTGAAAATTAATGCAATGTCTGAAGACGGTATTGTGGAAGGGCTGGAGTGGAAAGCGGTGTCAGACCATGCGCTTACGCTGGTGCAGTGGCACCCGGAGCGGATTGAAAATGAGCATAACCCGTTCAATTACCGTATAAGAGAAGTTTTTATCAACGCCGCTTCTGGTAGATGAGCTATTATAATTGAATGTATCTATGATTTACGACTCGGTTATTATTGGTGGTGGACACAACGGGCTGGTGGCTGCCTGTTATCTGGCTAAAGCAGGCAAGAAGGTGCTGGTGCTTGAAAAAAATGATTACATAGGCGGAGGCACAACTTCGCAAAGAGTATTTCCGGATTATGAGGCCTACCTGTCGCGATATTCTTATCTGGTAAGTTTATTTCCTGAAGAGATATTTGATGAACTGAATATTTATGTGAAGCTATTCCGCAGAGCAGTGGCTTCTTATACGCCATACGTTCAGGATGGAGTGCACAAGGGCTTACTGATAAGCAATGTAGATGAAGAGGTATCGAGAAAATCAGTTTTAGATTTAGGATATGGCCAAGCAGAGTGGGAGGGGTATAAGGCTATACTGCAAAAACAACAAACTTTTGCCGGGTTGATTTGGGATTCTTTTTTGCAGCCACTGAAAAGTAAAGAAGAATGGAAAACCTTTTTTGAATGTAAGGGACACGCAGAGCTGTGGAAATGCTTTGTAGAAGAGCCAATCGGGCAATTAATTGAAACCAATGTGCAGTCAGATATACTCCGCGGAGTGCTGATGACTGATGCCAAGATTGGGTCTTACACACATGCGCACGACCATAGTTTGCTACAGAACCGAACGTTTATTTACCATGTTGTTGGCAATAAAACCGGTGAGTGGCGTGTGCCACAGGGTGGCATGGGGAATCTGGTTGCACAACTGATTAACAAAGCACAAGAATTGGGAGTTGAACTAAAGACGGGCGCATCAGTCGAGCGCATAAAAACAGGGGAGGTTGCCGAAATAACATTCAGCCGGCAAACCAGTCAGCAAATGGTAAAGGCAAAAGATGTACTGGTAAACGCTGCACCACGAGTGCTGGAAAAACTGCTTGGCAACTCTGCTCAACCACCTGTAAGTATTGAAGAAGGCACGGCTTTCAAGATAAATCTCCTTTTGAAAAAATTGCCTCAGTTAAAAGACAAAAGCATAACGCCCGAACAGGCGTTCGCGGGTACATTTCATATCAATCAGTCATTTACTCAAATGCAGGAGACATTCAGGCAGGCTGCATCAGGTAAAATTCCTGATACCATTGCCTGTGAGATTTATTGCCATACACTTACAGATCCATCTATTTTGTCAGATGACCTGCAAGCCCAAGGCTATCATACCATGACCGTATTCGGGCTTGATTTGCCGTATGAGTTGTTTATTAAAGACAATGAAGCGGCAAAAGCCGAAGTAGTAGACAAATTTCTGAAAGGAATTAACGAATATTTAGCCGAGCCTATTGAAGATTGTCTTGCTCAGGATAAAAACGGCAACTGGTGCATTGAAGCCAAAAGCGCTGTGGATATTGAAAAAGAACTGGGCATGCCACGGGGCAATATTTTTCATAACGGGTTGTCATGGTTTTATGCTGAAAGTGATGATGCTGTTGGAAAATGGGGTGTAGAGACACCCTGCAACCAAATATTACTCTGCGGCTCGGGCGCGGCCAGAGGTGGTGCAGTAAGCGGCATACCCGGCAGAAATGCCGCAAAGCTATTAATAAATGAATAAGGGCGGCTCATAAAGCCGCTTCTATGTCAAATCTTAGGGTTTCCAGCCGGGGCCTTTTACAAATCTTCCCGGCTTAACACCTGTGTGGGTGCCGCTATTTATTACCTGCTGCCCGTTTACAAACACATGCACCATGCCCTCAGACAACTGATGTGGTTTTTCAAAGGTGGCTTTATCCTGCATTCTGGCCAAATCAAACACCAGTACATCGGCATAGTGGCCAACTTTCAGGCGTCCTCTTTTCTTTACTTTCAGGTTGTCGCATGGTAAAGATGTTAGCTTCCGGATGGCTTCCTGCAGGCTAATCACTTTTTCGTCTCGTACATATTTGCCAATTAAGCGTGTAAAGTTGCCGTAAGCTCTTGGGTGAGCACTCGATTTAATAAATACGCCTTCGGGAGCCATTGAGGAGGCATCTGAACCGAAACTCATATAAGGCAATTGCATTTGCTTTTTTACATTCTCTTCACTCATCAGAAAATATACCACGTCTACGCGTGAGTCATCCTCAATTACCAAGTCCATAGCTGTTTCGTACCATGTTTTATTTCTTAGGGCTGCTACTTCAGTCAATGTTTTACCTATGTATTTTCTAAGGGAATCCTGCTTGAAGCCAATCAGTAAGGTTTTGTCAGGCCCGGCAGCCAGGCATAGGTTTTCCCATTCTTTTTGCCTGGCCTGCATTTCTTCACCAACTTTTATTCTGATAGCTTTTTCTTTCAGCCTTCTGCGCCATTGAGGCAGGCCTCCTTCCTGTACCCAAGGCGGCATGGCAGCATCAAGACCAGTGGCTCCGGCCACATAGTTATACATATCGGTAGTGATGGTAATACCAGCCTTACGGGCG
This sequence comes from Emticicia sp. TH156, assembly GCF_002855535.1. Lineage (NCBI taxonomy): Bacteria > Pseudomonadati > Bacteroidota > Cytophagia > Cytophagales > Leadbetterellaceae > Emticicia > Emticicia sp. TH156. The sequence goes on from NZ_PKRS01000009.1 coordinate 101,004, forward strand.
CTATCAATCCTGGTAATTACTTTATCCATTTTATGCCAGTTATCTTTTCCGGCTGCTTTCAGATGGTAAATTTCAGCGGGTATTTTTGCATCTTTTGCAATCTTAATGATTTCATCTACGGCTTCTTCCAGCTTATTACCCTCGCTTCTGATGTGTGATATATACATACCTCCGTATTCAGAAGCGGCTTTGGCTAATTCGGTTAACTCGTGCGTATTGGCATAGGTGCCGGGCATGTAAATAAGCGATGAGCCTACGCCCATGGCTCCTTCCTGCATGGCTGTTCTAACCTGCTGCTTCATTTTTTCAAGCTCATCAGGTTTTGGCGGTCTGTTGGCATAACCCAGCTCGTTAGCCCTCACAGTGGCTGCCCCTACGAACGACGCCACATTGGTAGAAACGCCTTTTTTTTCAAGGTATTTCAGATACTCACCCAATGTTGTCCATTCAATTTTGTATTTGATATCGCCCTGAAGTTTTTGTTCATAGGCCTTTACCGAATCGCTTAAGGGTCCCATCGAAGTGCCTTCTCCCATTACTTCAAGCGTAACGCCTTGCATGATTTCGCCCATAGAACGGCCGTCCTGAATCAGGCTTTCGGTACTCCAGCTCAGCATATTTACAAAACCAGGTGATACCACCAGGCCTTGCGCATCAATTGTTTGTTTGGAACCTGACTGGCCCGATAAATTACCTATAAAAGCAATGGTATCGGCATTAATGGCGATATCGGTTTTTTGAGGTTCACCGCCGTTGCCATCATATACCATTCCGTTTTTGATGATGATATCGTAACTGGCTTTTTGCTGGCAGGAGGTAAGTATCAGAACAATAAGCAAGCTGTTCAGAAGAGTAAGGTATCGCATGTGGCTAAAGTTTAAGAAGCATAAAACAAGTTAACAGGTGGAAAGAGACCTTTAAAACATTCAATCGGAAGTTTTGGGAATAGATGCCATAAAACCTTTTTAAATAGGCCTAATCAGGTTTTTTTTCATAAGTCAGTATAGAAATAGCATAAGGTGTGTTTTCGCCGGCCTTGAATTCTTTCCGCTCAGTTATCATGAAGTCCTTTTCATCAAATAGAGGGAAGAACGCATCACCTTCAAAAATGGCATGAACAATTGTGAGGTATATTTTGTCTGCTACAGGTATAGCCAGCCGGAAGATTTCTTCCCCACCCAGCACAAATACTTCTTGCTGGTCATTACATTTTTCAATGGCTTCTTCTAAACTGTTTACCACCTCAAAGCCCGGGTCTACCTCATAATCCAGCTGACGGGTAATAACATAATTGCCTGCGTCAGACCAGATACGGTGGGGGTTGTCGTAGCTTTTACGACCCATAATCATCTTTTTACCCTTTGTTACCTTTTTCAGATTATCCCAATCGGCAGCAATGGGCTCCCAGGGTAAAGCGTTGTAAAGACCAATGGCCCGGTTTTCACTCATGGCAGCAATTAACGAGACAACGGGCATGTGTAAAGAGTAGTTAAGGTAAAACAAAGTTTAAAAATATCCATTTTTTGTGTTTTAACAAGCGGTTGAGTGTCTGATTTTTTTACCTTTGCTGCTATACGCTCTAGAACACCTGTTAACCTTTTACCCTATTGTACAGCAATACGCTCATACTTTTACTGGCTGTTTTGCTAAGAATTGTCGCTAATCCGCTGGCCAATGTTTTTCAAAAGAAACTAACAGTTAGCGGGGTTTCGGCGTTAATGGTCAATTTTTTAACCTACTTCATTTTAGGTGCAGCCTGCCTTATTTTTAGCTTGAGGCTTGACTGGCACACTATTAACGCTGAATACTACGTCTATTCTGTTATTATGGGATTGTTAGGCGCATTGGGTAACCTTTATCTTGTAAAAGCGCTGCAGATGGGCGACCTTTCTGTTTTAGGGCCAATTAATGCCTATAAGGCTGTAATAAGCATGCTTATCGGGCTTTTTGTTTTAAATGAAATCCCAAGTGTGTTAGGGCTGGCAGGAGTAGGTCTGATAATTGCAGGCAGTTATTTTGTGCTGAATACTACAGAAGACGGATTCTCGTGGGCCCTGTTTAAGCGCAAAGAAATACAATACAGAATATGGGCCATGATACTGACAGCCACTGAGGCAATTTTTGTAAAAAAGGTAATTCTGGTTTCGTCGGTTACGCAGGCCTTTTTCAGCTGGTGCTGGTTTGGCGCTTTGTTTTCTTTTGTGTTATTGTTATTTAATAAAATACCCTTGAAAGCGGAGATGCAAAAGCTGAACCCCAGGGCAGTAACTTACATTTGGTTGCTGGTGTGCTGCATTGGTATTGCTCAATTCTCTACCGGATTTATATTTGGCCGAATGCCCGTTGGCTATGCTCTGTCTTTGTTTCAGTTGTCGGTTCTGGTAAATATATTTCTGGGTTACCGTATTTTTAAGGAAGAAGATATTCTAAAGAAGCTGATAGGCGCCATTATAATGATTGCAGGTTCTGTACTGATAATTTTGTTCTGATATAAAAACATCAGGCTTATACGTGCTGAAATAAGCCTGATGAATAATAAGTAAAATTACAAAGTATCGTAGTATCTGAAAAGCTCAATGAGCCCTGCTTCGGTTTTCAGGTTAAGGTTATTTTGTTTCACAAATTGCTCCAGCACGGGTCTTTGTGTTTTGGGGAAACTCTGCAGGGCTTTTCTGCCAGTTGATACTACCTGTAGCATATCATCCTGGATGGTAAAAAATTTATGAGATTTCCTGAATTCTCCTTCATAGCCAGCATCGCCTCCTGATGGTTCATATCCGGTTTTATCAGTAAAACGTGAACTTAAAACACAATCATAGCCTTTCAGTAAGATGTTCTTTCTCAGGTATAGGGTTTCCAGAAATACATTGTCATATTTGCGGAAAGTATGGCCTTCAATAGTAAATTCATCTGGTCTTATGGCCACGGCATCAGCACCGGCATTTTTTACAATATAAAGCACATTCTGCTCAATATTATAGGCCATCAGAAAGGTTACATCCTGCCCGCTTTTGGCGCTTAATTTACCTTTATACCACCCGTTTTTAAAAAAGGGCGTACCCTTAAAAACCTTCGTAAATTCTTGTAAAGAGTTATTAAGCGAATGCTGCAATTTATAATGCGCAACAAGAGTAGTGTCGCCTTTTTCATTCACAACAATTCTCGTGTCGTTGTTATCAGATGCTTTTGCCTCTCTGATAAAATAATTATAACTTCTGGCAGGATTATATAATTCTTGCGCTGCAATATACAGTGGCAAAACCACCATAGCCAACAAAAGTAGAAGTGCTTTCATAGTTTTGAAAAGAATACGAATAAATATCGATAACAAAAATAACAGATAAAAAAGCATTATTCCTAGAAACTCTTTGAGTATTTCCGGAGGTTGCTGTTGTATTCTTAAATATCTATGCGCAGACTTCGCTCTTTTAGAGGGCTTCCAGATACAAAGCTTTAAAATCGGCTCTGCTAACCGGTTTCGGATTGTTAGGGTGCGCAAAGTCGGCAATGGCCAGGTCGGCTAATGTTTCTATGTGTTCATCTCGTACGCCGATGTCTCTTAAGCGATGCGGGATATTTACACGGCTGTTGAGGTCAAACAGATAATTAACAACGGCTTCACCTGATTCATCTTTCAAGTCTAGTGTTTGCGCAATTCTACGGAATTTTCCTTCAAAGCCTGCTATATTAAAACGCATGCCATAAGGTATGTTTACTGCATTAGCTAACCCGTGGTGTGTATCAAGCAATGAAGAAAGCGGATGTGCCAGCGAATGCACCACGCCCAGCCCTTTCTGAAATGCAATGGCGCCCATCATTGAGCCTAAAAGCATTTTACTGCGGGCCTCAACATCAGGATTCTTCACTGCTTTTTCAAGCGACTGATGAATCAATGAAATACCTTCCAAGGCTATGCCATCGCAAATGGGATGGTACATTTTTGCCAGAAATGCCTCCATATTATGCGTGAGTGCATCCATGCCTGTTGCTGCTGTAACAAAAGGAGGGAGGTCCATTGTCAATAATGGGTCGGCAAAGACAATTTTTGCCAGTAATTTAGGCGAAAACAGTATTTTTTTCTGGTGGGTCTCGTCGTCGGCAATGATTGCGCTTCTGCCTACCTCACTTCCGGTGCCCGAAGTAGTAGGTATGGTAATAAAGTGCGGCACATCGTTAGTAACGTAGATATCTCCACCAATTAAATCATCATATTTAAATAAGTCTTCTCTGTGGTTAATACGTAGCACAATGGCTCTGGCAACGTCCATAGCTGCACCGCCGCCAATACCTATAATGCTGTCTCTTTCGGTGCTATGAAAAGCTTCGTCTCCTTTGTAAACGTCTGATTTGACAGGGTTTTTATGGATGTCGGAAAAAACCTCTGTACTGATACCTTTGGCGTTTAGGTTTTCAACAATTCTTTTCAGGAAGGGCAATTGCGCTACTACGGGGTCTGTTACAATAAGGGGCTTTGAAAGATTATTGTCTTTCAGGTAATCGGCAAGTTCTTCTACTGCACCTGCTCCGAAGCGTATTTTAGTGGGGAAGTTGTAGGTTAAAATCACAATGAGAAAACGATTAGAATGAATAAAAAACAGAAAAACCATCAATCAAACAAAAGTAATTAATATGCTCGTTTGATTGATGGTTTCGCACTATTTTTTTGCTTACAGGCTTAGTCTCGTCTGCCCAGAAACATACTCAGGTAATACAGCAGGTTAGCTACTGCACCCGCCGCCGATACCACATACGTAAGGGCAGCCCATTTCAAGGCATCTTTGGCCATTTCGTGTTCACGGGTGTTTACTACACCCCTTGACTCCATCCAGGCCAAAGCCCGGTTACTGGCGTCATATTCTACCGGAAGTGTAATTAAGGCAAACGTAGCAATTATAGCGTTGGCCGCAATTAAACCCAGTAAAACCATTTGCGCCATTGGGGTATTTCTTGAGAAAATATATGCCATAAACATGAACCCGAACATATAGAAGAAGTTCATGGCGTTGGTGGCCACATTCACAACAGGTACCAGTGCCGAGCGCATTTTAAGCGGTGCATAGGCAACAGAATGTTGTACGGCATGCCCACATTCGTGAGCCGCTACGGCAGCAGAAGCAGCACTGTTGCCATTGTACACATCATAGCTCAGGTTTACGGTTTTATTGAGCGGGTCGTAGTGGTCGGTAAGCTGGCCTTCTACCTGCGTAATTCGTACATCATATATACCGTTGTCGTTAAGCATTTTCCGTGCAATTTCAGCGCCGGTCATTCCATTAGATAAGCCAATCTGTGAGTATTGGGCAAATTTGCTTTTAAGCCTCGACGAAACCGCCAGACCCAGTAACATGAAAACAATACTTATTACAAAAATCATAATGATAAGTTTTCGTTAATAATTAATTAAACGACTGATTTTGACTTAAGGTATCAGCCTAAATCCTTTATTTTTTTAATAATTGAGGTAGTTGAGTATCCGTCAACCAACGAAATAGTCTTTACCTCTCCTCCTCTGCCTATAACAAAATCTGCTCCAACAATGTTCTCAATGCTGTAATCGTTTCCTTTTACCAGAATATCCGGACAAAGTGTCTCAATTAACTCCTGCGGTGTGGGTTCATCGAACAAAATGACAGCATCTACAAATGCAAGAGCCGACATCATGCGTGCTCTGGCGTATTCGTTCACAACAGGGCGGCTCGGCCCTTTTAATCTGCTTACCGATGCGTCTGTATTCAGCCCAAGCACCAGCTTGTCGCCCAGATTACGTGCCTTTTCCAGATAATCGATATGCCCGAGATGCACAATATCAAAGCATCCGTTTGTAAAAACGATTTTCTGGCCTTCAGATTGCCACTCTTTTATTTGTTCTTGTGCTTCTTCTTTATTTAGTATTTTCGATTCTGTCATGTGATTTATAATTGCTAAATAATGATAACTAAAGGCTTGTACTTATATTTTGTATATTGAATAAAGAGAAAGTATTAATTACAGTAAAAATTTTGAACCACAGAGTGGCACAAAGTTGAATGCACTGAGTTCCACGAAGCAACAGTTGAAAGACTTTGAACAGAATTAGCAGTATAACTCCGTGCTGAACCCGGTGTAACTCTGTGGTAAAATATTGTCAATCTATTAGAAAGTTAAAGAAATCTACCCTCAAATCAAACAATTTACGCCTTTTTCCTGGGCAATATAAACGTCAGCAAAAAGGCTGTAACACCAAAGATAACCACAAAGAACAGTCCTTGCATGGCGTGTAAAAAAGTAGCCAGCGTGATGCCGTCCTGCTCTGAAAGCCCATATAAAACTACAATACTGCCAACCAGAAAATGGTAACTGCCAATACCTCCCTGCGTGGGTGCTGCCATACCAATAGAGCCCATCACAAAAATGGTCAATGCCGCCAATGGAGACAGATTAGCGGTTTCTGGTAAAGCAAAACACAATACGTATGTGGTTATATAATAGAGTGTCCAGATAAATACGGTATGGAACACGAATACCCCCGGATTTTTAAGATTGCGCACACTTAAAAAACCACTGGCAAGCCCACCAATAAACCCGCTTATTTTCTGATAAAGCGGTAGTTTCGAAATGCTGTCAATATTATGTTTAAAGGTAAAATAGGCCATAATAACCAGAACTACCAGGGCAGTTCCAATACCTGCCAACAGAACCGGATTCTTGAATTTGTTACCAAAGAAATTAAAGAAAAAAGTGCTTAATCTGTCAAATTCCAGAAGCAAGTTGAGCAGAATGAGCACCAGTAAAACCAGCACATCGGCAATACGTTCTGCTACCACGGCTCCGAACGATTTTTCAAAAGGTATATCCTCCAGCTTATTAAGCGTACCACAACGGGCAAATTCGCCTGCCCGCGGAAAAACCAGATTGGCCAGGTAGCCCACAAGAACTGCCAGCGTTGTTCTGAAAACCGAAGGTTTGTAGCCCAGGGGTTCAAGCATTAACACCCACCGGTATGCCCTGCTCCAATGCGCAGCCAGTGCCAGTATGGCAGATAAACCCACCCAGCGATAATCAGCCTGTTTGATTTTTTCCCAGAGGGCATTCAGGTCTATATCTTTAAAAACAAACCACAATAAGCCTGCTGCTACAGCCAGTGAGATAACATACTGCAGTATTTTTTTCATTTTACAAGACGATTATTCTCATCAGGAAAAACAACCAGTGGTTTGTGGGTTTTAGCCTCCTCTGGCGACATCCAGGCATAAGAAATAATAATCACTATGTCTCCCACTTCGGCTTTTCTGGCCGCGGCTCCGTTCAGGCATATAATACCAGAACCCCTCTTGCCTTTAATAGCGTACGTTTCAAGGCGTTCGCCATTATTGTTGTTCACAATCTGCACCCGTTCGTTCTCCATAATACCCGCGGCATCAAGCAAATCTTCATCAATTGTAACGCTCCCAACATAGTTGAGCTCGGCCTGAGTTACTTTTACTCTATGGATTTTCGACTTAAAAATATTAACAAGCATATTTATCTTCCTTTTTGAATGTGGTGCAAAATTATAAAATTGCTCATTAAACAAACGTTGAGGGATTGAATAAAATTCCTTTCGCCTCATTTAGGCTGACTCACCAGCCCGGATACAATAAAAGCTCCCAAAGGAGCCTTCATTTTGTTTACAAACATGTATAAAGGTTATTTTGAAGTCGCCACTACAACACCATTGGTTTTCAGAATCTGGTAAAAGAAATGCACATGATAGGGCAAAGAGTTCTGCCAGTATGGCCAGGTATGAGCACCGGGTCTTTCTGTGTAATCATGGGGAACATTGGCATACAGTAGCCTTCTGTGTAATTCCCGGTTGGTATCAATCAGGAAATCGTCTACACCACAATCTATAATGATAGGCATACCATTTTTCTTGATGATTTCAACCATATTGATGATCGAGTTTTTAGTGTAAACCTCATCTTCCGGATTATCGGTACCCAGTAGTTTGTTAAACCGGTCTTTAATTGACTTGGCGTAATCGGCACTGATTTTAAACTTCGTCCAGTTCATGTCCATGGCACCACTCATGGTTCCTGCGGCACAAAACAAATCAGGGTGCCGCGTTGAAAGATACATAGCGCCATGCCCACCCATTGACAGCCCCGTTATTACACGTCCTTTATTGCTTTTTACAGTACGGTAGGTGGCATCTATTTTCTGAATTACCTCTTTGGTAATATAGGTTTCAAATTTACTGCCGGCATCAAACGGGCTGTCAAGATACCACCCGAATATTTCTCCTTCAGGCATTACTATAATCATATTATACTGGTCGGCCAGGTTTCTTACAGTCATTTTATCTGGCGTTTGGTTCAGCCAGTCGCGGAAGTGTGCAGAAGCTCCATGGAGTAAATACAAAACAGGATAAGAAGCTTTGCTGCCTGTGTAAGAAGACGGTAATACCACAGCAGCTTTATAGGCTTTATTCATAACCTTGCTGGGTACATCGAGGGTATCAACAGTTGAAGCGCTTGCATAGTAGCTTGAAATAAGCAACATCAGCAGAAAACTCCATAGCGTTGGTGTTGAAGTTTGTTTTATTATCGTCATTATCAGGTGATTTTTGTTTTCTGTAGGTGCTTTGCCCAGTATAAGGCAAGCAGACTGGTAACACTGGCAAATTTATTGAATTTATATAAATTTTCATTGAATAAATAAAACATAATAGCGAATCTACACCAGTTATTGCCCTGTTTTTGTCGATTTTCTGTAAGCGGGTTTATAAGAATTGTACAAATTGGAAAATTAACAAATGGTTGGTTTTACCAACTTTGGGCAGTCTGGTCTGAGGCATAGTTTAATGTAAATAACACCAGAAGAATATTTTTTTCTTTTGTTATTTAACCTGCTGTTGCTTACCACTTTATTATTACTTTTGCACCCTTGAAAAGCTACACACGTATGATTAGAAAACTACTTCCTTTTTTGTTTATTATCACACATCTTTCTTTTGCTCAGGACGCATCGGTATTCAAGCCTGATTCAATAAAAAAGACAATTGAAGCCAAAGCAATTACCTCTTCGCTGAAAGTAGACGGCATAATGAATGATGCCGAATGGAAACTGGCGAGGCCTGTTTCTGATTTCATTCAGATTGAGCCTTTTCAGGGCAAACAGCCCAGTAATAAAACCGAGGTAAGGGTTTTGTATAATAAACATTACCTCTATTTTGGAATTTTTGCCCGCGATTCGCTGGGGAAAAAGGCAATCAGAGCTACTGATTTTAAAAGAGATTTTAATATCAGACAGCACGACCTGGTGGCCTTATCGTTTGATGGGTTCAATGATAAACGGAATGCCATGGCGCTTGTAACTAACCCCTATGGTGTGCAGCGAGACCTGTTGTCTTTTGATGATATTTATTATGACCTTGACTGGGACGGCCTGTGGCGCGTACGCACCACCAGAACTGACTCTGGCTGGGTAGCTGAAATGGCAGTGCCTTGGCAAACGTTACGGTATCCGAAAACCGCTCAACAGACTCAGGACTGGGGCTTTAATTTCTATAGAATCCGCAGGCTTACTAACGAGCATACTGCTTTTTCGCCCTATCCGCGCTCGTTCAGATATACACGCATGGACTATGCCGGCACGCTAACCAATCTGCAGCCACCGCCACCATCAACCAATATCAGAGTGCAGCCTTATGTGCTGACTTCATTTGACAGATACCGGAATTTCAGCAACAGACCTGATGACAATAATTTGAAGGTTGGAGGCGAAATAAAATGGGCCATTAACCCCAATGCTATTCTTGACCTGACAGCCAATACAGATTTTGCACAGGCCGATGCCGACAGGCAGGTAAACAACGTAACACGGTTTTCTGTGTTTTTCCCTGAAAGACGGCAGTTTTTTCTTGAAAATGCTTCTTTGTTTGGAGTAGGTATAGGCCCCAGCGATGATTTGGCTGGCGGAACGATGCGGGTACAGCCATTTTTTAGCCGAAGAATAGGCCTGGATGATAGCGGTAATCCGATTCCGATTGATGTGGGAGGCCGATTCGTTTACCGTTCGCTTAAAAGAAATTATGGTGCCATAGCTATGCGCCAGCGTGAAGTAGGTGATACCCCCGGCACAAACTATTTTGTAGGCAGGTACTCAGAAAACTTTGGAAAGCAAAACCGTCTGGGTGGATTAATGACGGTAAAAAACAGGCCTGATGGTTCTAATATTACGGGTACCATTGACGGGTTCTTCCGGCTAGGAGAGTCTCACTCCTTAAACACAATGGCGGTTTATTCTACTTCTACTAACGGAGGTAAACAGGGGTTTTCAGGTCTGGCGCAATACTATTACACCACCAATCAGCTGAAAGTGTGGTGGACACAGTCTGTGGTATCCAAAGATTTCAATCCTGAACTGGGCTTTGTTTCCAGAAGTGATGTTATAGGTACCACCCCCGGAATATTTTTTTATAACAGGGGTAAGTGGATTCCGTTCAAGAAATTTGTTAGAGCCTTTGAGCCTGGCATCATGACAGAGTTTTATCATCAGGCTTCTACTGGTAAGCTCATTGAGCGCCAGCTGAATCTGAACCCCATCTGGTTTAATTTCCAGCGCGGTGGCTATTTTGGTTATCTGGTTAATCCCACCTATCAGCGGCTTACAGAGCCTTTTCAACCGCTGGGCGTTTACATAGGGCCGGGCGAGTACAATTATGTGCGCCACCAGATTTATGCCAGTACAGACCCCTCAAAGGTTATCAGTCTGAATACAGAGTTTAACTGGGGTACTTACTTTGACGGCCGTTTAAACGGGCACGATATACGTATGCAGCTGGCGCCCATACCACATGTGTCAGTTGTGGCTAGGTATAATCGTAATCATTTCAGAAATGTAGGCGAGCAGAAGACTACCACCAACGTAGACCTTTATAGTGTTGAAGGTCGGTTTGCACTTAATCCGCGTGTACAGTTAATCGGATTTTATCAGAAAAATTCAGAGAACCGGTCGCAGAATTATAATATACGTTTGTCTTGGGAATACCAACCCTTATCGTATATTTACATTGTCTTTAATCATAGAGGTTTCGACAATCTGCAACTGAAACAAATGCAGACAGAAGACCATGTAATTGCCAAATTGAGTTATTTAAAACAATTCTGATATGAGACTTTTGCTGCTGTTAACTGTGACTATCTGCCTTTTTAATGGGTGTTCATCAAAAAATAAAGAACAGAAACCAGATTCGGTTGCTTTGCCAACCAACACCACCGGCACTACGCCTTTGGCCAAAGAAGACTGGGAGTGTATTGCAGGTGAAAAGGCAGGAGTGATTACTGCTATTACCAGCGAACAAGAACTGATTGGGAAACTGGGTAGCGCGAATGTAAGCGCGCATGATACTGTTTTTGGGGCTGAGGGCTTTTTTTCTATTGGTACCATCCTTTTTAAAGGTACACCAAATGAAGCCCAGATAGTATGGAAAGATACCACCCATTTCAGAAACCCCGAATACGTTGAATTAGGCTTTGCCCCAACCGGACAAGAAGGCCAGATCAAGTGGTTTACTAATACCGGTATAAAAGTGGGTACTACCCTGAAAGAACTGGAACAGATAAACGTAGGCAGTTTCAGGTTTTCCGGGTTTGGTTGGGACTACGGCGGCACCGTGGTTGACTGGGCGGGAGGCAAGCTGGCTGACCCACATTCGCCTGGTTTGCTGTCAGTTATTCTTGCTTATGAGTTTGAGAATCCCGCCTTACAAACCGTAGCTGATAAACTGCTGGGTGATTCTGCCTTTGACTCAACCGATCCTAATGCCCAAAAACTGAATCCGTATGTGTCTCATTTTATCATCAGTTTCAGGTAATATTACATTTTTAATAATAAAAAAATGTCTTAATGGCTTAAAAATCAATTGTTTATTTTTTATTTGTAATCTGTTTATTAAGTTCACTATCAAACAATAATAGCTTAAACCCATTTACAACATGGCAACCAAAAAGAAAACCGAAACCGATAAGACAGAAGAATTAGAAACAACGTCTGATGCAGTATCTGATACCAAGGCTGCCATAGGAGAAAAAGTTGGAAAGGGGAAAAAGAAATTGGCGGAAGTGAAAGCTGAAATTTCAGAAAAAGTAGACGAAGCTAAAGCAAAAGTGGAAGAAGTTAAGGAGGAAGTTGTTGAAAAAGCTGAAGAGTTTAAAGCAGAGGCAGAAACCGCCGCCATAGCTTTAGAAGAAAAACTGGCTGAAGTAAAATTAGAAGCCGCAGTTGAGTTGGAAGAATTAAAATCTGATGCAAGTGATGCCATTGCAACAGCAGAGGCCAAAGCGGAAGGCGTAAAAGAACAGCTAAGCGAGAAGGTGGAAGATATAAAAGAAGATGTGGCAACAGCTATTGGAGCTGCGAAAGGAAAAGCTAAGGAAACAGCTGCTGAGGCTGCTGATAAGTTTGAGGATTTAAAGGCAGAGGCCAAAGAAGCAGCAGCATCGGCAACTGCAAAGGCCAAAGAAGTGGCTGCCGAGGTAGCAGAGAAATTTGAAGACTTTAAGGAAGAAGCAAAAGAAACAGCTGCCAAGGCAAAAGCCAAGGTGCAGGAGTTTGCTGCTGAAGCTACCGAACAAATTGAAGAATTAAAGAATAAGTATGCTTCAGAAGAAAAAATTAATGAGTTAAAGAATCAGGCGGCTGAAAAACTGGAAGATATTAAAGAAGATGCTGCCGATGCCATAGAAACAGCTAAGGTAAAAGCACAGGAACTGGCCAATGAAGCAACTGAAGCGGCAGATAAAGTTACCGAAAAAGCCAGAGGGTTCTGGAGCCGCTTATTTGGAAAAAAATAATTGGATGCTTTTTTACGTTTAAATACGAGCGTGCAATGGTATCTATTACTATTGCACGCTTTTTGTGAAATCCGGAAATACTAGGCAAGGTATTTACCGAGAGTCTGCAATTTTAATTCGGTCTCAATCCACTCTTTTTCAGGGTTTGAATCTACGGTAATCCCGCATCCGGCATATAGTGTGGCAATGTCGTTCTGTAATTTCATAGTACGCAGGTTAACAAAGATGTGTGACTCCTGCTGGATGTTAACCGGGCCCAGAAAACCGCTGTAAAACTCGCGGTCATACTTTTCGTTATCCAGTATGAATTGTCTGGCAGGCTCTTTGGGCATGCCACAAACAGCTGATGTCGGGTGCAGTAAATCTAGCATAACCGTAGCCAGTTGTGGGAAATTGATATCAACGGTATCAATTGTAAAGTCCATTCGCAAGTGCATCAGGTTGCCGGCAATTACGGTTTTGGGGCCGTCTTCTTCAAACTCACGCACCCTTATTTTCTTAAAGCAATTGACAATATACCTGCTCACCAGTGCATGCTCTTCTATTTCTTTTTGTCGCCAGAGTGCCTCTGATGTTTTAATCAGGTGGCCGTCTGCATCATAGGCCGACTGAGTACCTGCAAGTGCCATCGTGCGGAACTTGCCTTCTGCGTCCTGGCTCACCAGAGTTTCCGGCGAAGCCCCAATCCATATAATACCTGAACTTGGTATCGACACCACAGAGACAAAGGCGGTTGGGTATGCAGTACAAAGTTTATCAAATAAGGTAACAATCTCAAAATCTGCCGGAATACCCATCTTTTTTATACGAGACAACACCACCTTCTGAAACCTGCCTTCCTCAATCTGTCTTATGGCTTCATTCACTTCGGCAGTAAAATCTTCATAGGTTGTAGATGCTTCCTGTGATTCATCGGCATGGGTATGGGCAGGTTTTAACCCGGCTCTCTGAGCAGTAATTAATTCAATAAAACCGGGGTCAACTGAAGACGGGCTGATAATCTCCTCAAAACTATCAGGATTTGAAGTATCTGCAAAAACGTAATGTAAATCAGCTTTGATAAAATAGGTGTCTTTACCCTCTGGATTGGTGAAAGGAGAAAACGCAAAACCGGGGCCGAACTCCTCAAAATCAATCTTTACCTGTTCCGGGTTTTTAAGAAAAGAAGTAAGAAAATGTCTGTCATTTTGTTTAGGCAAACGCCACATCACGGTTGGTAATCCTACTTGTAAGGCTGCATTCCAAAGGGTTTGCCTGAAACTGTTTGTCCTTGAAGTCGCTGTTGTCATATCCTGAAACTATACCTTATGCACAAGCTAAGATATGTGGTAATTATTTATGCAATTACAATATACAACAAATATGATTTGAAAACCTCTCAAAAAAAAGCAGAAGTTTTTAAGATATAAGTTTTTTGGTTGTTTTTTATTTAAAATGTACCAAATTCGGCTGGCATTTCTTTAAAACTTCGTTCCTTTTAAGCACATTATGACTAACAAACCCTCAATTTGCGTCATACAATTAAAGGCTTCGGCCACACCTCCATTTCAAGACAGTTTACGGCAGATAAGCACCTGAAAACCTAGCGTAAGCGAACAGATATTCCTTAAAATGCTGATTTGCCGTTTTAATTGGGCAATTTGTCGATTTCTTTGGTTAGATGCTCTACAAAGCATTATTTTTATTGAAATATATTATTTTTCAAATAAAAAAATGAAAGTATCTAAGAATAGCCATCACGGAGTATTGAAAACCTGCCTGCTGATTGCTGCTTGTCTGTATATCATTAGCTCATGCAAAGTAAAACAACCCTTGCAAAGTCAGGTATCTTCAACCACCGAAACTCAGCAAGACTTTGTGCAGGATGTGATTAAATCTTTTTCAGCCAGTCTGCCTAAAAGTACACTGCCAGCAGGAGCAGACCCGGAAGGTGATGATTGGAAAGGAATAGATTTGGAAGAAAAACAGCCTGTTAAGCCGCTTTATGCTTCAGAAGAAGCAAAGCATTTTCTATTGCCTCCTGGTTACAAGATTGAGCCGATTCTAACAGAGCCGGCCATTCAGCAACCCGGAGCCATTGCATTTGACGGCAACGGCCGCATGTATGTGTTAGAGTTACGGTCTTATATGCTCAACGCCGATTCTAAAGACGAACTGGAACCCACCAGCCGGATTTCGAGATGGGAAGACAAAGACAACGACGGAGTTTATGAAACAGGTACTACTTTTGTTGATAACCTGATTTTTCCCCGGTTTGTGTTACCTTACGGCAAAGACTGTGTTTTAACGATGGAGTCTGACGCCGACAATGTCTATAAGTATACCGACACAGATGGCGACGGTAAAGCTGATAAAAAAGAGCTTTTTACTAATAAATATGGGCGTTCGGGTAATGTGGAGCATCAGCAGGCTTTTATGTACTGGGGCATGGACAACTGGCTTTACAGCACGGTTAACGCGTTCAGGGTACGTGAAACGCCGGGTGGTGTGATTCGTGAAAAAACCGGATTTAACCGCGCCCAATGGGGTATAACCCATGACGACGACGGCAAACTGTGGTTTCAGGGTGGTGCCAGTGGTTTACCTTCTTATTTTCAGTTTCCGATACATTATGGCAATTTTGAAGTGCCGGGCGAATTTGCCAAAGGCTTTGATATACCGTATGGCGCTGCAATTAAAATAGCTGATATGCAGGGTGGGATGGATGAAATCCGCCAGCCGGATGGCTCATTGAAGCGCGTAACGGGTTCAGCCGGAAACGACGTGTATCGTGGCGACCGTCTGCCCGAATCATTGAAAGGCCAGTATTTTTATGGAGAACCTGTGGCAAGGATTGTCCGCCAGATTAATCCGGTTGTAAAAGATGGTTTAACAACCCTGCATAATGTGTATCAGGACCAACAATCAGAGTTTTTACGTTCAACAGACCCGCTTTTCAGACCTGTTGACATGGCAACTGCTCCTGACGGCACCATGTATATAGTAGATATGTATCATGGCATTATTCAGGAAGGACAGTGGACACAAAGAGGGACCTACCTGCGTACAAAAATAGAGCAATACCAGTTAGACAAAGTGGTAGGGTTAGGGCGTATCTGGCGTATTACCTATGAGGGCAAAGAGCGCAACAAAACCAAACCTAAAATGCTGAACGAAAAAACATCAGCATTAGTAAAGCACCTGGAGCACCCCAACGGCTGGTGGCGAGATGCCGCCCAGCAACAGATTGTGTTAAGAAAAGACGCTTCAGTAGCGCCTGCTTTAGAGAAAATGGCTTTGGGTAGCCCTAACGTTCTGGCAAGAATACACGCCATCTGGGCGTTAGAAGGCCTGAACGCGCTGAAGAAAGAAACCGTACAGAAATTGTTTAATGACAGTAATCCGCGTATCAGGATACAAGCCATGAGAGCCGGGGAAACACTCTATAAAAACGGTGAAAAAGACCTGGAAGCCAATTTTAAGGCTGCCTTGAATGATGCAAATGCTGATGTGGCAATTCAGGCCATGCTGAGCGCAAAGTTTCTGAAACTTCCTGAACTGGAAAACAACATTAAAGCCACCTTGGCTAAAAACAAGGCAACCGGAGTAAAACTGGTGGCAGACCAGATTATTGCCCCTATAAAACCCCGAAGCGGCTTGGGGGTTGCCGAATTAAGCAAAAGCCAGCAGGAATCACTGAGCCGGGGGGCGGTTATCTACAACGAATTGTGTTCTCAGTGCCATGGTAATAATGGCATGGGTACCCCGGCAGGAGACGGCAAATTGCTGGCACCTGCTCTGGCGGGTTCAGCAAGAATACAGGCACATCCTGAATATGCGGTAAGAGTAGTGTTACATGGCATGGAAGGCGCCATAGAAGGTAAAACCTATGCGGGCGGAATGATGGCCAGTATGAAAGAACAGTCTGATGAGTGGGTAGCTGATGTAATTTCTTTCATAAGAAACGGGCTTTCGAACGATGCTTCTTTGATTTCGGCCGATGCAGTAGCTAAAATCAGACAAAAAACAGCCGGGCAGGCAGGTATGTACCAATACGCAAGCCTGATACAGTCAGTACCGCGCGAATTACAACAACGTGAGGGATGGAAAGTAACTGCCAGCAATACGGCCTCTACCCGTATAGGCGGTAATGTTTCGCCAACTACTGCATTTACCTATGAAGGTTGGTCAACAGGTGTAAAACAAGAGAAAGGTATGTGGTACCAGATAGAGTTTCCTGCTGAAACAGCCGTGAGCGAAATACAGTTTAATTCGGCCGCTATGGTTAAGAAAGGTTGGGTACCCAAACCCAATACACCTTTCGGGCAAAGGCCAATGGTGCAAACCCACCCCAGAGTTTATAACGTAGAAACCTCATCAGACGGGGTCAACTGGCAGTCCAATCTGGTAGCAGGTAAAGGGAATGATGGTGATAATATCATTGCTTTGAACCCCAGAAAGGCGAAGTTTATCAGAATAAAACTCGAACAGGGGCTTGAAGGCACCGAAGACGACATACCCTGGACCATGAAACAGCTGAAAATTTTTGAACTCAATTAAGGATTCATTTTTGTAATATATCAAGGAAAAGTAATTATTCAATGGAAAAATCAAACAATCCCTCAGTATCTCGCCGACAGTTTCTAGGTACCACCGCTGCCCTGGTGTCGGGTTCAGTATTGGCAAGCAGCCCAATTTTCGGAGCGCCTGCCTATATCAAAAATCTTTTCGGTCCTAATTCATTAATAAACGGAGTGCAGATTGGTGTAATTACCTACTCTTTCAGAGAAATGCCAGACCAAAGTGCTGAGGCAATTCTGCAATATGTTTTAGAAACGGGTGTAAGTGCCATAGAATTGATGGGCGACCCTGCCGAAATTTATGCAGGAAAACCCAAGAGCAGCCTTGATATGCGTTCTCTTTTTCCGTTGATGAGAAAAAGAAACGAGAAGCAGGAACTTACAGAAGAAGAAAAAAAGAAACTGGAAGACGGAGAAGCGCAGATGAAATCTTACAATCAAGAGGTTGCCAAATGGAGACAAAACGCATCAATGACCAAATTTGAAGAACTGGGCAAAATATATAAAAAAGCAGGTGTAAGTATCTACGGCTTCAAACCGAATGCCTTTGGTCGTAATAATACAGATGCCGAAATCGAGTTTGGTATGCGCGCTGCCAAGGCCTTAGGCGCTAATCAGGTAACGCTCGAACATCCATCGAACGACGAGCATACGCTTAAACTGGGTACCATTGCACAAAAGGTTGGTGTAAAAGTGGGGTATCATGGACATGAGCAGCAAACCTATACTTTCTGGGATACCGCTTTGGCGCAGTCGCCTGCCAATTCGCTCAACCTCGATTTGGGGCATTTTGTTGCCGCAGGGAATCCGAACCCCCTCGATATCATCAAGCAAAAGCATGACCGGATCGTAAGCATGCATATTAAAGACCGCCAGACACCAGCGCACGGCAAAGGGAATGTAGTATGGGGGCAAGGAGATACGCCAATTAAAGAGGCATTGAATCTGATAAGGGTCAATAAGTACAAATTCCCGGCAACTATTGAGCTTGAATACAAAGTGCCCGAAGGTTCAACTCCGGTAGCTGAGGTAAAAAAATGCCTTGAGTTTTGTAAAAATTCATTGAGCTAATCAGTATGATTTTTAAAATAATGGGTCTCTTGCGTTTCTGAAAAATGTAGGAGACCTGTTATGTAGCTGCTTACCTTTTGCCTTAGCGAAGCTCCTGACAGAATTATGATGGCAATTTCAGGAGCGTTAGCACATAAGTTATAAATTTTATTAGCCTGCTATAATAAGCATATTCTCTTTTTGCATCTCTTGCAGATACGCCAGGGTTTCAGTAGTACACACTTCGGCATCAATATCGTATTTCTCAAGCAGTTGTTCAATCAGATATTCAATAGTTACCTGCTGGGCAGTTAGCTCCCATATATCGGCTGCAACAGGGTTAAGGCCAAGGAAATCTCCGGTTGCCAGATTCATCATAACTGCCTCATCTCCCAAACCGGAAACCATAAATGCTTCGTCATTACGGTTAACTTTTGTCTGAAGATTCTCAATTGTAAAGGTTGAAGTTTGCACTGTAAAAATGTATTGTTTTAAGTCTGCAAATATAGCCCTTATATAGTAAAAAACCACATTAAAAGCCGAAAGCTATTTATCGAACCAAAGGCCGCTGCTGCTGCAGGGTGGTTGTAGTAATTTAGTGCATTCAGTTGAACATTTACCTGCCAGATAGTGTTTTATTGATAATTATCTGTAAACTTTAGCCCTGCATAAAAAAATATGATTTCACTAGAAAAAAATAAATTATTTGGCTTGCTGATAGTCTTATGTACTATTCCGGCACTGGCCAGTTGTCAGAATAAATCTCAACATAAAAGTATGTCAACGCAAGTAGAACAAGAGAAAAAGGGGAACCCCTATTATTCGCTGACCAGCAAAGAGCCTTTGCAAGTGAGCGATGTTGAATGGAAAAAAGTTTTGCCGCCTGATGTATATGCTATCATGCGTGAGAAAGATACCGAGCGCCCATTTACCGGTAAATTCTGGAACTACACAGGCAAGGGTACTTATCATTGTGCTTCTTGCGGCAATAAGTTGTTTCGTTCTGATGCCAAATTTGCCAGTATGTGTGGCTGGCCCAGCTTTTTTCAGCAGGACGATAAAAAAAGCATAGTATTCAAAGACGATTTTACACACGGTATGCATCGTATAGAAACGCTATGCGGGCGTTGCAACGGCCACTTGGGTCATATTTTTGATGATGGCCCTGAGCCAACCGGCAAACGTTATTGTATGAACTCCATTGCGCTCGATTTTATCCCTGATGATAAATCACAATTGTAAAACAAGATTGTAAGAAATAGATTCAATAAGGGCTTTTCGGTAAGAAGAGTCTTTTATTTATTATAAAATGAGGCAACTGCGCACAGGTCAATTTCATGGGCAAACCAACCAGACTGTTAATATGGGGGGTGTTACGCTTACCGATACCGAATACACGCAGGATAAAGTAGACTGGCATTACCATGAAAACGCCTATTTTACTTTTATACTGCAAGGCAATGTGTTAGAAGGAAATAAGAAGGAAGTGTATAACTGCGAGGCAGGAAGCCTGTTGTTTCATCATTGGCAAGAGCCACACTATAATATTAAACCACCGGGCTTCACCCGGGGCTTTCATGTTGAACTGGCGCATGATTGGTTCAGGCATCTTGATTTCGACATCAATCATCTTACCGGTAGTATTCATGTCTTAAACCCCGATTTGAAAATACTGCTTTATAAGATTTTCAGGGAATCTAAATTGACCGACATCACTACCGAATTGAGCGTGCAGACTATTCTGCTTGAATTACTGAGCAAAATGCATCAGGACCAACAAACAGCATTGCATGGTAATCCTATTTGGGTAATAAGGCTCAGAGAATTACTGCATGACAATGTCTCCGAGAATCTGAGCCTGTCTGAGCTGGCACATCAACTCGGTATCCATCCTGTTCATCTTTCCAGAGACTTCCCAAAGTACTTTCATTGCCGGCTGGGCGAATACATCAGAAAACTGAAAGTTGAAAAGGCCCTGTCGCTTCTGGCGCAAAAAAACAAATCTCTCACCGATATTACTTATGAATGCGGCTTTGCAGACCAAAGCCATTTTGCCCGTTGTTTCAAAGCTGTAAATGACGTTACCCCTTTGGCTCATCGCCGTGTGCTTTTCGGCTGAGACATGTTAATTCTGTTCTATTTCAGGGCGCAGGTTTAGTGTATCTTTGTGCTTTTAACAAATTGAACTATGAAAAAGCTATCACTGATTTTATTACTACCTCTTTTTTATTTAACAGCAAACGGGCAAAGCTCAGATTTGGTTAAAACCGATGGTATGGTTAATGCCTTGCACCAGGCTAACATAGGGCGCATTACTTTCATGAATGGCAACATTCCGCTAGACGTGTATAAGGATAGTGACTTCCTGACCAGTTTTGAGTTAAAGCCCGTCAGCGATTTAAACATCAGGCCTTTTCTGGCCAATTCTATCACCAATTATCTGCACCAGCTGGCACCCGGGCTCAGTGAAGAAGAACTCAATAAAAAGGGAAACTATCAGTTCTCTTTTTATGTTGTTGGCAGGCTCATTTATAAAGAAAACCTGCATCATGGTGCGGGCCTCCGGAAGAGTACCACTACTACGTTCAGAGTGCCACTAACAACTTCTTCAGGTGAAGACTGGTGGGCGGTGTATATGTTTAACCGGTTTATGATGAATGGCGGCGAAACAGCACTTACTGAAGGAGATCACCAGTTCAGGCTTGAAATGCGCCCGTACATAAACACAGGCGAAATAAAGGTTGGTGATTTAATAGCTCAGGGCGAGCTGAAACTGATTATAAAAACGCCGGTGTTAACTAAAGAGCAGACTGAGGTACAGCCCATTCAACCTAATTCTGGTTGGCAGATTTCTAACGCCGCTATCGACAAACAAAAGATAGAAGACCTGAATAAGAATATTCATCTCAATAAATTTAAAGAGATTACCGGAATTGTGGTGATAAAAGAGGGGAAACTTTTATTGGAAGAATATTTCAATAAAGAAGAACGAACCACATTGCATAACCCCCGGTCGGTCGGGAAGTCTTTTGCTTCTACCATGACTGGCATAGCCATTCATGACGGATACATCAAAAGTGAATCAGAAACCCTGAAAAGCTTTTATAATTTAAAACAGTTTGCCAATTACAGCCCGGGTAAAGACAGTGTAAAAATTAGTGATTTATTGAGCATGAGTTCTGCGTTTGATGCCTCTGACAACAACAGCGATTCGCCGGGTAATGAAGAAAATATGTATCCTACTGCCAACTGGGTGAAATTTGCGCTTGATTTGCCGATGGATAAAGGCAAAGCCAATGGCAAACAATGGGATTATTTTACGGCCGGGGTAGTTGTGCTGGGGGATATACTGCATCAATCGGTACCGGGGGGCTTACAGAAATATGCCGACACAAAACTTTTTAAACCACTTGGCATTAAAAATTACGAGTGGCAATTTACACCACAGCATGTGGCCAATACGGCAGGTGGTTTGCGTTTGTCGGCATTAGATTTTGCCAGATATGGCGAATTGTACCGAAACAAGGGCGTTTACAAGGGCAAGCAGATACTTCCCAAAGAATGGGTTGCTAAAACTTTTACAAAGTACCTGCCGATTCCCGGTAGAACCAATGAATACTACGGCTATTTGTTCTGGAATAAAACCTATGTTGTGAATGGCAAAAGCTATGAGACATTTTATTGTACCGGCAATGGAGGTAACAAGATTTATGTTTTTCAGAACATACCACTCACCATTGTTATTACAGCCAAAGCATACGGCAGGCCTTATGCGCACCCGCAGGTTGATAAAATGATGCAAGAATACATACTCCCGGCTGTGTTGAAATGAAACAACCGGAAACGAGGAAAGTCGGGTGCTCCCCGACTTTCCTCGTTATAAATCTATAAGTAATCACCCTAAGTCTTCAAATCTTTCCAGCATCAAGATAGAGGCCTGCGGCAGAATTACGTATCTTTCACCTTCATACATTACCTCAATGGCATGTCTTTGCAGGTAAATGGCCAGGTCGCCTTCTTGTGCCTGCAATGGCATATACTTTACTTTTTCTTCAGTTTCTTTCCAGGGTTCGTCTTCGCTTTGTTGTGGTAAGGGATATCCCGGCCCTACTTTTATAATATAGCCAGACTGCACCTCTTCTTTTTCTGTTACGGTTGGGGGCAGGTATAAACCAGTATTTGTTTTATCTGCCGGATTTTTGGGCTTTACCAATACTTTGTCGCCTACGACAATCAGTCTTTTTAATTTGTTATCTGCAGTTACGCCAATCATAAGTCGTTAATAAATATAGAAGCACAAAATTAGTAGAAAATACCGTAATAAAGCCTGGCAATTGCCTGCTTTTCATGCCGGTAGTAGGTAACAAACGTTTAAGCAGATAAAAAGGTTTACTTCAGCACCTGATACACAACCAGCGCAGCTACATAAGCCAGTACCGACATGTAACCTAACTGAATAAGCGGCCATTTCCAACCTTTGGTTTCGCGGTATACAGTAGCAATGGTACTCATGCACATCATGGCAAATACGTAAAATATAAGCAATGAAAAAGAAGTGGCTACTGAAAACGCAGGTTGCCCGGTATTGGTGTTAATTTCATTGCGGAGCCTCTCTTTAATAGTAGATTCATCGTCAGGGTCGGCGCCTATGCTATAAATAGTAGAAACGGTACCTACAAATACCTCGCGCGCGGCAAAAGAAGTAATGAGGGCAATGCCTATTTTCCAATCATAGCCCAGCGGGGCAATGGCAGGTTCAATAAACTTACCGAAATGGCCGGCATAAGAGTTCTCAAGGCGTACAGATGCTATTTTTGAGGCCAGGTCTTCTTGTGGTACGGTAGGGTTGTTGGCAATTACCTGTTGCTCAGCCTGAGTCATTTCATCGCCGGGGCCATAAGATGCCAAAACCCAAAGCACAATTGAAATGGCAACAATAACTTTCCCGGCTTCAAAAACAAAGGTTTTAACTTTTTCAAGAATCATGAATCCTACCTGTTTCCATCGGGGCATTTTATAGGTAGGCAGTTCCATAATGAAGTAACTTCTCTCTTTAGATTTCAGAATCAGCTTCATTATCCAACCGGCAATAAGCGCCGAGAAAAAGCCCAGCAGATAAAGGCCCATCAATGCTATACCCTGCAGGTTAAATATGCCCAGCACTTTGGTATCTGGCACAACCAGCGCTATCAGTATAGTATAGATTGGTAGCCTGGCCGAGCAGCTCATTAATGGTGTAACCATAATGGTAATGAGGCGGTCTTTCCAGCTGCCGATGGTTCTGGCCGACATAATAGCAGGAACCGCACAGGCCAAACTGGATATTAATGGCACTACTGATTTGCCGCTCATACCAAAGCGGCGGATGAGTTTATCCATCAGTACTACCACACGAGCCATGTAGCCAGACTCCTCAAGAATAGATATAAAAGCAAACAGAAAAGCAATTTGCGGAATAAAAATAACCACACCGCCTACACCCGCTATCAGGCCGTCGGTGAGCAGGCTTACCAGCGTGCTTTGAGGCAGAACTGATTTCAGCCAATCATTAAGGCCGGCTACTCCCTGGTCAATCATGTCCATAGGGTATTCTGCAAACGAAAAGACCGACTGGAATATGAGGAAAAGAATGCTGAGAAAAATGACGTATCCCCAGATTTTATGCAATAGAATTTTATCAATTTTTTCTGAAACCGTTTCTTTCAGTTCGCCGGTTTCATCTATTACCTGTGAGAGGGTTCCGCTTATATCATGGTACCGATTGATGGTTTCTGATGACTGGAATTCGTCTGCATTGAAATCATATCTCAGAACCAGGTTTTGCAGGTCTTTCTGCGTTTCAGCTCCGAGAAACATCATCTTAGGCGATTGCGCCGCGTATTGTAGAGCAAGGTACTTGTTAGAAACATTATATTTTTTGCGCACCTCTGCAGCTATGGTTTCAGACTTTTCATCAAAGACAGGCAAATTAGCATGTATCCGTTTTACTTCCAGCTGGTTTAAGATGGTGTATTTCAGCCCTTCAATACCTATACCCTGGCGGGCGTTTAGTTCTACCACCGGTACACCCAGAATTTTAGATAGTTTGCCCGAATTGATTGATATGCCCATTTCATCGGCCACATCCAGCATATTCAGTGCCAGTATTGTCGGAATTCCAAGGTCGCTCACCTGCTCAAAAAGCAGCATATTGCGTTTCAGGTTAGAAGCGTCGGCAACCACAACGGCCACATCCGGGAATTCGGGGTGGTCAGGGTTAGCCAGTACTTCTAGTACTACCTGTTCGTCGAGCGAATTGGGGTAAATGCTGTAGGTACCCGGTAAATCAAGAATTTCAATATCGGTTTTGGAATCTAACCGGCAAAAACCCACTTTTTTATCAACCGTAACACCCGGGAAATTTCCGATTTTCTGGCGAAGTCCGGTCAGCTGATTAAAAAGAGAAGATTTACCCGCATTAGGATTCCCCAGGAGCGCAACAACTTTTTTATCTTTCACCTTACATCCAATAATTTAGTACATCAGGCCAGCGTACTTATGCCTGACTGGGTTTTAACATAATGGTTGCCGCTTCTTTTTTACGGAGAGATAGATGGTAACCAGCAACTCTGATGCCAACAGGGCAGCCTAACGGAGCAATAAAATCAAGGGTAACCTCAGTACCAGGCAGACAACCCATCTCCAGTAATTTTAATGACATAGAGGGGTCTCTGAAGCCATTAATGATTCCTTTCTCTCCAATGTTTAGGTCTGCAACGGTTTTTTCTGAAAACTTCACCATTACTTATTTAGAATTATTTTAAATAGAACGCAAGTTTAACAGTTTTTGTTCGCAAAAAAAAATGATTTTTAGCATACTCTGTACGGGGTAAGGCCTAAGCACCCATAGAGCGGTATTAATACTTGCAATTAATACTTTTTTAATTGGCGCATTATTGAAAAAAGTAACAAAAATCATAAAATGCTAAGCGTTTGCATAGTACATTTGCATAACGATAACACCACATCTGTAATTATTGGTACGGGTACATGCAAGAAATAAAAGCACTGATAGAAAAAGAAATACGTTTAGAATGGCGCCAGAAATATGCCCTTAACGGTATGCTTTTGTATATTATCAGTACAATTTTTGTTTGTTATATGAGCTTTAAGCTGAAAGTAAACGAGATAGAACCCATTACCTGGAACACCCTGTTATGGATAATCCTGCTGTTTTCGGCGGTTAACTCAATCACCAAGAGTTTCACGCAAGAGGGCGCCGGGCGCCAACTCTATTATTATACGTTGGCCAGCCCACAGAGCATCATCCTGTCTAAAATTATTTACAACACCATGTTGATGCTGGTGCTGTCGTTACTGGGTTTTCTGATATACCTTGTTATGATGGGTAATCCGGTTATGAACATGCCGATGTATATGGTTTGTCTTGCACTGGGGGCCATCGGCTTTGCTACTACGCTTACTATGGTAGCTGGTATTGCCTCAAAGGCCGAGAATACCTCAACGCTGATGGCTATTCTGAGTTTCCCGATTATTTTGCCCATGCTGATGATGGTTATCAAGTTGTCGAAAAGTGCGATGGATGGTCTGGGCTGGGAGACAAGCTATGATGAAATAGCCATTTTACTGGCTATTGATGCCATAGTGTTGAGCATTAGTTACTTGCTTTTTCCGTATTTGTGGAGAAGCTGACAGGTTTGAATTTGATAATGTTTTGATAGATTTATGAGAAAATTGTGGTGGAAAATTTTATGTGTAGTGCTTTTGTTCTACACGGTTATACAAGGGCTTGTGGGCAAAATACCACGCCAGCCTATTGTGAACGAGACTTTGAGGAATGTTTATTTTCATGTGCCTCTGTGGTTTGGTATGATGACCCTCATGGCAGCCTCAGTATGGTTTGCTGTTAAATATCTAAGAAACGGGAATGTACAGGATGACGAATATTCGTCTGAGTTTGCTAATACTGCCATATTGTATGGCATTTTAGGCTTTCTGACAGGGGCATTGTGGGGTAACTATACCTGGGGAGACCCGATACCCAAAGATCCGAAAATTATTGCCGTTGAGGTGGGCCTGCTTATTTACTCTGCCTATTTTGTATTAAGAAGCTCTTTTGATGACGACCAAAAAAGAGGCCGGTTGTCGGCCGTGTACAATATTTTTGCCTTTGCGGCCTTTATGCCTTTGGTATGGATATTACCACGAATGACAGACTCATTGCACCCGGGCAACGGGGGGAACCCAGCCTTTGGTAAGTATGACATGGATAACAGCGTGAGAATGGTGTTTTACCCAGCTATTATCGGCTGGACACTCCTGGGCGTATGGATGACAAGCCTGAGAATCAGACTGAGAGTTATTAAGCGGTTGAAGACTGAACAATAAAAGTAAAATTGTATTTGTAAAACATAATTGTATATGAAAAGAATATTAGCGCTGGTAATGATGACTCTGCTGTTTTCGACCAACCTTTTTGCGCAGCAGGAGGTAGAAATGGCCGATAAAATGCGTGCCGATGGTAAAATTTGGGTGGTTGTTGCTGTAATTAGCTTAGTGCTTGCAGGAATTATTACATATCTGGTTTTGTTAGATAGAAAAATTAGTAAAATAGAAAAAGGTCTATGAAAAAATCACATATTATCGCTCTCGGAGTAATTGCGATAGCCGTTGGAATCATTATTTCTACAGTAGGCGACGCCAGTACTTATGTAGGTTTCAGCGAGGCTGAATCTTTGGCCAAAGAAGGCAATAATAAGTCGATACACGTTGTGGGTACTTTAAAAAAAGACAGCCAGGGTAAAATTGTAGGCATGATATATGACCCGGTAGCTGACCCGAACAGTTTTCAGTTTACGATGATTGATTCGTTGAACCGGGAAGAAAAAGTAATTTATAACCAGCCAAAACCACAAGACCTGGATAAGTCGGAGAAAGTGGTAGTAGTGGGTAGTATGGATTTACAAAACAAGGTATTCCGTGCAGACCAGATATTGCTGAAGTGCCCGTCTAAATACAATAATAACGAGTTGCAGGCAGAAGAAAGTAAGCCTGCGGTTTCTATGACAAAACCATGATTATTCTATTTGATGGTGTATGTAATTTTTGTAATGCCACCATCAATTTTATAATTGATAGAGACGCAAGCGGTGTTTTTAGATTTGCCGCATTGCAGTCGGAGATAGGTCAGGGGATTCTGAAACATCATCAGATTGATAGTCAAATTGAACCTAACAGTGTTGTACTGGAAAAAGACGGGAAAATCTATCAGAAATCTGATGCAGCACTGGAAATAGCCTGGCACATGGACGGGCTCTGGAAGTTGTTCTATGTCTTTAAAATTGTGCCAGGCTTTATAAGAGATGCTATTTATGACCTCGTAGCCAGGAACAGATATAAACTAATGGGCAGAAGTGATAGTTGTAGATTACCCACACCTGAATTAAGAGCTAGATTTTTATAAACGAATATGCCCGGCCAAAAGGTCGGGCATATTCGTTACAGTATCATCATAAAAACCAGAAATTACAGGATTCTCAACTTGGCGAAACTCAGTAGTAAAGTTTTTTCTCCCTGCCCCTCAAATACAATTGTCGCTTTTCTGTCTGACCCGTTTACATCCATTTTCTTCACTGTTCCAAACCCGAATTTTGGGTGTTCTACTTTATCACCTTCTTTCAGGTTGCTGGTATCACTTGGCGCGAAATCGCCGGACGGTGTATGTTGTGGTGGTGGAACCGCCTTCTGAACAGGTTTCAGATTAGATATAACACTTTCTTTTTTAGCAAACGATAACGTAGAGGTGGGCCTGTCAGCTTTGGCTTGCGTTGACTCATAAGTAACTGTGCGGCTTTTAGACATCTGCAAAAAACGTTTGTCTATTTCTTCCAGAAAACGGCTGGGTTCACAATAATTCAATCGGCCGTAATTATACCGGGTTTCGGCGTAGCTCAGTGTCAGTTTCTTTTCTGCGCGGGTAATAGCCACGTAAAACAAGCGGCGCTCTTCCTCCAGATCACTGCGGTTCTGCAGCATCATCTGCGACGGAAAGAGGTTCTCTTCCAAACCCACAATGTAAACATATTTAAATTCCAGACCTTTGGCTCCGTGGATAGTCATTAGGGTTACCCGGTCTGTATCGCCGTCTTCGTCTTCCTGATCGGCCGATGTCATTAACGTAACCGTCTGCAAAAAGGCGCTTAAGGTCTTTTCTTCGTTTTCAGGGTTGTCAACAAACTGTTTTACAGAGTTTAATAACTCCTGTACGTTTTCGTAGCGAGATAAGCCCTCTACAGTTTTATCTTCATATAATTCACGCAAAATGCCCGATGTTTTGGCAATATAAGACGCCACCGTGTGGGCATCTTTGCCTTCTTCTATCATAAGTTTGAAACTCTTAATCAGAGTGGCGAAGTCGTCAATAGCCTGTGCGGCGCGCCCTGCCACGTATTGATTAATACTGCTTACCACCTCCCAAACCGAGCGGTTATTCTCGGCTGCAGTTACTACTATTTTGGCTACGGTGGTGTCACCAATTCCTCTTTTGGGTAAATTAATGATACGCTTAAAGGCTTCTTCGTCATTCTGATTTACGGTAAATCTTAGATAGGACAGTAAATCTTTAATCTCTTTGCGCTGATAAAAAGAAAGCCCGCCCACAATGCGGTATTTGATGTTGATTTTCCGCAGGGCCTCTTCAAATGCCCTAGATTGCGCATTGGTACGATACAATATCGAAAACTCGGTATTTTTTAAGCCATCATTATTTTTGGCTTCAAAAATACTGGTGGCAATGAGCCTTGCCTCTTCGTTGTCTGACGCCGCCTTGATTACCTCAATCTTCGGGCCTTCTTCGTTATCTGTAAAAACATTTTTCTCCAGCTGCTCTTTATTACGGGCAATAACCGAATTGGCCGCACTTACAATCGTTTTGGTAGAACGGTAGTTCTGCTCCAGTTTTACAACGTGCAATTCCGGGTAGTCGGTTTTAAAATTCAGAATATTCTGAATATTGGCTCCACGAAAGGCATAGATACTCTGGGCGTCATCGCCCACAACGCAAATATTCTGATGTACGGCCGAAAGTTTTTTGGTAATCAGGTACTGCGATACGTTGGTATCCTGAAACTCATCAACCAATACATGCTTAAACTTGTGCTGGTATTTGTTCAGAATATCCAGGTGGTCACGGAAAAGAACGTTGGTATTAAACAGTAAATCGTCAAAGTCCATGGCATTGGCCTGAAAGCAACGCAGCTGATACGTTTTGTACAAACGGCCGATTTCAGGCATTTTGGCAGCTTTGTCGTCTTCCATGTAAATGGGGTTGTTGGCATAAGCCTCCCAGGATACCAGCGCATTTTTAGCGTTAGAAATACGATTCAGCACGTAGTTTGGGCGATAGGTTTTATCGTCAAGGCCCATTTCTTTAATAATCGTTCTTATCAGAGATTTAGAATCGTCAGTATCATAAATGGTGAAATCTGAAGTGTATCCCAGCCTTTTACCTTCAAAGCGTAGTATTTTTGCAAAAATTGAGTGAAAAGTACCCATCCACAGATTTTTGGCATCATTGCCAATAATCTGCTCAATCCGGTGTCGCATTTCACCGGCCGCCTTATTGGTAAACGTTAAAGAAAGAATATTGAAAGGGTCAACCCCCTGCTCAATCAACCAGGCAATGCGGTAGGTAAGCACACGTGTTTTACCAGAGCCTGCACCTGCAATAATCATCAGGGGGCCTTCGCGGTAAGTTACGGCTTCTCGTTGGGGTGGGTTAAGTTTGTCTAAATAATTGTTCTGGTTCTGCACGGAATCAAATTCATTAAATTTGGTGCAAATATAGCTATATCGTGGCTATAAATCTGTATCATTTTTTTTCTGTTGTTCGTTGCATGTGGTATGTATCGGTTTCATTAGTAGCAGGTTAATTGCTTTTTGCGATACGTACACTGAAAACCAAGATAGTCATACATTTCAAAAAATGCCATTTTAAGGCAGTTTTTCATCAATAAGAACTATTTTTGTCAGGAAATAAATAAAACAATCAGTTTGTATGAAAAAAATATCAGGCTACTTATGGCTGCTTATGCTCTCGTTTTCAGCTATTGCGCAAAACAAATATGCCATAATACCAAAGCCTCTGGAATTAACTCCCGTGAACGGTACATTTGTGATTGATGCCCAAACCAGAATCATTATTCCGAAGGGGGGCTCAGAGCAACGCCTTTTGGCAGAAATGCTGGCAGAGCGCTTAACAGAAGCAGGCGGGGTAAATCTGAAAATTGAAGAAGCAGATGTGCCGGATAACCTGATTCCTACCCATAAGGCTATTGTGTTTGCTCCTTTCAAAGAGCAGGTATATAACAAAATGCTGGGCAACGAAGATTATATTCTGAAAACTGATGCCAAAGGGATTATACTGGCGGGGGCATCCAGCCAGGGGGAGTTTTATGCCTTGCAAAGCCTTTTACAATTGTTGCCCCCTCAAATTTTCAGCAGCACCCTTACTAAAGATGTGAAGTGGACAGTACCCGGCTGCACCGTTTTCGACCGCCCGCGATATAAACACCGCGGAAGTATGCTGGATGTAAGCCGCCATTTCTTTCCGGCATCTTTCGTAAAGCGTTATATAGATTTACTGGCTTTGCATAAAATGAACCGTTTTCACTGGCATTTAACCGACGACCAGGGCTGGAGAATTGAGATTAAGAAGTATCCGAAACTAACCGAAATTGGTTCGAAGCGTAAAGAAAGTATGAAAGGCCACTATACCGACGGGAAGTTTGATGGTACACCTCATGGCGGTTTTTATACCCAGGAAGAGATTAAAGATGTGGTGGCCTATGCAAAAAAGAAATTCATAACCATTATTCCTGAAATTGAAATGCCCGGCCATGCATTGGCAGCATTGGCTTCATATCCTGAACTGGGCTGCACAGCAAAATCATTGAAAGGTACACCTTATGAAGTAACCGGAATATGGGGCGTGCATGATGATGTTTTCTGTCCGAGCGAAAAAACCTTTAGTTTTCTGGAAGATGTTCTGACAGAAGTAATAGCGTTGTTCCCGGGCGAATATGTACATATAGGTGGTGACGAATGCCCGAAAACTGCCTGGAAACAAAGTCAGTTTTGTCAGGACCTGATGAAGAAAGAGGGTCTGAAAGACGAGCATGAATTGCAAAGCTATTTTATTAAGCATTTTGATAAATTCCTGACAGCAAAAGGCAAGAAAATAATAGGGTGGGATGAGATTCTGGAAGGAGGGATATCGCCCAATGCTACCATTATGTCTTGGCGCGGAGTAGAAGGAGGAACGGCTGCTGCCCAGCAAAACCATGACGCCATTATGACGCCTACCGGCTTTTGTTATCTTGATTATTACCAGTCAGACCCTACAACTGAGCCGTTGGCCATTGGCGGATATTTGCCTTTAGACAAGGTTTATTCTTATGAGCCTACACCGAAGTCGCTAACACCAGAACAGGCAAAGCATATTCTGGGTGTGCAGGCTAACGTATGGACCGAATATATGCAAACACCTGAATATGTTGAGTACATGGTTTACCCCAGGGCTTGTGCCATTGCTGAAATAGGGTGGACATCGGCCCGCCTGAAAGATTATGAGGATTTCACTGCCCGATTGAAAACACATTTTGAGCGATTGAAATACCTGGGTGTTAATTATGCCAGAAGTTATTATGATATTTCGGCCTCATCGGCAATGAATGAAAAAAAGCAGGTGGTTGTAAAATTGAAATCGGCCGATAAAGAGGCAATAATCAGATATACTTTAGATAACTCTGAACCTACTGCCCAATCGCTCCAATATCAACCATCCGGAGTGGTGATTACCCAGGATGGCAGCATCAGTGCTGCGGCGTTTTCTCAAAAAGGCGAACGTCTTGGCAAGGTGCTTACCAAATATTTTTACATTAATAAAGCTACAGGGCGCAAATATACTTTGGTGAACCAACCTAAAAACTATACAGGTGGTGAAACCTACGGCCTGACAAACGGTGTAAAAGGCGAAGCGGCCAACAGTGCCACCTGGATTGGTTTTGAAGGAAAAGATCTGGATTTAACCATTGATCTGGGCCAGCCAACAACTCTGAATAAAATTTCATTTGCTTTTCTGAGAGCCAGTGCCTCATGGATTATGCTGCCAAAAGAAGCGGAAGTGTCGGTTTCCAACGACGGTAAAACATTTACCAGCTTACAGAAAATAACTATGGGAAATACTGACGAACAAAGCCGGGCGGTTCAACAAATTGGTGTAGCAGCCAATGGCAAGAAAGCCAGATACGTAAGGGTGTTTGCCAGAAACTATGGAAAACTACCCGAAAACCACCCGGGGCACGGTAATCCGGCATGGTTATTTGTTGATGAAATTGCAATTGAATAGATGTTTTTGAATAATTTTAGTGTTTTGAAACAAAAAAATGCTGAAATTTGTATTCAAGAAAGTACGAAGATGGCTCAATACTGAACCATCTTCGTAAATTATAAGACCACGTAGTTCAACGGATAGAATAGAAGTTTCCTAAACTTTAGATCCGGGTTCGATTCCCGGCGAGGTCACTTGTCAAATGAGCGAACGTCCCACAATAGAATTTTCTTAAACTTTAGATGCGGGCGGGACGCGCAGTCTTCGATTCCCGGCGAGGTCACTCTTCATAAAATAGAAGTTTTCTGAACTTTAGATTCGGGCGCGCAACGTTTGCCGGGACGCGCAGTCTTCGATTCCCGGCGAGGTCACTCTTCATAAAATAGAAGTTTTCTGAACTTTAGATGCGGGCGCGCAACGTTTGCCGGGACGCGCAGTCTTCGATTCCCGGCGAGGTCACTTGTCAAATCAATATTGCATTAAAACAAAGTGGCTAGAAGATAAATTCTCAGCCACTTTGTTTGTTTTAGACCTTCACAAATCTAAGCTAATGTTGATTCTATGTATTGTCTGAAAGTTTTTGTCTTTCTACCTAATAAGCGTTCTAAATCACCTGATTGATATTCAAATTCGCCTCCTTCAATTGCCTCTACCCAACCAGTTAAAAATTCAGCAACATTACGAGGGACTCCCTTGGAAACAATCGCCTCAATATATTCTTCTACTGTAATGGTGGTGAAAGGAACAGGTTGCGCTTTTATTTCTGCAAGTATTTTGGCAATGTCAGAAAACGAAACAGAATCACTGCCACCTAATGAATAGGTTTTGTTTTCGTGTCCCGGTGCAGACAATATTTCTGCATGCGCCTCTGCCAATTCATCTCTTGTGGCTGGTGCCATTTTCCCATGGTCTGTAGGTACTTGTATTCCATTTTCATAAGCATTGGAACCATAGTAGAACGATAAAAGGTCCAGAAAAGGCGGGTGGTATACAATAGTATAATCAAGCCCTGAAGATTTGAGTAGCTGCTCTGTAAAAAGGTCTGATTCTGTAATTCCCTGCATAACACGTCCTGAACCTTCTTTACGCATGATTGACATATACACTACGTGCTTAACACCAGCCTGGCGGGCAGCCGTAATGGCATTATAATGTTGGGTAGACCGGTCTGTGAAAGCCACCGCACTTGTAAGCATTACTTTATCAACACCTTCAAATGCACGCAGTAACGAATCATAATCAAAATAATCGCCAGAACGAACCTCTATGCCTTCGGCAGCTAAGTCTTCCAGCCCTTCTTTTTTTCGTGAGAGCCCGATAATCTGGCTTGCAGGAACTCCTTTTTTTAGCAGGTGTTCAACCGTACGTTTTCCAATTACTCCTGTTGCCCCTGTTACAAGTATTTTTGCCATAACGTAATATCTTTTTTTTAATTTAAATGATTAAGTTTGCTTTCTATTTGCAAGTGTAAAGCGAAAATATTACTTTTAATTTGCAAGTGCAAAGTTATATAATTACTTTCAATATGCAAGTGAAAAGATAGAATGTATGAAATCAAATGAAAGGCGCTCCGATTGCCCAATCAGTTTATCATTAGATATTTTCGGAGACAGATGGTCGCTCTTAATTGTAAGAGAATTAATGCTTTATGAAACCCGAACTTATGGTGATTTTACAAAGTCTGAAGAAAAAATAGCAACCAATATATTAGCGAATAGATTACAGATATTGGAGGAGAATGGGATAATCGTAAAATTGCCATATCCGGACAATAAGGTAAAAGGCCTTTATAAACTTAGCCCAAAAGGTGTTGATTTGATACCTGCTTTAATTGAAATAGCTCTTTGGGGTGATAAATATTTGTCTAGCTCTACTGAATCTTCACCTTTTTTGAAAGAAGTAAAAAAGAACAAACCGAAATTTCTGAAAAATATTATGGAGAAGCTCTGCAAGGACGATAAGGTTAATTAGCTGCGGGCTTGTTTATAAATTGCTTTGTCTATTTTCTTTAAAAGCCATTTTTGGCTCTTTTGTAAGAGAGGAATACCAACTCTGCCGCGAAAACACAATACTGTCAAAAATACGAAAGCCTTCAAAATCAGCAGTTTTGAAGGCTTTCGTGTTTTACTAAGCTGTTGTATTCAGATAATATTTTTCTGTTTGCAGCAGAAAAAAAAAACAAGCTTATTGTTGTCGCGTATATTATATTTGCGACAACAAAAATAAGCGCAATGAGAAAATTAAATTTTGCATCTCTTCAGGTTAGAGATTTAGAAGCCTCAAAAGTCTTTTACACCGACTATTTAGGGTTTGAGTTATTGGAAATGACTAATCCGGGGGCTTATGTTTTCAGATACAACAAAGGCGATGCAAGTTTTGCGATCAGAAAACCCATTGGAAATTTAGACGGAAAAGAACTGGGCGTTGGTGTGTCTCTTTGGTTTGCAATTGATGAGAAAATCGAAGCATTTCAAAGCCGACTGGCCCATAAAGGAGTAGCAATCGTAGGCACTATAAACAACACTCCTTTCGGTAAAACTCTAATAGTTACAGACCCGGACGGCTACTTTATTACGTTTTTAGAAGAAACTAAAATTATTAACAATGGCAAATAGAAAGGTAAAATACTGGGTAATTGTGGCATCAAAAGACCACGTAAAACGAGGCATTGCCGATGGAATTGCACAAGCCTGCCACGGAAAGGCTGCACCATTAAAGAGAATGAAGAAAGGAGATTTTGTAATTTATTATTCAGGCAAACAAACTTTTGGAAAACCCGATAAATGCCAGCAGTTTACAGCATTAGGAATTGTAATAGATGATGAAACCTATCAGTTTCAGGTTTCTGAAGACTTTTGTGCTGCCAGACGCAACATTGAGTTTTCTGAGTGCCAAGACACTTCAATTCTTCCTTTAATAAATGATTTAGATTTTATTCAGAACAAAAAAAGCTGGGGGTATCCGTTCAGATTTGGATTCTTTGAAATTAACCAGCATGATTTTAATCTGATTTCATCACAAATGCTTCAACATCATCATGTCTAAAGAAATTGAATTTCACTTTAAAAGTCCCAATGATAGCCCGGGTTATTTGCTAGGTCAGGTAACTAT
This sequence comes from Emticicia sp. TH156, assembly GCF_002855535.1. Lineage (NCBI taxonomy): Bacteria > Pseudomonadati > Bacteroidota > Cytophagia > Cytophagales > Leadbetterellaceae > Emticicia > Emticicia sp. TH156. The sequence continues at coordinate 136,928 of NZ_PKRS01000009.1, forward strand.
GCTTTGGCAACGGAAGCTAAAAAAGGTATTAGACCCTTTAGACCTGACGCAGACACAATTTGTGTTGTTGGCCACATTAGGGTGGCTTTCAAAAAAAAGTAAGTCGGTAACACAAATAGACATTGCCAACCAAAGTAATGCCGACAGAATGATGGTGTCGAAAGTCCTGCGTACATTAGAAGACAAGCAGTTTATAACACGGCAGGCGCATGAAACCGACACAAGGGCAAAAACAATTCGATTGACATCAGATGGTGAAGTGGTTTTGCAGAAAGCGATTATTGAGATAGAAAATGCTGATTTAGCCTTTTTTGCTCCGTTAGGTATTGAACTAGCTTCATTCAATAAAAACATGGTACAACTTATTGAAATGAATAATGAGCAAAATAAAAGCCACTAATTAGGTTTTGACGTTACCGGCGGTATGTACTTACAATGTCAAAACTTCGCACCACGCGAAGTATTCAATTTCCGGTAACGTCCCTTATCAATAACTTGTCTCATCCAGCTTCACTTTTCCTCTGAAAGTCCAGAACACAAAGCCAGTATAAGTGGCTACCAGTGGTACGCCTATCAAGGCAAATAAAAGCATTATTTTCAGAGATTTATCAGTTGAAGAACCATTATGAACCGTGATGCTATAGGCCGCGTTGATACTTGATAAAATGATGTTAGGAAATAAGCCAACCGCTACCAATACCATCAGCATGGCTGTTACAAATGCCGACGACAAGAAGGCGTACATATATTTTCGCCGTGAAATCTGTCGTGTAATATTAGCCACGGCTAAAATAGCCAGTATCGGGAACGCAAACATATAGGGTACCTCCTGATAACGATGTGCCATGTGTGGCACATAAAGCAAAGTAACAACTGAAGTAACGGCAAACATCAGCACAAAAAATATTGTAGTGTTTTTTACCAGTATAGTCAGCTTGGCATATAGCCTGTTTTCGGTTTTCATAACCAGATAAATGGCGCCATGCATCATAAACAAAGCAAGGGTAGTAAAAGCAACCAGAATGGAGTAGGGGTTAAAAAAATCGCCCAGAGTGCCTTTATAAACGTAGTTCTGGTCTAGTGGCAGGCCTTGTATAATATTACCCAATATAAGACCCAAAGAAAGAGCCAGCACAATGCTGGAAACACAATAACTGATGTCCCAAAGGTTTCTCCACCACCGCATACTTTCCTTAGACCTGAACTCTATAGATATTGCCCTGAAAATAAGCATTACAAGAAATATCATAAATGGCTCATAAAAAGCAGATAAAATAGTGGCATATACAACAGGGAAGCCCGCAAACAGGGCTCCTCCGCCAATAACCAGCCAGACCTCGTTTCCATCCCACACGGGGCCAATGGCATTGAGTGCCTTACGGCGGCTTTCTTCTTTGTTAAAAAACAAGTGCAAGGCTCCGGCGCCTAAATCAAAACCATCCAGAATGGCGTATCCGCTGAAAACCCCACCAACTACTAAAAACCACCATGTGGCCGGATTAAGTCCTAATATCGTTTCCATCTACTTTAAAATCGGGTTATCTCGTTTAGAAAATTCAGGCATCAGTTCATCGTTTTCTTCGGGGCCATGCTTTATTTTTTTATTGAGCAGATACAAAAACAAAACAAACAACAGGGCATAAACCAATGTAAATAATATAAGAGAGAACATGACCTGCTCAGCTTTTAGCGATTGCGAAAGCGCGTCTGAGGTCCGTAGTAAATTATACACTACCCAGGGTTGCCGGCCTACTTCTGCCGAATACCAACCCACCTGATTGGCTATTTGCGGTAATAAAACAGACCAGGCAAAAATATGCAGTAACCATTTATGCTGAAACAACTTGCCCCGCCACCACAGAAAAGTGGCTAATAGTGTAAGCCCAATGAGTATCATCCCAATGGTTACCATCAGATGGTAGGTCTGAAATACAAAATTAACAGCCGAAGGGCGGTCTTCTTTTTTGAAGGCATTAAGGCCTTTAACCGGTTTGTTGGTATCCTGATGTATCAGATAGCTTAATCCGGCAGGAATGCTGATGCCTGATACCTGCTGCTTTTTGTTATTTACCCACCCCGCCAGATACATATCGGCCACTGACAGAGAATCATAATGGCCTTCAAAAGCTGCCAGTTTTGCAGGTTGATTTTTGGCCACCCCGTTTGCCGAATGATGGCCCGTGAATAATTGCAATAAGGAAGCAACTGTAGCAACCACCAGTGCAATTTTAAAGCCCGGTTTGGCAATCTGCAAATGCCTGCCGCGCAAAATGTAATAAGCGTTAACACTCAACACCAGAAACGAACCAGCCAGAAATGCCCCGATGATTACGTGCGAAAGCCTGTCTATGCTTGACGGATTAAAAACCATTTCCCAAAAATTGGTTATTACGGCCCGGGCTTTCATACCTTCGCCTTCTATTCTATAGCCAGCAGGGGTTTGCTGCCATGAGTTGGCCACTACAATCCAGATAGCCGAAAACATGGAGCCTAGCGCCACCATTAAAGTGGCAAAAAAATGGACTCTCGGACTAACCCTGTTCCAGCCAAAGATAAGTATCCCCAGAAAGCCAGACTCCAGTGCAAAGGCAAAAATGCCCTCTGCTGCCAGTGCGCTCCCAAAAATATCACCCACATAACGCGAATAAACCGCCCAGTTGGTGCCAAACTCAAATTCCATTACTATGCCGGTAGCCACGCCTATGCCAAAAATAAGGGCAAATATTTTTATCCAGAACCGCGTCATGTGCTCATAAACAGGCTTGCCGGTTCTTAAATATAGGCCTTCCATAATTACCATTACAACGCCTAAGCCAATACTTAAAGGAGGATATATGTAGTGAAATGCTACAGTAAATGCAAACTGTATTCGCGAAAGTAGTTCGGTATTCATAAACCACGTGTTAGATGTAGCTAATTTCAATGCCAGATGAATAGGAACCAAGAAAAAAATACTTTATTTCTGTAAAGGAGGCCGGTAGCCCAAAAACCTCAGAATAACAGAATTTTAATGGCTTTTGATTTGTTTTAGAAGATTGTGAGGTAAGCAATGGTAATATTCAAGCTATTAATTTACCTCGCGCCATGTTCTTCTATTTTTCAACAAACCACTATTACAGCCTTAAGTATTCAGTGAAATGCGGCCATCAGCGTTATTCTAATTTGTTCTCCTTAATTTTGCAACGCAAATTTTTTTTCGCCAACGCCGGGATACACTGCCTGAAAGTGGAAATCCTGACCCCGAAATAGCCGATGACAATTCTTATAGTAGAAAAAACGGAGGATAATTTTAAACTGATAGCAGATACGCTAGCAGAATATTACCCTATGTCTACACTTAGCCATTGCCGTAGTGTTCAGGAAACACTGGCCTGGCTGGCCGTTAACGATGGTGTGAGTATTGGTTTTTTTGAGGTTGAACTGGCAGACGGACTAAGTTTTGAGGTTTTTCAGGAAATAAACCCGGGCTTCCCGGTCGTGTTTATGTCGGCTTATGACAGGTATTTGTCTCAGGCCATGCCATATCAAGCCATTGATTATCTACGAAAACCCATTGAAAAGGCAGAGTTAGTCAGGATTCTGGATAAATACGAGGCGTTCCGCAAGCATTTTGTAATGCAGGTCAGAAATAATGAAGCCCTAAGTAACAACAACGTTAACTCAGCTAAAGAAAGGCTGATTGTTAAAAAAGGGACAAATTATTATGTAATGCCTGCTATTGATATTGCCTTTATTTATACCGAGGCGCGAGTAGTTTTTTTGATTGACAAAACCGGAGAAAGATACATTGTAGAAAAAAACCTGAGCGAACTTGAATTAGAATTATCAGGCAGGCAGTTTTTCAGGGCTAACCGCAAGTTCATTGTCAGCATTGATGCGATAAAGAGCTTCAAGCCCTCATTTAAAGGCAAGATTGCCATAGAATTAATGCACTTGTCAAAAGCGGAGGTGAGTATCAGTCAGGAAAATGCTGCACAATTCAAGCGGTGGATTGAAGGATAATAAAACAAAACCAAATAAAACCAAAGAACATGAGAAGAAAACTTTACTTACTGGCTTGTCTGGCAACTAATATGGCATGGGGGCAGAATGTGCCGGCCGATAGTACCCGGGCTTTAAATGAAGTAGTGGTGTCGGCATCCAGAATTGAGGAAAGTATTTTTAAAGCCCCCGTTTCTGTTACCAAAGTTTCGGCTTTGCAACTGCAGCAGTCGCCGGGTATTGAGTTAATTTCGTCTTTGTCAAGATACAAGGGTATTGATGTAAGCCAATCGAGCTGGTTTGTAACAAGTTTAAGTACCCGTGGTTTTAACAGCTCTAAAGCCGAAAGAATTTTACAACTGGCAGATTATGTCGATTTTATGTCGCCCACGTCGTCGCTATATGGTGGAAACTGGATGGGTACGCCAGACCTGGATATTGATAACATTGAAGTAATATACGGTGCCAATTCGGCACTTTATGGTTCAGGTGCATTTAACGGAGTAATACTGATGCACTCAAAAGACCCTTTCAGGCATCAGGGTTTGGCTGCATCTATCCGTGGCGGCTCACGATCCTTAATTGACGGACAACTAAGATATGCACAAATATTTGCCAGGCGTTTTGCCTTTAAGCTCAACGCCAATTTTACACAAGGGCAAGAGTTTATGGGTAATTCAGACGCTGCCATTAAGGCCACCACAGTTGGTGGGTTGGCCGGGTCTGATGCAGCCAATAATGCCTATGGCTCACCTTTTGGCTGGAACAAGCTCAACTATTTTGGCGATGCAGGGCTAACTGTTACAGACCCCCGGTATACTCAATATAACAATAACCAGCCTTACCGCATTTACATGCCGGGCTTTAACGAGGCTGATGTTATAGGGGCAAATGACGGGAGCAAATTCCTGAACATGAAAGGCTTTCAGGCCGGGAGCATCCGTCTGAATCCGTCTTTGCATTACAAAATCAATGAAAATACACAGGCCTCTTATGAGTATCGCTGGTCGTTGGGTAATGGAATTTTTCAGAGTACCAGCCGGTTTGCGTGGCGTGAAATGCAATATGATTTACACAAGTTTGAAATAAAAAACAGCAAGTGGTTTATACGTGCTTACACTATGTTTGATTATGGCGGTAAAGCCTATGAAGTAGGGGGTGTAGCCAATGCTTTGCAGAACGTAAGGCTCACAGACCCTAAAAATGGGGTGTATCCAACCGTGTCAGGTAATTACTTTAATGCCTGGAACCAGATATTTGCTGCTGCACGTGGCAGTGGTTTTGATGGAGGGAGCCTTGCAGGTGTGTATACACCCGATATGATAAATGGTGGCGTACCCAGTGCGTTTTCAATACCATCCATTCAGGGCGGGCAGTCAATTCAGGATGCCGCCAGGCTTGCGTTTAATCTTACACAATCGCTGCAGTTAGGTGCCGGGTCTCCACTTTTTAATCAGATTACCCAAAAAGTTGCTGACGGCGTTGGCGACCTGACAATCAATGGCTCAACCATCAAAGGTGCTGCCTTCTCTAACACAGCCCGTTATACTGATTTTTCAGCACAGAGAGAATTTAAGCTGGCCACAACCAACATTGTAGTTGGCGGAGCTTACAGAACTTATTTACTGAAATCAAATGGCACTTTACTTTCTGATGGTAATTTCTCGCCTCTGTCAAAAGAAAAAAGGAATAGCATTGTCAATTGGGAATCAGGCATATACGGACAGGTACAGCAAAAACTTCTTAATGAAAAACTTACGCTCGCAGCCGCAGGCAGGATAGACTTCTTTCAGAATTTTGAAGCCAGGTTTTCTCCACGCATCTCGGCTGTTTACTCAGTTGGCAGGCATAATTTCAGAGCTAACTTTGCTACGGCTTACAGAGCCCCCGCACAGCTTGACCAGTATATTTACCTTGACTACGGTAGTATTTTGCTGATTGGTAATGTTGAAAACGGCTTCAAGGGGTTAAACTCAACAGGTACACAGCCTTTTGAAGTAAAGAAGCTGGCGCCTGAAAAAATGAATAGCTGGGAGTTGGGTTATAAAGCCTTACTTACCAAAGACTTACAACTTGACCTGAGTTATTACCGTAGTTTATATAATGGTTTTATAGGTATTGTGCGTTTTCAGGGGCGTGAAGACGGCAAAATGCCAGAGGGTAACTATCAGCAAAAAACCGGCGACTGGGCCAAAACAGCACCAGACCGTACCAGAGGCAGGTTTATTCAGACCTGGGCTAATTTCGAGAAACAGGTTACCACACAAGGCGCGTTTATTAGCCTTGATTACCGCGTAAACAACAAACTGAGTGTTTATGGTAATTATACCTGGGCAAAAATATCAGACATCAAAAACCTGATTGCCGGTTTTAATACGCCTGAGCATAAATTTAATATCGGTGCAAATGGCCTTATCACTAAAAACTTTTCCTATTCAGTTAATTATCGGCACAGCAGCGCTTATATGTACTTTATGCCTTTTGATGAGGGAGAGATTAAAGCCTTTGGAACACTTGATGCTCAGTTAAATTATTTTTTGAAAGACCTCAGCAGCACTGTTAAGCTGGGAGGTACAAATCTTACCAATGCCAATGCTATCAGTGTTTATGGCTCGGCACCTATCAGCCGCATAGTTTATCTTGGGATAGTTTGCGACCTGAATTTCAATAAAACCAAAAAGTAATCGTTGGTAGATAGAAATCTGCATAGGGGCTCTGTGCCGCTATGCAGATTTTTTTTTAACAGGCTTTTTAATTATAAAAAAACGCTCTAATTTTTGCATATTTGGTAAAATAAGGTGTAACAAATGCGAAGAATTATTGATACATTAATGATAGTTTATTGTTGCTGTGTAGCTCCTACTACACTTGCACAGTATGTGATTACACTGAAAGACACTCCGATTGATGTAAAACCAATAGGTTATTACATTGCCGATGTAAAAGACGGCAGGGTGCAAAAAAATGGTTTGGGTACTATTATTACGCCTGCTGACACCAAAGCAGGTATTACCATAGCCGGTGGCGTAAAAAATGGATTGCAAAGATTTATATCCGGAAATTTGCCAAAAAATACCGCAACAACCCCCGTTCTTTATAATCTTACTCAACTGAATTTGCATGAAACCAGAAATGCCCAGGGCGGGATTAATGGAAAAATGACACTTTCGGTTAGTTTTGAGAGAATCGGCAGGAATGATACAATAAAGCTGGTGGACTCTCATGTGTACCTGGACTACAAGCGTTCTGGTGGTGCGCCCAATATGAATAACTATGAGTCGGTTTTACGCAGGCTGGTTTTGCAGACATTGCAGTATTTTACCGACTGGCTGGAATTGAACAACGGCAAGCATGAAGCATTGGCCAGAGGTATTGAGATAACGCTCATGCCTGATTACAAGATAAATGATAAAGACACCATCTATTATGAAACCAGAAAAGTAACTTGGGACGATTTCAGAGGCAGCCCGTCAGGATTGAATAGATATGGCGCAGCTATTTTTAGCAATTTTGGGTATTTGTCGTCATTTAATGTGTCGGGAGGAATTATTCGTGCCAATATTCAGACCAGAACCTATATGGTTCGGGGGATGTCGTGGGCGAATGAAAGTGCCAGAACGACTTATGCACTGGCGCACGAACAACTGCATTTTGATATTACCAAACTGATTGTGGAGCGATTCAAGAAAAAAGTAAGTGCCATGCAGGCAGAAAGCATTGATGACCTGAACAGCATGATACAATTTGAATATCTGGAATCTTATAGAGAGATGAACAGCTTGCAGCGAGCCTATGACGACGAAACAAGGCACAGCCAGGATACCTTTAAACAAGCAGAATGGGTAGAAAAAATAAAAACATGGCTAAGTGAATTGGCCGGATAAAAGCAGAGGCCTCACCGGAACACGAGGCCTCTGCTTTTATCACCAGCCATCATCAGATGGTTTGGGTTTAGCTGCCGGTTTCTTAACCGGGGCATTGCCTGCTTTCAGATTGCCTGCTGAAGGCGCCGCAGCGCCGGTTGATGATGAGGTCACCGCGATGGTTTTGTCGACCTTAGAGAACACGCGGCTCACAATTTTCCACTCCCCATTTATTTTTAGCAGATTCAGGAAATCAACATATTTAAAATTCTCAAATTCTTCTTCGGTTACTGCGGTTCCGGCGGTTCCGGCAAAACTGTAACTTACCACATTACTCTTCCATTTTGCGCCCCCAGCTGGTACAGAGGCAATGAATTTTTTTACCGGAATCTCCGATATACGTCCGTTTGACTGGCTACGCAGATTGGCAGCAGGATGAAACGCGCGATTCAATCTGGCCGAATCGCCGGTGGCTCCACCATCCAGATAATTGTAGAGCGTTGCTTTAATCGCCTCGTCGTCGGTCTGTGCACTGGCTTCTGCTGCAAAGCCCATCACACCTATAAATGCAAGTAATAAAGTGTTAAATTTCATTTGTTTAATTGTTTAATCGCCTGTTCAAATTAACGAAAATAATATGGGAGTATTGCAAATTTTTAATTCATTAATCAAGACAAAACCTGCCTGTAAGTTTCTTTAAATCTGGCAAATTCATCTTCTAAAACGGCCATTCTTTCTTTAAAATAGGTTAAATCTCCTGTTTTAGACGGCACTTCAATTTCTTTGGTAATTTCATGAATACGCGCCAGCCCTATGGTTCCTGAGTTACCTTTCAAGGTATGCAGTTCGCTTTGAATGGTTTTTACATGGTCAGGGTAGGCTTCTTTGGTATTGCGTATCTGCTCCTGAGCCTCCTGTTCAAAATCCTCAAATACGGTCAGCAGCATTTCTTCTCCTACCATTTCTTTCAGCTGATTTACGACTTCCATATCAAACATGGGTATACCGGCAGCCACACTGAAATCTGAAGTAGCGGCAGACCCTTTAACATCTATAACAGGCTGGTTGTTTTTTGCAGTTGGTGTTCTGATGATTGGTTCTTTGGCAGACCCGCTTCTGGCCGTGGCTGCGGTTTCTTCTGTTCTGCCTTCGGTTCTTACCAGTTCGTTTACTTTTTGAACCAGAATAGCGGCTCTGATGGGCTTAGGTACGTAGTCGTCCATCCCTTCGCTCAGGAAACGTTCCCGGTCGTGCTGCATGGAGTAGGCGGTCATGGCTACTATTTTGGGTAGTGACGACCCATAGATGTCACGCATGCGGTGGGTGGTTTCTATGCCATCCATTTCCGGCATCTGAATATCCATAAAAATGAGGTCAAAGAACGGATTATCACCAAATATCTCAATGGCTTTGGCGCCGCTTTCGGCAGTTGTTACAGTACAGCCTGACTTATTGAGTATTTCTGAAGCTACCTTCCGGTTTACCTGATTGTCGTCAACCAATAGAATTTTAGGTGAATACTGACTGAAAAAGTTAGTTAGCTGAATCTCGCCTGAATCATTATCAGAAACACTCGGGCTGATGCTGGTAGAACGAACCTCAATCGTGAACCAGAAAGTGCTTCCTTGGCCTTCGCCCGAAACTACCCCCATGTCGCCTTTCATCAGGCGGCATAGCTCACGTGAAATGGCCAGGCCAAGGCCTGTTCCGCCAAATGATTTTTTGGTTGAATTATCCACCTGCTGAAAAGCCCCGAACAGTAGTTTCTGGTCTTCTTCTGATATTCCAATGCCTGAATCTTTGATTTCGCCTTTCAGGATATGAATTTTTCCGTTAGATGATACCTTAGACAGCGAAACCGTTACACTGCCATTCTCTGTAAACTTCAGTGCATTAGAAGTCAGGTTCGAGAAAATCTGTAACAATCGTGTCTGGTCAGCAATCAGGTAGTCGGGTACGTCTTCGGCTATATGATAAGTAAGTGCATTGTTTTTTTCGATAGCCCGCTGACGGAACAAGCCCACCAGTCGTTCTAATAACTCACGTATATCAAGCGGGGCATTGTGCAAGTCCATTTTGCCGGCCTCAATTTTAGACAGGTCAAGTATGTCATTCAGAATGGTCAGCAGGGTTTCTGACGATTTCTTGATGGTTTGAACATAATCTCTTTGCTCCGGATTCAGCGGCGTTTCGTACATCAGGTCAATCATTCCAATTACGCCATTCATTGGTGTACGAATCTCATGGCTCATATTGGCCAGGAAACGTTCTTTTACTTTAAGCGACCGCTCGGCTTCATCTTTGGCAACAATTAAGTCTTCGTTGGCATGTTTCAGCTCTGATATATCACGTGCTACCCCTTCTACCTCAACAGGAATACCCTTGGCATCTTTAATCATTCTGATATTGAGCATAAACTGCCGTAACTCTCCGTCTTTGCGCTTTACTACTACCTCAAAGTTGGTAATACTGCCCGACTTCAACAGCCCTTTGATATTCTTTGAGCTGTCAATGGCGTTTTCAAAGAACTTATCCACCTTGTTGCCCATTACCTCTTCAACAGAATACCCTGTGTGGGTAAGTACCGACGGTGATATCATACTAATATTTCCGGCCAGATCAGTTCGGTAATAGATATCGATGAACGACTCAATGGTATCGCGGAATTTCTGTTCACTTTTTTGCAGCCTGATGGTAGAGTTTTTCTTTTCGGTAATGTTTTGGGCAATGCCCGAAATCTCTTCTATTTGCCCGGTTGAAGACGAAAGAATGGGGTTCAGGTAAAACTCATACCAATCGTCGCCACCATCTATGTGTCCCCAGTGCATTTCAAAATTCTGAGGTTTGCCTTTAAAGGCTTCATTGTATCTTTCGCGAAGCACCGGGCGGTCTTCAGGGGCAATCAGGCGCCAGCCGATTTTCTCGGTACTTGAGTTGATTTCAGGCGGATACCCGAGGTTTTTTCTGATTAATTCTTCATAATTTTTATTGAAAGAGCTTAGCTGGCGTTTCAGGTTCACTGTCCAGATCACGTGTGAACTGCTGTCAAACACAGCATTGAGGCGAGATGTTTGCCTTAGTAAGTCTTCTTCTTTCTGTTTTCTTACCAGTGCTACTGCCACCTGGCCCGAAACAAATTCAAGCAATTCAAGGTCGCGGATGGTAAATTTATTACGGTCACTGTAAGACTGTACGCCAATTACCCCGGTAGTTTTGGTATCTACCTTTAAGGGTACACAAAGCATTACTTCAGGTTTGGAAGAACCGTATAAGGTTAACCTCTCGGTTTCTGAAAGACGTTCAATGTCTTCTTTATAAAGAAAAAGAGGCTTGTTTTGCACCATTGAATATTCAATAATGCCGTTCCCCAGTTTTCGGCGCAGGAAATTCTCGCTCGTGTCTGAATACTCATCTACAACATAAGGGTAATAGATGGTGCCGTCTTCAGGTTCAAAGAGCGCTACAAAGAAATTATTGGCCTGAATCTGTTTCTGTAACTCTACATGTACCTGTGTCAAAAAATCTTTCAGGTTCAGGGTATTCAGATTCAGCTGGGCAATGGTATAATATAATTGCTGGGCTCGTTCGGCGCGCCGGCGCAGGGTAATGTCACGAAACAGGCAGCGGAAAGCCGTAGGTACTCCGTTTTCAAACCTGCAGCTGATGTCCCCAAGCAGATACACACGTTTACCCTCTTTATTACGCATAACAGTCTGGTAATCTACCACCTGTCTTTCGGTTTTTATCTGCTGCAATGTAACCAGCATATCTTCGGCAAACTGCGGGTGAAGAATATCCTGAAGTGTAAGTCTTGAAAGCTCATCGCTGGTATAGCCTAAAACTTCTCTTGAAGCCTTGTTGACAAAAAGGAACCGCCCGTCCAGCGAAAGCAGCATGATAATCTCAGACGTATTATCAACTAAATCCTGTAGCTGGTCAATGGCATCACTGTGTTCAGCTTCTTCAAGTTTGCGTTTGAGTTTTTCAATCTCATACAACAAGTCTTCATTCGATTTTTCGGCCGTCATCTTTCTCTTAATAGGTATATTTTATGAGGTAAATCTACAAATAAAGATGAAGATTTTAAACCCTAATTTATTTGCCGAATCTTAAGCCGATTACATAAGAAGTGGCATTGATTTGGCGAGGAGTATTAAAAGGAAAATACTCAGGCTGAACAGCACCATTAACAACAATATTGTTGGGGGTAACCTGATAAAACATGTTTACATATTTGTAACCAACGGTGGCCGTCAGAGCAGTTTGAAGAGCCTTGTATTTTAGGGTTACGTAAGGTCCATTCTGCTCATAAAGATAATTTTTTGAAAATGTGCTTTTGTTAAAGCTGTTTAATGAAGAAGCTACTTTAACACCCACACCAAATCTAAAGGTTTTCTCACCTTTGCTATTGAAGAAATTAAAAGTAGGCTGTAATTCTGCATAAACATTAGTAGAAAGGATACTTCTTCTGATTAAATCTGGAGGCATAGTGCCGGATGAATTAATGTATATGGAGTCTTCCGGAAATGGAATCCAACGGCCTTTTTTAAGTGCCATTTTGGTATTAATAAAGTCAAATCCGGCGCCATATTTCAGGCTTATTGAGGTTTTTCTTTTTTGTAACAGAGTTTTATCAAAATATCCTCCAATACCAAACATAATAGACTGCTCACTGGCAATATCATATAAGTCTCTGACGACCACCGAGTTTCCGAATTTTCCCTGATAAGGATTCCCTAGAAAATGAGCGGCCCATTCAATATTTGAATATGCAGAGCGGTATTTGTCAACAGAGGCCTTGGTAGCCCCTACAAACAAGTTCAGATTCATGCCTCTGAACCAACTTTGTGGGCTAACCACTCTATTGGCCTCTCTGTTTTTTAGTTCATCGGCATCTTTCAAAGTTACATCTTCCGAAAAAGTGAAATTCTTTTCGGCTCGTCTTTTCAGTTGTCTGAACAAAAGGTTCAGGTCGTACTTTTCAATTTCTTTCAGGTCTTCTGGTCGCTCGGCGTAGAAGGTAACTTTGGCTTTATTGCCTATACGAGCAATGAGAGAGTCTTCTTTAGCAAAAGTAGCGTGTACAGCAAAGCTCAGGACAGTTAATAGTAACAGCTTTTTCATTTTTTGATATGTTTTGGAGTTTTTATTTGTGAAGTATCAACTATAAAGCTTTTTCCAAGGTAAGCCCACACATTGCGTGGCTCTATATTCAGCTCGCGCCAGTCAATTTTACCTTCGGTATTAAAGCTTTTTATTTGCCTGAATGCCCTTTTGGCAAAGGTTTCCCGTTTCATCATCTCACCTGGGATAACAGGCAGATTTAGGGTGGTTACCCTTTGGGCTTTATAAGTTATAGCATATTGAACAGTATCTTTGGCACTCGGAAGCATTGAGAGCTTTCCTGTTGTTTTCAAATAATTAAGGTCGGTTAACATCAGTCTTTCATTGGTTTCCTCAATCTCTACATTTTCTTTTTTTGTTTCAGGTTTTGGCAGTGCTACGCGCTGTAGCTTGTTAACTTTTTGTTTTAGTGGTGCAGGTTTTTCTTTTGTGATAGTTGTGTTGGACTTAGCTGGCGGTGGTGTCACAGCATATATCTTTTGCTGCTTGTCGACAGGTAGTAAGTAGAAGTAAAACGATAGTCCAGTAATAGCCAGACAGGCCGCTGCCCAAAGCCATACCGCCTTTTGCTTACGGGCTTTTGATTGCTCCAATCTGGGTTCCAGACGTTCCCAAAGCTTTGTGTCATTGAAAAAAACGTCAAGGTCAGATAAGCCATCTATCTTCTCTTTTATATTTTGCTCTTCGGGTGTCATTATATTACCTTTTTCATTTCAATATTTTTTTTTAGCATCATCTTCGCCTTAAATAGCTGCGAACGTGAAGTCCCCTCAGTAATGTTCAGCGCAGAGGCGATTTCGGTATGGGTGTAGCCTTCAATAACATACAGATTAAAAACTGCACGATAACCATCAGGCAGAGATGAAATCAGTTCAAGAATTTCTCGTCCGCTCATATCATCTTCAATACCAATGTTTGTCGATTCCAAAGGGTCTTCGTCTGATAATGACTGGAAGAGGAAATTTTTATTACGCCGTAAAATCTTAAGCGACTGATTCACCACAATTCGTTTCATCCATGCTTCGGTCTGGGCATCTGATTGATAGTCGAAAGCTTTTAAGCTTTCAAAAATCAAGGCAAAGGCTTCCAGACAGGCATCTTCGGCGTATTGTCTGTCGTTGAGATAACGGAAACTCAAGCGTAGGAAAGTCTTCGAAAACAAATCAAAGATTGTTTTCTGTGCTTTTCTGTTTCCGGCTTTACAGTGTTGTATCGTAACGTTTAAATTCATCTCACTAACAATAATCCGTTATGAGCCTGCAACGTTGCCCGGGTATGCAATTTTTTTTGAAATAAATGGTAGAGTAGGATAGGTGCCTGAGTAGTCAGTATCATTCACTTACTACTAGGGCTAGTTTAGTGCCTGTTTTATTGACAGCCATGCGTGTAATTTTGCCAGACCCGGGCAGGTGAGCTGTATTTATTTCCTGCCACACCGAACCAGACCCGGGCTTGAAGGCAAAGAGCTTTTTACCATCACTGGTAAGTATGTAGCCATTGGGTGTCCAGGTAATGTCTTCAGACTTGCCTATTGCAGCAACAATAGGTGTTATTTCTCCGGTTGCAGGATTAAACTCCTTAATCAGCCATGTTTCTGCTGTTTTATCTATAAAGCTAAATGTATTGCCTCCCGGGATTTTGTGCAGCGAACGGCCCGGCTTTGAACCAAGAATTACGCTTTTTTTAGTATCAAGGTCATAGTAATGCAAATGGTTGGTGGTATCTGCCAGAACAAATAAAAGCAGATGCGTAGGGTCTGTCCAGGTATGATATCCTACTTTCAGATGATTGATGAGAGTTACAGACTGCCCGCCATTTACCGGATACTTACCCAAATCCTGACTTCCGTTGTCTCTCTGAATAATACATGAAATGAATCTCCCATCAGGCGTGATGGTAGGAGAGTATTCGTGTTCTGTTGTGGTAGTTATCTGCCTGCTGATGCCCTTTTTGTAATTGTAAGATTTAATATCGGTGCGCCCGCTATCGTTGGCAGAGGCATAATAAACCAAAGGAAGGGTCGGGTGAAAAAACGGCTGGTTGTCATACCCTTTGTGTAAGGTAATATTGACAGGGTTAGATAAGCTAAAGCTATTGTTTTTGTATTGGAGGTCAAACAGGTAAATTTCTGTTCCAACCTGCGCCTGCAATGAAAAGTGAATCAAAAAAAACAGAACCGAAAAAAGGTGTTTCATGTATTTTGGTTTATTTGCCCAATATAGCTAAAAACCTGATTCGTAAAGCATAAAAAAACCAGAGCAGCGATGGGCTACTCCGGTCGGATGTGTAAAGGAAGTAATTAATTTATCTTCCGCCTGTATTATTAACTACACTTTCACGTATAGAATTGTCAGCCACAATTAAGAAATCAACCCTGCGGTTTTTGTTTCTACCCGCCAGATATTTGTTTGAGTGAACCGGTACCTTTTCGCCAAAGCCATCAACCAGCAATCTGTTTTCTTCTACCCCCGCCGAACGCAGATAGTTAGCAACCTGAACCGCTCTTTTTCTTGAAAGTTTTTCGTTATATGCGTTTTTGCCTGTGGCATCGGCATGGCCACCTACCAAAACAAATGTATTAGGCATTTGTTTTAATGAATAGGCAATTCTGAGAAGGTCTTGTTTGGCATTCTCGTTTATCATATAAGAGTCAACTTTAAAGATGTTTCCTTTGGTCATGGTAACCAGCAGACCTTCATCGTATGCTTCAACCGAGGCTATACCCATCAGGTTTTCGTTCATGGCCGGCACGTAGTCTGCCATAATTCTTTTGAGTTCATCGCCATTGGCGCCGCCCATCGAAACCGTAGTAATGGTAGCCTGCTCGGCATTGGCAGGTGGCCTAATAGCTACCTTATTGTTGTCTTTTGAATTTGATTTTGTAACTGAGTTGCTTGATTTACAACTCATATTAGTATAGCCTACAAGCATCAGAGCAGAAGCTAAAACTATTGATTTTGAAATAAGATTGCGTTTCATGAGTTTTGGTATTTTTTTGGTGTAATACAATAAAAAACTGTACCTGAGCAGCCAGATTAGCTTAATTGGGGTTTATGGAGTAAATCTTTATACAAAATGTGGAAGATGTTCAACAAAATCAGAACCTTTCAACACTTTCTGCTTAGAAAGAACTAATTTTGAGCATGCAAAAAGTTAAGCCTAAAAAACATCTCGGACAGCACTTTCTGAAAGACCTGAATGCCGCCGAAAGAATAGTAAATTTGTTAGCGCTCCATAAAGGATATACGAAGGTGCTTGAAATTGGCCCGGGTATGGGCGTGCTAACCCAGTTTTTGCTGAAGAATACAGCATACCAGACATCGGTAGTTGAAATTGACAGAGAGTCGGTTGAATACCTGAAAACGAACTATCCGGAACTGAGTGACAGAATTTTCTCTGAAGATTTTCTAAGAATGAACCTGTCTGAATTAAAAGGGTTTGAGCGTTCTGAGACTTTTGGTATCATTGGTAATTTCCCCTACAATATTTCTTCGCAGATTTTCTTCAAGGTTCTTGAGCATAAAGATACTGTGGCAGAAGTTGTTTGTATGCTGCAAAAAGAAGTTGCCAAAAGGATAGCCTCACCACCGGGCAATAAAGATTATGGTATTCTTAGCGTGCTTTTGCAGGCATATTATGATATTAAGTATGAATTTACAGTTTTGCCCGGGGCCTTTAACCCGCCGCCTAAAGTAGATTCGGGTGTGATAAGTCTGAAAAGAAATGCAGTTGATAAACTGGATTGCGACGAGCGAAAGTTTTTTCAGGTGGTAAAAGCCGGATTTAATCAGAGAAGAAAAACGCTTCGTAATGCTTTAAAGCCTATTGGCCTGAATTTTGAACATGAGCTGTTGAATAAACGCGCCGAACAATTGGGCGTTGCAGAATTTATACTGTTGACAAAGGCCTTTACTGAAAACTAACTGAGTAGATATGAGTACTTTTGACCTAACCAGAGAGTACGTTGAAAAGCTGGAGACGGCCATTGAGCAGAAAGATGAGAAACTGCTGAAAGCCGAAATGGAAGAGCTGTATCCGGCGGATATAGCCGGTATTTTGCTTGAACTGGACGGCGAACAGGGGCATTATCTGCTTACATTGGTTGATATTGAAACAGGGGCCGAAATACTGGCGCACATTGAGCCTGATACACGCAAGAGCTTTATAAAAGAGCGGTTTACGGTAGAAGAAATTGCCAAGTATGTAGATTTGCTGGATTCGGATGATGCTGCTGATTTGCTGAACGAGCAGTCAATAGAGGTAAGGGAGAAGGTAATAGCGATGCTTGATGACCGAGAGCAGGCCAGGTTCATTATTGACCTGATGTATTACCCCAAAGATATTGCAGGCGGATTGATGCAGAAAGAGTTGGTAAAGGTTAATTCGAGCTGGACAGTGAGCGAGTGCGTGGAGGAAATCAGGAGGCAGGCGGAGGATGTTGAGAAAGTATTTGCCATTTATGTAGTTGATGACGAGCAGAAATTGCAAGGGATTGTTTCTCTGAAACAAATTGTGCTGGCCCGTAAAAACACCAGAATAGAGAATATTCTGGATGATGACATTGTCTTTGTTGAAACTACAGCCAAAGCCGAAGAAGTAGCCGACCTGATGCAGAAATATGACCTGGAGGCTATTCCGGTAGTGAACACCCTGGGGAGATTGCTGGGTAGAATCACCATCGATGACGTGGTTGACTTTATTACCGATAAAGCCGAAGAAGATATTCAGGTAATGGCGGGTATTACCGGCGAAGCAGAAGAAGACGACAGCGTTTGGCAACTGGCCAAGGCGCGTTTACCCTGGTTGGTAGTAGGGGTAGCGGGTAGCTTACTGGCTGCCACAGTTATTAAAGGCTTTGAGGCTGAGTTTCAGAAAGTAGCCGCTCTGGCTGCGTTTATACCTATTATGGGGTCAACCGGGGGCAATGTAGGTATACAGACATCGTCTTTAATTGTGCAGAGTCTGGCAGAAAAAACGGGTATTGTTACAAGTTTATGGCAGCGGCTTTTCAAGATTATTCTGGTAGCGTTGGTGAACGGGCTGGTTATCGGGGCATTGGCAGGGGCCTATATTTATGTTATTGGAGAGCCGGCACTTTTTCTGGTAGTTTGTTTTTCTTTGCTGGCGGTTGTTGTGCTGGCATCGTTTATGGGTACAGTAACCCCGCTCTTATTGAACAGGCTCGGCATAAACCCCGCAATAGCCTCCGGACCATTCATTACTACCGCCAACGACATCATCGGCATAGGTACTTATCTATTAATTGCGCATTTATTGCTTCGAATTTGACAAATCATGATTGCTGTTATTCAAAGGGTAACTCAGGCTTCTGTAACCATTGACGATGCCGTAAAAGGGCAAATCGGTTCAGGGTTTTTGGTTCTGCTTGGTATTACACATACCGATACAGAGGAGGATATTGATTGGCTTTCAAAAAAAATTACAGGCTTGCGGGTGTTTGGCGACGAAGAAGGAAAAATGAATCTGGATATAACCGCCGTTAATGGTGAGATACTGTTAATCAGCCAGTTTACTTTACATGCCAGTACCAGGAAGGGTAATAGACCCTCGTTCATTGAAGCCGCTCGGCCAGAGGTAGCCATACCGCTTTATGAAAAAATGATTGCCCGGTTGACTACAGATTTAGGTAAGCCCATAGAAACCGGACAGTTTGGAGCAGATATGAAAGTGTCTCTATTGAACGATGGCCCCGTAACCATAATAATTGATTCGAAGAATAAGATATAACAGAAGAGGGCAGCTGAAAAATAAGGTGCTCTCTTCTGTTCATAAGGCATTAACCTCTCAAATGCCACGCCTTGGGTTTTACAAATGCCCTGATACCTGCATGTGAAAGCGTAGAGCCAAAACCAGAGTTTTTTCGTCCGCTCCACGGAAGTGGTGCCGAGACACGGTCGCAGCAATTCCAGTAGCTGGTTCCTGCATTAATTTGTTGCAATATTTTCTCAGCACGTTTTTTGTCTGCAGTATAAACCGCAGCAGTTAAACCATATTCAGTGTCCTGCATCAGTTTAGTGGCTTCTGCATCGTCTTTCACTTTCATTATACCAATAATTGGCCCGAACGACTCATCCTTCATCACAGCCATTTGGTGTGTAACGCCGGTTAAAACAGTTGGCTCAAAGAAATAGCCCTTACCTGTTACGCTTTTACCACCAGTTAACAGATTGGCACCTTTTTCGGTAGCATCCTTCACCTGATTCGCCAGAAAGCCTAGCTGAGACTGGCGGCTTAACGCGCCAATATATACGCCCTCCTCATCAGGCTGCCCAATTTTGTAAGACTGCACTTCTTTTACAAAGGCATCAACGTACTGGTCGTACACTTTTTCGTGCACGTAAATTCGCTCTACTGCACAACAGCTCTGGCCGTTGTTATAAAAAGCGCCATCAGCAGTACCTGCCGCTACCGATGCAATGTCTGCCACATCGTCGGCTACATAAAGTGGGTCTTTACCGCCCAATTCCAACTGACACGGCACCATTTTGTTGGCCACTTTTTCGTAAATATAAAGGCCGGTTTTGTAAGAGCCTGTAAAGAAATAACCGTCCAGAGGCATCTCAAGTAATTGTTCTCCAACTTCTCTGGCACCAATAGCCACCTGAAACACCTCTTCGGGTACACCCGCTTTTTTCAGGTACTTCTCAATGTTTAGTCCCGTCAATGTCGAAAACTCAGATGGTTTATAAAAAACGGCATTGCCCCCGATAAGCGCCGGAATAAACACATTTACCCCAACCAGAAAAGGGTAGTTCCAGGCAGATATGTTACAAATAACCCCCAGTGGTTCATAAGAAATCTTTTCTGTTAACCCTTCCTGACGTGTTACCGTTTCGTCTTTCAGATACTTTTGCGAGTTATCTACAAAGTATTTAATTCTGGCTCTGGCTCCGTTTACTTCGTTGCGCGCCTGTTGCAGAGGTTTGCCCATTTCAGCCGTTAAGGTAGCTGCAAGTGCTTCAATGTTTTCTGCCAGTAAATCCGAAAACCTGGCTATTATGCCGATACGTTTTTTTAGCGAAACTTTTGCCCAGGCTTTTTGCCCTTTTTGAAGCGTTTTTAATTTACTTTGAAGACTTTCAGGGGAGTCTTCAACAAGGGTTGTAATAATTTCTTCGGTGGCCGGATTGACAATCTGCATGAGAATATAACGAATAAAAACCTTTTTCTGTGATAATTAATTGCTGAAGCAAAACTACAAAATTATACAGAAAAAGATAGTATTCGGGCTATTAACAAAAGAACGTAAATTACCAATGAATGGCGTAGAATTGCGCCTTCAACAAAGCTTCAATAAACCAATTTTATCCTAGTTATTCGCTCTTCAATACATTAACAGGGTTACTCTGTGCGGCTTTCATGGTTTGCGAGCTTATCAAGATAACCGCAATAAGCAATACGGCCAGCAAACCAATAAACAATTCTGTAAACTGCACTGGGGTATGGTATGGGAAATTGGTTAGAATATATTTTTCAAAAAAAACATAAGTAACCGGCAACGCAATCAGCGCAGATACCAATAACATTATCAGAAATCCTCTACTAAGCAGAAATATGAGGTTACTTGAGCTTGCCCCCATCACTTTGCGGATACCAATTTCTTTCAGCCGCGTTTCAGTAGTGTACGCCACCATCCCCAACAGGCCCAGTGAAGATATAGAAATAGCCAGAATAGACAAAAAGCCGATAACCTTTATCATGGTCGAAAACTCAGTATAAGCTTCTTCGATTTCCTCTTTGTAAAATTTGGCATTCAATACTTGATTGCGGTCAGTCTTCTTCCATGCCGATGCTATCCTGGCCATCGTTGCCGGAATATCAGCACTTCTGATTTTAACATTAACTACTGTTCTGTCTCCGGGTATCCACGGCATAAAAGCCACCGGCTCAATCAGGTTTTCAACTTTACCATAGTGAAAGTCTTTCATTACACCCACAATGGTCATCCGGCGGTTATGCACACTGAAATTACTGAAACTAACTTCTTGGCCAATTGCCTTTACCGGGTCTTTGGCTGCAATGTTAAATCGTTTTAAGAACTGTTCATTTACAATTACCTCTCTAACGGCATCTGGTGTAACGGGTCTTGCCTTAAAATTCCCTCCAGCCAGGAGCTTGTATTCATGCAGGTTCAAATAATTCTCATCTACATGGTTTGTCATTACCAATGCAGAATCGCGTGTGTCACTGTATTTCATAAAACCACCCCAGGCATTACCAACGCTTGTAATTATTAGTGAGCGTGACAGTGCAGATACCTCCGGCATTTCGCTCAGTTCTTTCATTAATGCATCAGGCTTGTTGCCTTGCATATCAATGTTCAGAATGTTTTCGGTATTAAAGCCCAGGTCAAATGCCAGTATATTTTTATACTGCACATAACCAATGGCAGTTGTTGTGATAAAAATAAGTGTAAGGGTGTATTGCATTACCACAAGCAAAGGCCTGAATTTTAAGAGCCTGAATCCGGTTACTGTTGATGTGTTCCTCAAGGCGTTACTAGCGTTGACTTTAGAACACAACCATGCAGGTAAAAATCCGGCAATGACACCAACCAAAACCGCAAAGGCAATAAAATATAGTATCAAGGTTATGGACAGTTCCAGCTTTACCATACGTTGCATTTCCGGAGCAATGTTGATAATTTGTGGCCGTAAGATAAGAAATATAAAGAATGACAAGACCAGAGCTGCCAGCGATAACAGGATTGATTCTACCAGAAACTGTTGACCTATCTGGTTTTTTACGGCTCCAATGGCTTTTCGGACGCCCACTTCTTTGAAACGTCGCATGGCCCGTGCCATTGAAAGATTGGTGTAATTAAAGCAGGCAGAAAGTATGACCACCAGTGCAAGGCCGCCGAGAATCCATAAAACTACTTCTGATACGTGCGGCCCTAAAGCACCCGGCCCTCCTTCAGACGCCCGTAGAGTTTCACCAACAACAATACCATTTAATGGGAGCAGCTCAAGTTGAATACTCATGTTTTTTAAGGCAAGATTTTCTTCGTGTGCAATGGCATTGAGCTGAGCTTGCACTGATTCTTTATCTGCATTTTCGGGAAGCAGAAGGTAAACGAAGTTAGAAGAGGCATTTGTCCAGTTACCAAAACCAGGGTTATTGATATTCAGTTGTTCAGCCGTGGACAATGAAACCAGCGCTTCAAAATTTATATGAGAAAAGAACGGAACATCTTTCATTATGCCAGTTACCTGATAATTGAGCGTATCAAAAGTAATTACTTTGCCTAAGGCGTCTTGGCTTCCGAATAATTTGCTGGCGGTTGCCTGTGTAAGCACAACAGAGTAGGGTTCTTTCAATGCCGTTTCCGGATTCCCTTCGAGAAGCGGGAAAGTGAAAATTCTGAAAATGGACGATTCAGCCCACATGCCTTTTACAGGTAGAGTGTTGCTGCCAACGCTGGCATTTTGCGAAAAATCATTTCTCAGAATGGCTACTTCTGCAATGCTTTTAACTTTTTGCCGGATAAGCTTTCCGGTTTTAATAGAAGTGGTAGCAAATTTGCCATTTTGCTTGCGGTTTTCTGAAACTACATGGGTGATACGGTAAATGCGGTCTCCGTTTTTATGGAACCTGTCGTATGATTGCAGGTCTAGTATAAATGCAATCAGCAATAACCCGACAGACATACCTACGGCCAGCCCTATAATATTGATGAACGAGAACAATTTGTTTCTCATTAGACTTCGCAGGGCGGTTTTAATATAACTTGCAATCATAATATGTTTGTAAAATGCTGAGCAAATGGCACTTATGTAGCCTGAACGAAAATATAGATAAATTAATACCCCAATAAAAAAATGGTTTGAAGTGTAAAAAAAATGGGATGAAACAATAATATGCCTCACTTTAAAGCATGCCTTTAGCATTTTATTTGCCTTTTGCCGATTTTTATGCAGTGTTAGTTTTCTGCGCAAGTGCCTGGTCCGGATAGGTTGTTTAAACACTTCAAAATAATTTTCATAATTTCCACAGCGTTATTAAATCTTTTGTCGTCTTCCATTTTAGAGACTTTCTACACGCTGGCATTGGTTAAATCGAATCATTTGCCCGTCAAAAATGAAGGTCAGATATCGAAAGAGCTATTAACTATTAATTTAAACGTTTTGCTTATGAGGTATGTAAGGAAAATAACTCCTGAACAGGTAAAGCATCTGCGCGAAGTTTCAAGGCATAGTAGAAATTATCGTGAGCGCGAACGAGCCAAAGCAATACTTTTAAGTTTTAAAGGATATAATGTTACTACCTTGTCTGACATCTTTGAGGTAAGCAGGGCAACCATAACCAACTGGTTAGATGCCTGGGAAGAACGAGGTATTCATGCACTGAAAGACTTGCCAAAACAATCACATAATGTTCCTTTGGTTGAAGTAAACAATAATGGGCTGGGAGCCAAGGAGCTTGTTTATCAATAACGAAAACTTTTTGAAACAAATCTACTTCTATTTTTATGAAAGTTTGTCTCTTCTGGGGGCAAACTTTTTTTGTTTCCGGCCAGAGTAAAATTGAGAAATTGGATTGGTTTGTGTATAAAAAAAGAAGATATTTACCTGTGAATTATATTACGATTTTGTAAATCGTTAGAGATAAACTATGAAGCCGGATTTTTCGAACATAAAGCTTTTTGAAAAAAAAGAAGAAGTAAAGGATGCTAAAACCGATGAGGCGGCGCCTGTTTTCAAAACAGCAGAAGGGATTCCCGTAAAGCCTCTTTTTACGGCTACAGATATGGCTCAGGCAGAACACCTGCGTTTTTCTGCAGGTTTACCCCCTTATTTAAGAGGGCCTTACAGCACTATGTATGTTATGCAACCCTGGACAATTCGTCAGTATGCCGGTTTTTCAACGGCTGAGGAATCGAACGCGTTTTATCGCAGAAATCTGGCCGCCGGGCAAAAAGGGCTCTCGGTTGCATTTGACCTGGCAACACATCGCGGTTACGATTCTGACCACCCCCGCGTGGTTGGAGACGTAGGCAAAGCCGGTGTAGCCATAGACTCTGTTGAAGATATGAAGATTCTCTTCGATCAGATTCCACTTAATGAAATGTCAGTATCTATGACCATGAACGGCGCAGTGCTGCCAGTTATGGCCTTTTATATTGTAGCGGCTGAAGAACAAGGCGTAGCACCTGCACAACTTTCAGGAACCATCCAGAACGACATTCTGAAAGAATTCATGGTGCGTAATACCTACATATATCCACCAGAATTTTCAATGCGCATAGTAGGAGATATTTTCTCTTATACCTCTCGGCTTATGCCCAGGTTTAATTCAATCTCTATATCGGGCTATCATATTCATGAGGCGGGGGCTCCGGCGCATCTGGAGCTGGCTTATACCCTGGCTGATGGGCTGGAGTATATCAGAACCGGAATAGCAGCCGGTATGGATATTGATGATTTTGCCCCCCGGCTTTCGTTCTTCTGGGGTATAGGCATGAACCATTTTATGGAAATTGCCAAAATGAGAGCAGGGCGATTGCTGTGGGCTAAAATTGTGAAACAGTTTAATTCTAAAAATGCTAAATCGCTGGCTTTAAGAACGCATTGCCAGACCTCGGGCTGGTCGCTTACCGAACAAGACCCTTACAATAATGTAGCCCGCACCACTATCGAGGCAATGGCTGCTGCTTTAGGGCACACGCAATCATTACATACCAATTCGCTGGATGAAGCCATTGCCTTGCCAACCGATTTTTCGGCGCGCATTGCCCGTAATACGCAATTGTTTATTCAGCATGAAACCGAGATTTGCCGCGTGGTTGACCCCTGGGGCGGCTCCTATTATGTAGAGTATCTAACCAAAGAACTGGTAGAAAAAGCCTGGGCTTTAATAGAAGAAGTTGAACAGCTGGGTGGCATGACCAAAGCCATTGAAACGGGCTTGCCTAAAATGCGTATTGAAGAAGCTGCCGCCCGAAAACAGGCGCGAATTGACTCAGCGAAAGATATAATAGTTGGGGTGAATAAGTATAAGACTACCACCGAAACAAAAATTGAGCTGCTTGAGGTTGATAATCAGGATGTACGCAGAAAGCAGATTGAAAGACTTGAAAAAATTAAAGCCGAGCGAAACAATGAAGAAGTTGAGCGAATTTTAAACAAAATAACTGAGGTAACAGCACATGCCAGCGGCTCATTTGATGATAATCTGCTGGCTATTGCCGTTGAAGCAGCGCGTAAGCGGGCTACCCTCGGAGAGATATCTTATGCTATGGAAAAGATTGCAGGGCGCCACAAGGCAACCATCCGCTCTATTTCAGGTGTGTATCAGTCTGAGGTTTCAGACGATGAAAACTTCAGGATTGCTAAAGAAATGGCAGATAAATTTGCTGAATTGGAAGGCAGAAGGCCAAGAATTATGGTTGCTAAAATGGGTCAGGACGGCCACGACCGCGGCGCCAAAGTAATTGCCACCAGTTTTGCTGATTTAGGTTTTGATGTAGACATCGGGCCGCTTTTTCAGACGCCCGAAGAAACGGCCAGGCAGGCAGTTGAAAATGATGTACATATTGTAGGGGCATCAAGCCTGGCAGCAGGTCATAAAACCCTGGTGCCACAGTTAATTGAAGAGCTGAAAAAGCTGGGCCGTGAAGACATCATGGTTATTGCAGGTGGAGTAATTCCACCGCAAGACTACCAATTTCTGTACGATGCCGGCGTAAAAGGTGTATTTGGCCCGGGTACGGTAATTTCAATTGCCGCACAAAAGATATTAAAAGAGTTAATGGGGGAGTAGGGATAACTAGTAACTTTAAAATAAACAATTGAATATACATTTCGTAAGCCACCAGAGCATAAATTGTTAAAAGAATGACTAATAAATATTTAAGTTATATAACAGATGAACATTTTTTGCAGTGCATCTCAAATCTTCATCAATCGTACCTAAAAGCAAAAAATAACATTACCAAGAAAAGTTTTTATGCTAATAAAGTTGATACTATTAAACTTACTTTTGATTCCAGATTCAATGAAATTGACGAAGAAGACCTTATTCAGTCAGAGGTTTTGAGACAAATTGATAAATCTATAAATAATTCCATCGGAACATTTCATGAGCAAGTTTTAGGAGGCATTCAAGGTTTTGAAGTAGGTAAATTAAGTGGGTTTGATATTAAGGCTACTGACAATACGTTGTTTGCGGATATCAAAAATAAGCATAATACAATGAATAGTAGTTCGGCAGAGGCACTATTTCAAAAATTGGCACGTTTTGCAGATTCTTTCAAAAAAGCAAGATGTTATTGGGTTCAAATTCTTGCTAAAGGTAGCTTTGATGAATTATGGACTGGTGAAATAAATGGTAAAGAATATAGCCATAGTAGAGTGCGTAAAATTTCTGGAGATAAATTTTACGCACTATTAACAGGTCGAGATGATGCATTTTTTCAGTTGTATCAAGCACTTCCATTAGCGATTAAAGATTTTCTGGAAACTTTGGATAGGCAATCCGAAATAGCAAAAAACTCAGCAATAGAAGAAATTAAAACAGAAACGCTTTTGACAAAAAAGAGTATTTTAGACCAGATTACATTTGAAAATTATAGTTATTATTTGGGATTTAAAGAGGAATAATGTTCATTTAAAAATTTAATAATTGAGTAACCAACTTCTCTACCTAAGTTGACAGGAACAGCATTTCCGATTTGCTTATATTGTTGAGCCAAAGAACCTGAAAATTTCCAGTCATCTGGAAATGTTTGAATACGCGCATATTCTCTAACAGTAAACGGACGAGTTTCATCCGGATGACACCTTTCTGTTTGTTTCTGTGCAGGGCTACATGTCAATGTTAAACATGGTTCATCCCAGCCAATTCTACGAGCCATCCCGGTTTTTCCTCCCCCTAGGTAAAAACTACCTCCCATGAATTCCTTTTGAATTTCTAAAGGTAAATCTCGCCAATAACCTTTTTGAGGTACCATATCTAAGACTTTTACTTTACTTTTAGGATATCTTGCTCCCTCAGATTCAGGTACATTACTATTAAACAGTTCACCTTTTTTTAAAGCATCTGTTAATGTATAAATTTTTTTATATGGTTTAGGGTATTCATATTTAATACTTAAATCTTTACGAATACCTACTAATATAAGACGTTCTCTTTTTTGAGGTACCCTATAGTTAATTGCTTTTAAGACCTGCACAGGTACAACATTATAACCAATTTCGTCTAAAATAGATATCATTCCATTTAAAGTTCTACCTTTATCATGGCTTAATAAGCCTCTTACATTTTCTCCTATGCATAATAATGGGTTAACTTCGTTAACTACTCTTGCAAATTCATAAAACAATGTTCCTCTTGCATCAGAGAGCCCAAGTTTTTTTCCGGCATAACTAAACGCTTGGCACGGAAATCCACCTGTAACAATATCAATTTTATCTTTATACTCTGTAAAATCAAAAGATTTAATATCTCCTTCAAGAACTTTCCAATTAGGTCTATTATATCTAAGCGTTTGGCAAGCCCATTTATCAATTTCATTTAAAGCGACACATTTTAAACCTGCTTTTTCTAATCCAACAGCTAACCCCCCCGCACCGGCAAAAAGTTCTAAAACGGTAAAGTCCTTTATTGGTTCAATATAATTCGTAGTTGATTCTTTTGAATCTTGCGGGATAAAATCAGAAAATAATGTCATTATGTCAGCCTTTCTATATGCACGATAATTACTAATTGGTTCACGAACAGCTGGCAACTTTCCTTCTCTATCCCATCGCCTTAATGTTTCTTTGGTTTTATTTAATAGTTTGGAGGCTTCAGATATTGTGTAATAATCTTCCATAACCAACTTATATAACGTTATACATGGTTACAAAAATAAGGCAAAAAATTATAAAATCAAATTTAAAGAAACAATAAATAATTTAATACTTAACCTTGGAATTCATCATGAATACAAATGAAGCTCACAAATTCCCACTAGCCTTTTTATACCTTACACTAGCTATCAGAAAGTTATAAATGCTCGAGAGATACTGGGTTTCGGCGTTTTGAAGTGCGTATTCGGTATTTTTAAGATCTGAAAGCAATATAACGCCTTTTTCAAAACGAAACTTATCAGTTTCCAGAATCCTGTGTGCCAGGTCAATATTTTTCCGGGCTTCTTCCAGATTCAATATTGATTGCTGCAAGGTATTCCAGGTGCTTTTTGATTCATAACTGAAATCGTTTCTTAGCCGCTCGGCATTCAAAACATTTATTTGCTGCCTTACCCTGAAATCGTTAGCGGTTAATCTCGCCTGCCGACCATCAAAAATAGGTACATTGGCTCTGATACCGATATAATTGGCCGGAAACCAGGTGTTTTTTTCAAACGGATTAAGGGTTTCAGATAATTGGAAATACGAGTAATTGCCATAAACCGAAACCGTCGGCCTGTTACGGGCCAGTTGCTTTTGTGCATTCAGTTCATTCAAACGCCTGCTCAATTGTTCTGCCTTTATTTCAGCCCTGTTTTCAATGTTCAATTGCCCCTGCACAACTTGCGAATAGCCAAATATGGCTTGCAGGTCTTCACCGGGCTCTACCATTTCAGAAGTATTCAGCTGGTATTGCAAAGCTATCAGGCTAAGGTCATAGTCTTGTTGATTCCTGGTTTGTGCCAATTGGGCGTTGCTGGCATCCAGTTCAAGTTTGTCCAGATCATTTTTCAGAATAGCTCCCTGATCAAAACGCGCTTTGCCTGCTTCCAGATAACTTTTAGATCTCTCTAAAGCCAAAACCGATAGGGTTAGCCGCTCTTTTGCAAACACACAATTATAATAAGCTTCAGTAATAACCTGTTTCAGATTCACGCTTAATTGCTCCAGATTATTCTTCTGTGCATCCAGTTGGGTATTATTCAGTTGAAGGTCAATTTTTCTGTTGGCATCATATACCTTCTGTTCTGCCTGCACCAGAAACGAGTTATTAAAGGGTCGGCCTAGTCTTACCTCTGTCTGGGTTTCTGCAGAACCTGGCAGGGCAAAGGGTAAAATAGTAGTTTGTAACTGGGTATTCCAGCGGATATCCGCATTACCGCTTATCTGTGGCAGCCATCTGGCTTTTATCTTTTCATTTTCAGTGCCGGCTATCTGAATATTCAGATTCTGAGCCTTTAGCTCCAGTCGGTTCGCTAACCCTTTCTGTACGGCTTCATTCAAGCTAATCTTTTGGGCAAGGGCGTTTCCTGTGGCAAAGCAGAATATAAAAGCGTAAATAGTCGGTTTCATAGATTAATTTTTTTTCAAAAGTAAATACATATAAAAAAGCTGGCGTATTTATTTTGATAAGACGGAAAAAAAGTGGCATTAAACTTATGTATGACAATATAATCAAAATAAACATAAAGGTTGCTGTTATTGATTTGTGTTGTTGTAAAATGTTCATTGATAGGGCCTTATCTCTCTTAACGAATCATTAACAAATGGCTGATAAACTTTAAGCCTGTAATTCTCATCTAAGAATCAAATAACAAAAACAAAGATTCAATCATAAAACAAGAAGAATTAATAACCCGATTTTTACTATGAGAAAGTTAATGTTTGTAGCAATGTTGGTGGCTGGAGCCATCTCTGCTAATGCGCAAAGAGGATATGACAGACCCGGCCGTTTTGATAATGGTTATGACAGAATAGACAGCTACCAGCGTGAGGCCCTCCGCCAGATTGCTTTTGGTATTGAAAGCGGCAGAATTACCTCTAATGAAGCCAAACGTTTGCTGAGAGAGGCAGAAAGAATTGAATTGAAAGAGAACAGATTTAAACGTGATGGAAGACTGGATGGCTTTGAACGCCGCGAATTAGCGCAGGACCTGGCCATGCTGAACAACTGGATAGCTCGCGAGAAAAGGGACAGAGATCGTATAACCTATGATGAATATAGCCGTGGCTATGCCGGAGGCAGATACCACGACCGCTATGGAAGATATTAGTAAATGAGTTTTATTAATAATGCTTTTTCGTAATAACAGGGTGAGACCTTTGGCCTTGCCCTTTGTTTTTTGGGTTTTGCCAGTTGATAAATTTATAGAAATAGTGCTCTTTTTTTTGTCAGACAATTGCCAGAGATATGTAACTTGCGAACCGATATTTTAAGTACAAATTGTATGATAACCATTCAGAACGAAATCTTAAGTGCCACCATCAATCCTAAAGGAGCTGAGTTGGTAAGTTTAATAGATAAACCTACAAATACCGAGTATATGTGGTCTGCCGACCCTAAATACTGGGGTAAGTCGTCACCGGTATTGTTCCCTGTTATCGGGTCATTAAAAGGCAATTCTTTTATTTATGATAATAAGGAATATGCTCTGCCAAGGCATGGTTTTGCGCGCGACAGGGTATTTGAAATTGAAAAACTATCAGAAAGCAGTGTGGTGTTTCTGTTGACTGAAGATGATTCTTCTTTACAGGTTTTTCCATTCACTTTTGAGCTGCGTTTGCATTATTCAACAGAAGCCAATCAGTTAAAACTGAAGTATGAAGTAAAAAATACAGGCAATAGTGCTATGTTTTTTTCTATTGGGGGTCATCCGGCTTTTAAGGTGCCTTTTGCAGAAGGTACTACCTACAATGATTATTTCTTAGAATTTAACAAGGTTGAAGATTTGAAAAAATGGCCTTTGGATAAAGATGGGTTGATAGAATCAGAGCCGGAAACAATTACGGGCGATTCAGGTATCCTGCCATTAACTAAAGAATTATTTTATCAGGATGCTCTGGTATTTAAACATTTACAGTCTGACTCCGTTACACTTAAATCAGCCAAAACTGATAACCAGCTTAAATTCCATTTTGAAGGATTCCCTTTTCTGGGTATCTGGGCAGCTAAAGATGCCGATTTCGTTTGTATTGAGCCCTGGTGTGGCATTGCAGACAGCGTTGCTCATAACCGGAATCTGGAAGAAAAAGAAGGAATTAACGCACTGGCTCCAACAGAAACCTTTGAAAGAACCTGGAAGGTGGAGATTGGGAATGAGTGAATGAGTGATTGAGTGAATTAGTTAGTTAGTGAATGAATTATTGCTCTTACAATTAGAAATTAGAATAATTGAGTATCTGAGTTGCGACTCTTGTTCACTAACCAGCTCTTAGACCCAAAATATAACAACCACTCATTCACTCAATCACTAAATCACTAACTCACTCAATTGCTCATTCACTAAATCCGTATACAATAAAATCCTATCTTTACCGCCGGATAGATTAAATGATTACCATCAGATGAAACTTTTCTTTAGAAAAACAGGCGAAGGTCAGCCTGTATTGATACTACATGGTGTTTTTGGTTCGTCAGATAATTGGTTTACCATCAGTAAAATGATAGCCGATAAAGGCTTTGCTGTGTATGCACTCGATGCCCGCAATCATGGTCAGTCGCCACGAAGTGAAGATTTTAGCTATGAGCTGATGGCCCAGGACTTGAATGAGTTCATTAACGACCACCAACTGGATAAACCAATAATTATAGGTCATTCAATGGGTGGCAAAACCGTGATGCATTTTGCCATGCAGCATGAGGGGAAATTCAGTAAATTAATCATTGTTGACATTGCCCCTAAGTTCTATCCGTCGCATCATGGCCACATCATTCAGGGTTTAAATTCTATTGATTTAGACAAACTCACTAACAGAAAAGAAGCAGAGTTACAGCTAGACAGATACGTAACCAGCGTTGGTGAACGTCAGTTTCTTTTGAAGAACCTTTACCGGAATGAAATGGGCAAGTTCGACTGGCGCATTAATCTGCCTGTGTTAAGTAGAGAAATATACCAGATAGGCGGAGATTTTACTGATACCCACGAAATCTCGGAACCCGTACTATTTATGCGGGGTAGTGAGTCTGGCTATATCTACGATGAAGATATACCTGCCATTAAGAAAATTTTTCCGAATGCTGTGGTAGAGACCATCGAAGGGGCCAGCCACTGGATTCAAGCTGATAAACCTAATGAGTTTGTAGAGGCCGTGGTTCAATTTATTGGCTAAACCTCCTTTATCATCTCACCAACAATTTTAGCCGAGGAAAGCGCCAGTGGAATGCCTCCGCCCGGATGCACGCTACCACCTACAAAATATAGATTATTGATTTGCGATGAGAAGTTGGCATGGCGCAAAAACGCAGCAAATTTGTTGTTTGAACTATTGCCATACAATGCCCCCTGTACTGATGATGTTCTGAGTTCAATTGTCCGAGGGTCAAGCACTGATTCAGATTCAATCAGAGGTTCAATATCGGTTTTCAGGTTTCTGCTTAGCTTCTCTATCACGTTACGCCGGGCTTCTTCAATAATGTTATCCCAATTCTGCCCATCATTGGCAGGTGCATTCAGCAAAATAAACCAGTTTTCGCATCCGGCTGGGGCATCATCTTTCTTGTATTTGGAGGTGATGTTCAGGTAGATAGTGGGGTCTCTGTAAATGGTTTTTTTCTGAAACTGGTACTTAAATTCAGTTTGGTAATCATCAGAAAAGAAAATATTATGCAATCCTAGCTCATTAAATTCTTTTCTGATGCCCCAGTAAAAAATGAGACCCGAACCACTTTTGGGCTGGTTAAGCAGTTTCTCCGGGTGTTTAGCATTGGGCAGTAGTTTTCTGTAAGTTGGTGTAACATCCATATTGCTCACGAGCACATCAAACATACGCAACTCCTCAGTATTATCTGCCTTTAACTTTAGTCCCGTTGCTTTTTTATCTTTTACAAGAATTTCTTCTACTCGGCAGTTAAAATGAAACTGCACGCCCAGGTCTTTTGCCAAAGCTACCAGGCTTTCAGTAATGCCATACATACCATTTTTCGGGAAAAAAGCCCCGATGTTATACTCCAGATGCGGAATGATATTCATCGTTGCCGGTGTCTGGTATGGGTCAGACCCATTGTAGGTAGCGTAACGATTAAATAACTGAACGGCCTTGGGTGTTGAAAAAAACTGCACGTTGGCATCGTTCATGGTATTAAAAATGCCCATTTTGGGCAGATTCAGATAGCCTCTTAAAGCCTTTGCGGAGGTCCAGGTTGATAACTTATGGAGCGAGTCTTCAAGAAAAAGGCCGCTTAGCACTTCATACTTAAAGGCACTGTCTTTCAATGCCTTTGTTATTTTTGCTGCTGGTTCGCCCAATTGTTTTTCGGCCTCCCTGGCAAATGCAGAAGTGTCGGCAGGAACATTAAGTTTGGTGCCATCTTCCCAGAAATACCGGCACACTTCCGGAAGGCGGATATACTCAAAATAATCGTTTGCCGATTTACCAGACAATTCAAATAACTCATCTACCAATTGAGGCATGGTAAATAAAGATGGCCCGGCATCAAACCTGTATGGGCCTTGCGCAAAGCTGCTTAGCTTACCACCGGGGTAGTCATTGGCCTCAAAAACTTCTACATCATAACCTTTGTTTTTCAGTCTGATAGCCGTGGCTATACCTCCGATACCGGCACCAATAATACCTGCTTTCATTGATAGAATCTGTCTTTTTAGGATAGTAAAAAAATAACAAATGTGCCGCCGGATTGTTTGAAAATGTAAGCTGATGGCAGGAGATGGCAACAACTATTAATCCAACTTTACCATAATTTCATAAGGGCTTTTCCTATTTTTTCACTATTTTGCGGCGTAAAATTAAACAATTCGGATAGACTAAGTTATATTGGTTACCCTAATAAATCTGTAATGGCAAAATTGTTAATTGTTGATGATGAAAAGAGTATTCGTGATGCCCTGAGAGACATTCTTGAATATGAGCAATATGAGGTAGACGAGGCCAAAGATGGAGAAGAAGGGTTGGCGATGGTGTTAAAAACACATTATGATGTAGCCCTATGCGATATAAAGATGCCCAAGCTCAATGGTCTTGATATGCTGCTGAAAGCCAAAGAGGAAGGAGTAATAACACAATTTGTTATGATTTCGGCATTTGGTAATGTTGAAAACGCCGTTGAGGCTACCAAACGCGGGGCTTATGATTTTATAACCAAACCACCTGATTTAAACCGGTTGCTGATAACGGTTCGGAACGCCATAGAAAAGAGCAAAGATGTAGAGGTGATAAAAACGCTGAAAAGACGAATTTATAAAATAAATGAGATAGTTGGGGAATCTGACCTGATTAAGCGAGTAAAAGATACTATAGACCGCGTAGCCCCTACCGAAGCCCGTGTGTTAATTACCGGGCCTAACGGTTCTGGTAAGGAGATGGTTGCCAAACAGATTCACGAGAAGAGTAATCGCCGGAATCAGTCTTTGGTAGAGGTAAACTGTGCGGCTATTCCGTCTGAGCTGATTGAGAGCGAACTCTTCGGGCATGAAAAAGGCGCGTTTACATCGGCCATCAAACAAAGAATAGGCAAGTTTGAACAGGCAGATAACGGTACGCTTTTTCTTGACGAGATTGGAGACATGAGTCTTTCTGCACAGGCTAAAGTACTTAGGGCTTTACAGGAAAACAAGATTACCCGGGTTGGCGGAGAAAAGGAAATAAAGGTGAATGTAAGGGTAATAGCAGCTACCAATAAAGATTTAAAAAAGGAAATTGCTGAAGGGAATTTCAGGGAAGATTTATACCATCGGCTAAACGTGATTCCGATATACGTGCCTTCGCTGGCTAACCGAAAAGAGGATATACCTTTACTGGCTGAGAAATTTTTACAGGATATTGCTGATGAGTACGGAGACTCAGTAAAGGGATTTGAGCCTGATGCAATGGAATACATGAAAAATCTTCAGTGGACTGGTAACGTACGGGAGCTTAGAAACGTGATTGAACGGCTGGTAATTATGTGCGAAGCATCAATTACGCTCGATGATGTAAAGTTATATGCCGGAATGGGTTATTGACCCGATGGCGAACGAAATGAGTCTGAAAAAATAAAAAAAAGAATAAAATTTATAATCACATGCAATACGATGTAACGGTAATCGGTTCGGGTCCCGGTGGATATGTCGCGGCTATCAGAGCGGCGCAGTTAGGAATGAAAACCGCAATCATAGAAAAATATAGTGTTTTAGGTGGCACATGCCTTAATGTAGGTTGTATTCCATCAAAGGCATTGCTAGACTCGTCGGAGCATTTTTACAATGCCACGCATCATTTTGCCGAGCATGGAATACAAATACAGGCTCCGGTAGTTAACCTTGAACAAATGATGGCCCGTAAAAAAGGTGTTGTTGAGAAAATGAACGGCGGTATTAATTTTCTGATGAAGAAAAACAAAATTTCGGTTTATAATGGTTTTGGCTCTTTTGTTGATAAAAATACAATCAACATAAAAAAAGCAGACGGAACTGATGAAAAAATTACTTCGGGAAAGGTGATAATAGCTACGGGTTCTAAGCCCACTATTCTGCCTTTTATGAATTACGATAAGAAAAGAATTATTACCAGCACCGAGGCTTTGAACCTGACAGAAATACCTAAACACCTGATTGTGATTGGCGCGGGTGTAATTGGCGCAGAATTAGGGTCTGTTTATGCACGTCTTGGAGCCAAAGTTACCTTTGTAGAGTTTGCGGATTCGATGATTCCTACCATGGATAAAACAATGGGTAAAGAATTGCAGAAGTCTGTAAAAAAACTTGGTGCAGATTTTTATTTCAATACCAAGGTTACAAAAATTGAAAATCTGGGTGAAGAAGTTGCTGTAACTGCCGATGGAGCAGACGGAAAACCAGTTGAGATAAAAGGTGATTACTGTTTGGTTTGTATTGGCAGAAGAGCCTATGTAGACGGATTGAATCTGGAGGCAGCCGGTGTTATTACCGACCGCGGCAAAGTTGTAGTTGATGAGCACACACTTGAAACAAACGTGAAAGGCATTTATGCTATCGGAGACGTAATAAGAGGGGCCATGCTGGCTCATAAAGCCGAAGAGGAAGGTGTTTTAGTGGCCGAAACCATTAGTGGCCAAAAACCACATATTAACTATAACCTGATACCGGGTGTGGTTTATACCTGGCCTGAGGTTGCCTCCGTAGGTCAGACAGAAGAAGAACTCAAATCAAAAGGGGTTAGCTACAAGGTTGGCCAGTTTCCTTTCAAAGCTTTGGGCCGCGCTACTGCCAGTGGTGATACCGACGGGCTGGTTAAAATTCTGGCTGACAAAGAAACAGACGAAGTATTAGGCGTACATATTATAGGTGCAAGAGCGGCAGATATGATTGCAGAAGCAGTAACGGCTATGGAGTTCAGAGCCAGTGCCGAAGACATTGCCCGTATATCTCATGCACACCCTACTTACATGGAAGCCGTTAAAGAAGCAGCGCTGGCCGCTACTGAAAACAGAGCTATTCACGTTTAACAAAAGCCATTTACCTGCAAAAGGCCCTTAGTAAGTTTTTACTAGGGCTTTTTCATTTTAACCTGGCGAGTATCCTGATCACTTTCAAACCTTAATGTATCTACTCTTTGGTTTTGAAGTATTCAACCATTCCAAAAATAAGAATGCACCTTGAAAGTATCACAATGGTTCTCGGAATAAAACTTAACCAGGGCAGAGGCTCCACATACGTATTATAAAACACCAGTAAATTGGCAAAAGCCATTAAAACAACACTCCAGCTAAGCCAGAACTTATTTGTTCCGCCTATGGGTAGAAATGATGCCAGCGTGGCCGCGTAAACATATATGACCGTATAAATTAAAAGCAGAATTTCTTCAAGAAAGGGTAGGGATGGGTGCAATGAAATGATATAAAATAAAATGGGTACCAGGGCGTAAACCGGTATAACTCTCAAAAACTTATATGATTCGTCCTTTGTCTTGATTTCTGCGCCCATATTTTTAAAAATCTTTGTCCAGAGTATCAGTATACCTGCATGTATTAGAAGGTTGAAAATTCTTAGCCCATCAGGATAAACGATCACACAAAGCGAAATAAAAACCGGAAAAATAAGCGTAGCAATGAATAGTTTGTCTGTCGTTGTCTGAAGCGGTCTTCTCAAATTATAATACCAGGCAACCAATACAATGGCTGCAATCAAGCGGAGGGTAGCAGTCCAAAAAACTTCCTCAACTGCCGGAAGTTTATTGACAAATAATTCAGAAATCAGTAAAAGGAATGTAGCAGTCAGGTATCGGATGTTCATAGATGTTAAAGTAAGAGCCCATACCTGAATATGGGCTCCGGATGCAACAGACTAATGCGATTCTCTTTTTACTTCATGACCTGAAAAGCCGGTCAGGAAGTTTAAATCGGCACCTTTGTCGGCTTGTGTTACTGTGTTAACGTATAGTTGCACATAGCCGCGGTCATAGCCCAGGTCAATTGGTTTCCAGTTCTTACGTCTTTCTGCCAGCTCTTCGTCCGGCACATGAAGCCAGATTTTGCGCGCTTCTACATCAATTTCTATTAAATCGCCGTTTTGCACCAGCCCTAAAGTACCGCCGACGGCAGACTCTGGCGACGCATGAAGAAATACCGTTCCATAGGCTGTTCCGCTCATACGTGCATCTGAAATACGCACCATGTCGGTTATGCCTTTTTCGAGCAGTTTCTTAGGTAATTGCATATTGCCCACCTCTGGCATGCCGGGGTAGCCCTTTGGGCCAACGTTTTTAAGAACCATTACACTGGTTTCATCTATGTCCAGATCCGGGTGGTCTATGCGTGCATGATAATCTTCTATGGTTTCAAAAACAACGGCTTTGCCAGTATGTTTCATCAGGTGTGGCGAGGCCGCAGACGGTTTAATAACCGCTCCGTTCTCGCAAAGGTTACCTTTTACAACAGCAATGCCGCCCTCTCGTAAGATTGGGTTATCGGCTGTTGCTATTACGTCCTCATTCCATATTTTGGCACCTTTTGAGTTTTCAACCAGGCTTTTACCATTTACCGTAATGGCATTTTTATGCAAAAAGCCCGACATCTCCTTAATAACAGCCGGTAGCCCGCCTGCATAATAAAAATCTTCCATCAGATACTTGCCCGATGGCATCAGATTTAAGAGAAACGGCATTTTACTTCCTATGCTGTCAAAATCATCAAGCGAAATATCCACATTGGTTCGGCCGGCAATGGCCAGTAAGTGTAGCACCAGGTTAGTTGAGCCCCCCACTGCTGCATTCATCATAATAGCATTTTCGAAGGCTTCGCGGGTAAGCACTGAAGAAATCGCCATGTTTTCGCGTACCATCTCAACAATTCTCATGCCCGACATATGTGCCAGTACTTTTTTGCGGGAATCGGCCGCAGGGATAGCCGATGCGCCCGGAAGTGTAAGACCCAGGGCTTCAACCATAACGGCCATTGTAGAGGCTGTACCCATCGTAGAACAGTGTCCTATGCTTCGGCTCATGCAGGC
The DNA here is from genome assembly GCF_002855535.1 of Emticicia sp. TH156. NCBI lineage: Bacteria > Pseudomonadati > Bacteroidota > Cytophagia > Cytophagales > Leadbetterellaceae > Emticicia > Emticicia sp. TH156. The sequence goes on from NZ_PKRS01000009.1 coordinate 175,229, forward strand.
TTCTGCTTCTTCAAATTCTTCGGGTGTCATTTTTCCCGTTTTAACGTCATCCGCAAATCGCCATACATCAGTGCCTGAGCCTATGGCTTTACCCTGAAAACGGCCACTTAGCATGGGGCCTCCCGGCACCACAATAGTGGGCAGGTCAACACTGGCGGCGCCCATCACCAGCGAAGGTGTGGTTTTGTCGCAGCCGGTTAATAACACCACCGCATCAAACGGATTCGCTCTAATGCTTTCCTCTACTGTCATGGCAGCAAGATTACGGTATAGCATGGCGGTGGGGCGGATGATAGTTTCGCCCAGCGACATCACCGGAAATTCGAGCGGAAACCCACCTGCTTCGTAAATGCCGTTTTTTACAGATTGCGCAATATCACGTAAATGGCCGTTGCATGGTGTTACTTCAGACCATGTGTTGCAGATTCCGATAACAGGTTTTCCTTTGAACTGATGCGCCGGATAGCCCTGGTTTTTAATCCAACTACGATAGATAAATCCATCTTTCCCATCTTTGCCGAACCAATCCTGGCTGCGTAGTTTTGTCGTATTTTCAGTGGTCATAATTTATGTTATAGAAAAAGGCAAAAAATTTATCAATAATCTTTATTTTTGCGTTGTTTTGCAACCAATTTTAAGAAATTTGTTGGAATTAATTGTGAAAGACTCAAAATATATAAAATATGAACCTATTTGATACATTGAGCGAGGCATTGACAGATGATGTGGTATCAAAACTTGCCAAGTTAACAGATGAAGACCCGGCCAAAACCAAAAAAGCAATTGATGGCATTCTTTGTACACTTATTGCCGGGCTTGTAAGAAGAACAGGAAGTACCATGAGCGTGAATATGCTCTATAATCAGATTCAGAAAGGGAACCAGGGCGGAAGACTGATTGGTGATGTGATGTCTTATCTTAATAAAAAAGAAGACCTTGACGCCATATTGAAAATTGGCGACAGCCAGGTGAGCCAGATTTTCCCGGCCTATAAAAGTCCGTTGGTTAGTTTGATTGGTATCTATGCAGGTATCAAGAAAAACTCATCAAGCACCTACGCCAGCCTTATTACGCCAATGCTGATTGACGCCGTAAGCGTTGAAATAGCCAATAATAAAATGGATGTGGATGCCTTAACGGCTTATCTGGCAGAACACCACGAACCGCTATTCAAAAAGGCTCCTGAAGAACTCATGGAGAAGATGATTCCACAGCTGGGTTTACAAGAGCTGCTTTCTCCTAAATTCCCGCTTCCAAAGCGTGTAGTAACAGCTAAGCCTACGCTTCAGAAATCAAAAACCGGAGTGCCTGCTACGCCGCAGCCGGTTGAGCCAGTTGAAGAAGAAATAAGTAGTAGTTCGTCGTTCCCTATTAAAGGACTCCTTGTTTTTCTTGTACTTGTAGCGGCAGCAGCCGGCGGATATTACTGGTATGAAAATTACTACAAACCATCTCAGGCCAGTGCCGTTCAGGAAGAAACCACCGTGGTGGATGATTCTCTGAACACCGGCATTGATACCACGCGTGCGGCTTTAGTAGATTCTGTAGCAACCAAAGATACTACTGCCACCCAGGTAGCACCAGCTGAAACAAATGCCGGTGGCAGCCTTACCAAAGAAATTGAACCTTACCTGGTCGATGCCACCAAACCAACCGGGCAGGTGTTTACGCTTAAAGACATTACTTTTGTAAAAGGCTCTTATGCATTGGATGATAAATCTGAAGCCTCAATTAATGAGCTGATTGCCTTGTTCAATAAATACCCTAAACTTCAGATAAGACTTCAAGGCCATGCTACTGACGCCGTTGGAGTAGATAACAAAACAATGGCCGTTAAGAGAGCTTATGCAATAAAACGTAAATTGTTGTCAGCCGGGGTTAACGATACCCGCATTGATGCCATTGGTATAACAGGCCAGGGAGACCTGGCAGAAGTGAAAATTGTATCTAAATAAGAAGAAATACACATTGCATATCAACAAAAAAAGCACCTGTCTGACGGGTGCTTTTTTTGATATCTTGCTTAATAGGGTTTATTTAAGTGCCTTTAGTTTGCCTCCTGTTTGCATCTGATTCACTTTCTTCATCATGGTGCGCATCTGATCAAACTGTTTCAGCAGATTATTTACCTGTATAATCTGCGTACCACTACCGGTAGCAATTCTTTTCTTACGGCTGCCGTCAATAATATCAGGTTTTTCACGCTCTTTTGGTGTCATTGAGCGGATAATAGCCTCTATTGGTTTAAACGAGTCATTGCTGATGTCAAGGTCTTTTATCTGTGAGCCCACCCCCGGAATCATGCCCATTAGGTCTTTAATGTTACCCATTTTCTTGATTTGCTCCAGCTGCGTCAGAAAGTCGTTCAGGTCAAACTTGTTCTCACGCATTTTTTTGTTGAGGCGCTTGGCTTCGTCTTCGTCAAATGCCTGCTGTGCTTTTTCTACCAGCGATATCACGTCGCCCATGCCTAAAATACGGCTGGCCATACGTTCGGGGTAGAAAATGTCTAAAGCCTCCATTTTTTCACCCGTCGAAATAAACTTGATAGGTTTATTGACAACGGTTTTAATTGACAAGGCCGCACCACCACGGGCATCACCATCTAATTTGGTAAGTACCACACCATCAAAATCAAGGCGGTCGTTAAAGGTCTTGGCCGTATTAACGGCATCCTGCCCGGTCATGGAGTCAACCACGAAGAGAATTTCACTTGGGTTTATGGCCTTTTTAATGTTTTCTACTTCCTGCATCATAGCCTCATCAACTGCCAAACGACCGGCGGTATCGACAATGACTATATTTTTGCCGTTGCTCTTAGCGTAGGCTAATGCGTTTTTAGCAATTTCAACTGCATTTTTGCTTTCAGGCTCGGCATAAACATCAACTCCTATCTGTTCGCCTAATACCTGTAGCTGCTTAATGGCCGCAGGACGGTAGATGTCGCAGGCTACCAGTAATATCTGGCGTCCTTGTTTCTTTAAGTAATTGGCAAACTTGCCTGAAAAAGTAGTTTTACCAGACCCCTGTAAACCGGCAATTAATATTACAGCCGGAGACCCCTTCAGGTTCACGCTTTGTGCCTGGCCACCCATCAGGTCGGTTAATTCTTCCTGTATAATTTTTACAAATAACTGACCCGGCTCAACCGCTATCATTACTTTCCGGTCAATTGCTTTTTCACGAACGCGGTCGGTTACATCTTTTGCTACTTTATAGTTTACGTCGGCATCCATTAGCGCACGGCGTACTTCTTTAATAGTGGCTGCAATGTTTATATCAGAAATCCTACCTTGCCCTTTCAGGGTTTTGACAGCCTTATTTAGTTTATCACTTAAATTTTCAAACATTTTCCAGAGCGTTAATGATTATTCCTTTGCGCATAGCTCATAACAAAGGGACATAGTTTGTAATAATTTGCAAAGTTAAGATTTTAGCAATCAACTTGTCTATAATTAAATAAAGAAATAAACCCCGGAAAGTGATTTTTTAAGCGATGTAAATTAATAAGCCAGCCAACTGGTATAATTATTTAGCCGTTTAATAACAATTGCTGTAAGTTTCAATTGTCGAAATCGTTATTTATTTGTGCTGCGTGTAGGGTATATGGTTAAATGCCACACGGCTGGCACAAGTTTTTTTGCATTGTATGCAGGCCACGGGTCTTGCGTGTTAATATTACTTCAGTGCGTAGTATGAATAATAAATTATTTGTCATGAAAATCTTAAGCTTTTTATTTTGCTTAACAACCATTGCTTTGATGAATGGCTTCAGGGGTGCTCAACACCATAAAATCATAAAAAGAGACCAGGTGTCTCTATATACCGAACATTTTGGAGACAAGGATAATCCGGCAGTTTTATTGTTAGCCGGGGCCACAGCTTCCATGTTGTATTGGGATGAGGATTTTTGTCAGAAACTGGCAGACAAGGGTTTTTATGTTATCAGATATGATAACCGGGACGTAGGGAAATCTACGTACTATAAACCCGGTAAGGCATTATATACTATTGTAGATTTTGCTGACGATGCCATTAGTATTTTAAACAAGTACGGTATTAAAAAGGCACATCTGGTGGGTATGTCTTTAGGTGGTTCAGTTTCGCAGATAGCTGCATTAAAATATTCTGAGCGTGTAGCTTCACTTACGCTTATGTCAACCGGGCCCTTGGGTAAATCTGACCCGGCGGTGCCAGAAATGGACAAAAAACTACACGATTTTGAAGCTAAAGCTGTATCTGTAAACTGGTCTGACGAAAATTCAGTAACTGCGTATATGTTAGAGGGAGCTGCCTTAATGAGCGGTAGAAAACCTTTAGATAGAGACCGGATAGAACAAAGAATAAGAGCTGAACACAAACGTGCTAATTTTTATGTAAGTATTTTTAATCATGCAAGCATAGGTGGAGGAGAAGAGTTTTATAACAGACTGAGCGAGATACATGTGCCAACTTTGCTGATTCATGGATCACATGACCCTATATGGCATTTTGGTCATACCAAAGCAATGCTTGAAAAAATTGAAGGTTCTAAACTGATAACGCTTGAAGGAACTGGCCATGAACTGCATTATGATGATTGGGACACCATCATCAACGCTATTGAACACCACGCTTCAAGTAAAGCAGCAAAACCGATGTAACGCAATTGTGGTTTCAAGGGCAGTATTCATGCGTTTTAGCCTGCTTTATGATTATATTTGCTACTCAAAAAATTTGATGCAATGAAACTTCATTTAATGGGGGCTTCAGGCAGTGGCGTAACCACTCTTGGCAAAGCACTGGCTGAAAACTTTAATATACCCTATTTCGACAGTGACGAGTACTTCTGGGAAAAAACAACACCTCCTTTTATTTCAAAGCGACAACCCGATGTGCGGAATGCAATGATTCTTTTGGATGTTAACAACAATAAAAGTTGGGTACTGGGAGGGTCATTACTGAAATGGAATATTGAAATCGCTTTTGATTTAATTGTTTTTTTGTACATTCCAAACGAGATCAGGATGGCTCGTCTGAAAAACCGGGAATACGCACGTTATGGAGATGTTATTTTTGCCGATGAAGACCGTAAGAGGCAATATCTTGAATTTATGGCCTGGGCAGCCGGCTACGACGATAACAGCACGCAAGGCCGAAATCTGGCATCGCATGAAAGTTGGTTGAAAACGCAAACTTGCCCGGTGTTTGAGTTAAGAGGAGACCTGACAGTTAACGACAGGCTCAATGCTGTAATCAATAAAATAGCAGAACTGAACCCAAAGCTTATTTGTTAAAAATACGCTTGCGGTGTTCTGACCCCCAATAGGCTATCGCGCCTATTACTTCCTGCAATGTGGCACCGTAGTCAGTTAGTTCATACTCAACGGTTACTGGTTTGGTATCATGTACCGTTCTTTTAACCAGATCGTTCTCTTCAAGATCTTTTAGCTCTTTCGAAAGCATTTTTGCACCTATTCCGTTTACGTCACGCAGCAGTTCCATAAAGCGTTTTTTGCCGAAACTCAGAGAGCCAATAATCAAAATTTTCCATTTCCCACTCAATATATCCATTGCGTCCTGCACGGCCATCATGTGGCTGCTGCATTGGGCATGGTCTTTCTCTGCAGGCATTTTAAAGGTTTTATTGTTCATGTTTTTTATTCAATCAAGATAGTTTCTTAAAGGAAACTACTTCCAAAAGGAAATTTACTGTTTAACGTAAACTAATTTGTTTAGGTTCTTGTATTACTCTAAATACTCATTTAATCACTCATAAACTAATACTTAAATGTCGAACAAAACAAAGAAAATTCTGTCTATTATTTTTCTTGCTATTCCATCTTTATTGCTTCTAATGAGCGGCGTTATGAAAATATCCGGTGCTGAGCAAGTTGTCACTGGCTTAACCAAAGGGGGCTTTGGTCCCTATATTACGGCATTTGGCGTGGCCGAAATCATCTTTGTAATTTTGCTATGGATACCTAAGACCTACAAAGTTGGCTTTTATTTTATTCTTTCGTATCTGGGTGGAGCCGCTGCAGTTGAGCTGGCAGGGGGCCAAAACCCAATAGCATTTGGGCTTATTGCTCTTGCCTGGATAGGATTCTATTTTAAAAGCGAAGAAAATTTTATTGTCTAGCCTGCTTTGCTGATCATTAAAAAAGCCATGTTTCCGCAACGGAAACATGGCCCAGAAATAAAAATAGGTAAGTAAGTATCAATAACTTGGGTTTTGTTTCAGGTAACCTGGTATATTAGAGGCACCGTCAATAGCAGTTTGCGGAATCGGGAAGATTCTTTTCTGTACGTTATTGTTGGTTTTTTCTGTCCAGGTACCTTCATACTTTCCAAAACGAATCATATCTGAGCGTCTCAGCATTTCCCAGTAGAACTCAAAGCCACGCTCACGGTACAACAAGTCTAACGACATAGAAGTTAAAGCCGGAGGAGGAGTAGACGCAGTTCTTGAAGCTCTTACGGTGTTTACATCTGCCAAAGCGCTGGCGGCGTCTCCGCTCTTCCGAAGTTTGGCTTCTGCACGCATCAGATAAACATCTGCCAGACGAAGAATCACAAGGTCGGCATCACCAAAGTTTCTACCACTGGTTGATTTCTTGCTGAACTCATATTTTTCAACTCTATAACCTGTGTTGTAGTTGCTGCCTTCTACAGTAAAGTCAATTTTCTCTGTAAATTCAACCGGTTGGGTTGGTCTGTTACGGGTATCATGAAACAACTTGCCAATTTTATAGTTTCCGTTCGGACATCTTACAAATACACCGTTCTTTCTGATTAACCCATACTGTTGTCCGCGCAAAATTCCTCGGTCTACATTAAAGCTCTCAGCTGTTACGCAAGAGTCAGCCGGATTTGTATAGATAGAGATATTTTGTTTGTAGAAGCGGGGGTCAACCTTAGGGTCCTGCGGAGCATAGGCATTTACCCATGTACGGTAGTAGTCTGAAGTAATACCAGGGCCGTCAGTACCATTAGCTGCCGGATATGCAGGAAGCGGGAACTGGTCGCCTGATAACGAGAAATACGCCATACGGTTATGTCCGTTCAACTCAGCCCTCTGGTCAACTGCAAAAATCAATTCTTTGTTATCGTGGTTGTTCGAATTGAAAAGCGAGAAGTAATCGTTTGATAGCTGGTATTGGCCAGAAGAGATAATTTTATCACAATACTCAATTACTTTGTCCATGTCTTCAGACTTGAAAGTAAAGTTAGTAGAGTAGATGTCTCTGTACACGGCTGAGTTCAGATACAAGCGAGCCAGTAAGCCCCAAACGGCGCCTTTGGTTAAACGGCCCGGGCCTACGGTTGTTTCAAGGTTTGGTTCAACTGCCAATAGTTCGCTTTTGATGTATTCTACAGCCTCGTTACCTCTGATAATTTTAGAAGTTTCCCCGATGTCGTCTTTTACAAATACCAAACCAAACAAATCTAGGGTAAGCATTGAGTAATAGGCTCTCATACCTCTGGCCTCGGCCAAAAATGTTTTGGTTGAAGGGTCTTTCAGCGTTGGCAATGTGTTAATAGCCGTAATGGCTCTCGACATACCCTGCACAATAATATTCCAGGTATTTCTGATGTTCGGGTCGGTGCTCACATAGTTATGCGCGTGCATGTTCAGATAGATACCGTTGTCGCCCCAGTCGGTGCCACCACGATAAGGCAAGATAGCCTCGTCAGTCGAAATCTCCTGTAATGTAAAGTAGTTGGTATGTAAGAAAAGGTCCGGAAGGCGTGCATATACCGGGGCAATAATACCCTCTGCGGCAGCTTTGTCTGAAAGGTTTGAACTCAGTGTTTCATCTAAAACAATTTCTTTCAGGTCTGTACAACTGTTCAATACCAACAAACCGGCCAGTGCCAATGTTGAATATATTTTCTTTTTCATGAGTTTTAAATTTTAAAATGAAACATTCAGACCAAATACTACAGATCTGGCTTTAGGATAACTTAAGTAATCGATACCGTAAGAAGAAATACCGGCAATGGTTCTGTCTGTATTTACTTCGGGGTCATAACCGTTATATTTGGTTATCACAAACAGGTTCTGGCCGGTTACTGACAATCTCAAACCAGATACCCACTTGGCAAGGCCAATGGTTTTGGTATTGACATTATAGCCTAATGACAAGTTGTTTAATCTGAAGAATGCCCCGTCTTTCAGGAATCTTGTTGACACCGAAGCCGCATTATTAATTGATTCATTGGCATCTTTCGTTGCATCTGGTGTTGTGTTTAAGCTCTTAGATAATCTTAACTTATAGAAGTTAGCATTAGCAGTATTATCATAAATTTTGTTACCAGACACACCGTTAAAGTTAGCAACCAGATCAAAACCTTTGTAAGCTACACTTGCATTGAAGTTAAACTGTTTGGTTGGCAGGGCACTACCCGCTGTAATACGGTCTTTATCGGTAATAATACCGTCTCCGTTTACGTCTCTGTATTTACTGATACCTTTTTCGTCAAAACCTATGAAATCTAGCATATAGAATGCACCGATAGGCTGGCCGCTTACATAACCATTGATAGTTGCCGAAGTAAGACCAGAACCAGATGCTGAACCCGATTGGATAACCGAATACGGTGAGTTTTTAACTTTGTTATCAATGAAGGTGATGTTGCCACCTACATCTACTTTCAGGCCACTTGGTGCGGTGTAACGGTAGTTCAGGTCAATTTCAAGACCTTTGTTCGTGATGGTCATGTCTTGCACGTTGGTCCAGAATGTACCCGCCGGCTGTACAGGGTCAGAAGGGATAACCTCTAACAGAATATTGTTGGATATTTTGTTGAAGTAGTCAACAGAACCCGTCAAAGCGCCATTGAAGAAACCGAAATCAAGACCTAAGTCAGTTTGGGTTGAAACCTCCCACTGAATGTTTGGGTTAGCCAGACGGGTATATGAAGTACCGGCCGGATAAACGGTTGTGCCGTATAACGGATAACTGGTTGATGCAGAAATCTGCGAAGTAAACAAAGCCTGGGTAATTTTTGAAGGTATCTCCTGATTACCTGTCTGGCCCCAACCTGCTCTCAATTTCAATTCACCGATATTAGCTTCTTTCATGAAATCTTCTTCAGAAAGTCTCCAACCTAGTGAGAAAGACGGGAACACCCCGTATTTATTATTTGAACCGAATTTAGAAGAACCATCCACACGCACAGTTGCAGTAGCCAGATATTTATCTTTGTACTGGTAGTTAACACGTGAGAAGAATGACTGCAACTCATTAACCAGCGCATAGCCAGTTGGCTTGTTGTTAGCTAGTGTCAGCTCTTGGCCTAAACCAGGATTGTAAATAGGCTCAATATCAGTAATCGGGAATTTGTTGATACTGCTTGTGCGGCCTTGTACGAATATCTTCTGATATGAATGACCAGCCAGAGCCGTCAGATTATGTGCATTTTTATTAAGCGTATAGGTAATGTAGTTTTCTATCAGTTTGTTACGGTTATAAGTGTAGATAGTTTCCAATCTTCCGTCTCTTTGTGGTTCTGCGTTAGGCAATGATTGCAAATCACGAACAGAGTTAGAGTTATCGATACCGAAGTTCAGCTTATAAACCAGGTCTTTTGTGATTTTGAAAGATGGAGAGATGTTACCAATTACACGGTTAATGGTAGTTACGTCTTTATCCAGTTTCAACGTAATAAGCGGGTTGGTTACGTTAGGATAATTTCTTGGCTGACCATTATCGTTATACGCCGGGTAAGTAGGGTTCATTGAAATAGCTCCACCAATCAAACCGTCAATTGGCGGTCTGGTATTAGCTGTATAGGTGGCGTTCATGTTTACATCAATTGTCAGGCGGTCGTCCAGAAACTTCTGTGTTACATTCATACGGCCGGTATAGCGGTTCAAAGAGTTGTTTTTCAGGATACCTTCCTGATTCTGAATACCAAACGAACCGTAATAAGTCAATTTATCGGCACCACCACCTATTGATATATTGTGGTTTTGCGTAATGGCAGTTCTGGTAACTTCTTTTTGCCAGTCTGTATTGCCACCCAGGTCTTCAAGCTGGCCGCCAATGGCTGTTACCTGCTTTTTAAACTCATCTGCTGAATACACAGGCAAGGCTCTGGCAATTTTTGAAACACCAAGACTTGCCGAGTAATTGAAGGTAGAGAAACCAGCTTTACCTTTTTTGGTTGTAATTAACACAACCCCATTGGCACCACGAGAACCGTAGATAGCCGTGGCAGAGGCATCTTTTAATACGTCAATTGACTCAATATCCTGCGGATTCAGGAAGTTCAAAGGGTTGGTTGCACCACCGGTGCTTGAGTTGTCAAGCGCCATTCCGTCAAGGATAAATAGTGGCGTGCTACCGGTTCGAACCCCTCCGGGACCACGAATGGTGATTCCCTGAATACCACCCGGCTCGCCGCTGGCAGAAGTAACGTTTACACCGGCTACTTTACCTTGTAGTAATTGTTCAGGCGAGTTAATGATACCTTTGTTGAACTCGGCGCTTTTGATAGATTTTACCGAACCGGTCATATCTTTTTTGGTTGAGCTACCATAACCGATAACCACTACCTGTGCCAGGTCGGCGGCCTCTGACTTCATCTGCACATCAATGGTAGTTCTGTTGCCAACTGTTATTTCCTGTTTAGTGTAGCCAATAAATCCAAATACCAGTACCGACTTTTCGTCTGCAACGGTTATGGAGTAATTACCTTCAATATCGGTGCTTACACCTTTTTGGGTGCCCTTCAGAGTAACACTGGCGCCAACCAGCGGTTCGCCCGTTGTGGCATCAGTCACACGGCCTTTTACAGTAATCTGTACAATTTTTCCATCAATCGGGCTGGTTCCATGTGCATTTTTTGCACTGGCAAATAATGGTGCTTGTCCGTAAACGCTGGGCAAACACGCAGTAGCAAACAAAAATACTCCCAGCATCAGTTTTAACAGCGGGGGAGAGGCAGAAAGGTGTTTCATAATCGGATGTTTAATTAAACAATTTGATGTTTTACAATTTACTTACAAAGGGTGAGGTGTTCCATAAACAATAATGCATAGTGTAAGCGCCGACAGGTAAGTAAGAACTTCTGGTGCAATCTGCCTGCAGAAAATACTTTACAACATAGGGTTATGAATCTTCAGGTCAATGGTGTTAATTAGAATTTTCTTCAAATTTCTTGCATTATAACAATAAAAAATATTGCTTTTCTCGAATGTCCTAATGCAAACGTTTTAAATCGTTCTGCAAACGTTTTAAATCTTTTGAGCGATTGACCCGAATTTTTGAAACAGTTTAAGGTCGGAGGTGATGCATAATCAGTTGATGAAATCTCCTGCACGTTAGTTTGTAAGAATTTAGTTTTATTAATTTTCAAGGCGCAAAAGTAGGGCTTTATTATTCCCGAAGTATTATCGGCATGTTAAGCTATTGTTAAGTAGTAGTAATTTCGGGCTTGCCAGGCGTAATAGAATATTGCCTCAGATTTCAACAGTGGCAGGTTATACCACTTAAAATGCAAAGCCGGGACATGAGGAAAAAAATACTCATGTCCCGGCTTTATCATTATCAGTTCTTGTATGGCATGGATTTTTAGCTGGATAGTAATATCCATGAAACTAAAAAATTAATATGTCACACATCTTCATTTTGTTGATTCAGATTCCTTATGTGATTCTGGCTATATTCTGTGGTATAAGTGTCGTTACTTCTAACTGGAACGAGTACTTTGCTGCCAGGAAAAAAACCACCAAAACCGTGTTTATGGTATTTGAAAACGTTGAAACAGAGACAGAACAGAACACCGAATTGGTTCGTGTAGCTGCCTGATTACAACTGGTCGTCGTCGGCTGGTTTGGCCGTCGGAGGGGTGTATTTCTGAGTTGAATCTATGTGATATCCTTCTCCGGCGGTGTAAACACAATCGCCTGAAACAGATACCGTCGATGGTTTTACAAAAGACCCTCTTTTATACTCTAACGATTTGTCGGCATATACCTTCTGAAAGAACATCCCCCAAGTAGGCAATGAAACCCTCGACCCCTGTCCCAAAGCAATAGACCGGAAGTGAATAGAGGGTTCGTCTCCGCCTGTCCATCCACCGGCTACCAGCGTAGGTGTTATACCCATAAACCAGCCGTCAGAGTAATTAGAGGTGGTACCTGTTTTAGCTGCTACCTCATTGCCATCCAGCAATCCATATCTTGAAAGCCCGCCATAAGCTGTACCGCCAGGCTGAGTAGCCCCACGCATAAGGTGAATCATCTTGTAGGCTGTTTCCTGGCTGATAACCTCCTTGCTGTCTGAATAATACTCTTTTATTACTTCGCCGTTTTTGTCTTCAATACGCGTTACAAATATGGGCTCGGTATATTTGCCTCCGTTTGCAAAGACACTGTAGCCGGCCATCATTTCGTATAAAGACACATTACTGATACCCAGGCATAGCGCAGGCACTTCATCAAGCTTACTTTTTATGCCCAGCTTGTGCGCATACTTAATTACATTTGCAGGTTTGAACTGGTTAATGAGGTAAGCACTTACCGAGTTGACCGACTGCCCCAAGGCCTCTCTTAACGTGAGCGATTGGTAACTGTATTTGCCATCTGAGTTTTTGGGTGTCCAGCTGCCACCGGGCACTGGTATAGTAACTGGTTGGTCAATTACACGTTCGCAGGTAGAAAAGCCGTTGTCAATGGCTGTTACATATACAAATGGCTTGAAGGTAGACCCCGGCTGGCGTTTACCCTGAAACACGTGGTCATACTTAAAGTATTTGTAGTTAATACCTCCTACCCAGGCTTTAATATGGCCATTGCGGGGGTCCATGGCCAGAAAACTTGAATGCAGTAAAAACTTGTAGTATCTGATAGAGTCCATTGACGACATCACGGTGTCTCTTTCTCCGCTCCACGAAAACACTCGCATTTTAGTAGGGCGGTTCATTTCTTTCCAGACCTTATCCATATCGTCGCTATACTGCTCTTTCAGTTCTCTGAAACGCGGAGTGGTTTTAGCAACATTCTGAACAAAGTTTGGTATTTCTTTATAATTACCTTCTGGACCCATTACCCAGGGGTTGCGGCCTTTCCAGTGCTCATAGAATTTCTTCTGCTGCTCTTTCATGTTCTCTTTCAGGGCTTCTTCAGCATAAAACTGCATTCTTGAGTCAATGGTCGTATAAATCTTGAAACCCTTGGTTTCAATGTCTTCCATATCATAGCCCTCGTTGCCCAGTTCAACCTTCAGCCAGTCTTTCAAAAACTTTCTGAAATAAGGCGCAGGGCCTGTATTATGGCTTTCTGGCTGATAATTGAGCGTAATTGGGGTTTGTTTTAGTGTTTCGGCCGTGGCTGGCGATAGCTTGTCATACTTCACCATCTGGTCGAAAACAATATTCCGGCGGTTTTTTGAAGCAAGTGGGTGGAATTTCGGGTTAAATCGGGAAGGGTTCTGAATCATGCCAACCAATACGGCGGCTTCTTCCAGATTCAACTCGCTTGGTTCTTTCTTGAAATAGGTTTTTGAGGCAGACTTAATACCGAAAGCACCACTACTAAACTCAATGGTGTTCAGGTATTTTTCCATTATTTCCTGTTTGGTATAACGGCGTTCGAGTTTAATGGCGGTTATCCATTCTTTGGTTTTTATAATAAGCTGTTTAAAACCGGGTATGCTGTACAAAGGGCCTTTGTAGTAATCAATCTCACGCAGTTTAAACAGGTTTTTAGCCAATTGTTGCGATATTGTACTACCACCGCCTTTTTGCTGGCCTGTAAATAAACCCGTTACCACACGCAAAGTACTGCGGGCATCAATACCCGAATGCACCGTAAAACGGGCATCTTCGGTGGCTACTAGTGCATTAATAATATTAGGAGATAACTCGCTGAACTCTATGGGGCTACGGTTTTCGTGAAAGAATTTGCCAATCACTTTACCGTCAGATGATATAATTTCTGAGGCTACTTCACTTTTAGGATTGTCGATTTCTTCAAGGCTGGGCATTTTGCCAAACAGCCAGAATAAATTGAAGCTGACGGCTATCAGATAAATAATAAAAGCAACGCCTGCCAATCCGGTGAATTTCCAGATGTTGGCTATAATTTTTTTATATCTGCCTTTTTCTAATTCCGGTAATGTGAACTTCATTTTGGTGTGTTATATGAAAGCAAACGTAAACAATTTTATGAACTGATGCAAAAGGTTAAAGCCTTAAAATATAGGTCAGCGGCTAATTTTTCTAAGCATTTACGTGCCTATTATACGAAGGAAAGCCTTAAATTATTGTGTAAAGAACCAACAGTGGATTATTAAATTCCGGAGGGTACATCTGTCGTTTTCTTTGGTTGGATTCGGTTGATTTATTTAACGGGCCTGCCATTTTTTGTGATTGAAATGGCGGGCCTGCTAAGTTTTTGCACTATTATTTAACTTTGCTTTTATCAATTCTGGTTGGGGTATCGGTACCGGCAATTATACTTTGCGAACTTAGAGCAATGGCTCTGATGGTTGCCAATATGTTTTGTATATCAAGCGATTCTACTTCATCATTAACCGAATGGTAAAGTTTGTCTGAGTCAATCTGGTCGGTTGAAATAGTATGCGCCGGTACACCCAGACGAGCCAGTGTGGCATTATCAGAACGATAGAAAAGATTTTGCTGTGGATACGGATCCGGATTGAACGTAAAGGCTGTGCCTTTCAGGTTTTTTTGAAGAATAGCGCCGAAGTCTGAGCGTTCAAAGCCGGTAATAAAGGCAGAGTTGATACCCCATTTAGAGGCTTTACCAATCATTTCAATATTAAACATGGCCACTACTTGGTCGGGATTCAGTTGCTCAGAGAAGTATTTTGACCCAAAACCACCTATTTCTTCAGCAGTAAAAGCTGCAAAAACAATGGTACGCTCGTTGTTTTTCAATTTATTAAAGTAATTGGCCAAGGCAATAACTGCTGTTGTACCCGAGGCATCATCGTCTGCGCCATTAGCAATAGAGTCTCCTTCAACAGATTTTATAATACCCAGGTGGTCATAATGGCCAGAGAAAACAACCATTTCATCAGGTTTGCTTTTGCCCGGTAGTATGCCTACCACATTAGCCATTTTAAAGGCTTCTTTGCGTTGTTTTATTTTTACGGAGTAGCTGTCTGCCGAACTGAAGCCAACCACAAACAGGATATTTCCTGCTATTTTCGGATAAGGTTTTGCCAGCAAACGCGTTCGGCCAAAGAAACGCTTCAGACCTGCCAGTTTGCCTTCATGCGCTGCATCAACCAATACTATTTTGCTGGTTGAATCATTCATAAACTGGTTGGGTGTAAAAGTATCTTCTTTGCCTACAATTACCACCGGTATGTTAGAGGTCCAGTTTACTTCTTCTTTATCTGACATAAAGATATATTTATCTTTCGTAAGCACCTGCCCGTTAATAATTACCTCTGCTTTCTCAAAGCCATCTATTTTTGTAATCGGAAACTCCTGCCTGTAGCCTGATAGCCCGTTTAGTGGTTTCAACCCTGCTTTTTTAAATTCTTCAGCAATAAATGCAGTAGCTTTTTCAATTTGCTGCGGGTGAAGCGAGCTTCTACCCATCATATCATCTGCCGCCAGCGTGCTGATAATTCTCTTTACTTCAGTTTCTTTAATGAGCTTGTTTACTTTCTGTGCTATAGCAGCATGGCCAAAAGCAAAAAGCAGCAGGGTTAGTCTGATAAACTTCATATAGTTTGTTGGTTTTAAGGGTTTATTCTCCGGTTATTTCTTCTATCAGGTATTCGTCTTTTTTGAAGGTCTGTTTTACAAATAATTCGCCAAGAAAACCAGCCAGAAACAACTGAGAGCCTATAATAATAGCTACCAATGCCAGAAAAAACATGGGGTTATCTGTTACGTTACGGTAGCGCAGCCCCTGGCTGATGTTATACAGTTTTTCGGCAATGAGGTACATTGCCATAATAGAGCCCACAACGAACGACAACACACCCATAGTACCAAAAAAGTGCATAGGCCTGCGACCGAATTTATTAACGAAAGCAACGGTCAGAAGGTCGAGAAAACCGAAAATGAAGCGCTCGAGACCAAATTTGGTGCTGCCGTATTTACGGGCCTGATGTTGCACTACCTTTTCACCTATTTTTCTGAAACCGTTCCATTTAGCTATAATAGGTATGTTACGATGCATTTCGCCGTAGATGGTAATGTTTTTTACCACTCTTGCCTGATACGCCTTTAGGCCGCAATTGAAGTCATGCAAATGAACACCAGATACCCAGCGCGACACCGCATTGAAAAGTTTGGTGGGCAATGTTTTTGTGAGGGGGTCGAAGCGTTTTTTCTTCCAGCCCGATACCAGATCATAGCCTTCTTCGGTTATCATCCTGTATAATTCCGGAATTTCATCAGGGCTGTCTTGCAGGTCGGCATCCATGGTTATTACAACATTACCACGCGACTGCACAAAAGCAGTTTGAAGCGCAGCAGTTTTGCCATAGTTTCTTACAAATCTGAATCCTCTTACAAAAGGGTTCCTGGCTGCAAGGCGCTTGATTACCGCCCATGACCCGTCGTTACTGCCATCGTCAACAAAAAGAATTTCGTAGCTATAGTTGTTATCCCGCATTACCCGCACTATCCAGTCGTGTAGCTCCGGAAGTGATTCTGCTTCGTTGTATAATGGAATAACTAATGATATTTGAATATTCGGGTTCATTAAGGGCAAAGTTCTAAAAAATAGTGTAATAATCGCTCAACAGTTTACGGAATTTCTCTGAGTAAGCACCTGTTTCTTTTTCATGAATCACCAGGGTTTCTTCTGCATAAGCGGCTTCGGGTGTTTTGTCGAACGTCATGATGTGCCTGAAAACCTGCTTTTGAGGATTATGTTGAATCAGTAATCTTTTTGACAAATATAAGGCTTTTTTCTGAGCAACTTCTGCTAGTTGCCGGGCTTCAAAAGGAGGTAGCAGCACTATAAACCGGCCATCGGGTTTTAATAATTGTATAACTGCGTCTGTTAATTCTTCCAATGTAAGCGTGGTTGCATGTAACGCTTTGCTGGTTGGCTCGTCCGGCGATTGTAGGGAATTCTGATAAAAAGGTGGGTTGGAAATAATTAAATCGTACCTTGGGCGGTCAGAATCCTGATTTTGTTTACTGAAATTCTGAATAGATTGATGTTGAAGCCAGACTTTATGCGCAAATTTGCTTTCAGTTATATTTCTGTTTGCCTGTTTGTAGGCGGCTTCATCTATTTCAACGGCATCAATTTTCGCCTCGGTTCTTTGGGCAAGCATTAATGATAATAGACCTGTTCCTGCACCTATATCCAGAATCCTTTGTGCATTTTCTTTTTCAGCATAGGCACCCAGTATGCAGGCATCGGTGCATACTTTCATGGCGCACTGATCCTGATGAATGATGAATTGCTTGAACTGAAAATAAGACTTTGGCACCCTATACTGGTTTAAAGGGTGCGAAGATAATGTTTTTTGCGTAATTAAGGCCATCAAAATCAAGAATCAATTGTACTGTATGGCTAACAAATGATCTAAATATGAAATTTGGTATTTTTAACAAAGCCTTCATGGCTTTTCTTTAAAATTCGTACTTTTGCAAAAAAATTGCTAAACATAAACGTTAGACCTAATGTTAAGAACGCATACCTGCGGAGAACTAAGAATCTCAGATGTTAATCAGACAGTAACCTTATGCGGCTGGGTACAAGTTGTTCGTGATAAAGGAGGTATTATATATATTGACCTTCGCGACCGTTACGGAATCACGCAATTGATACTGAACGAAAATAGCAGCGATGCAAACGTAATTGCGCTGGCTCGTACATTAAGCCGTGAATTTGTGATTCAGGCAACGGGCGAGGTAATTGAACGTGTATCTAAAAATGATAAAATAGCAACTGGCGATGTTGAAATAAAGGTTGAAACCCTGGAGATACTTAATCCTGCCAAGTTGCCTCCTTTTATGATTCAGGACGAAACAGATGGGGGGGACGACATCCGTATGAAATACAGGTATCTGGACTTACGCCGCAATGTGGTTCGCCAGAATTTGCAGTTACGTCATAAAATGGCACAGCAAACCCGTAATTATCTGGACGGTCAGGAATTTATTGAGGTTGAAACCCCTGTGTTGATTAAATCTACACCTGAAGGCGCCCGCGACTTTGTGGTGCCAAGCCGTATGAATCCGGGTGAGTTTTATGCCCTTCCGCAATCGCCGCAAACATTCAAGCAATTATTGATGGTTTCTGGTTTTGACCGCTACTACCAGATTGTCAAATGTTTCCGCGATGAAGACCTGCGTGCCGACCGCCAGCCAGAGTTTACACAGATTGACTGCGAAATGTCTTTTGTGAAGCAGGAAGATATTCTGCAGATGTTTGAAGGGCTGATTCGTCACCTTTTCAAAACAGTAAAAAATATAGATATGCCTGAGGTGCCTCGTATGACGTATGCCGATGCGATGCGTTTATATGGCTCTGACAAACCCGATACGCGTTTCGGTATGCAGTTTGTTGAGCTGAATGACGTGGTGAAAGGAAAAGATTTCGTAGTATTCGATTCTGCTGAATTGGTAGTAGGTATCAATGCTTCAGGTTGTGCAGAATACACCCGTAAGCAATTGGATGAAATTACGGAATGGGTAAAACGTCCGCAGGTAGGTGCGAAAGGATTGGCCTATATCAGATATAATGCTGATGGAACATTGAAATCTTCATTTGATAAATTCTTTGATGAGGCCGCTTTAAAGCAGATTGTTGAGAAGTTTGATGCCAAGCCTGGAGACCTGATTCTGATTCTTGCCGGTGATGCTGGTAAAACCCGCAAACAACTGAACGAATTGCGTTTAGAAATGGGTAGCCGTTTAGGTTTGCGCAAACCTGACGAGTTTAAGGCGTTATGGGTGCTTGATTTTCCGCTGCTGGAATACGGAGAAGAAGAAGAACGCTGGTTTGCCATGCACCATCCGTTTACAAGCCCTAAACCTGAAGACATACCATTGTTAGATACTAACGACCTGGGCAATGTAAGAGCCAATGCTTACGACATGGTAATTAATGGTACAGAAGTAGGAGGTGGCTCGGTACGTATTTTCCAGAGACCTTTGCAGCAGAAAATGTTTGGTATACTGGGCTTTAGTGAAGAAGAGGCCAAGAAACAATTTGGCTTCCTGATGGATGCCTTTGAATACGGTGCACCTCCGCATGCCGGTATTGCCTTTGGGTTTGACCGCCTGTGTTCTATCTTCGGTGGTGCCGATTCCATCAGAGATTTCATAGCCTTCCCGAAAAACAATTCAGGCCGCGATATGATGATTGATTCACCATCAACTATCGACCAGAAACAAATGGATGAGTTGAAGATTAAGACAGTTTTGTAATTGAAACTGATTGATATCCAAAAAGAAAGCCTCGTTCTGAACGAGGCTTTCTTGGTTTATGGCTGATTTTATTGTTTTGCATGTTTATTTTTTGCTACAAACTGCAGTATAAGCCTCAAATATCTGGATATAATTCTGAGGCGTTAGTGAGTTAAACTCACCGGTATCAATTCTCTTTTGAATGGCCGGACAATCAGCAAAATAAGCCTTTAGTGATTTTTTAACCCCTATTATTGGTAATTGATAATATTTATCTTCTTTCGGTTTTTTTAATGCTCTTTCGCTTTGCGGAAAAACTTCATCATATACTAAAAGACCAGGATGCGACTTGATTTCTTCTAATAAAGCATAGTGATTATTATCTTGTAAAAAGTCTCCAACAACCCCCACAACATATTTTTTACCATCTTTTGTTTTAATTGAAGAGATATCATCAATCTTTCTTTTTACCGGCTTCTTTTCGCCAGCTACTTCAATGTAAACCGTGCTATTATCAGTTTTTAAAGCACTTATTAAGCCAGATACCAAGCCTCCCTGTTGTTCGTTTTGTCGGTAATCAATAATTGGCGGATTATCATTCATCAATTTTATATTCCCAACAAAACGTTCATTTTTCTTATCTGTTAATTCTCCCTCCAGCAAAACATATTTGAAGGCATCTGAAGTTTTGTTGTATTCAGGCAAAACCGGGGCAGGAGATACAGGGCTGATGTTTTTAGCTTCCTTTGAATCTATTGTATAATCTTTCACTGCTTTGATGTTATCTGCAATAGGCGGGGTAGTTGAAGCAGCAGATAAACTAAAAAGTTTACCGTTATCTTCCTTTACCATTGCAGCATATTTTTCAGCAAGTGGCAGGTTACCAAGTAGCAGATGAGAAAATGCCAGGTTTTTGGCTGCACCCATTCTTACCTCCTGAGTAGCGTCACTATCCTTTGTCTGATATTTTAGAAGTGATTCCCAGTATTTTTGAGCTTCCCCAAACAAGTTTGGCCATTGGTCGCGGCTCACGCCTGAAATATTTGCAAATACCTGAGCTGAAAGGTTAAAATCCTCAAGGTTGCTGTTTTTGGGTAATTTAGTTAGCTCGGCATATCGGCCGACTAAAACCGGGCCGTATAAAAAGTACTGGTTGAAATCGTTAACCAGCTGCTTAAAAGAATTGATTATTATAACATTTATTACCTGAGCGGGCTGTATTTGATTATCTACGAGATAGGTATTTACTTTTGGCGCAATATATCTTTGATAAATTATTTTCCCTTCCTTATCTTTTATCTCCATGTTGGCTTCTATTCCCATTACGTATGCCGGAGAGCGAGAAATTGTTTTTTGCTCAAGGAATGCAAATTTTGTGACATTGTATGCAATTTTAAAATCGCCATCAGGGTCATTTTTTAAACCATAAATCTGCAAATCGTCTGCCCATGATGGGGTATAAGTACCGCCTGCTTTTCTAACGGTCGATTCAAACATGGCAGGTACATTGAGTTTCAGGGTATAACTTTTGTAATTAGTGTAATTCTGGTCAAAAGGAGTAATAGGGCCTCTTAAAGCGATAGCTTTTTCATTTCTTTTTTGAGCGTATCCCACAAATCCCACAAGAAGGAATAAAATAATATTCAGGTGTTTTTTCATTAAGATAGTGATTAGTATTAAAATTTAATTTTATTTCAATTCAGGATTATGTCGGGTATTTGTTTTGGCTATTTTCATTGACTCAGCCAATTCGTTAGCCATTTGTACTAATGACTCTCCGTCTTTTTCATCATATTCGTTCTTGATTAGTCCCTCTGCTTCTTCTCTTGCTTTTTCAGGTTTATCCAGATAATAGTAGATTTTTGATAGATTGTAATAGGCAGAATACCTCATTTTTTTATTTCGTTTATCATCTCCTTTATATTTGGTTTTCAAAGACTGTAGATAGTCAATAAGAGGAGAAAGATTACTCTCCAACTCTGTAATAGGCTGGTCGACTTTCATGGTTTTAAATAATTCTTTCACAGCCTGAATTGCCTCTTGCTGGGTTTGGTATTCAGGATGATCTTTTGAATTCAGAATCCACAGATAATCATTCTTCTGAATAGGGCTGAATCCATAATAGAAATTCAGATTATTATTAACTGCCGCAAGCGAGCCGTTAACAAAATTCTTTAATTGATCTGAATAAATGGCATCTTTCTTGTTTTGGAAAGCAGAGTTTACAGTTGATGAACTGGTGCTGCTCTCTGTAGCATAAGTATAAACATTATTATGTCTGACATTAAAACCATTAGTTACCTCAGGCTCTTTATTAACTGTTACACTAGCCAAAAATCTGTTGTTACTTTTAGCTTCTTCTTTTTTCTTTTGCTCCAATAGTTCCTTTTCGCTTGGCTGTTTTGGAGTAAAAGGACCTTTTATATAAGAAGAGCCTCTTGCTTCATAGGTTGCCAAAATCCAATAGGAAGTTGTTCTTGAGGTTACTTTACCCTCCTTGTCTTTTTGTTCGGTTGTTTCTGATTTTAAACTCGCGTCCTTAAAAATGAAACTTTCAAGATTCATATCAATACCAACGGTCGGGCTTGATTCCACTTTCTTCCAACCGTATATTTTTATTCCATCATAGAGGGCAGCATCGTCCATATAAGACCGTACTGAACTACCTACAGTTACTTTAGCTCCATAAGTGCGTTTTTCCAGAGGAACAAACTCTTTTGGTAGCTGCTGATAACTAACATTGAAACTATAGCGGTCTAAGTCGACCTTCTGCGCAAATGATGCTAAAGATGAAGAGAAAAGGGTAATACAAAAACCAAGAATAAATTGTGGCTTCATAAATTAGTAAGTGTTTAAAGTGGTTAAAAATGGTTTTACCTGCAATACGCAGTTTAAATTAGTTTAGTAAGCATGATTTCAGGTCTGCATACTATTGAAAGCATGAAAGGCCAGTTCTCAACTGCTAAGTATATATTAATTGAGAAGCCTATACGTAATAAAATTACTATATAATATTGGCTTGCTTAATAATGAATGCTTCTAGAATATTGGTGAAATGTATCAGACGAATATGTACTGATAGAGACAAGAGAGGTTAAGCTTTTATAGTACAGTAAAAAAGGAAAACTAAATAATAGGTTTCGATAGTAATCCCTAAATGTGAAAGGCAAAATGATATATTTTTTGTCTGAAGATTAATGACTTAATAAGCTTCACATTGATAGAATCAGAGACAAAAGAATATAAAAAAATAGGCATCAATCAGCAGTTTAGGCTTTTTTAGTTTTAGCAAAAAGATTAGCATTGACCTGTCTAGGTGCGAAATAAGCAAAAAAAAACAATAATTGTAAATTATAAATTTTATTTATTTACGTTTATTGATTAATCTGCATATAATATAACTAAATAACAAAAAAGTGCTTTACCAGACCAGTAAAGCACTTTTTTGTTATATCATTTCTTCGCATTAGCAGTACTATCCGCTTTTCTTTTGGCTTCTTCTTTTGCCTGGTTTCTGAAATATCTTCTGAACAGGAAGTTATGCTTCAATGCTTCCAGATTCTGGTCTAACTTGGCACTGCTGCTTTCCAGATTACTGATGGTTTCTCTGATGTTATTGGCAGCTTTTTCGTCGTGCAACAATACACCAACCGGGCTTTTAGGATTATTAAGCAGTGTATTGCTGGTTTGTTCCAGATTATTCACCATTTGCTTGGCAGATACCGTAGTTTCCTTCAAGGTTTGTGAGGTGCTTTCAAGCGAGGCTACAGTTTTCTTGATGTTCGGATACATTTCTTTGTCTGTGGCAATAGCGTTAATAAAATTGCCATCAGCATTTAATTTGTCGGTTAGCTTGGCTAAACCGTTAGCACCTCGTTTCAGGTCTCTGGTAGCAGATTCAACAGTGGCCATGCTTTTGTTCAGGTTGGCATATAGAGCCTCATCTTTCATTAGCTTACCTATTGAACCCTGCCCGGCACGTATATCTGCAATAATGCTTTTCAGGTCATCAGTAATTGACAGAATATTTTTGTTGTTTGCCTGCAAAGTAGTGAGCATTTCCTGTTGAGTAACGTCTGGTTCTACTTTAAATTTAAAGCCGTCTTCTATCATTCTGGCTTGTGGAGACCCACCCGAAATCAGAATAATCGGGTTACCTATCAGCCCGTCTGAACTAACTCTGACGGTTGCATCCTGTTTTATAAAGGGCTGTGAAGTATCTTCTATACTAAACAAAACCTTTACTTTAGAGTCAGGCGTGAAAAGTATCTCTCTTACGGTTCCTACCTTTACACCTGCAAACCAAACATTATTACCTTTTGTAAGGCCATTAACACTCTCAAAAGTGGCCTCGGCATCAATTCTGGTAATAAAAGATTTTCTCATGGTGCCAAGTGTAAGAATACCTGCAGCCAGAATAATAATTCCTATTAAAATAAATAAACCAACTTTGGCAGCTATTTTTTGTGACGATTGCGGGTTTGCCATACACTATCTCTTTTTATTTTCTATAAAATTATAATCGTGAAAATTCTTAATCCGGGGGTCCGGATGTTTAAAAACTTCATCGAATGTCCCCTGGAACTTAAAGTTACCATCAAATAAAACGGCCAGTCTGTCGCCTGTGTCTTTGGCACAGGTAAGGTCGTGGGTAATGATGATAGAACTGGTATTATAACTCTCTTTTACTTCATTAATTAACTGATTGATTTCAATACAGGTAATAGGGTCTAAACCGGCTGTGGGCTCATCGTACAGCATAATTTTTGGATTCATGATAAGCGTACGGGCAATACCTATGCGCTTTTTTTGTCCGCCCGATAACTCAGAAGGCATCTGATGAATAGCTTGCAGCAGACCAACCGAATCTAGAACCTTATGAACGGCCTTGTCAATTTCGGCCCGCGTCATATTTCTGACGTTTCTTACCAGCGGAAACTCCAGGTTCTCTTGTACCGTCATACTATCATACAAGGCGCTGTTCTGAAACGAAAAACCTATTTTTAGTCGTAACTCATTCAATTCTTTTTTTGTCAGGTGGGTTACCTCCCTGCCAAGTACTTTAACACTTCCTTTGTCAGCAGTTAAAAGCCCGGCAATGATTTTTATGAGCACCGATTTTCCACTGCCCGACTTGCCCAGCACCACCATGTTTTCGCCCTCATCCACATCAAGGCTGGCGTCTTCCAGCACCTCCCTGTCGCCAAATGCCTTATATAAATGTGCTATTTCAATTACTTTGTTCATATATCACTTATGGAGTGAATGGGTAAATGAGTGATTCTCAATTGTGCGAATAATTGGCATCAGCTACTGAAACCGGTGTTTAATGGCTAATTCGATCAATCACAAAATAAATTACCTAAACCAGTTAGTTACCTGTACAATAAATACCTCTTCAATAAATATCAGGAACATAGACGTAACAACCGAAGCATTGGCTGCTTTGCCTACGCCCAGTGTACCATTACTGGCGTTGTAGCCTTTATAACACCCAACTATGCCTATTGTAAACCCGTAGGATACTGCTTTAATAATGGCTGTCCATAAATCAAGGAAAATAATGCTGTTAAATGCTTGTTCAAAAAACGCGGGAAGACTGGTTTCTTCGTTGGTAGCTACATTCAAAAATACGCCTGTCATAGCCATTATGGCACAATAGAATGATAAAATCGGGATCGTAACAGTGGTGGCCAGCACACGGGTAACCACTAGGAATTTAATAGGATTAACCGCTGAAACCTCCATGGCATCTACCTGCTCGGTTACTTTCATAGAACCCAATTCGGCACCAATACTTGAGCCCACCTTACCTGCACAAATAAGCGATGTTACCAAAGGTGCAAGCGCTCTTATGATGGCGATAGTTACCAGCGATGGCAGCCACGACGTAGCCCCGAAACTTTCAAGAGACGGCCTTGATTGTTTGGTAAATACAAAGCCTGTTACAAAGCCCGTAAGCGAGATTAGTAAAAGTGAACTATTACCGATACGGTAGCATTGATTGATGAATTCTTTGAACTCGAAATTTCCACTTAGCGCTTCTTTAAAGAACAGAATTATAAAATCGGCTCCATCTTTAAATCCAATAAGCCAATTATCGATTTTTTCGGAGATTAAGTTTTGTCTAGATCGTAAACCCATATTTTATTGCGTTTGCGGAAATTTTGGCGCCTCAAAGTTATTAAAGTATATTGTTAAATTAATAAACCAATCCAGTTTTTACGGAATTTATATACGTATGTGGAAAAAAATGCTCAGTTTGAGTAATATAGTAATTCAAATCTATAGATTTAATAGGTAAAATTTTAAGCATTTGCGTAAAATTTCTTTCAGTTCTGCAAGTATTTTTATTATTTTTGATTAAAATATTGACTATCAATTAAATAAACTACGATGGCAAATTACAACCTTAACATTAACGGGCGACAGTTTAATTTAGACGTTGCCCCCGACACTCCTTTGCTATGGGTTCTGCGAGACCACCTGGGTTTGCTCGGTACAAAGTATGGCTGCGGAATGGCTATGTGTGGCGCTTGCACTGTTCACATAAACGGAGAGGCAACCCGTGCCTGTATTTTGCCGGTTTCGTCTGTGAGCGCTTCAAAAATCACTACCATTGAAGGCTTATCAGAAAAGGGCGACCACCCCGTGCAAGCGGCCTGGAATGAAATAGACGTACCCCAATGTGGCTACTGCCAGGCCGGGCAGATGATGACCGCCGCTGCATTTTTGAAAAGCAATCCTAAACCTACTTTAGAAGAGATTGAAACTGCTATGTCAAACAATATATGCCGTTGTGGTACTTACCACCGTATCAGAGAAGCTGTTCAACTTGCCTCAACCAAAATGAAATAACATGGATAACACAATGAATAATAGTCGTAGAGATTTCCTGAAATCAGCTGCTATGGCCGGTGGTGGTTTCATGTTAAGTTTCAGTTGGTTTGGTAAGGAGGTTTTTGCCTCTGAAACCGCAACAACCGCTGTTGCTGCCGATTTTGCCCCTAATGCTTTTCTTTCTATACACCCTGACGGAATCGTAACCATCTTGTCTCCCAACCCTGAAATAGGGCAGGGCATAAAAACGGCATTCCCAATTATTGTAGCAGAAGAATTAGATGTTGACTGGGCCAAAGTAAAGGTTTTACAAGCGCCGCTGGACACCAAAAAATTTGAGCGCCAGGTAGCAGGTGGCAGTGGGTCTATCCCACATTCATGGCAGAGACTCCGGAAAGCCGGAGCAACCGCCCGCCAGATGCTGGTTGAAGCAGGAGCCAAACGCTGGAACGTACCAGCCGCTGAGTGCAAAACCGAAAAAGGTTATGTAATACATACGTCTTCAAATAAAAGATTAGGCTATGGCGAACTGGCCACCGAGGCAGCACAGATTGCACCACCTGCTGATGTAAAACTGAAAGACATTAAAGATTTTAACCTGATAGGCTCTACTATAAAAGGTGTTGATAATCAGGATATTTTAACAGGAAAGCCACTTTTTGGCATTGATTTTTACCGCGAAGGCATGCTGTTTTCCATGATTCAGCGGCCACCTGCTTTTGGTTTGAAATTAAAGTCTTTTGATGCCTCTGCCGCCAAAGCCATGCCCGGCATTGTAGATGTGGTTTCGTTCAAAAATAAGGTAGCAGTTGTAGGTAAGTCTACCTGGGAAGTAAAAAAAGCCAGAGAAGCCCTGAAAATAGAATGGGAGAAAGAGGGCAACCTTGAAAGCACCGAAGACCATAACCGAATTTTCAAGGAGCTTCTTGATTCGCCCAAGGCAGATGTAAGACGTAAAGAAGGGAATGTAGAAGAGGCTTTTAAAAGTGCCGCTAAAATTGTGGAATCTGAGTACCAATGTCCGTTCCTGCCACATAATCCAATGGAGCCTATGAACTTCTTTGCGCATGTAAAACCGGACGGCGTAGAGTTAGTAGGCCCTACGCAAACCCCACAGGCAGCACAGACACAAACTGCCAAATTATTGAATATCGCCCCTGAAAAGGTAACAGTAGAGCTTACCCGAATGGGAGGAGGCTTTGGCCGCCGTTTGGGTACCGACTACGTGCTGGAAGCCGTTGAGGTGTCTAATCTGGTAAAAGCTCCGGTAAAGGTAATCTGGACGCGCGAAGACGACATGACAGGCGGAAGCTACCGCCCTGCTGTTCGTTACCGTTTCCGTGCCGCCCTCGATAAGCAAGGTAATATGATAGCTTATTCGCTTCGTGGCGTAGGTATCAATGCCGGTAACAGCACCCGTGAAAACAACTTTCCGTCTGGCGCTGTGCCGAATCTGTTGATAGATTCAATAGACCATAAATCGCCGATTACAACCGGCCCCTGGAGAGCGCCAATTACTAACTTTCTGGCGTTTGCCGAGCAGTCATTTATAGATGAAGTAGCCATTGCTGCGGGCAAAGATGCAGTGCAGTTCAGACTAGACCTCCTTGAAAAAGCCAGAACTTCGCCAGCCGGGCCTGTTCGTTATGATATTGACCGTATGAAGACCGTTATTGAAATGGCAGCAGAAAAATCAGGCTGGTTTAAAAAACGGAAAGGAATAAGCCTGGGCTTTAGTGTTTACTTCTCTCATGCGTCTTATGTAGCACAGGTAGCAGAGGTAGTGGTAAAGAAAGGCAAACCGGTTTTACAAAAAATTTATGCAGCGGTTGACTGCGGCGTTGTTGTAAATCAAAGCGGTGCCAGAAACCAGGTAATTGGGGGCATTGTAGACGGTATGGGGCATGCCATGTATGGTAACCTTACTTTTAAAGAAGGGACACCTGCACAAAGCAACTTCAATACGTTCCGCCTGATAAAAATGAACGAGATACCTGCGGTTGAGGTGCATTTTGTTAATAACGGTATAGACCCGACCGGGTTGGGTGAACCTGCATTACCGCCAACAGGTGGCTCAATTGCCAACGCAATTTATAAAGCCACAGGCAAACGCCTGAAAAGCCAGCCGTTTTTAGAGCAGGAAGAAAGCCTACTGGGAAATATTTCTTAATAAGCTATCTGATAATTGTCTGCTGAGCCATTCCGGGAGGGATGGCTCATTTTATTTTTACCTTATTTCTTGAATTTTCTGTTCTATTATTTACATTTGCTCAAAAAAACTTCTCACTTGTTTAAAGACCTGAAATACCACCTGGCACGGCTCGCTTATCTTAGAAGCGCCTGCTCATTTGTTCCTGACACGAACAAGGGTCTTTATTTCTTTTCTCTCTGAACATCAGTTTCTAATCATTGTTTCCATGTTGGTTTAAATACTCATGTCCTTACCATGCGTGGGGTGGTCTGGTTATTTATACGTACATGAAAATGAATGTATGGTTGTTCCCTTAATAAATTTCATCATCACTTTATTTAGCACCTGTCATGAAAAACGTTCTTGTAATAGGTATGGGAAAGGTGGGGTCTTTAGTTGGAGTGTTACTCGCTAAACGCTTTACCGTTATGGGTATGGACAAACGATACCCCGATTTTGAGTTGCCCTTTGAAGTTATTCTTGGGGACGTAACCGACGTTAATTTTTTAGAAAAAACAATTCCGAGTTTTGAGGCAGTAGTCTCTGCCATGCCTTATAACCTTAATTTGCCTATAGCCGAAACCGCACATAAGTTTGGGGTACATTATTTTGATTTAACTGAAGATGTACCCACCACGGCAGCTATCAGAGAAATGGCTAAGACCGCCAAAGCTGTAATGGCTCCGCAATGTGGTCTGGCGCCAGGTTTAATTGGCATAATAGGTGCAGATTTAGCCAGCAGGTTTACCAGATTACGTGATATTGAACTGCGTGTGGGCGCATTACCGCGCTATCCTAATGGCTTGTTGGGTTACTCGTTTACTTGGTCGCCAGCCGGTGTAATAAATGAGTATATTAATGATGCAGAGGTGATTCATAACGGCACACGCAAAATGGTGCCATCGTTGGATGGTGTGGAACATATTCAGATTGAGGGCCAGGAGTTTGAGGCCTTCAGCACATCCGGAGGTTTGGGTACGATGTGCGAAACCTACGCAGGAATGGTAGATACCCTCAACTACAAAACTATCAGGTATCCGGGCCATGCGCGTCTCATGAAGTTTCTATTGTATGAACTCATTCTGAAAGATAAACGTGCATTGGTAGAGCAGATTCTGACAGAAGCTAAACCTGCCGTGCAGGAAGACGTGGTGTATGTTTATGCCGTGGTAGAAGGCTGGAAAGGAGAAGAACTGGCCCGGGAAGAGTTTTATGAGGCGTATCTGCCGATTGAGATTGACGGAAAGCATTGGAGGGCAATATCCTGGACAACGGCCGCATCTGTAGCGGCAGTGGTAGAGATGGTTGCCGACGGCAAGTTGCCTCAGGAGGGCTTTATTAAACAGGAAGATATCCGATTGGGTGAGTATCTGACAACCACTAACGGTCAATTTTTTAAAAAGGAGAATAACTAATGGAAAATAGAACAGCAACTTTAACGTATGTGTTGGAAGGCCTGATGCGACGTTATCGCGAACGGGTACCTGATGTAGAGAAGGTTACCAATGGTATGATTGCCACGGGCATAATTGCCGATGCCAATGAAATAGAAAACGACCATATTGCTTTCAGAACTATGGGAGTGCCACAATTGGGGATAAAATCTTTTGAGAAAATATTTATTCATTTGGGCTACCAGAAACGCGATTATTTCTATTTCGAAGGTAAAAAGCTGGATGCCTACTGGTTTTCTCCGCCAAGGCCGGAGTATCCCAGAATATTTGTAAGTGAGCTAAGGGTAAATGATTTACCTGAAGATATTCAGGATATTATCAGAAGCTATACTGATGAGGTAAAAGCAGACCCGGTTGATAGCCTGAACCTGAACGATGGCGCCGCCATAGATGCTTTTTTGCATCAGCCCTTATGGCGCATACCAACCTGGCAAGATTATTCAACACTGCTGAAAGCCAGTGAATATGCGGCATGGGTAATCTATAATCGTTATTACCTGAATCATTACACCATTAGTGTGCACAACCTGAAAGCAGGCTACAACACTATTCAGGAGTTTAATGCTTTTCTTGAAAAAACCGGTGTGAAGCTGAATGATGCGGGCGGTAAAATAAAAATTAGTCCGGATGGAGGTTTATTGCAAAGCTCAACCGTAGCCGAAATCATTGATGCAACTTTTGAGGGCGGTGAGGTGCATCCTATTTCTGGCAGTTATGTAGAGTTTGCCGAGCGTAAAGTATTGCCGGAGTATCAGCATTTAGAACCCGCATCTATTACGCGTGAACACAGAAGAGAAGGTTTTGAAACCGGTAATGCCGATAAAATTTTTGAAAGTACGTTTACCAGCCAGACTGTGAAACGAAATAGCTAAGCCGGAAAGCCGAATGAGTGAAATGTTTGACCCTTTTATTCCCTCCCTGCAATGGGGTAACCAGTGTAGGGAGGGCCGGGGTTTTTAATATTCAGGCTCTGTTTTCAGTAAGGTCAACTTCCCTTTCTGCCAGGCTTTCAGGTCTTTTTTAAGATAAGGTCTGTTTCTTTTGGTAAGCCCCTCATCATCTAATGCTTTTAAATCAGGTTTTCCGGCATTCACCCAGGCAGTAAACCAGAAATTGGCTGTGGCAGTAATAGCCTCTTTCATCTGGTTTTCTATCATACCTCCCAATGCCTGGTGGTATAGCTCAGCATACTCTTTGCTATAAACGGCCTGATTGAATTTGTTTCTTACAATTTTCCCGTTTTCATCTTTCTTAAAGATTTTATCAGCCGGAAAAGTCTTTCTTAATTCTCTGTCTTTTGCTAACAAAGTATCGGCCAGTTCATGCGAATGTTGGATGATACGCCAGGTTTCTTTGGTTATATCGTCTATGTATTTTGCCTGATTGATATTAAAACCATACCCGGGGCCATAAGTTTCAGGTAGTTGCGCTTCCCAGAAAGAGTGGATACCCGTCTGATTGGTCAACTGTCCGTTGTGGTTGCTTGATGTATGCAAAGGCATGTGGGCATCGGCCAGATAATGGCCCAGGTCGGCGGCAAGAAAAAGAACCTCGGTTTTTCTTTTGCCTTGCATTGATTTTGTAAGTTTGTCGGTTACTTCCTGAATGTACCAGGGTAATATGCCACTTGACTGAAGCATTTTGCTGTCGTATCTGGCATAAGCCTCTTTGCTTGTTCTTGCAATGTCATCAATTGGCGTCTTGAAGTCTTCAATATCAATATAATGGCGCGGATTCTCAGTTTTATCATTCAGGGTATATTTTCTTAAATCAGGTATGTTAGATTCCTCCGTAATAAAATCAAGGTGGTTGTAAAAGAAAACGCGGAGCTCGTCAGGCAAAGCAAAAACCGCCGATTTATTAATATGCTGATGCCCCCAGATTCCCCACGAAGATAATAACAATACCAGACCTAAACCCGCAGTAATCAGTGCTGTGCAGGTAATGTTTCTCTTTTTCATTAGTTTTCCTCGTTCAATAATGTTTCATACACAAGTAACAGAATGCCGTCTTTCAGGCCAAGGTCAGGAACAATGATTTCATCCGCTTCTGCCCATTTCATAACCGAAATATAGATGTCAGATGCAGGTACAATTACATCGGCACGGTCGGCATTGAGCTGTAAGAGATTGATTCGCTCTTCAAGTGTAAACTGGTCAATATAATTACGTTTTCTTTCCAGTTCTTCCAGCGATGCCATGCCGTTAGGTTTGCTTTCAATCATGTTAAAAAGCTTGGAGATATTACCCCCTGTACCTACAGCTATTACCTTTTCATGCACGGGTATCGTTTCATTAACCCATGCTTTCATTTTTCGCCATACGTCGGGCGCTTCCTTATGTTCGAGCAACCGAACCGAACCTATTTTGAAAGATTTTGCTGCTATTTTGGTTCTCCCTTTGTAGATATTCAGTTCGGTGCTTCCTCCTCCTACATCAATATGAAGGTATGTTTTGTCGTTTTCAAGAACTGCAATTATCACATTGTTGATGAGCTCGGCCTCTTTTTCACCGTCAATGAGGTGAATCTCCATGCCCAGTTCATTTTTTATTCGCTCCACAATATTACTGCCATTCTCTGCTTCTCTCATGGCAGATGTGGCGCATATCATATAAGCGTCTACTTCATGAAGTTCCATCAATAACCGGTAGGCCATCAATAGTTTTTTTATTCTGGCTTCACTTTCGTACGATATCTTGCCTGAATTAAACACATCCATACCCAGGCGCAGGGCAAATCGCACGTATTCTACTTTTTTGAAGCTAATTTTCTTTTTGTCATGCAGCACCGACGAAATTTGCATCCGGGCTGCGTTTGAACCAATATCAATAGCGGCAATTTTCATTAAATCTTATTCAGTATTTAGAACGATTTGCAAAAATACCTCTTTTTATTAAAACTGCCCGTTTTTATTACCCAAAACCAACCAGACTTCCTCTTTATACCCGCGTCCGATAGGAATCTGTCTGCCTTTAATCTCAACATCAGTGGCGGTAAAGGCCTCAATTTTATTTATGGCCACCAGAAAAGACCTATGCACCCGCAGAAAATTTGCCTTTGGTAACTCTTCTTCAATTTCACTTAAAGCAAGTTTGGTTAAAATTTCATGAGAAGCAGTTGTGATTTTAATGTATTCGCGCTGGCTTTCAATATAAAGAATCTCATCATAGTAAATCTTAATGTTTTTCTTGTTTACATTAAAATAGCGGTATTTCTTTTCTGCCTGATGCACTGAAACTGGTGGTAATAAGCTATTTGGACTCACTTTATTTACTGCCTTCAGAAAACGGCTCAATTCAATAGGTTTCAGCAGGTAATCAAGAACATTATGTTCATAGCCCTCAAGCGCGTATTCATGGTAGGCGGTTGTCAGAATAACTTTTGGCGGGCTATGCAAAGTTTTGATGAAGTCGATGCCCTTCAACCTCGGAAGGTTGATATCAAGGAAAATCAAATCTATTTTGTGCCTGTGTAGTACATCTGTAGCCAATATGGCATTGGGGCAAACGGCTATTAATTGCAAAAAGGGTACCTCGCTGATGTAGTCCTGCAGAATTTCGGCGGCCAGAGGCTCATCTTCTACTATAAGGCAGTTAAATAGTTGCATGACTGATCAGATTTATTTCCAATACTATTTTAAAACTAGACGGCAACTGGCTTATCGTAAGCCGGTGTTCAGGATATAATAACTCCAGTTGTCTGCTTACATTAATCAGGCCTATTTTTTCATTATTTTCAACACTCACATCTTCCGACTTAGAGTTTTCTACCTCATAAAAAAGGTATCCATTTTTTAGCTTTATATTAATGTTAATAAATGAATTATGGATACTTTCGCCAACACCGTGCTTAAAGGCATTTTCTATAAAAGGTAACAAAATTAATGGGGCAATGGGTATGCTCTGGTTGTCTAGTGTTTTGCTGAAACCAATTTTCAACCTTTGGTTATACCGTATTTTTTCCAGTTCAAGGTAATCTTCTATTATCTTCAGTTCTACTTCCACAGGCAAAAATGGTTTATTGGTTTCATATAGCATAAACCGCAATAATTTCGATAATCGCAGTACAACTTCCGCCGTATCGTCAGATTTTTTTCTGGCAAGGCCATAAATATTATTGAGTGTATTGAACAAAAAATGAGGGTTTGTTTGTGCTTTCAGAAATCTGAGTTCGGTGGCCAGCCTTTCTTTGGCCAATTCCTGTACCAGTTCTCGTGTTTTAATGTTCTGTCTTATTAGTTTAAACACAAGTGCAATGCCACAGGTAAAGCCCAGAAGAAAAAAAGCGTAAAAAAAACTGGCTGCCGATAAATAGCTTTCATTCTCCATTGAGTGGTGTAAAATATATTTCTGTACCCAATAGGTAAGTACCAGAAAACCAGGAATGGCAACCATAAAAGCAATTGCAGTAAGGCTTATGGTTTTTATTATTCCCCATCTTTTGCTCAGGAATTGCCCCGTAAAATACAGAATGCTATATACCAGTGGTATTTTGACTATGAGGTATATTGACTGGATGCCTAAGGCCAGAAAAAAAAGACGGAAATAACTTTCTTTGGGTTGATTGTAAGCCAGGGTCTCAAAATTGAGATAGGTCTTGAACAATAAATAACCAAGCCAGAAAGCAAAATGATGTAAAATACGGCTTTGCATGAACCACACAGGTAAGGTATAAAACTAAACCTAAATTTATAATAAAATATCGGATGCTGACGCTTTTGTCTGCCAACAACCATTTCAGCCCCACAAGCGGCTGAAATCATTGTATCTGTGTTGCAAATGGCTTTGTATCAATACATGGCTGTTGTCTGTAAGTTGTAGCATACCCTGCATTAGATATTCAGATAAATTTATGGCGGTAAACGAAAAGCCGACAAAAAACGCCTTTCAAAGCGGTTTATGCAGGAATCTTACCAAGTGCAGGTTTAACAAACCGGGTTGGTTTTATTGTAGTTCCAGACAAATTTAAAGAGTAATCAACAATATAATAATCAAATTAGGTAATGAAACATCAAATCCCAATTATGCTGATTTTTTCATTAGCATTTAATTTTTCATCAAAAGCTCAAGACTCTGTTTGGGTAGACGCAAGCAAAGTAAAAACAAGTTATTTAAAAGAAGGCGCTCACCGCTATCTGGTTTATTTCAAAATGGGGAAGGATGCGGCCCGGTCTCGGCCCCAGTTCTGGACAAGAAGTATTACTTTCGGAAATTTTAAAGGCAATAATGCTATCATCGTAAAACAGACATGGGATGACCGCGACACCATCGTACATACTGTTACCTCTGTAAACGATAAGAAAACCTTTGCGCCACTTTATCATCAAAGCTGGTGGAAGCAAAGAGGCAGCAGCGAGTTTGATTTTATGGCAAAAACGGCCAGCATTAATAATGTGCCACTAACTGATGCAGACACAACGGCTAACCGAAAACTGCCCTGGAAGGCTTTTCAGACAGCAATTAATCAATATTCATTAAACTGGCATCTTGATCTGGAGGTATTCCCTTTGCTTGCTTATAAGTTAAAAACCACTTACATGATTCCGTTTTATGAACCCGGTTATCTGGCACCCAAATTTGAGGCTTATACAGTTACTGGTACCGCGCAGCTTAACGGGTACGATAACATAAAAGTAGAATGCTGGTTGCTAACGCATGAAGCGAAAGGTTATAAGGAGGTTTTCTGGATAAGTAAAAAAACGCATGAAGTGCTTAAACTTGAAAACGAAATTGGAAAAGACCGCTGGCGATACAAAATAAAACTGGGATTTAGTGTTTAAATGATGAGTCGGAATTAAAAAAATGCGGGTACCTGTTATTAATTCAGGCACCCGTATTTTGCATATTTATTATATCTATAATAAACTAAATGTCAGGGTTATCGTAATGTAAATTTTATTTGATTTTTGTAACAACTCCTAATCTCATTAGGGGTTGCCGTATTTTTTCCAGAGTCTTTTTCCTAATTCAACAGAAGGTAATTCAACAAACTGATAGAGTCCGTAAGCAATAATGGTAAAAATAAACAGAGCGGCCAATGGGCTGGCTACCAGATGAACCATAATAAATTTAAAATGACCAAGGTGTTTTAGTAAATCGAACAAATAAGGCTGGTGTATGAGGTATAAACTGTAGCTGCAAACACCAATACCTGCCAAAACACGAAACAATGGTTTTAGAAAAAATGGATCTTCCTGTTTTTTATACAAAAACCATTCTAACAATGCCAGCCAGGCACATACCGACACCGCTATTGTAAAATAATGCGCGACCATAAAGTATTTGCAAACAGGAAGCAACACAAGAAATACCAAAAGGTATAGAAGAGGCTTTTGCTTGAAAATCTTTTTGTTCTCCCAGTATAACTCAGCCGCCAGGGCGCCGGCACCCCATGTAAACCAAAGCACAGGCATAGAAAGTGCCATTGGCAGCGGTATACTATCTTTCATGAACGTTTCAAGTATAAATGTGCAGGCAAAATGAAGAAGCGTTAAACCAGCTACTGTGTTTCGAATACCAATTTTTTTTCTGAAGTACAAAAACAAAGGATAAGCCAGGTAAAGTTGAACCTCTAGAGCCAGGGTCCAAAATGAAGGATTGATTGAGAAAAACGATGCGTCTGAGAGATTGTGAATCAGCAATATATGTAAAAGTATGTCTTTAGGTGAAAAAGACATATTCCTGAAAACAATAAAGAATAGCAGCACTAACAGGTACGGGGGATAAATGCGGAAAAACCTTCTTACATAAAATTGCTTTACATTAAACCGGTCCTGACTATTTAAAAAGCCTAAGTGAATGACAAATCCACTGATAACCAGAAATAACTCAACGCCTAGTTCTCCAAATGTGAAAGGCAAAAAGTTGAAAATTAAATCTTTTGTTGACCGTAAATCAAGTATGCCACTATCGGTATAGTTTCTTATTTCGTATGGAGGAAAAATACTTAGTTGCGTGTGGTAAAAAAATACCATCAGTATGGCAATTCCGCGTATTACATCTAATTCAGGTATATAACGGTAGTTGTTTTTATTCATTGGGTAAGTTATAAGGCGTACAGTTTTGGGCTTCTGCAAAAGTTATTTACTAGCTTAGGATATATTTTTGGAATGAGTATTTATAAATAACAGATAAATAGGGTAAAAGGGTTTTAAAAAAAGTCATCAGGTCTAACTACAACCTATATATGCTTGCTTACAGCCAGTTGTTAACAAGCATGTATTAATGAACAAACATTTAGAATTAGCAAAAATAATCCGGTTTTTTCTTTAAAGTCACCACATGTATATTTAAGAGCAAGAACAATTGTAATATACAAGTAGAATGTGCCCGGGGTTTGAAGTTAGCAGCATCAAAATGATGTTTGGGCCGCTAATTTATAATTCAGGTAAAGTTTAGCTTTTAAGATTTGATTACTAAAGCACGTTTTTAAATTTTTAATTGGGTTTATAGTGCGGTACTTATTTTAGCCACCGTCTTTATTTAAGCGGCATTCAATACAAATTAAAACTGACGGTGGCTTTTAATATACTAAGATTCAAAAAAATATTACCAGAAGTAC
The DNA here is from genome assembly GCF_002855535.1 of Emticicia sp. TH156. NCBI lineage: Bacteria > Pseudomonadati > Bacteroidota > Cytophagia > Cytophagales > Leadbetterellaceae > Emticicia > Emticicia sp. TH156. The sequence goes on from NZ_PKRS01000009.1 coordinate 212,621, forward strand.
CAATACAAGCCAATCAGGATAACGATTACGGCTACTGCGCCAAAAGCAAAAATCCCTTGTACTTTAAACATGCTAGCGTCAATTTCAAGTCCTTTACCTTCATCTGGCAAGATAAAGCCTAGAATAAACATAACAGCCACGCAAATCAGAAACACAATACCCATGCGGTCAAGGAACGGAACGGTGGTCCAGTCAGCAAACGGCATCCAGTTGTTATGCAAAGACAGTGCAATTAAGAAACCACCTACAATGGCAAACAAAGCACCTGCTGAATTGGTACGTTTCCAGAAGAAACCCATCACAAATGAGGCGAAAATACCTGGCGATAACAGACCAGTCATTTCCTGAATAAACTGGAAACCACCTTTTTTGTCGATACCCATATAAGGCGACACCACAATGGCCAATATCATAGATACCACTATAGTTACGCGGCCAATCCATACCAGGTGTTTCTCAGATGCATTTTTACCGATATAATTTTTAAAAATATCAAGCGTAAAAATGGTAGAAATACTATTGGCTTTACCAGCTAAAGATGCTACAATAGCAGCAGTTAGCGCCGCAAATGAAAGACCTTTCAGCCCCATAGGCAGCAGGTTCAATAATACCGGATAGGCGTTGTCCTGATTAAGTGTGCCATCTGCACCCAGCATTTCCTTCTGAAACAACCCTTTCTGATATAACGTATATGCCGCAATACCCGGTAAAGTTACAATAATGGGCATTAAAAGTTTCAGAAACGCTGCAAATAAAATACCTTCACGCGCGGTTTTCAAATCGGCTCCCAAAGCACGCTGCGTAATGTATTGGTTACATCCCCAGTAGTTCAGATTCACAATCCACATCCCTCCGATTAAAACTGTTAAGCCCGGTAGTGCCATATAATGCGGGTCTCCTTTATGGAAAATCATGTGGAAGTGGTCTTCAGATTTCTCTGTCATCAGTTTTAATCCATTAGTAAGGCTTTCTAACCCGCCATACTCTGTAGAAACCAGCGTTACAGCCAGATACGTTGTAGCTAAACCACCAATAATCAGGAAGAATACCTGAATTACATCTGTAAAGCCGATTACTTTCATACCACCGATAGTAATTACAATAGCAAAAATGGCCAGGCCAATCATACAAACGGTAAAATCAATGCCTGAAATACCTGATACCGCTAACGCACCCAGATACAGAATAGAGGTAAGGTTTACAAGGATATACAAAGCCAGCCAGAATACGGCCATAATCAGACTCACAGTTGAGTTGTAACGCTGATTAAGAAACTGCGGCATGGTAAATATCTTGTTTTTCAGATAAATAGGCATAAAAACCACACCAACCACAATAAGCGTGGCAGCGGCCATCCATTCATAAGTTGAAATAGCCAGACCCATGGAAAAACCATTGCCAGACATACCAATCATTTGTTCTGCAGAAATGTTGGAGGCAATCAGCGAGGCACCAATAGCCCACCACGTAAGAGACCCTTCAGCAAGGAAAAAATCTTTTGTTGAAGCTTGTTTAGATTTTTTTCGCTGATAAATCCAATAGCCATAGCCCGATACCAGAATAAAGTAAAAGAGAAATACGACGTAATCGAGGGTTTGTAATTTTTGCATAGCGCTTTAGAAAAAAAGAGAATAGAATTTTTTAGATTTAGATAAGTTTCATGTACGGGGCAAATTAAGGTAGAAAATTTTCCTTTTCAAAGGGTAGCGTTTGTTTTTAAAAGATTTTTTAGATTTTACATAATTTTTTCTATGAATGCACAATTGGCCTCCAATTATTATTTTGTCAATACCTTGTCTTTTACTTAATTTTACAAAAAAACTCTTCGGTTTTGAGCAGAAATACAATCAGGCTATTGATTATTCTTGGCACACTTTCTATTACTGGAATTATTGCAGTGCAGGCGTATTGGGTAAAGAAGGCATTTGATTTGAAGGAACAGCAGTTCAGGCAAACTGTAATGATTTCTTTGCGTAATGTAACCAATAAAATATCGTCACTTTATAAGCTATCTGTTATTGAAAATCCCGTTACCCAGCTTTCGTCTGATTATTATGTTGCCAATTTAAGGGCGCCACTTAATGCAGATGTGCTGGAGCATTATCTGAAAGATGAGTTTAAAAAGCAAAATCTGTTAACAGATTTTGAGTATGGTATTTATAATTGCGATACCGACAATATAGTTTACGGTGCTTATATTAACTCTGATTTTGAGGAGAGTGTCCATGCACAAAAGAATCTTCCGAAGACAGACAAATACCTCAATTATTTTGGAGTTAGATTCCCCGGTAAAACCAGTTACCTGGCCAGCAGACTTGATATCTGGCTCATTTCTTCACTTATTACGCTTATTGTTACCTTGTTTTTCGGGTATGCCATGTTTATCATCCTAAAGCAAAAGCGGCTGAGTGAAGTACAGCGTGATTTTATTAATAATATGACGCACGAGTTTCAGACGCCCATCTCTACCATCAGGGTAGCTACGGATGTTTTAAGCCAGCCGAAAATATTAGACCAGCCCGAGCGTTTAAGAAAATATGTGAGTATCATCAGACAAGAAAACAACAGACTTAAAAATCAGGTTGAATCCGTACTGAATACTGCCAGAATGGATAAAGGAAGGCTGCAACTGGATATTCAGCTGCAGGAATTGCACAGCCTCATTGATGATGTAACAGAAGGGGTGAAAGCAGAACTGGAAGATTCACTGAAACTGGAGCTGCATGCAACCAGAACCAGTATTTATGCAGATAGAGTGCAGTTGATAAGTCTGATCAGGAACTTACTTGAAAACGCTATTAAGTATTCAGAGAAAGTGCCGGATATTACAGTAAGAACCGAAAATACTGACGAAGGTCTGGTTCTTTCCATAATTGATAAGGGCATAGGCATAAGCAGCGAAAATATCAATAAAATTTTTAATAAGTTTTACCGGGTTCCTACCGGTAACACACACAATGTAAAAGGCTTTGGGTTGGGGCTCAGCTATGTAAGACAAATTGTAAGAGCACACAAATGGGAAATTAAAGTTGAAAGCAAGCTTGGCGAGGGAAGTACATTTACAGTTATAATGAACCAGGAATAAAAACCGTTTACCCAAAAGACTTATAAAGCCAGATTATGCCCAAAATATTATATGTGGAAGATGACCCCAACCTGGGGTATGTAACAAAAGACAGCCTGGAAATGGAGGGATATGAAGTAAGCCATTTTAAGGATGGTAAGGAGGCCTGGAAAAGTTTTACCAAAGAGAAATATGACCTTTGCCTGCTTGATGTAATGCTACCCGAACTGGACGGGTTTAGTCTGGCCGAGAAAATCAGAAAACAGAACCTGCAGATTCCGGTTATTTTTCTGACCGCCAAAGGTATGCAGGAAGACCGCATTGCAGGCCTTAAAGTAGGTGGTGACGATTACATAACCAAGCCTTTCAGTATTGAGGAGCTTAGTTTACGGATTAAGGTTTTTCTGAAGCGGAAAGATATTTCGAAGGTAGATTTTGAAGGCCAGGGCGTCTGGAAACTGGGTAACTATGATTTCAATTATCAGCAACTTTCGCTTAAATCAGAACAAAAGACTGAGCAACTGACTAACCGTGAAGCAGAGGTGCTGAGGTATTTATGTGAAAGAAAAAATCAGGTTATTAAACGTGAAGATATTCTGACGGCCATTTGGGGTCGAGACGATTATTTTTTAGGCCGAAGTCTTGACGTTTTCATAACCAGGCTCAGAAAAATGCTGATAGATGAGCCTGCCGTAAAAATAGAAAATGTACATGGTATAGGGTTTAAATTTACCTGCTAAAATAAAGCCTCCGGTAAGTTTTTATACTCTTTCCGGAGGCCTGATTAATTTGTAAACAAAAGCGCTATAAATGCTTTTTATTTGCCGCTTTCTTTAGCCCAGGTGTCTTTCAAGCTAACAGTGCGGTTAAAAATGAGTTTGTTTTCTGTTGCATCTTTGTCAAGACAAAAATACCCTTTTCTGAGAAACTGATAATTTACGCCCGTTACAGCCTCTTTAAGCGACGGCTCAAGGTATGCATTGATTACTTCAAGCGAATCGGTATTGATATACTCTTTAAAATCGCCTTCTTCGCTGCCGGGGTCTTCAACTTTAAACAGTCGGTCATAAAGCCTAACTTCTGCCTTGATCGCATCAGCTGCAGAAACCCAATGGATAGTTCCTTTTACCGAAATTCCGGAGGTATCCTGGCCGCTCCTGGAGTTCTCTATATACTCGCATCTCAGTTCAGTAATCTCACCGTTTTCGTCTTTTAGCACTTCATCGCAGCGGATAATATAGGCGCTTTTCAGACGTACCATCTGGCCAGGTGCCAAACGGAAATATTTTTTCGGCGGATTCTCCATGAAATCGTCTTTTTCAATCAGAATCTCCCTGCTGAACGGCATAGTACGCGTGCCACCTTCAGGGTCTTCGGGGTTATTTTCAGTGGTCAGTATTTCAGTCTTTCCTTCCGGGTAATTAGTAATTACCACTTTCACAGGGTCAAGCACTGCCATTACACGGGTAGCCGATTTGTTGAGTTGTTCTCTGATACAAAATTCAAGCAGCCCTACACTTATCAGGTTATCTCTTTTGGCTACGCCTATTCTGTCGCAAAAATCTCGGATGGCCTCAGGTGTATAACCTCTTCTGCGCAAACCTGAAATAGTAGGCATACGGGGGTCGTCCCATCCGGTTACGTGGCCTTCATTTACCAATTGCAACAATTTTCGCTTACTCATTACTGTGTAGGTAAGGTTCAAACGTGCAAATTCATATTGTCTGGAAGGGAAAATCTCCAGGTTTTCAATGCACCAGTCGTAAAGCTCACGGTGAGGTACAAACTCAAGCGTACAAATAGAATGCGTAATGCCTTCAATTGAGTCAGACTGCCCATGTGCAAAGTCGTACATAGGGTAAATGCACCATTTATCGCCGGTACGATGGTGTTTTGCAAATTTTATACGGTAAATAATAGGGTCACGCATGAGCATATTCGGAGCCGCCATATCAATTTTAGCTCTCAGCACACGCGTACCTTCTGCAAACGCTCCGTTTTTCATTTGCTCAAACAAGGTCATGTTTTCTTCAATGCTGCGGTTTCTGAAGGGGCTGTTAATGCCCGGTTCAACAGGCGTGCCTTTCATGGCTGCCATTTCTTCAGAGGTACTGTCATCTACATAGGCAAGACCCTTATTGATCAATTTTTTGGCAAACTCGTAGAGTTGCTCAAAGTAGTCTGAGGCATAAAACTCGTTGGCCCAATTGAAACCCAGCCATTGCACATCATTTTTTATAGACTCTACATATTCTGTATCTTCTGTAACCGGGTTGGTGTCGTCAAAACGCAGGTTGGTTTGTCCACCATATTTAAGGGCTACGCCAAAATTCAGACAAATAGATTTTGCATGGCCAATGTGCAGGTAGCCATTTGGTTCAGGAGGAAAACGGGTCAGAACTCTTCCATTATATTTACCTGTTTCGAGGTCATTTTCAATAATTTGCTCGATAAAATTTAAAGATTTCTCAGTCGCGTCTGCCATAAATTAACGGTGGTGTTGTTGCTATGCTTGCGAATTTAGCATTTTTTTACGGTAATGAATTTGAGTTTCACATCTTATTAATTAATTTATTTATTTTATTTTAGAAAAAATTAGAATACTCATATTTTATCAGTAGCAATTTATCTTCTTGTTTTTTAAGGATAATTTTTACCTTAATTCAGTTACTTAAATTGTGCAGGTGAGGGTATATTTAGCACCGCAATTACAAATTTTAATTCTATGAGTTTTAAAAAAGCAATTAACAATTTTCTTAGTAGTAAATACCTGGCATTTGCTGTAACCCTTCTGATATTGGTTTTGTGTTCTTTGCCCAGTAAAAATATTGAGATGCCCGGCAATATGAGCGACAAAACAGCGCATTTTCTTGCATTTGGTGCCTGGGCATTTTGTTGGCAGGCCGCCTTTGGAAAATATGGGCAGACCCTCCTCTACGGTGTGCTTCTGGGTGTGCTTATTGAGTTTTGGCAGGCCTCATTGCCTGAATCTTTTCATAGAAGTTGTGATTTTAAAGATGGTCTTGCCGACAGCATTGGTGTGGTGATAGGTCTTGCACTCTGGAAGTTAAAAACACTTCTGAAGCTATAAAGTAAAACAATGCTATAAAACAACAAATGTGAGGCTATAATTGCCCAATTTTTTCTATAACAAAAGGTTTTGCTCTTTTGGAATATTTTTTTTGCCTGTTTTTTAAGATTGAACCCTTAACTCTTAAGCAGTACAAGAAAAATTGGAATAAGCGTGCTGGTATATATATTAAAGCCTTGGATACCCCCAATGTTGTAAATGAAATAACCCGGCAACTTGTGCAGATGCTTGAGAGTCTGGTGCCTGAAAATATCCAATGACAAAAGAGAGGCAGCCGGAAGTAACTCATCCAAACAATTGTTTTTTATGGAAACAGAAAAAATTGCCAGAGAATTGAATTATCTGATTATTCATAACCTTGATGCACAGGAGGCTTACATAGAAGCAGCTGGCAGTACAGCATCAAAAGACATGCGCGATGCCATGCTCAGTGAAGCTGAAAAAAGAGGCAGCTTTGCCAGAGAATTACAGCGAGAAGTAAAAGCCTTAGGAGAAGAAGTTGCCGAAGATGTAAGCCTGGCAGCCATGTGGAAAAATGTAATGCAGGGAATAAGGGGGTGGTTCAGAAAACCCACCGACGTTAGGTTGGTTGAGGAATGCCGACAAGGTGACGATGAAACAATTGTTGCATACGATACCGTGCTTCAGTTGGGCGAAAAATTCATGCCTTCTTCCATTTATAACATTATAATAAAGCAGAGAAAAGAAATAGGCCTGACATACCAGGCCTTAATAAAATATCACGAGCAGCAATTGGCCCATTAATCAGGGTTTAAAAAGTATTTTTCCTGTTTGTACTTTCTCAATGGCAGTTCTATTCATTAGCTCGGGGCGGGCTTCTCCGTTTACGTACATTTGTGCCTGGTCACTGTAATGTTTGCTCATTATATTGCCAGACTGGCCGGTGGGCAATATGCTGGTGCCTTTATCAGGATACCCAAAATCAATAATACGGCGCAGTGCAGGGCCATAGCTAATGTCATATACACCGGTAGAATCCATCTGAAAATCAAGATTATTGATGGTTTCGCGGCCTCCGGGTGCCGGAAACGGCCCTACGTTAAAGAATTTCCCTACAACCGGTAAAATACCCAGCGGATGCTTGTGCGTAAGGGTATGCACTTTTTCCCATTGCCATTTTTCTATATCTCCACCCAATTGTTTTTCCAGACTGGCTGCCGCATCATTGATAGATTTGGTAAGTATCTGTCTACGGGTTTCACGTTCAGGAGTATTTACGTTGTCCCACCACGGAGAATCTTCTTTTTTTAACATGGCAATCATGTTTCTTTTAAAATTGACATTGTGTTCAAAAGAAGCAAACACTTCCTGGCCTAGTTCATCCTTTACTGTATTTACCAGCATGTAATAAATGAATCGGTAGAAGATGGTCGGTTCAACGTTATTCAATTGATGAGCGCCATCCCACGGAATCAGTCTCTCAATTGACTTTTTTGCTAAAGGAGATAAGTTTTCGGCAAATAGGATAGGTATAATGTCTTTCAGTAAGCTTTTATAACTGGTTGATGTTACATCATTAATTACTTTTCTTACCTCCTCTGGTGTCCAGTCTTTTTTATCTGTAAACAACAATTGCTCAATGCGTTTTGCGCGGTTTCCCGGTACATAATAACCGGGTACTGGCCCCGTACCCATATCCGCCGGTTGGTTATTGGCTGTGTATAAAACCCCACGCGCAGGGTTCAGAATCTGTGGATTCTGCGAAAAATCAAGCCAGCCTAATGGGTCATCCTTACCTGTGGTACCGTCCAGAATGAGCATCGGGTTAACGTGTGCGGGTCTTCTGGGTAGTTTCCCTGCGGCCCACCAGGCAATATTACCGGCGGTATCTGCCCACATAAAATTTAATCCTGGTGCAGCCAGAGTACTTACCGCTTTAGAGGCTTCTCCGGCATTCCTGGCATGCGCCAGGTCGTAGAAATTCTGCAATAAATGGCTTGGAAACTGGTTAAACACCCACCATAAAGCAATCGGGTCTTTTTCTTTTGCCATTTTATCAAAACTATCATTCATTAGTATACCGTGGCGCGAACGCTTAATGTTAATTTTTATGTCTTGTGCGCCTTTTACTTTAATGCTTTCCTGATAGGTATTCAGGTTTTCCCAATGGTCTTTGTACCAAACCTGATTCGGGTTTTGAGGGTTAAGCCTTTCTCTGAAAAAATCTACATCATCGTTTTCAAACATGGTAAGGCCCCATCCGCCGTTTTGGTTATGTCCTAAAGCTGCAAATGGTGTACCAGCCAGAAAATTACCATAGAAATGAAAGCCAGGGCATTCGAGGTGTGCTTCATACCACACCGATGGTTGCGCAAAGGCTATGTGTGTATCGTTTGATAAAATGGGTTTTCCTGATTTTGTCTTTGAACCACTTATGACCCAGCCATTAGAACCATGATATGGTGGAAAAGGGGCAGTTGTTTCAATTGTAGCCAGTTGGTTGGCTATGCTGGCAAGGGTTTGCGCTACTTTAACGGCAGAGTCTTTCTGCTGAACAGGTATTACAGGTTCTCCTTTTGGCCATTGCGACCAAACATCGTTCAGGTATGTGTCACCAAATTTATTGTGAATATAAGTAGCAATTGCCTCTGCCCTGAATGCCTCAGCAAAAGTAAAACCCATATAGCCAGAAATAATGTAGCAGTCTTCGAGCGTAAAAGGCGTATGAGAGATGCCTGCCAAAGTAAATTCAAGTGGTGCTTTACCTTGAGCCATATACTGGTTAATACCTTTAACGTAGGCCTCGGCAGCTTTTACAAATGGGGCATCGGGGTTTTTTCTTACCAGCGAGTCTATTGTCCATTGGGCATGCTTCCTAAAACCAAGCGTACGGAAAAACTTATCTGATGCCACGGCTTTCTCGCCAAACAATTCAGCCAGCCGGCCATCAGCCAGCCTCCTGATGAGTTCCATCTGAAACAGCCTGTCTTGTGCATGAACGTAGCCAAAAGCATAAAACAGGTCTTCTTCGTTTTTTGCATAAATGTGCGGCACACCGTAATTATCATAAATTACCTCAACTTTATCTTTGAGGCCTTTTAATTGTAGTTCGGTATTCAGATTAGGTTTAAAAGTTGATAACCATATATAAATGCCTGCACCTGCTACTACTATTATAATTAGCAGGGCAACGAGTATTTTCTTGAGTACTTTCATGTTTTTTAGGTTGACAACTGACCGGATGGTGTATTAACAGAAACAAAAATATAGGAAGCAATTTAGAAAAAAACTTTTACATCTTTATTGACACCGGATTCTGAATAAAAATAAGGCAGCCATTTAAAGGATAATAGGTGTAAAAAAGAAAAAACAATGCTTTTATTTAAATTGTTTTGGGTTGTTGAGATTGAAAAAAAACTGAATTTTATGGTAAAGTTCCGAACAAATAGATACATTTGGCTTGAAACCTCAATTGCAGATGAAGACTGATTCCTGGTTGACTGCACAACAAAAAGCCATTCGGCTATATGAATAGAATGGCTTGAAGTGTATTTTAAATAATTGAACCTTTAATTTTGTAGTCAAAGCAAGGTAATTTTGGACCTTTGGGGATGATGCAAAGTTCAGATAAATACTTCGAATAAGAAATACTGTCCTGACAGTATATTGAGTACTCTGAATGCTGTATAAAATTATAATTAGTTAAGTGATTTGCTGTATCCGCTAAAGAGTGTATTGCGTTTAGACAGATGAAGAAACTCCTCATATTAACCTTCTTTTGCCTTTTTTGGGGTTTTGCTGCTCAATCTAAAAGCAGAGCCGACAGCTTGCGTGCGGTTTTGGCTGGGTTATCGGTACAAAAAAAGAGTTTTACACTCGATACTTCCCTTATTAACCTTTATTGCCAGTTAGGTAAAGAATTTACCAAGGTAAAAGATGATTCTGCCCTTTATTATCTCAACAAAGCGCTTGTTATAGCACAGAGAATAGATAATAAAGAACTTTTATTGAAAACCTATATTCAAACAGCAACCCATTATGGTATTCAGTTCGGGCACATAAAGGCCCTGGAGTACTGGTATAAGGCGCTGGCTTTGGCAGAAGAGTTAAAAGATAATAAAAGAAGCATTTTTATACTGGGAAGAATTGCTGTGAGTTTTTCGAGCATGCACGATTTTAAAACTTCATTAGAATACTATAAAAAAAGAGCGGAATTAAGCAAAGCAGTAAATGACCAGCAAGAGTATGTGATGAGCCTGATGAACATCGGCAATATCAACTTTGATATGGCTGATTACAAAACAGCATTGAAATATTACCAGTTGTGCGAGCAGTTAAATAAAAGTGTAAAAAGTAAGAAAATTGAGTCGTCAGCAATCATAAATATTGCAATGACACGCGTGAAATTCAAACAATACGAGGAGGCCCTGGCCGGTTTTAAAGCCAGCCTGGAAGTAGACGAAGGCTATGATGATAAAATTGCATTTGTTAACAACGAAATAGCTAAGGTTTACCTCTTGCTAAACAAACCCAAAGAAGCCCTGAAATACGCAACAATTGCGCAAAATAATGTAAAGCATGTTTATGCAAAAATGAATATGGATGTTTCCAGAACACTCTCTGAAATCTACGAGAAAATAGGGAACGACGTGCTTGCCTACAAGTATTATAAGGATTACGTTAATGTAAGATTGAGCGAAGATTCAACTAAAAATTCGCAATTAATGCGTCTTGTTCAATTAGATTATGAAACTGAAAAGAACAACCAGAAGTTGGCTCAATTGAATTTAAGGGTTCAGGAAAGAGAAAACCGAACCAGGCTTATGAGCATTGGTTTGGGTGCCTTATTGGTTTTAATTCTTGTTGCGTTGGGTTACTCGCGCTCTTTGGCTCAAAAAAATAAACTGATTGAGGCTCAAAAGGCCGCAATTCAGAAATTGAATGAATCGCTGGAAGTGAAAGTTGAAGAACGCACCAGAGAATTGACAGTAGCCAATGAAGGGCTTAAACAAAAGAACAAAGAAATAAGAGAGGCTCTTTTAAAAGGCCAGACAATGGAGCGGGAAAGGGTGGCCTCTGAGCTCCATGATAACATAGGGGGTACCTTAACCGCACTTAAATGGCGTTTTGAGGCCTTGGATAAAGATAACCTTTCTGAAAAAGAACAGGTAATTTATGATGGCATACTAAAAAACATGCACCGGGCTTATGGCGAGGTCAGGCTCATTTCTCATAATATGCTACCAGCCGAGTTTGAAGAAAAAGGCCTTGTAGGGGCGCTTGAAAAATTTATTGCTGACTTAAATACCGGAGCTGCCAAAACAAATTTCAGGCTTAATGTATCTCAATTACAAAAGCCTATCAGGCAGGAAGTTGCCCTTGAAATTTACATTTGTTGCTTTGAGATTATCAACAATGTTATTAAGCATGCCAATGCAACAGAGGTAGAACTTGAAATAGCTGAGAAGCAGAATGGTAATCTGGAGGTAATGATACTAGACAACGGTAAAGGATTTGACCCAGCCGTAATTGGTAACGGCAAAGGTCTGAAAAATATCATGAACCGGGCAGAAAAAGTAAACGGCAGTCTGATAATTAATAGTAAACTAAATGTTGGTTCACAGTTCTGTATCAGTATACCTGAGTTGTTCTGGGAAGAAATACTGGCTGTCTGATTCTAGAATTTAACCTGGTTGATTATTTTCAGCAAAGTATCTTTTGCATAGAAACCTTCAAGTTTAATCAGGTCGGTCAGGTTGCCTTCGGCTATAGCCAGCAAAATAAGCCCGATAGCCGAGTACCCCTTGTTTATTACCGGTTGCGGCCCGTCATTATCGACTTTCGTATAGCTGACTGTCTCGTTAAGGGTATTTTCAATTTCGTTAACCAGTAAATGGTTATCTACTTGTTTCTTTTTTAATCGCTTAGGTACTTTAAAATCCAGGCACTTGTTGATTTCTTCAATAAATTGGTAACTATCTGAAACCCCTGGCACAGTGGCTGAAATATCTTTCAGCACTGTTTTACAAAGAAACCTGAACAAGTATTCATTCGGGAAATAAGAATATAACTTAGCCAGAAAATAGATGATACCTAACCTGCCTTCATTAAAACTATCATCAGTCAGCCTGTATTCAAAACTGCTTGTCTCGTCTTCAATCAGGCTTAACCAATAGCAATGGGTTTTACCTTTCTGGTTTATTACCAGTGCCTGCCTGCATATAAGCCTTCCTATATGAAGCGCCCAGCTAAGGTAATAGTTTTCTGATAGCTGGTTATATCTTTTGCTTCTATTGAAAACCTTACTTAAAATGGAGAAATCGTAAGGATACTTGCTCTGCGGATTCCTGAAAAAGTCGTCTAAATCAAAGCCCATCTCAAGTAATCTCGTTTTTACAAAACCAGACAATCTTTGCTTGCTTATATTTGCCGTTCTGGTCTGGTAATATTCAATGTAAATTTCAGCCAGAATATCGGCTCTATACTTGCCGAAACTGCTATTTTTTATAGGCGGTTCTTCTCCGAAAGTTATACCTCGCAGCGCTGTTTTTTTTGTAAAAGGCAGTGTTGCTGAGCCAAACAAATCGGCATATTGTGGTGTGGTTGCTATTTTCTTTACAATATAAAAAACTATAAAATAATGTTCTCGGGCAGTGTAAAGAACGGCGTTGTCCAGGCGAGAGTTTTTTCTGATAGCAAATTTATATTCAAAGGGTATCAGCCAATTGTTTAGCTCGTCTTGCAGGTCTTTTGAGAATCTGGTAATGGTCTCGAAATCATAGTTGAAGTGAAAATAAATACGTGTTATAAATGAGCTGCCCAGGTATTTAATACCTCTGAAATAAAACCAGGCATTGTCCAGAATCTCAAGGCGTTTAATCCTTAAATCTACGATTTTATCCTGGTTAGGGAAGGAGGATGAAGAAACGAAGTCTCCGGCGGAAACCAATTTGTACTGTTCTCCTTTACACAAATAAAATTTGCCATGCCGCTTTGCATGACGTACAGACTGTTCGTCTAGTGTCCAGTTTTTATCCCAGGTATTCAGTTGCTCATCAGATTGATAAAATTGTTTTGCCAGCCAGTTAAAAGATTCTTTGTTATCCTCGTTCAGTTTCTCTCGTTCTGTAACATTAGCATACAGGCAATATATCTGGTCGCTGATGTCATATTTTTTTCCAATCAGTTCCTCTTCTTTTCTGGCGAGCAGCATTTGGTGTTGAAAGGCGGAATCGACATTCACTAATATGGAGTCTATCTGTTTTCGGGTAGTAAGAGCCATAGCAAGTTAGTTAAATTAGAATTCAAAAATTTCAAATCTGCATTCGCCTGAATCATAGATCGCTTCAATGTATTTTTCGGTATCAGACATCAGCCTTTTTACTACTTCCAGACTAACCAGAAAATAATTGAAGTTGCCATCATAGTTTCGTAGCCTTTCAAGTTTTCTTAATGCCCAGAATTTCAGTACTCTAGAGGTAAATTGATAATGCGCTGTTTCATTGAAGCTGAATTTCTGACAATAGGCGTTTAAATACTCAGCAAAAAAGAAAAAACGTTTCATCAGCGAAGCGCTTAATTCGTTGGTTGATGCCCCTCTTCTGAATGCCGGCTGATACAGAACTGACTCAAGAAAACAGGCGAAATCCCAAGCATGGTCTCCTTCAGACACGTTTTCAAAATCTATAAATTTGGGCATACCGGTAGCGCCATCCTGCAGAAGATTTTCAACTTTCAGGTCGCCGTGTATTAGGTGTTCTTCCACTATTTGCTCTGAAAACTCCTCGAGTGCATTTGCAAAAGTTGCCTTGTTTAAAAAATTATGAAGTATGGCTCTGCTGGGTGAAATGAAGGCAAATGACGGAAATACAACTTCATCTAAAAACTGAGCACGGGTAGCACCAAGTTGCAACAGGTTTATAAAACTCCGGTAATAAGATAACCTGTTAAAGCAGTGGTTTTGCAGGAAAACTTTGGCCGGGGGATTCCCATTCAGGCGCAAAGATTGATGCAATGCTGCCAGTGCGTCGGCGGTCTGGCGTGCATATTCTTTCAATTGGCGTGAACTATACAACACTTGATGGGGCTCAGGTAAATTTTGCAGATAGGGTAACAGCAGTATGTTGTATTGCAAATCGAATGAAAAATCCTTCAACTTAACCTGAAGCCCACTGAACGAGCTGTAAAAGTGGTATTCGTTCAGAATAGGTAAGGTGCCGCTATTGGTCAGAAACTTAGGTTGCTTAAAAACAAACGACTGGTTATTGACGGTGCATTTGAGCAGGGTGTTACGAGGATTCCTGGCATCTATGTTTTCAATTAAGAGCAAGTCTCGCTCGCTAAAAATGTTACTCAATGCACTGAACCCACTGTGGGTATTTTGTTGCAACAAATAGCCGGTTAGATTATAGGCAGTGAGTAACATTTTTTAGTCATTCAAAAGTTTGTTAAAAATTAATAGGTGTGCTCATGGCTGAAGGTAGACAAGTACTCGCGAAACTCTTTTGCTTCTTTAATTGGCATAGTATGAAATTCATTATGCCTTTTTTTGATAGAGCAGGTCGCTTCTTCAAATACTTCAACGTAAAGTGCCGGAAATTTGCCGGTGGCATCTGCCTGCGGCTTCGTAGCGTTTACCAGCGCATGGCTTTCCATAAAATACGTTTTTGCATTACCTGCCGAGTCGTTGATTTCAACAAGCGCCAGAGGGTTTTCCATACCCAGCGACTTTTTAAGGTTGTTGTTAGTAATAGGCCTTAATTGACCAAACAAGGTAGTAACTCTGTTTTTGTCGACACCTGCGGTTTGAAAAAAATGCGGGCCGGGGTTAATTGTTTTTGTCATACCAGTAAATGATAGGATGGTGAAAGGTTTATTTAACTAAACCATGCTTCATGGCATACTTCATTAAACCCAGTGCAGAGCTTACACCTAATTTTTTCATCAGGTTTCTCCGGTGTGTCTCAACCGTTGTCGGGCTGATAAAGATTTTTTCGGCAATTTCTGCATTGGTAAACTCTTGTATAATCAATTGCATGATTTCAATCTCCCGTGCTGTTAGCGGCACATGCTCACCTATTTCGTCTTTTCCGCTGGCAGTAGCCTGGTTAGGTATCTCTGCCAGACGCATCACAACCGCATCACTGAAATATTTTTGCCCGTTTATTACTCTTTTCAGAGCGGCTTCAAGCTCTTTTTTTTCAATGCTTTTTACTATGTAGCCATCAATACCTGCAACAAGCGCTTCTTTAATAACGGTGGCATCTTCAGACATCGTAAGCAATATGGTTTTTACATGAGGGTATTCTTTCCGTATCCGGATAGTCGTTTCTATACCCCCCATAACAGGCATTTGCAAGTCGCTCAGTACCATGTCTATTTCATGGGTACCCATATAAGCTAATGCTTCCTGTCCGTTTTTTACGGTTGCTACTACTTCAAAGTCTGGCATTCTGTTAATGAGCATACCCAGGCTTTCTGCTACAATAGTGTGGTCGTCAGCAATTAAGATTTTGATTTTCTGCATTTTGGTTCTGTGTGATAAGTAGTTCGTTTTTTGTAAAGCCTCCTTTTGTATGCAGGATTCTTGTTACAAGCTGCTAAATGTCTTAAAACTTATCATTTTTACCAAACCAATCTTGTGCTAATCTTTAGCTGATGTTTTTATATGCCTTTTTTTGTTATGCTCATGGTGCAAATTTATATAACAGATGCTATGCAAGCCTACGGGGTAAATACGGTTTTATTACCGTATTTTTCTCAACTTAAAAGGGTATTTCCACTGTATGATGACATATACCTTTACTATAACTTGCATACAATTAATGAGCAAGCGGTAGTGTTTATAGAAATTACTGAAATCTTTACACACTAAACGTAAATTCTATATTGTAGCCGGAAGATGGCTATTTCAGGCCATTCAAGGTATCCTTCAATTGTATTTCAATTCTGCTGATTCAATTATACATCTTGGAAACTACTGTATTCAGGGTCTCGGCTGGTGCCAGAGTGCCATCAGGCAGTATTAAAACCTTTTATTTGGTATGGTTCATCAAACATTGTGTGTTGTCTGGCTTTTTATTGGGTATATGGTTTTGCATAACATTCTGATAGTCAGTCTTTTGGTTTCGAGGAATAGGTTTGCATTCCGGATGTCTGAGCAGGAATATTATAAAACATTGCTCAGCAATGAAATCCAGGGGGCTCAACTTGCGCTTCAGAAAACCAAATTTATCCGGATCGGATTTCAACTGGTCGATAACCTTGGCCAGTTATTGTCGGTAGTAAAAATTAACCTGGCAGTAATGGAAGAGAGTTTTATGAACTGCAATCAAATCGAATTCGCCGCAAATATGTCTCAGGCGAATGAATTGATAAATACTATTTTAAGTGAGATAAGAACATTGAACCACGATATTGAAGAACACCTGATAAAGAAATTTGATTTTGTTGCCAACGTATCAGAAGCATTAAGAACCAGACATACTGAAAGAGAACCAGCCACCGAGCTAATTATTGAAGGCAAAAGCTATAGCTTGGGGTATAACCGGGAAATTATTCTTTTCAGCATTACTCAGGATATACTTCTGACGGCTCGTCAATGTAGCGAAACAAAAAAAGTTGAGGTTAAACTAAGTTATTTTTTTGATAACTTTACTTTGTGTCTTACGTTTGATGCTGCCAATGATTACGCAACTGCTGATACCGGTATTTATGCCCTGCGAGCAAACTTGATTAATTTTGAATTTGAAGTAAAAACCGATAGTGAATATAAAACCCAATATTTTTTTAGAACCACAATTGTTAATGATAGTATTAATACTACTGATTTATGATAAAAGTTGCCATTGCTGATGACCACCAGCTTGTGGCCAAGGCTATTTCGGGGCTTATACAGAAGATTGACCCTTATGATGTGATTTTTGAAGTTGAAAACGGTAAAGAGCTTGTACGGTACTTTAATCTGGGCATGGTACCAGACATTGTGCTGCTTGATATCAATATGCCTGAAATGGACGGTTATGAAACGGCTTTATGGTTGAAAACCAATTATCCTGATGTTAAAGTGCTGGCGCTTTCTATGTATGACAAGGAAGAATCAATCGTTACGATGCTTCGCAATGGCGCCAAAGGATATTTGTTGAAGGGATGCAGACCTTCTGAGCTAAAAGATGCGCTCGATGCAATTATGACTAAAGGGTTTTATTATACCGAGTACCTGACAGACAGGCTGGTGAAAAGCCTGAATTCTGAAAAAAGTAAAAACCCGGCTGAACAACTGGGGCTTAATAGCCGCGAACTACAATTTATTGAGTATGCCTGCAGTGAACTTACATATAATGAAATTGCCGACCTGATGTGCGTCAGCCCCAGAACGGTGGATGGTTATCGCGAGCAGGTGTTTATGAAATTGGGCGTAAAAAGCAGGGTAGGGGTAGTACTGGAAGCAATAAAATCGGGTATTATTAAAATTTGAGGGGTTTTGTGAAGTGTGCCTTAATCTTCAAAATTATTTCGTTTGTATTTCAAGGTTCATTTGCTATCTTTGGTTGTCATCAAAAAAAACCAAAGATTATTATGCTGAGCCGAGTTGCCAATTCTATTTATTGGATTAATCGCTATATAGAACGAGCAGAGAATTACTCTCGTTTTGTGAGTGTAAACCTGAACCTAGCGCTGGATGCCCCCGGGATTTTGACCGAACAATGGGAGCCCCTGTTGATTGCTACTGCCGATAATTACAATTTTTTTGAGTTCTACAGCAGGGCAAACAGAAATAATGTGATTGATTTCATGACATTCGACAAACGCAACCCGAATTCCATTTATAGTTGTTTGGCTGCTGCAAGAGAAAATGCACGTACCATAAGAGAGAGTATAACCAAGGAAATGTGGGAGCATATTAACATTTTCTATCTCAAAATTAAAGAAACGCAATCGGCCAAGAACTGGGATGTTGAACAACTTCAACAGTTTTTTACTGAAATAAAAGATGGCTGCCAGCTTTTCTGGGGTATTGTAGACTCAACCGTTACTAGAAATGAAGCTTATCATTTTGGCCGCATGGGGCGTTTTCTTGAACGTGCCGATAAAACCTCAAGGTTTCTGGATGTGAGGTACTTTACTTTACTACCGGATGATGAGGCCTTCGGTTCACCACAGGAATTGCTTATATGGACATCCGTGCTGAAATCTGTTGGGGCATTTAATATGTACCGGCAGGAACACCGCGTCATTAATCCGTCTCATATTGTCGGGTTTCTGATTCTCGATAAAAATTTCCCCCGGTCAATGTTCTATTGTATCAGGCAGGCAGAATTGTCTTTATATGAAATTTCTGGGCATAAAATAACTGAAGGGTACTCTAACCCGGCAGAAAAACAATTAAGCAAGCTACGCCACGAAATTGAGTTTACAGAGGTAGAAGATATTTTTAACAAGGCCTTACACCCTTATTTAGACGAGTTTCAAATCAGAAACAATAATGTGGCTCAGGCTATTTTTGACACTTATTTTGGTTTAAAACCAGTTGAACAGTAAAATTAATTAAGTAAGATAGCCATTGGTATGGCAGCATTTTTTACATTTGCAGTTGTTTATTAGTAAGTTTTGAATGCTGCTTTCATTGTTTTAACCGTGGCGGCGACCCGCCTAATGTATCGATATGACTTTTTGTCTGGGAGTAAAAGTGGCCAAGGGGCTTGTTGCAATAGCTGATACGCGCATCACATCAGGTAGCGAGGTGTCAACTAATAAAAAAGTGTTTATACATCAGTCTAAAAACCATTCTATGTTTATTATGACTGCCGGATTGCGTTCGGTGCGAGACAAGGCCATTACTTATTTTAAAGAAGTGCTTGAGCAGCAAGACCACCGGTTCGATAAAATGTATAAGGCTGTTAATGCTTTCGGAGAACAGGTAAAAAGGGTAGCCAGCGAAGATAAATCTTCATTAAAAGAGGCGGGTCTTGCATTTAATCTGTCAGCTCTGATTGGCGGGCAGCTTGAAAATGATGATGAACATAAGTTATACATGCTTTACCCTGAAGGCAACTGGGTTGAGGTAACCGAGGGTTCTCCATTTATTATAATCGGGCAGTCTAATTATGGCAAGCCGATTCTGTACCGCAACCTGAAATATACCACCTCATTGCAAGAAGTTTTAAAGTTGGGGTTTCTTGCTTTTGACTCCACACGGGTTAGCGCGAATGATGTGGATTTTCCGATTGATGTAATCCTATGCGAAAAAAACAGCTTTAATATAGTAGAGCAAAGATACGAGAAACAAGACCTGGAGCAGATATCGTATCAGTGGAATGCCCTTCTGAATGCCTCGGTTCAGAAACTCTCAACCGATTGGATGGAACCTATCTTTAGCAAGTCGTTGGAAGAAATTTAATATTTGCCAAAGCCATAAAAACAAAAAGCGATTAAGGTTTCCACTTTAATCGCTTTTTGTTTTTATGGCTGCTTTATTTTTCTGCAATAAGTTCTTTTATATCTCTGATAATCTTATCTGCCAGATTCGAAGCTGTAGTTTCAAATTCAGACTCAGCATAAATGCGGATAATGGGTTCAGTATTTGATTTACGCAGGTGTACCCATTCTTTTTCGAAGTTTATTTTTACGCCGTCTTCGGTATTAATAGGATATTTTTCATAACGGGATTTGATGTTTTCTAGCACTTCGTCCACATTTATGTCCTGGGTAAGTTCAACTTTCTTTTTGGCTATATGGTAATTAGAGTAGGTTTTTCTTAAAAATCCGATGGGCTTACCAAATTTGGCCAGATGGCTTAAAAATAAAGCGATACCTACCAGGGCGTCTCTGCCATAGTGTAACTCAGGGAAAATAATGCCACCGTTGCCTTCGCCACCTATTATTGCGCCGGTTTCTTTCATTTTGGCAACCACGTTTACTTCTCCCACTGCGGCAGAGGCATAAGCGCCACCTGCTTTAAGGGTTACATCTTTTAATGCAAGTGAAGACGACAGGTTTGAAACAGTGTTTAAGCTATTACTGGCTTTGTTGGCAGCCAGAACGTAGTCTGCTACTGCCACCAGTGTGTATTCTTCGCCAAAGGGCTCGCCATCTTCACAAATAAAGGCCAGGCGGTCAACATCGGGGTCTACAACAATGCCTAAATCATAGTTGCCTTTTCTGGTTTCAGCAGAGATTTCTCTCAGGTTTTCAGGTAGAGGCTCAGGGTTGTGTGCAAACAAACCCGTTGGCTCACAATTGATTAACTTTATTTTTGTTACACCCAGCGCTTCAAGCAGTTGGGGTACAACGGTACCCCCGGTTGAGTTAACCGCATCTACAGTGATACTGAAATCGGCCTTTGCTATGGCTTCTTTGTCAACCAGAGGCAAGGCAAGAATCAACTCAATATGCTTTTTTACGTAAGAATCATCAAAGGTTATTTTACCCAGGTGTTTTACATCTGCAAAATCAAAATCCTCAGCATCTACAATGGCAAGCAGTTCGGCGCCGTCGCCGGCCGAAATAAATTCTCCTTTTTCATTGAGTAGTTTAAGGGCATTCCACTGAATCGGGTTATGGCTGGCGGTAAGTATAATACCTCCCAGCGCCTGCTCAATAGGAACCGCAATTTCAACAGTAGGTGTAGTTGAAAGGCCCAAATCAACCACATGAAAACCCATGCCAACCAATGTTGAGCTGACCAGATCTGAAACCATTTTACCTGACAGTCGGGCGTCGCGGCCTAAAACAACTTTAGGTTCAGCACCCGGATTCTTCTTTTTAAGCCAGGTACCGTATGCGGCAGCAAACTTTACAATGTCAAGGGGGGTTAAGGCATCACCACTTTTACCGCCGATAGTTCCACGGATGCCGGAAATAGATTTAATGAGCGTCACTTTAATTGAGATTTGGGATTTTTCTTAATTAGGTATAAACACAAAAGATAAAACAAAAAACAATCCATAGTTGTCTTAATATCGGCAAAGATATAAAAAAACTAATGCTTTTGTATCTGGTTTCGCTTGCAAGAGATAAAATAATCAATCGGGGGCTTTAAAGACGCCTGATATTTACGTTTGCATCCAGGTGTGATTTGGCGTTTCCTCTGAAACCGCCGGTAATTGGATTTATGAGTTCAGGCTGGGCAGATGAGGCCAGTGTAATGTAATGGTCGTCTATTATTTTTCCTTCGGTGGGGTCAAAACCTCTCCAGCCTGCACCCGGAAGATACACCTCTACCCACGCATGCAGTTCATGTTGCTGTAGTTGGCTGCCATAACAATATCCACTGGCAAAGCGG
Source organism: Emticicia sp. TH156 (assembly GCF_002855535.1). Lineage (NCBI taxonomy): Bacteria > Pseudomonadati > Bacteroidota > Cytophagia > Cytophagales > Leadbetterellaceae > Emticicia > Emticicia sp. TH156. The sequence goes on from NZ_PKRS01000009.1 coordinate 234,020, forward strand.
GCAGCTATACCTAAAGATTTGCAGCAGGCTATCATCAGTACGGCGTAGTCACGGCAGGTGCCTTTTCGGTTAAGCAGGGTTTTTTCGGCAGGGTTTGCCGGTCCTTGAATGCGTTTCTCGTATACAAAGCTGGTTTTTATGTACTTTGAAATTCTCGTCAGAAAGTCAGTGGTTTTCCAGTTGGCTTCTGCTGCAATTTGCCTCGAAAACTGATGTATAAGCGTTGTAACGCCACTCATGTTCAGGTAAGGGTATAACAGAGATGCTTCTTTTTCGGGATAATGAAAGGGGAGTTTTTCTGCACTGAAAGGAAAATAAAGAAAATGAAAAGGGTTAGTTGGCGCCGATTCAATTTCAAATGATGCCTTAAAGGTGAGTTCTTCACAAGAAGAATTGATGTAGGCAATGTATTGCGCATTGCCCTCCACATCAATATTCTTATATAAGATATTTGCTACTGGATTAATTATAAGTTCAAAACTGCTTACCTCCTGATGAGGAGACGTCTTTGGCGACAAATAAATATAATGGGGCGTCAGAAAAACAGGTTGCGAATATTTATAATGTAAGGTATGTTCAACGCTTAAAATCATAAATTGTTTGTTAAGTACATGTACCTATTGGTCTGAACAATTATTTATTCTTCATCAGTTCCGCTCATTCCTGATAAAAAATGTCCGTTGCTGATTACAACCTGCTGAGAGAAATCAAGGTTTCCAACCGGCAAAATTTCTATGTTGCCTTCTTGTAAACCGCCTAATTTAACAGGTATTTTTCTGAAAACTGCCTCTTTGTCGTTTTGTTTTTCAAGAATCAGAATAAAATTACCATCGGGCTCTCTTAACACGGCACTTTCGGGTAATGTTCTGGCATTTCTGGTGCCGGTTAATACCCTGGCGTTAATAAACATGCCCGGTATAAGCCTTTGCTCCTGCTGTTCATTGGTTAGGTGTACATGCACATTTATTGCTTTTGTGTCTGTTTCAAAGGTCTGGCCTACCAAAAAAACGGTTCCTTCAACTTTATCACCCAGTCGCGTGTCATCAATCAATACTTTTTGCCCTTTCTGTATCTTAAAGGCATCTTTTTCAAGAATTTTCAGCTCAACGTGCAAATGTTCTTTGCTGATAATCTCAAATAATACATCATTCGGGGCTACAGATTTGCCAGTATTGATATTTGTGGCTTTAATGTATCCGCTTATAGGGGCAATAACATTTAATGTTGCAGATATATCGCCTTTTTTTAGTGCAGCAATATTAGTGCCTAATACCCGAAGCTTGGCCTCAAGCGATTTCACAAGTGCCTGGTTACCTTTAAAGTCTGACTCAGCCTGCTGCAATTTCTTTTTTACACCAATGTCTTCAGCATTCAGGCTTTGCTGGCGCTCCAGTTCTTTTTCAAGAAAACCGGTATGAGCTGCTGCCTGAAAGTAATCCTGCTGCATCTGAATGAACTCAATAGATTCAATTGTAGCCAGTACAGTACCTTTGGTAACAAATCTGCCTGGCAGCGCATTATTAGAAGAGATATTTTTTACAAATCCATTAATGGGCAGGCTGATAGAGGCCATGTTTTCTGGTGGCACATCGGCTACCCCATTGGCTTTTATTTCTTCATTCAGGGGCATCTCGTTAAAATTTCCCATGCCCAGATGCAGGTTTTTGAATTGTTCAGGCGATACCCTTATAAGCCCGGTGGGGGTAATGGTTTGTGCCGAATCGGCAGAAGAAGTATTTGCCTTTTTATTTGCATCAGTGTTCTTTGTGCAGGCCTGCAGACATGCAAGGCCTATCAGAGACAGAAAAAAATATGTTTTCATTGTATGTGCTGTTTAGTCTATTCCCAGTAGTGTTTCTATCTGAATGATAGTGTAATTAAAATTTAAAACTGTTAGAAGGTAGTCGTCTTTAATTTGCCATGCCTGCTGATTGTTTTGCACCAGCTCAACATAATCAATTTCTCCGCTCTGATAGCTTCTCATGGCATTTTTCATGAGCACGTTGGCCTGTGGTAAAGCGTATTTTTCATAATAGGCAAGCGAACTGCGGTGTTTCTCATAATTGAGCCTTAAAACATGAAGCTGGCCTGTTATCTGGTTTTCGGCCTGCCGCAGATGCGATTCCGCTATTTTTTCGTTCACCTGTGCCACTTCTATTCTTGCTTTCTGCGCTTTAGTGAAAATCGGTATGCCGATACCACCGGAAACCACCATCTGGTTTAGCTGATGCTCAATACTCTGATTGATGATTCCCAAACGAAAGTCAGGTTTTAATCGCTGTTTTTCAAGGTTAGTCTGCATTTTGCTTACCTCGGTTTGTTGTTCCACAACTGCCAATAGAGGGTTACTCAATTGGTTGAAAGACAGGCTGATTACGGTGGTGTCTCTCTTCAGAGGCAAAGAAAAATCAAGCGAAAAATCATCCTTGCTGTTCAATACTATTTTAAAAGCCTGATAAGCAGCCGATTCGTCTTTGTCTAGTATCCTTAGCCGGTTATTGATGTCTTGTAGCCTTACTTCTGCGCTTATTTTTTCAAGGGCATTGCTTTCGCCGGCTTTATAGCGTGCCTGGGCCATTTGCATGGCGCTGCGGTAGACGCTATCCTGCTGGGTAAGTGCCTGTCTTAATTGCTGATAAAAATACAACTGATAGTATAGCTGTTTCAGAGAACCCACAATTTCAGATTTGCGCAGAATCTGGTTTTTCTGGCTGGCCACTACATGGCTTTGCTGCAAATCTGCCTGTGCCTGATACAATTTCGGATGTGCAAATTGTTGCACCAGGCCCAAGGTGTAGTCGTTGGTATAAGGTGTTTGTGTTCTACCCAGCTGCACATCTACATTGGTTTTAGGTAGTTCTCTGGCTGTTTTAACCAGCAATTGTTGGCCTTCGGTTTCAAGACTGCTTATTTTAAGCAGGTAATTGTTTTTGGCGGCTATATCAATACTTTGTTGCAATGATAGCGTTTGCCCTCTGGCGGCTTGTAAAAAAGCCAGCACCCCACAAAGTATTAGGCCTGAATGTTTCAGTGTCTGCGTTTTCATTGAACTTTCTTTTTTGAAAATAAGGTGTAAATAACGGGTAGTACCACAAGTGTAAGAAGGGTAGCCGAAATAAGGCCACCTATAACCACTGTAGCCAGGGGTTTTTGAACCTCTGCTCCGGCCGAATGCGAAATGGCCATTGGTAAAAAGCCCAGCGATGCAACAGAGGCTGTCATGATTACCGGACGGAACCTGTCTCTGACACCCTGAAAAGTTCTCTGATAGATGTCATCTATTCCTTCACTTTCCAGATGATTCAGGTGGCTCAGCAATACAATGCCGTTAAGAACGGCTACCCCAAACAGTGCAATAAAACCAACGCCTGCTGATATACTGAAGGGCATATCGCGCACCCATAATGCTACTATGCCTCCAATGGCAGAAAGCGGAATAGCCGTGAAAATCACAGAGGCTTCTCTGAAAGATCTGAAAGTAAAATATAGCAGCATGAATATCAGCAACAAGGCTACAGGTACTGCTATACTCAGGCGGTCTTTTGCTTTTTGGAGGTTTTCAAAAGCACCACCATAAACGTAGTAATAACCAGCGGGTAGCTTCACCTGGGCATCAAGTTTCTGGCGGATTTCGTTAACCAGGCTTTCTACATCCCTATTTTGCGGGCTTATACCAATGGTAATGCGGCGTCTGGTGTTTTCATGTGATATTTGCGCCGGAGCCGTGATATACGAGATGTCGGCCACCTCTTCAAAGTTAACGTAAGAGCCATTGGGCAGTTTTACATACAATGCTTTTACGCCGTCAATATCATTTCTGTAGGTAGAGTCAAGCCTCAGAACCATATCAAACCTTTTTTCGTCTTCAAACACCGTTCCGGTTTTTTCTCCGGCAAAAGCAGTTTTAAGAACCAGATTCAGGTCTTCAATATTCAATCCGTATTGAGCCAGTTTTTCTCTTTTATATACTACAGAAATCTGTGGTAAACCCACCAGACGTTCAATTTTTATGCTTGCCACGCCGTCAATTTTTCCAATTACTGCGGCACAGGCACTAGCACGCTCAGCCAGTTTTTCAAGGTCGTTTCCGAATATCTTCACCACTATTTCAGAACGTGAGCCGGCAATCATTTCGTTAAAGCGCATCTGAATAGGCTGGGTGAACTCCAGGCTCATGCCCGGTACCTCGCGGGTAATTACATCGGCCATTTTTTCAAATATTTCTTCTTTGGTTTTGGCCGATACCCATTCTGATTTGTCTTTCATTGATATCATCAGGTCTGACATCTCAACTGGCATTGGGTCTGTTGGTACTTCTGATGCACCTATACGGCCAACAATTTGCTGTATTTCCGGGAAATGCTTCTTCAATGCTTTTTGAGCCCGGGTGGTGGCATCTACAGTTGCAGAAAGTGATGTGCCGGGCGGAGTCTGAAAATCAATAGCTATATCTCCTTCCTCAAGTGTGGGTATAAATTCTCCCCCGAGTGTTGAGAAAATCCAGATACTAAAGCCAAATAGCCCGAATGCAATGCCTATTACCAGTTTTTTTCTCTGTAAAGCCCATTTGAACAAGGGCTGGTAAGCATTGAAAACTGAATTAACGATGGTGTCTGAAATTTTGAAGTGTTTGTTGCCTTCATTTTTAAGCAGCAATGCCGAAACTGCCGGTACGTAGGTAAGTGAAAGCACCAGTGCCGACACAATGGCGAGGCTTACTGTAATAGCCATTGGTTTAAACATTTTGCCTTCAACACCAGACAAGGTAAGCAGTGGCAGGTACACAGTGAGGATGATTATAACTCCGAAGATGGCCGAATTAAGGATTTTTGAAGTTGCCTTAAATACCAGATTGTCCATTTCCGGCTGATTCAGTTTTGTTTTCTGAGGTACCATACTCCGGTCTTGCAGGTAATGCAATATTCCTTCCACCACAATTATTGACCCGTCAATTATCAGCCCGAAGTCTATAGCGCCCAGGCTCATCAGATTGGCAGAAATGCCGAAGGTGTTCATGAGGCTAAGCGTTACAAGCATTGATAGCGGTATAACAGAGGCCACCAGCAAGCCTGCTCTGATACTACCCATAAGTAGCACCAGCACAAATACCACAATAAGCCCCCCTTCAATAAGATTGGTTTCTACTGTATGTATGGCCTTGTCAATTAGTTTGGTACGGTCTATAAATGCATTAATCACCAGGCCTTCCGGCAAAGTTTTCTGAATACGGGCTATCCGCTCTTTTACACCCTTAATGGTTTTTTCAGAGTCGGCACCTTTCAGCATCAGCACTACTGCACCAACAGTTTCACCTTTTCCGTTCTGGGTCATGGCACCAAAGCGGTTGGCATGGCCAAATTGCACGGTGGCTACCTCCTTTACCAGCAATGGCACATTGCCAGCTGTTTTTATTACAATGTTTTCTATATCGCTCAGGGTTTTGGTGGTTCCTTCACCTCTGATAAAATACGCCTGGTTGTTTTTTTCTATATAGCTGCCGCCAGTGTTGGCATTGTTCCTGCTCAGGGCGTCAAACAATTCAGAAAGACTGGTATTGTTGGCACGGAGGCGCTCTGGGTTTGCGCTTATTTCATATTGTTTAACGTAGCCGCCAAAACTGCTGATTTCTATAACTCCTTTTACACCTGCTAGCTGCCGTTTTACTATCCAGTCCTGGATGGTCCGTAAATCTGTAAGCGAATAGCGCTCTTCGTATCCTTTTCGGGGTACAATGGTGTACTGGTAAATTTCGCCAAGGCCTGTGGTTATCGGAGCAAGCTCGGGCTTGCCAAATTGTGTTGGTATTTTGTCTTCAGTGGCTTTTAACTGCTCTGCCACCAGTTGCCTGGCTTGCAGCATATGTATTGATTCGTCGAACACAATGGTAATAACCGAAAGCCCAAGGCGCGAGGTAGACCGAATTTCTTCTACTCCCTGAAGGTTGGCCATTTGTTGCTCAATTGGTGAAGTAATGTATTGCTCCACTTCCTGTGCTGCCAGGGTAGGTGTTTGAGATAAAATTACCACCTGATTATTGGTTACATCAGGTATGGCATCTATGGGCAATTGGGTGAGGGAGTATCCGCCCCAGCCAATCAGACCCAATACCATCATACCGATGATAATTTTATTTTTGATACTGAATTTTATGATGGCATCAAACATGATGTTAATGAGAAAAAGTGAGGTAGTATATAAAATATTGATATAACAGAATAAGCATAGCGGAATCAGTGCATCACTGACCCGGATAGCCGTTTAAATGAGAGAGAGGATTAGGCCCTGGGAGGGTTGAGTAAGTTCAACTCGACAGAAAAGAAGTAATGATTAAGCCAGTTGAAATGGTCTTCTTTACTCATAAATGAGAGTACTGCCGTACCGCTAAAGGATAATAGCGACGGTAAAAGATACATATAGCTTACACCGTTAATGTCAAAAGAGGGTAAGCTCGGATGTTTTGTTTTGGCGTGTTCTGAGTTGGCAGAGTAATGCATAACAAGAAAAACCCAGAGATTAAAGTCTTTGGGTGCATCTCTTTTATGCTGGTAGTAGTGTGTTACAAGTTCTGAAAGCTTAATTGACTGGCTCCAGTTTACTTTCGGAACAAGGCTACCTAATGAGATGGTAATAAACAGTATGACAGCAATGAAACGCCGCAATTATTTATAGATGTTTTGCACAAATATAATAGTATATCTACACAAATGGTTCATTAAAATAGACAAATGCGGCGTTTTGGCAGATTTTTTCAGTAATTCATAATCATTATAAATAACTGTTTATTTCAAGGTATGTTTTTCTACGCCTTCGTTGGTTATTACAATCGGTTTTATAAGGCCTTTTTCATCAAAAAACATTTGGTCAATGCAGGTTACCCTTGAATTACCATCGGTTTCAGTTAATGGCCTGCGGTGGTAAACTATGTACCAGTCTTTGCTGCCTTCTGCATGGATGACCGAATGATGACCCGCGCCTGTGGCTATGGCTGGGTTTTGTTGTAGTATTTTACCTATACGCTTAAATGGCCCGAAGGGGGTATCGGCAATGGCATAGGCAACACTGTAGTTGGGGCCAGTCCAGCCGCCTTCCGACCACATAAAGTAATACTTGCCATCTTTTTTAAACATAAATGGTCCTTCAACATAGTTTTCCGGGGTAATCTCTTTAAATATACTTCCGTCTTCATAAGGTATAAAACCTGTAAAATCTTTTTTCAGATGAGCAATGTTGCAGTGTCTCCAGCCGCCATAAATAAGGTAGTATTCGTCATTGTCTTTAAATACAAACTGGTCGATAGGTTGGGCTCCATTATGAAATTTGTCTATCAATGGTTTACCCAGGTAATCTCTGAATGGCCCTTCGGGTTTATTGGCAACAGCTATGCCTATGCCACCCGGTTCTTTGTCGCTCTGAATATCATTGGCACCAAAGAAAAGATAATACTTTTTATCTTTTTCAATAATAGATGGCGCCCACATGGCACGTTTTGCCCATTTTATAGATGCGGTGTCTAATATGCGTTCATGTTTGATCCAGGATACGAGGTCCGGAGAAGAAAAAGCATCAAAAAATACCTGCCTGCCATAAGGAGCCGAGTAGGTGGGGTATATCCAATACTTTTTGTCGAAAATGGCACCTTCGGGGTCGGCGTACCATCCTTGAAAAACGGGGTTTCCGGCTGTTTTTTTATTTTGACCAAAGGTACAACGAACAGCCAAGGCTATTAGCAGTGTGGTTATCAGGAAACGAACCGGGCTTTTTAGCTTTAACATAGGTTTTGATAGAAAATAAGGTTGAAAGTTTTTGAGTTGTAAATATAAGCCACAAATGTTTATTTTCTGAAAGAACAACCAATTAACCAAGGTAGCCGTCATGGCTTTTAAAAGATGTAACATCAGAATTTAAGGTAATGAAGTTAAACATGGCAGCAGAACTAGGTTTTAATTGAAGCTCTATTTTGAACAAATGCATTCGCTAAAGGCAATGCCCTTCAATAAAAGTTGATATATTTGTGTAAATTTATCTTTAATTACCCCGTTGTTACTAAAATCCAGAAGCATTCTGTCTATTTAAATCAGTATCATGACAAGAAAAACTCAATATCTGTTTTTTGCTTTCTTCTTTTGCATCAGCTCTCTATGTTTTGCTCAGCCTCCCGGATTTATCGATGAAAAAATCTCTGATAACTGGACAATACCCGTTGGCTTGACTTTCGATAAATTGGGTAGAATGTACGTTTGGGAAAAAGCAGGGAAAATATATATGGTTGAAAAGGGAGTAAAGAATCCGGTCCCTGTTTTAGATATCAGTGAAGAAGTACTTAATTTCAATGATCATGGGCTTAATGGTGTTGTTCTCGACCCTGACTTTCTTAATAACGGCCATATTTATTTGCTTTACACTGCCAGGAGGCATCACGTTTTATACTATGGCACGCCACAGTATAATCCGGGCATTGAAGAGAATTTTAAAACATCTATCGGCAGGGTTACCAGATATACGCTCAAAAAAGATGATGACTTTAAAAGTACTGATTACAATAGCCGGAAAGTTCTGATTGGTGAGAGTATATCAACAGGTATTCCTATTCTAACAGATAATCATGGTGTTGGTTCTTTGGTTTTCGGGAAAGATGGTACCTTGCTTGTGTCGGTGGGCGATGCATCTATTACCAGCGAGCCACCATCTGATGACAGTAAAAGTCCATGGTTTCTTGAAGCTATTGAAGTAGGCATTATTACTCCTGAGCTAAACGTAAATGCATTTAAAAGCCAGATTATTAACAGCTTTAACGGCAAATTGCTTAGAATTAACCCAGTAACCGGCGATGGACTGGCCTCTAACCCTTTCTATGAGGCAGCAAACCCCAGAGCGGCAAAATCTAGAGTCTGGGCTTATGGTTTGCGTAATCCGTTCCGGTTTGTGGTGCAACCAAATACTGGTAGCACGAATCCGGCAGATGGTAATCCGGGTACTTTGTTTGTAGGCGATGTAGGTTGGGACCACCGGGAAGAAATTAATATAGTAACTAAAGGTGGGCAGAATTTTGGCTGGCCCATGTATGAAGGTATTAGCTATATAAATCAGTCATATTCAGACTCGGCTTACAGGCCTGTGAATCCGGTAATGCCTATTGTTGAGTGGCGAGGGCCTTTGGCGCAAAGTACAGTTAATGGCGAAACTTATGGCGTTGGGTCTCTGCAGTTTAAAGGGAATCCTTTTACGGGGATTGCTTCAATAGGTGGTATTTTTGATACATCAGATGCTTTTCCGGAAAATTACAGGAATCTGTATTTTCAGGGCGACTACCAAGGCTGGGTAAAAGCATTCAGGCTTAACGGTAACAACAATGCAGTTGAGGTAATTGATTTCACAGACGGTGTTTTTCCGACTTGCTTTGCCCAGAACCCACTTGATGGCAGTATTTATTATGTCAGCTATGATTATCCGGATAAAAATGAGGTTAGAAGAATTTACTTTGACCCTCAGGCAAACCTGAGACCAATTGTTGTTGCTGAGATGTCGACCAATTACGGTAAAACACCCCTATTTGTTAAGTTTAAAGCTAGTGATTCAAAAGACCCTGAGGGTGGACCCTTAAAATTTCATTGGGATTTTGGAGACGGGATTACCTCTGATGAGCCTGACCCATACAATGTGTATATTCATACGGACGACCAAATTAAAGAAGCAACCGTAACACTTACTGTTACAGATAACGTGGGTAAGTCAGACACCAAAACGTTTGTGGTCTATCTGAATAATACCCCACCGAAAATATTAAAAACAAGCATTGATTCGCTCGATAGTTTTTCAAATGTAGCAGACTACAAAGTAAAACTTTCGGCATCTGTTGTTGATTATGAACATACTGATTTATCGTATCAATGGATAGTTGTGTTGCACCATGACCAGCACACCCATTTTGTAACCAGTTTTAAAAAACCGGAGGGAGAGGTTGTTCTGGGTCGGGTGCCTTGCGATAACCAGGAGTATTACTACAGAATAAGTCTTGTGGTAACTGACCCAACAGGTTTAAGTGGTACTTTCAACAAAGGCGTAATTCCGATTTGTCCAAAAGACCCTGACCCGGATCCTGACCCCGACCCCGACCCTGATCCGGATCCCGACCCAGATCCTGACCCTGACCCGGAAGAAATTATCCTGGGGGTTTATCCAAATCCTACTCCAAACACTATTTCTTTGCTGGCCAATAAAGATTTTGAAAATCAATTTGTAAAAATAAACCTGGTTGATAGCAGAGGCCAGTCAATAAGCAAAAAAGAGGGGTATTGGGTAAACCTGAAAGAAGACATGAATAAGGCTTTGTCGAGCCAGAGTATAGGTATCTATTTTCTTACCATAAATTATGGCGACAAAACCAGGGTTTTTAGAATTTATAAGGAATAGCTACAAAAAAGCCGGATGTTTTCAGATTCATCCGGCTTTTGGATATAAAAAGAAAGCCAATTTTAAAGATAAACTACCTGCCCGGTTTTTACAGATTCATCGCAGGCAAAAGCAATTTTCAAGCTATTTACGGCATCCTGAATGTGGTCTGTCAGGTCTACATCATCCTGTATTGCTTTCAGAAAATATCTTTGTTCTCTGTTGCAAAGTTCCTGATGGTCAGGCTCGTCAGTCAGGTTTATCCATTCATCATCTTTTAAAAACTGATTTTTTACGTCAATGTCGGCATGATGAAAACGTAACGACTCCGTTTTGGTGTGAGAATCGACATTATCTGACTTACCGGTGCCACCTGCTTCTTTAGCTACAATTGAAACACAGCCTTTAGGACCTATAACGTCTTTAACAAAAAATGCGGTTTCGCTCATCATGGGTCCCCAGCCTGCTTCATACCAGCCTACTGAGCCATCTTCAAATCTGATTTGCAACTGGCCATAGTTATAATTATCCTCCGGAATATCATCTGTCAATCTGGCGCCAATTGCTGTTACCTGTAAGGGTTTAGAGCGGGTCATCTGGCACATTACGTCTATATAATGCACGCCGCAATCTACAATAGGGCTAAGGCTTTTCATCAGGTTGCGGTGCACATCCCACATATTGCCGTGACTCTGCTGGTTAAGGTTCATACGCATTACCAAAGGCTTACCAAGCTGATGCGACAACTCAACGAATTTTTCCCATGACGGGTGATGGCGCAAAATATAACCTACAACCAATTTTTTGCCATACTTAATAGCTGCGGCAGCCACTCTTTCTGCACCTTCTACGGTGTCGGCCACCGGCTTTTCTATAAATACATGGGCACCATTTTCAAAGGCTTTAATGGCGAACGCCTCGTGGGTGTCGGGGTAAGTAGAAATACAAACGGCATCAGGCTTGGTTTTGGCCAATGCTTCGTCGTAATCTGAGAATAAAGGATAACCACCTCCCAGGCGCTCATTTAATACTTCTTTACTTTTACCGGTTGAAACAATACCGCAAATTTCAAATCCGCCAATGGTTTTGTAGGCAATAGCATGCGATGCCCCCATATTACCACAGCCAACTACTAATACTCTGATCTGGCTCATAAGTTTTGTTTTACTAAATTAGGGTTGCTCAATTAACAACGGAAAAACTATATTTTTTACCTTGATAAATTACAAATTTATAACCTTAAACGTTCCCAACCCGGCTGTGGAGCTCCTTACTTCAGTAAAGAGAATGTTATTGAAATTTCAATATATATTGAAAGTACAAAATATATTACGTTTTCAATATAGATGATATATTTAAAATAAATTCTATTTATTGAAGTATTTGTATTTTCTTGAAGTTGTGAAATTTACTAAATATATAGATACTGACTAATGAGTACCTAATTCATCAAGAGCCAGCCATGCCATTAAACCCGGGCCAATCTCAAGGGCTGTTTCGTCAATATCAAAAGTAGGGGTGTGCACACCAGAAATAATGCCTTTGGCCTCATTTCTGGTTCCCAGTCGGTAAAAGCATGAGTCAACCACCTGAGAGTAAAACGCAAAGTCTTCGCCCGCCATCCATAAATCAAGGTCAATTACGTTTTCTTTGCCCATGTAAGCAGTGGCAGCTGTCTTCATACGGCGGGTCAATTCTGGATGATTTTTTAAAAAAGGGTAACCTCTAACAATTTCAAAATCGCAGACACCGCCCATGGCTTCCGTAATGCCCTCTGCCATTTTTTTCATGCGTCGCAGCCCGTCTTCTCTCCATTCCTCATCCATACATCTGAAAGTCCCCTGAATGGTAACCTCATTAGGAATCACATTAGTAACGCCATCAGCAATGAATCTCCCAAAAGAAAGTACCGAAGGATTGGCCGGTTTTTTATTGCGGGAAATTATCTGTTGAAGTGAAACAATTACATGCGAGGCAATCAGTACGGGGTCAATCAATTGGTCGGGCATGGCGCCGTGTCCGCCTTTGCCTTTAATGGTCAGGTAGAGTTCATCGGTACTGGCCATGTACATCCCTTCCCGGAATCCGATTTTACCAACAGGCACATTAGGCGCTACGTGTTGCCCCAGCATACTGACAGGAGCCGGATTTTCAAGTACGCCTTCTTTTATCATAATGGATGCACCACCGGGGGCTTTTTCTTCTGCCGGCTGAAAAACCAGCTTGATGGTTCCTTCAAATTCATCTTTCAGCTGGCTCAGAATACGTGCTGTTCCTAACAAAGAAGACGTATGTACATCATGCCCGCAAGCGTGCATAACGCCCTCATTAACCGATTTATAGGGTACATCGTTTTTCTCAAAAATGGGTAAAGCATCCATATCGGCTCTCAGACCCACCACTTTACTTTCAGGATTCCGCCCTTCAATTAGCGCTACTACACCTGTATCAGCAATGCCTTCCTGTGGAGACAGGCCAAGGTCTCTCAGCTTTTGTGCAACAAATCTGGCTGTATTGTATTCCTGAAACGAAAGCTCGGGATTAGTATGCAGATAACGGCGATTGGCAATAGTTTCAGCGGCATATTCTTTGGCCAGCTGTTTTATTTTTGAGTCGAGAGACATAGGCGTAACAGTAGTTAACAAACAAAGCAGTATTTATCTGCCTGTAATTCAAACTTATATTCAGGCCGCTAAGATACGCATGTATCGTGGCTTTATTGAGTAATTAAACAAAAAATAGTGCTACCCGGCTGCTGGCACTATACATTAAACCGGGTAGCTTTTTTTTATTTTTCGGTTTTAGGTTCTTCCGTTTTTTCTGCGGGCAAACCTTCCCCTTTGAGATAATTGGGCAGATTCAGCCCGGCCATATTGAAAAGGTCGTTTAGCGGGGGTACGGTTTTCATCATGCCGGATACAAAATTAGCAGTAGATGAGTTGCCGTTTTCAGAGGTACCATTGCCAGAGTCCCACACTGTAATTTTATCAATTTTAATGTTTTTTACAGCCTCTACCTGTGTTTTAACTAATTCAGGTAGTTTTTCAATCAGCAATAGCTGGAACGCCTTGGTTGGGTCGCCGCCGGCAGCAGCTACTACCTCTTTATAACCTTCAGCCTGCTTGGTTAGTATTTCATATAAACCTTTTGCTTCAGCTTCCATTTTGGCATAAATGGCATCAGCCTCACCTTTGGCATTTTCTCTTATACGTTCTGCTTCGGCCTGGGCTTCTATAATGGCTCTCTGCTTGGCAATTTCAGCAGGCACCACAATATTGGCAATTTGGGTAGAGCGTTCTCTTTCCGAGCGTGCCAACTCTGCTTTTTGCTCGGCTACATAGGCTTCCTCCAATGCTTTGGCCTGTTGCACTTTTTCGGCCGAAATGGCCAGGCGAAGCGCTTCTGCTTCTTTTTCTCTTCTTTGTGCCTCAGAATTGGCAATTGAAATGCGTGCTTCGTTTTCGCCCTGCACGGCAACGGCATTGGCTTCTGCCGTTTTTACACGGGTGTCGCGGTTGGCTTCTGCCTTACCAATGGCTTCATCTTTACCTGCCGATGCGATACTGATTTCTCTGTCTTTCTGGGTTATCGCAATTTTGACGTCTCTGTCGCGGTGGGTTTCGGCAATTTGTGTATCTCTTTCGCGGTCGGCCATGGCTTTACCTGTTTCCCCGATTTTCTCTTGTTCGGCCACACTAATCTTTGCTTCATTAATGGCCTTTGCAGCTGCCTCTTTACCCAATGCTTCAATATAGCCAGACTCATCTTTAATGTCTGTTACGTTAACGTTTATTAGTTTCAACCCGATTTTTTTCAGTTCTGTATCAACGTTTTTCGATATGTTATCCAGAAACTTGTCACGGTCTGAATTGATTTCCTCAATGGTCATTGTGGCAATTACCAGGCGCAACTGACCAAACAGGATGTCTTTAGACAGCTCCTGAATCTGGTCGGCGCTCAGGCCTAATAGTCTTTCAGCGGCGTTATTCATACTATCGGCCTCGGTTGAAATGGCAATGGTAAAGCGGCAGGGTACATCTACCCTGATATTCTGGCGGCTCAGCGCATTGGTCAGGTTGGCCTCAATTGAAATGGGTTTCAAATCAAGAAAAGCAAAGTCCTGAAACACCGGCCAGATAAATTCGCCCCCTCCGTGAATACATTTAGCCGAGCTGCCGCCTGTTCTACCATAAATCACCAGGATTTTATCAGAGGGGCATCTCTTGTATCTTGAAATAAGAGCCGTGATTGTTACAAATAGCACAAACACCGCCACAACAATAATTAAAAGTGGAGAAGTCATTTTTAAAAGGAGTGTTTAAATGATTAAATTTTTTCTACAATTAAGGTGTTGTTTTCAACGCCGATGATTCTGACAGACTCGCCGGTTTTGATTCTTTCTTGAGCAGTTATGGCGTCCAGTTCAAAAAAAGCGCCTTTTACGCTTATCTGTACTTTGCCTTTACCATTCTTTTGACCAGGGATGCTCAAATAAACCGAGCCGACCTGATTGATAGTGCTTGCAATACGGAAGGTATTGTTTTGAGATAGTTTTCTTATCTGCAAAATGATAAAGAAAAAAAGGGCAACAAAACCGGCCCCAACTAAAATGGCAAGGGCAATTAGCAAAAGAGGGTTGGCTATCAGTTGGTAAAATGAAATGCCTGTCCAACTGAATCCTAAAAGAAAATTGATAAGGTTCCGGAACGAAAAAAGCTGGAAGGGTTTATCGGTACCACTCATGTCTCCATCAAAATCAGCATCAAGGCCGTCGGCCGCATCAACTCCTGCAAACGTCAGGATGGTCTGAATCAGAAAGATAACACTAGTCGGCACAGCCACATACCAGAAGGAACGGAGTAGAGGCTCTAAGTTGTTTAAAAAATCCATAGGGTTTAATGAAGTTTATGTCAAAAGCCAAAAGTTTAATACCCCAAAATAATGAAATTATCGGGTAAACGTGCCAGGTGATTTTGACAAGAGGGCGAAATGAATTAGAAACCGGTTTGAAAACGGTATGTTTTGCTGTTTTACCAGCAGCATTGTGGAGTAAAAGCAGGCAAATGTGATGGTTTTTATGATGTTTAATTTTTTATTAAAAATGCGCAATCAGGTTTTTCGTTTCTTCTTTTTGGCCGAAGGAAACAATACGTTGTTGAGAATAAGCCTGTAGCCGGGTGAATGTGGAAAAAGATTCAGGTCGGTAGGAATGCGGTGAAAACCCCGCCGACCCTCAGGGTCATGGCCACCGTAGAAAACCCATTGGCCAAGGCCTAGTTCACCATAAATATAGCGGTCAGACTCCCTTCCTTCGCCCATCACCAGTACATTGGGTTTAACAGTCTTTTTATTAAACGAAGAAGTTTGTCCCATAAACTCCCTGATCAGATGCTCATGGTTCTGGCAAAGCATGGCCGGGATGACATCCCACTTGGCTGAGAATTCGAACAAATTGAAATAAGAAGTTATTTCGTCGTCAAAGCGGCCAGACCATACGTTGATGTCTGAAAAAGACATAGAACCATAATAGCCCTCGTTATCGTTAAGCGACAGGTTGAAGTTATGAAAGGCCAGTGTTTTGTCGAAATCCAGTTTAGACTGGGCTTGGGCGTCTATGTCGTCACCATCAAACCGGCTACTTACGATATCGGTATTTTCGGCAGACAGCGCAATGTCAAGCGTTTCAGCCCCCGAACACATAGCAAACAGGTATCCTCCGCCCATACAAAACATCTTTATCATTTTGGCGACATCCAGTTTCAGGCTCGAAATCTTTCTGTAATTAAGCCTACGGGCAATGTCTTCCTGTGCTTTCATGTCGGCAGGCGACATCCGCCGCATGTTTTTGCCGAACTGGCCTGTAAAATCTTCATGATGCAAATGCAGCCAGTCATACTTGGCTAAATCTCCTCTGATAATCTCTTCATCATAAATAACCTCAAACGGAATCTCGGCATATTTTAATGCCAGTAAAACGGCGTCGGTATCTTCAAAATTTGAAAGGCTTATTTTAACGGGCGAGTAAACAGCAATTTTGGCAGCTTTAAATAGCCGCACCATTTCCATGTTTACGTCGGGGTCTGAAATTTCTCTTTTGATGGCTTGTACATTGGCAGACGACAGCACCTCAAAAGCTACCCCTCTAATCAGGCATTCTTTCTGCAGCGTGGGCGTGTAATCGAACAAAAAGCTACCACCTCTGTAATTTATGAGCCAGTCCAGTTCAATGTTGGCTTGTAAATGCTGGTAGGCAATACCATAGGCTTTCAGATGGTTAGATTGATTGTCGTCCATCGGTATCAGTATTGAGTTGGCAAAAGATTGCCAGGCGTTCAATAATAAGCATAGAACCAGTAATTTCTTTGCCATTGCCCAGGTAAGTTTTTAATCAAATATACTAAGCAATTTTAAAGATTCAGTATTTTTTGTCTTTTTATTTGCTGATAACCAATACTTTAGTGCAAGTGTTAATGGTTGGTGGATTTTACCAGAGAAAAAGAATATTACCCAATAGTTTGTAGCGATTGTTTATGCGGGCAATAAAATTAACAACAAAATGGCACTAAGAAGTAAAGTTTTGATTGGGTTCTATGAGGTCCCATAAATTACCGTATAAATCCTCAAATACAGCTACTGTTCCGTACACTTCTACTGACGGTTCTCTTATAAAACTGATTTGTTGGGCTGTCATATTTTCGTAATCCCGCCAGAAGTTATCTGTAAAAAGAAATAAAAAAACACGCCCGCCTGTCTGATTGCCGATTCTTGTTTCCTGCTCTTCTGATGATGCCTTAGCCAGCAATAAACTGCAACCCGAAGTGTTTCCGGGAGGGCTAACGATTACCCAGCGTTTGTTGTCGTTTAAGGGTGTGTCCCGAAGTAGCTTGAAATTTAATTTTTGGGTATAAAATTCTATTGCTTCATCATAATCCTTTACAATTAAGGATATACGGGCAATTTGCTGTTTCATGGCTTTGGTGATTAATGTCAATTCTTTATTGTTTTTTAGCCCGTTTTAATTTTTTGCCATCACCCAGCCAAAGCAGGGCGTTCAGCAGAAGCTGGTTTTGAGTAGCGTTATTGAAGGTAAAAGATAATTCTTTATTGGTTTTGCCTTCGTAGTCAATGTCGTTATGCCCCATGTTGGCATAAATCATTTTATAATTTTTGTTGCTCCAGACCACCGGATAATAGCCACTATGCCAAATCTCATGCTGTTTGGGGCCTGTGCCTAGCGGGAAACTGCCGGGGTCAATGGATAAAAGAATTTCAATATCCGGATTGGTCGTTAAATCATTGCTCCAGCGATACCATTCATTGGGCGATGATTTAAAAGTTTCAGGAAGGTTTTTTGTAGCAGGATGGTCTTTTGTTTCAATTCTTAAAACTGCCGGGGTAGGTCGCCATGTATTACTCTTGTACTCACCAGAACCCAGAAACTGGTTATGGTACCAATCCCAGTTCTGATTAAAAGCCGAATTATTGAGCGCAAATGCTGAAAAGTGAAAACCCATCCATGCACCACCGTTTTCCATATATTGTCTGAACGCCTCTCTTTGTGCGGGGTCTTCCGGGCGTGTATCCAGAAATATAACAACCTGATACTTTTTTAAGAATCCGGTATTCAGATTGTTCCAGTCATCGGTTGAATCATAAACAAAGTTATTTTCTTCTGCCATTTTCGGAAACCATCTGTTGGCTTCGCCAACAAAGCTGATGTGGGCTTTATCGTTTTTGGCCGTGTAAAAAGCAATTACTTTAAATTGGGGTTTACGTTTTTGCGCATGGCCAACTAAGCAGACCAACAACACAAGTAGTGTAACTAAGCAGACACGCGCAGTAGAAATCATTCTATTTTATGGTTGAATTGTAAAATCTGGTTTATGGGCTCTATTTCTTCTCTTTTAGTTTATCGGCATGCTTTGGGTTCAGCGTGGCATAAATAGCCATGGCGTGCCCATGCCCCAGGTCAAAATCCGCTTTCAGCCATGTCACAATTTCACCGGCTTTAACATCAGGCCTTAATAGGCCTTTGGCTTCGGCCAGTTGCTTAAAATCTTCAGGGGTTTTTCCTGTTTTCTTTTGTATGTTATCAATATAAGCCTGAAATGACATAACAGTACAGATTTAATTCTGAAAAGAGTTTTTTTTCAATACTATAATTTATTGAGTTAAAATGCAAGAGGTGCGTTCTGGTAATGCTTCTGAATAAATAATGCAAGATATTTCAGCAAGCGTCAAACAAACTAAAATTTGAAGTCTGATTCAGGATTTACCAGCAATTTGCTGAGCTGTTCATGATGGATTTTACTGTGGTCAATACAAATTTGTATAAGATTGAATCTGGGCATGTAAAAATCTAAAATACCCGGTATGTAAACATGAACCACTTCATTCATCCGGGTTTCATTAAGCGACCAAACGTATGCCGAAAATTGATTAGATAATTGTGTCCAGTTGTTTAATATTTCTTCAGATAAAAACTGACCATCATGCCGGTGAAGGTCAGGTACGCACCGGATACAGGCAAACCAGGCAGATTCTATCTGCCATATCTGACAGAGTTTATCCTTCAATACAGGGTCGATGGACTCAGTTTTTAGGTTTTGGATTATCTTTCTGCTGCATTGAACATGGTAATGCACGCTTTCTTGCAGATACTGATACTTATTAGTACGAATGTTGGTGTTGGTTGTTGGAGGCATAAATCAATTGGTTTATGCTTCAAAACAAATCAGCTGTACTGACAACCGTATGTCAGTGCAGCTGAAGATTTTTTAAACTTTTACTTAAGGCCTAAATACTTATTGCTTTTTTGAGGCGCTGTCTACTGCATAACTGTTATGGTTGAGATTAGAAAGCAATAGGGCAAAAAAGAAAGTATGTATCATTTGAGACGGGATACCGCCCCAATCTTCTATCATGCAGGAACCAAAAATAAGTATTACCATCGTGATACCCCCAACCAGTAATGCCTGTCTGGTAAACAGACCAATAATAATTAATACGCCTATAACGAGTTCAATTATTGGCAGCGCATAGCTGAACGGCTTAACCAGTGCGGCTGGCAGCAAGGAGTTTTCATATTTCCCAAGCATCCATTCGCTGAATTTGGCCAGTTTAAAAACCCGCACAAAACCGTGGCCAAACATGCTCATGCCTACCGCCAGGCGAAGAAGCAAAAATGTTGAAGAATTGTTAATCATGGTTGTTAATAGATTATTGATTTATTGCTGATACAATCAGAATTGTCAGGGTTTTATAACAATTTTTCCCTTGGTTGAGCCAGTCTCTATCTGTTGGTGGGCTTTGCCTATTTGGCCAAAGTTATAAATACCCGACACATGGGCTTTTAAAGTTTCGCTTTCAAGAAGAGAGGCTATTTGTTGCATATCTTCTCCGTTCGACTGCACCAGGAAGAAGAAACCGTTTATGCCTTTCTCTTTCGCTTTCTCAACTATGCCGTCTGAGGTGTTTGAGGGTAATGTAATCACTGTTCCGCCTTTTTTTACTACTTCAAATGAGCGTTCAATGTTATTACCACCAACGGTATCCAGCACAATATCAATATTATTTATTACTTCTTCAAAGGGTTGGGCTTTGTAATCGAAGTATTCATCAGCACCCAGACTTAATACAAATTCTTTATTGATCGCTGAAGCAGTGCCTATTACGTAAGCGCCCAAGTGCTTTGCCAGTTGAACGGCAAAATGCCCGACACCACCTGCAGCGGCATGTATCAGCACCCTGTCATTGGGTTTTATTTTACTGTGCGTATGTAGTGCCTGCCAGGCTGTCAATGCTGCCAGAGTAGCAGCTGCCGCTTCTTCATGGGTAATATTGCCTGGTTTCAGTGTCAGATGTGCTGCAGGAGCGGCCACGTACTCGGCATAAGCCTTACCATGCCCTGGGAAATTGACCATACCAAAAACCTCATCGCCCACTTTAAAGGTTGTTACTTCTGAGCCCGTCCGGGTTACCACACCAGATATATCCCAACCCAATATAACCGGACTCTCAGTTTTTAGCCTGCCGGCCATGGCTTTGCCTGCGCGTGTCTTTGCATCTACCGGATTAATACTAACGGCTTTTACTTCTACCAATACTTCGTTTTCATTTAAGGCCGGAAGGGGCAGATTTTCTATTGAGAAGTTTTCAACACCACCAAATTCTTTTAATACTATTGCTTTCATTGTTGTTTAATGTTTTAATGGCACAAAATTAGCGCCTGCTAAAAGATATTTGCTTGTATAAGTTCAGGTTTGTCTTGTATATTTGCAGGCATGCAGATAAGAAATTTATACGAGCCTTTCGAAATTGAATATGTTGAAACCAGCGAGTGCCCGATAACCGGACACAAACATAATTTTTTTGAGCTGGTTTACATCATTGACGGCACGGGTGTTCAGTGCATTAATAAAAATAAATGGACTTACGGACCCGAAAAACTGTTTTTGTTAATGCCGCAAGACTGCCATTCGTTTGAGGTTGAAAGAGCCACCCGGTTTTTCTTTATCCGTTTCAACGATGTGTATCTCAAAGAACAAGGTAAAGAATGGCTCCGCAAGCTGGAATTTATTTTCCAGAATCATAACCGGCTACCGGGATGCATACTTAAAAATAAGGCCGATAAACCTCTGGTAAAATCACTGGTTGAAGCACTGATTCGTGAATATGTAAATCAGCAGCCTTATCAGAGAGAACTCTGCCAGCAGATTGTAAACACCCTGCTTACCGTTGTTGCCCGCAATGTATCGCTCGCCTCAACCGAACTGCCTAAAAATACCGAGAGTAAAGATCAGAGCATTTTGGGCTATATACATAAAAACATTTACACACCCGAATTGTTGAAAACCGATGAAATGGCAGCTCAGTTTAATATTTCGCCTAACTATATAGGAGAGTACTTCAAGAAACTGACCGGCGAAAGCTTACAACAATACATTATCAACTATAAGTTGAAACTGGTAGAGACCCGTTTGCAGTATAGCGATATGCGCATGAATGAAATTGCTTTTGAATTAAGCTTTACTGACGAAAGCCATCTGAACCGCTTGTTCAAAAAATACAAAGGCCTTAGCCCATCAGAATTCCGCAGGCAGAAAACTGCGCTCACCGCCGGTTAAAGTGTACTTATCTTTTCTTTTTCAGCCATCGGTTGATGCGGTGCGTTGCCCAGGCTGAGCCGGCGCCGATTACTGCCCCGGCTAATACGTCAGTTGGGTAATGCACTCCCAGATGCAAGCGCGAATAAGCAACGGTACCTGCCCATGCATACGCCGGCACTATTACATACCACTTTGGTACGGCAAGGCTTAAGGAAGTTGCCACTGAAAATGCCGCTGTTGCATGCCCTGAAGGAAAAGAAGGGTCAGTTTCTACCACATAGGGTTGTATAAAAGCATATTTTTCAGAAGGTCTGGGTCTGTCAATTATTTTCTTTAAAACAAAGCTGGTACCCAATGATACAGCCAATGCAGCGCCTGAAGCGATACCCTGTCTTTGCAGGTTTTTATCCTTAGCGATTAGCCCTACACCTAGCAAACCAATGGGTACGGCCGCACTGACAGGGTAGGTAGACTTGCTGAAATTTTCAAAGGCAGCATCAAGCCTTTGATTTCTGTTCGATTGAATGTTTTTGAGAACGTTGATGTCAAAATTCTGCGCCGAAGCATTAAAATGCAAAAATAAGGCCATCAAAAGGCTGATTAGTAGCTTCATATAACGTTTAATTATAAGCTTAAAATGGCTCTTTCGTTTTCTAATAAATGCATATTCTCATCCAGGTGCAAGGCTGATATCCTGTTATCAAACGCATCTTTGTAGCTTTCTTTCAGCTGTTTGCGTTTGATGGCCTCCAGACATCGGCGCAGGTCTTCTTTAGTTTCAATTATGAGCTCCGGAACAAGCGTTGGTTTCCCTTCATCATCTTTTGCTACCATTGTAAAATAAGACGTATTGGTATGTTTTTGCTCTCCTGTTTTTACATTTTCACTAACTACCCTTATGCCAATCAGCAATGAGCTTTTACCTACATAATTAACCGAAGCATGTAAAGATAGAAGTTCGCCAACCTCTATGGGCTGCAGGAAAGTAACACCATCAACAGACACCGTAACTACATACGCGCCTGCATGCTTAGAGGCACAGGCATAAGCTACTTTATCCATTAACGACAATAGAATACCACCATGAATCTTCCCTCCGAAATTGGCATAAGACGGAATCATGAGCTCAGTAATGGTAGTGCGTGAATAAGAAACGGGTTTTGGTTTTAACTCTAAATTCATAAGTATCGGGTATGCAGTTGTAAATATATAGAAATTAACGTAGCAAGGTATTAATCTTTGCTACCATTCAAAGATTAATACCTTGCTAATATTTTAAAAAATGTTTTAACTTTAAGTCATATTGTGCTTTTGAAGCTGATATAGTTCAAAAATTTCTAAAAATAATTACAAGTTAGAATAATGTTTTGATTAAATTGCTTTTAACAGAATAATCATTAAATACTAATAACAATTAAAATTTGGGAGAAATAAATAAAACTGATTACTTTTGCGCTGAAACAATACAACCCTATTGAACTATTAATATTTTAATTCTAAGCTAAAATAAAGTACCTATTTAAGATGAAACGAATTGCAGTTTTTACTTCTGGTGGAGATGCTCCGGGCATGAATGCTTGTATTAGAGCGGTGGTACGTGGAGCAATCTATCATGGACTGGAGGTATTTGGTATCAGAAGAGGATATAGCGGAATGATTGCGGGAGACGTTTTTCCGATGACCTCGCAATCGGTAAGTAATATTGTTCAAAGAGGCGGAACCATTCTTAAATCTGCACGCAGTAAGGCATTTATGACACCCGAAGGCAGAAAAAAAGCTTACGAGAATCTGATGAATGCCGGTATAGAAGGGCTTGTAGCGATTGGTGGAAACGGAACATTTACAGGAGCTGAAGTTTTTTATAACGAATACGAAATACCAACCGTAGGTTGCCCGGGTACTATTGATAATGACCTGTATGGCACCGACTACACAATCGGGTTTGATACCGCCGTAAATACCGCCCTTGAGGCCATAGATAAAATACGTGATACGGCTGATTCGCACGACCGCGTGTTCTTTATTGAAGTTATGGGGCGCGACTCTGGCTATATTGCCATTCAGTCGGGTATTGGTGGCGGAGCCGAAATTGTAATGGTGCCAGAAACTCACACACCGCTTAAAAAAGTACTAAGCACTTTGAAAGACGGATGGACACGCTCTAAGTCTTCTTCAATAGTTGTAGTTGCTGAGGGTGATGAAGAAGGGCACGCCACGGAAATTGCTGAAAAGATTAAGTCGCAGGTGGCTGATAAATTAGACATCAGAGTTACCACCCTGGGGCATATTCAGCGCGGTGGAACCCCAACTGCCTACGACCGTATCCTGGCCAGCCGCCTGGGTGTGGGTGCAGTAGAGGGGCTTATTAAAGGTAACAAAAATGTGATGGCAGGTATAGTGAACAACGAACTGGTTTATACACCGTTTATTGACACCATCAAAAAACCAAAGCCTATCCATGATGATTTACTTAGAATGGTTCATATTTTAAGTATTTAATCATCTCAACTCAATCAGTATGTTTGTTCTGACCGAAAACTACTCTGTTGCAAACCATTTCCTGGCAGAACTCCGTGACCAGCAGATTCAGAAAGATGCCCTAAGGTTCCGTAAAAATATGGAGCGTCTGGGTGAAATCTTTGCCTATGAAATCTCTAAGACACTGAGTTACCAGAATAAGGATGTAATTACTCCGCTGGGCGCAAAAATTACTCAGCAGATGTCGCAGCAGATCGTGCTGGTTACTATTCTCAGAGCAGGTTTGCCGCTTCATCAGGGCTTACTTAATTTCTTCGATAAGGCCGAAAACGCATTTATAGGCGCATATCGTGGCAAGCACGATGAGAAAGAGTCTTTTGAGATAGAGATGGACTACATTACAAGCCCTGATATACAAGACAAAATACTGATTATCAGCGATCCTATGCTGGCAACCGGTAAGTCAATCGAGAAGGCCTACCATGCCATGCTAAGATACGGTATACCAGCCAAAACGCATATTGTATCTGCCATAGCCAGCAGAAGAGGCGTACGCTTTATTAATGCACGCCTGCCGCAATGCCGTTTATGGATTGGTGATATTGATGAGGAAATGAACAATAAATCTTATATTGTTCCGGGCTTGGGTGATGCCGGAGACCTGGCCTATGGTGGTAAAGTCTGATGCTTATTTTGGGGCGCTTAATGTTGCTGATAGCCTGAATTGCAGCACAACCTTTTTGCCCGATATGTTTTCAAGAATTGGTCTTAAAACCAAATCGGCGTTTTTTCTGGTTTGTTCAAGAATACCCATTTCCAGTGCCGATTGCTGAATTTTACTTTCTGCACTTTTATAGGCTTCATTTAGTAGCTGTTGCTCATTCATAAACGCATACTGCGTATCATAAATCTTCGAATTTTTGTGGTCTATGCTATAATGGCACAGCTCGGGGTCTGGCAAATGCACAATTAGCGTATCGTTTTTTGTAGCTACGTCTTCTGCCTTTACTTTGGTTAAATCAATACAACCTACTGCATTGCCCTGTACAATCAGAATTGCCTTCGGGTTTGGCAAATAGCTTCGTTTTATTTCCTGTTCAACCACATCACGAAAAGTAAAATTGGCCAGTTCTATTTTGCCCAGCGTGGTCATTTCTTTCAAAACAATATTGTGGGTGGTGCTTGCCTCCTCTGTGCCAAATGGGTTAAAGGTCTTCAGTTTTTCCCATAAAAAAATGGCTACAAAAGCAACAATCAGAATAATCAGTAGGTTAATGGGGCGTCGCATAGGTTATGGCTTAAATCTGGCAATGCTTACAAAAAGTCGGAAACCTCACAAGGTAAGGTAACTTACTTTTTGGCTTCTTTGTCTTTTTTGCCAAACAATGAAAAATGAACATAACGTTTCGGATTGGCCTTCAGGTCTGCTAAGAGAACAGCCAGGTTGGCAGCAGTACGGTCAAGATTAACATAAAGCGAGTCGTCTGTGGCGAGTTTGCCTATGGTGCCTTTTCCATGGTTGATTTCGTTCAGTATCTGGTGCATACTGGTAACAGAGCGGTTAAGTTGTGCCAGTGTTTCACCTAACCTTATGGCATTTAATGAATCTGCAAATGTGTTTGTCTTTTTCAGAATGGGTTTAATCTGGGTGTCCAGGCTTGTCGTAAGCGTATTCAGATTGGCCGTAAGCAAAGCCGCATTGGCCGTTACGGCAGATAGGTTCTGGGCGTTCGCAGCAACTACTGAATTGACACCCGTAGTGGTGGCATCGGCATTGCTGATAAGCGCTTTCAGAGCCACGCCTGTCTGGTCAAATTGTTTAACAACCATTGTGAGCGAAATAAGCAGCGAATCGGCATTTTTTAAGATGGGGGAGGCTTTTTCGCTCAGGCCACTCATCAGGCCACCCTCAATTTCACTTTTCAGAACGCCCTCATCTTTGATTGGATTTCCTGCCTGAATCAGCATTTTAATCATTTTACCCCCCAACAGACCGTTATCAGCCAGAATGGCCACCGAGTTGTCGTTAAGCATTATATCTCTCTTAATGGCAAGTAAAACTTTTACTCTGTTGCGGTCCTGCTCTGGTATTACTTCTACTACCCGCCCTATAGTTACACCATTATACATTACAGGGTTTGAGGTCTGCAGGCCTTCAACATTAGAGTAATAGGCATAGTACTCGTTTTCAGTGCTGAAAACGTCCAGGCCTTTCAAGAAATTAAAGCCCAGATAAAAAATAGCAAATGTTACAATACCCAGCAGTCCTACTTTTACTTCCTTTTTCATAATAATACGTATATGGTGAATTTAATTATAAGCACAGACGCTGTCAACTTTTTTAAACCTGATTGCCCGTACTTGTGGTTCTATCGGTTAGTAATTTAAACTTATTTTTCTACTTCTTCTTTATATGCTTTTATGGCTTTAACTATGGCACTGGCAATTTTGTTGTGTCCTTCCTCACTTTCCAGAATCTTTCTGTCAGTTGTATTCGTCAGATACCCGGTTTCAATATAAATTCCGGGCATGGTTGTTTCCCATAGCACCTGAAAACCCGCCTGCTTTACCCCTCTGCTTTTACGCCCGTTTTTTTGAAATTGTTTTTCAACCTTCGACGCCAGATTTAAGCTTTGTTTCATAAAGGCATTCTGGTAATTTGCCATTTTTATGTGTGCAAGTGGTGAATTCGGGTTGAAATCGTAGTTTTTCTCGTAATTATCTTCTAACAATATTACGCCGTTTTCGCGTTTGGCCAGTTCAAGGTTTTCTTCTGTTTTATGAAGCCCCATTGTATAGGTTTCAGACCCATAAACAGCAGATGAATAGGGGTTGGCATTTACATGAATGCAGATAAACAAATCGGCTTTGCTGCGGTTGGCAATGGCGCCTCTTTCATGTAGCGGAATAAAAACGTCTTTTTTACGGGTATATACCACCTTTATACCCAGTTCTTCCTCAATTAGCCGGCCTGTTTTAAGCGTAATGCTTAGCGCAATATCCTTTTCTCTTAGTTTTCCGTGGCTTGTGCCGGGGTCTTTTCCGCCATGACCTGCATCAATTACGATAGTTCTTATTTTACCCGTTTGCGCACCTGCCGATACAGTTGCAACAATGGCAATAAACAAAGCTTTAAGAATTTTTAACATGATTTTCCGGGCAAACGTTCTGTCTAATGTTTTATTAAGCTAATTTTGTGCCACGTTACACCGTTATTCCAGTGATAGAACGTAATTTGATTACAAAAATACTATTTTTGAGGCGACAATATATACAATCTTGTCTGAAAACATAAGAAAAACGCCCGGCGGTTAACAGATTTTCGGTATAATTTTACAATGAAATATAATCTCTTGAAGTTTCCACTTATACTCTGTTGCTTTTTGTTCAGTGTATCTGTCTTTGCCCAGTTTCCGACTATTGACCCACTCAGGCGCGCCGGTACAGGAAATAGTGGCTTTGGACAGCCGCTTCCGGAGACTCCCAGAAAAGCCCGGACAGCAGGTAATAAGTTGTTTGCCGAAAAGCAGGATACAGTAAAAGTAATTATTCCTGACTCACTGAAGAGTAAAGATAACAGCCTTCAGTCAATCGTAAAATATACTGCCCAGGATTCAACAGTAATGGAGGTAGACGGCCGTACGGTGCATCTCTACGGCCAGGCCAAGGTTACCTATGGCGATATTGCTTTGGAGGCCGACTACATCAGGCTTGACTGGGGAAAGAACGAGATTTTTGCACACGGTTCGCCGGATACGACCAAAAAAGGAGAGAAAGTAAAAGGAAAGCCTGTTTTTACGCAGGCCGGAGACACTTATAATACAGATACCATCAGGTATAATTTTAAGTCAAGGAAAGCTATTATCAAGAATATTGTTACCAGGCAGGGAGAGGGTTTTGTGCAGGGAGAGCGTGTAAAGAAAGACCCCGAAGATAACCTGTATCTGGTACATGCCAAGTACACTACCTGTAACCTGAAAGAACCGCATTTTCATATTGCTGCCAGAAAAATCAAGCTTGTCAATAAAAAGCAGGTAATATCGGGGCCATTTAATTTTGTTTTAAGTGGTGTACCGCTGCCGCTGGGCCTGCCCTTTGGGTTTTTTCCTGTTCCCAAAAAGAAAGAAATAGGTACTTCCGGCATTATTATGGGGTCTTATGGAGAAGAACCCCGTAACCGTGGTTTTTATTTCCGCGATTTCGGTTATTATTTCGCTATCAGCGAGAACATTGGCGCTAAAGTACTGGCTCAGATATACTCCAAAGGCAGCTTTGGGGTAGGGGTTCAGTCTAGCTACTCCAAACGTTATAAATACTCTGGTAATTTAAGTTTTCAGTATAATTACAACAAACCCGTTGCTGAGGTAATAGATCCTAAAACCACGCAGTCAAGCGCCAAAGACTTTAGTCTTAACTGGTCGCATTCACCCGCCAACAAAAGGCCCGACAGGAGTTTCTCGTCATCAGTAAACCTTCGTAGCAATGGTTTTAACCGAAACAATGTTAATACAGCCGATGTAAGCAATTATCTGAGCAGCACCTCCAATTCATCGGTTCAGTATAACCGTACCTTTGCTCAGAAGTTTGTAACCAGTACCGGGCTTAATATTTCCCAGAACTTTACAACAGGTCAGGTAGATGCCAACCTGAATTACAGTTTGGGTTTAAATCAGTTTAACCCATTCATACCCGAAAAGAAAATGGTTGGCCGCTGGTTTGAGTCTTTCAGGGTAGGGTTTAATGTCAATGGTGGGTATCAGGCCACCAACACTAAAGTTAACAGCATTACCAGTTATTCAGAATACAAAATTGTTCGTCAGTTGCCGGATGGTTCTTATGAATCAATTGAAGCGAAGCCCCTTACGAACGAAGAAATTCGGTTGAGAGATGCCAATCCGCTGACGCTGACTCCGGCGGAAAGAGAAAAACAAAAAGCTATTCAGGAAAGGCTGAATAATGTAAGGAAGATAAACAGTCTGAGTGCCTTGCAGGACATCCTTTCAGACGGGCAGTTTCGTACTACCTATTCTATTCCTATTGTATTGCCTAACTTCAAAATTGCGCGATACATCAACTTTACCCCCAGTGTATCGTTAAGAGGCGATATTTTCACTCAATCGCTCAGCTATCAGTACATCGAAAGTCAGAATGCCGTTAAAATAGATACCATTAAGGGCTTTTTTCCAACCTATCAGACCTCTGTATCGGGTAGCATGAATACCCGTGTTTATGGTACTTATCAGTTCAGGGGTAAAGGGCGCCTGCAGGCTGTCAGACACACCCTGGCACCGTCAATCAGTGTAAATTATGCCCCTGATTTCACCAAGAATCTGTTTGATTACATGGTTGTGCGCATCGATCAGGACACCGTCAATGGTGTTATAAATCGCACCCGCCTCAATAAACTTTTACCACGGTACCCTACACTAGGGGCGTCAGCGGGGGCATCAGGTAGTATTGGTTTTACTCTTACTAACCAGTTGGAGGCCAAAGTGAGGTCCAGGTCAGATACTGCTGCCAAAGCATTCGAAAAAATTTCGTTGCTTGATAACCTCGGTATCAGCGGAAGTTACAACCTCCTGGCTATTGGCGACTCCATGAATCTATCTAATATTAATATATCAGCCAATACCAATTTACTTAAAAACCTGATAAACATTAATGTATCTGGCAGCCTTGACCCGTATTATTACAGACAGGAAGCTACCAGCGCTTTGCAGCTTCAGAACCCCGCCGGGCGTATTACAAGGTTTTATAAGATTTCGCAGGCTGATAAGTTCAGTCTGAGCAATCTGGCTACCTTGCGCAATGCCAACGTGGCCATTGCCACAAGGTTATCGCCGGCAACTTTTGATAAATCAAAAGAGAAACCTAAAGAGATGAGGTCAACTGACCCGGCTATGGAGGCTATGAAGAAATTTGTGGCAACCAATCCTGAACTTTATGTTGACTTCTCTATACCCTGGACCCTCAGTATCAGTTATAACCTGAACTACATAAAACAGGGGCTGGCGAATCCGCAAATTACCCAGGCTGTAACAGTGCAGGGTGACTTAAGTCTTACACCCAAATGGAAAATTGGTTTCAATACCGGATGGGATTTTCAGTTCAAAGCCGCTACATTAACCAACATCAGCCTGCATCGTGAACTGCACTGCTGGGACATGAGTTTTAACTGGACACCCATAGCTGGTAATAATATCCGTTCAAGTAACTATTCTTTTGACCTGCGCGTGCGAAGCACACTGCTGCAGGAATTGAAACTTAGCCGCCGCCGCCAGACATACGGATTAGGAGGATTTTAACCTTTCAAAAGATAATAAATGATACTCATTGCAGACAGTGGCTCAACCAAGACAGACTGGCGTATCTTAGATAAAGGCCAAGTAGTAGGGCAGGTGCGAACAGTTGGGTTTAATCCGTATTATCAAGACACCGACACCATTGCTGCAGAGCTGAAAAGCGGAGTATTACCACAAGTTTCAGGCAATATAACAGATATATACTATTACGGCACCGGAATAACTAACGACGAAAAAGCCACCGTTGTACGTTCGGCATTACAAGCTGTTTTTACCACTGCCGGCCTTATTGAAGTGAATAGCGATGTGCTGGGTGCTGCCAGAGCCGCCTGCGGACACAGCCCCGGTATAGCCTGTATTCTGGGTACGGGTTCAAATTCCTGCTATTTTGACGGAGAGAAAATAGATTTTCAGGTACCGCCGCTGGGTTTCTGGCTGGGCGATGAAGGCAGCGGAGGCCACCTGGGTAAGTTATTGTTGCTAGCGTATCTGCACAAAGAAATGCCGGCAGATATCAGACAATTGTTTGAGGCGCAATATGGCGTAACTGACCGGCTTCAGGTGTTAGAAAATGCTTATCATCGGCCTTTCCCTAACCGTTATTTTGCGGCTTTTGGTAAATTTCTGCATGATAACATCCGCCATCAGTTTTGTGATAATCTTGTAAGGGGGGCTTTTAATGCTTTTTTTGAAAAGTACATATTAAAATACCCGATGTGCCATGAGGCAGAACTCAATTTTGTAGGCTCGGTTGCTTTTTATTATGAGCAAATATTAAGTAAAGAAGCCCTGAAACTGAAATTACAGATAGGTAAAATACTGATGGCCCCAATAGACGGATTGGTGACGTTTCATACTACTAAACTTTTAAGCTGATGAAGAATCCGAGGCCATACCTGCTTTTGCTTGCCTCTATGTATCTGGCAGGCCTAATTGGGTTAAATATGCCACAGACAACAGAGCTTTTTCAGGCACTTACCCCATTTAATCTGGTGGTGTCGCTGGTTATTCTTCTGGGTTTTAACCAGCAATTCAATCGCCCGTTTTATATTTTTGCGGTAGTTACTTTTCTTACCGGCTATTTTATTGAGGTAGCAGGTGTACATACCGGCATCATTTTCGGTCATTACCAGTATGAAACCACACTCGGCTTCAAGATTATTGATGTTCCGCCATTGATAGGCGCCAACTGGCTGCTTTTAATTTATTGTATAGGTAGCTCATTTAGTCGTTTATCTGTGCCTTTTATTGTAAAGGTTAGTTTAGGGGCATTGTCAATGACGCTACTTGATGTACTGATAGAGCCCGTAGCAATTCGTTTAAATATGTGGTCGTGGGATTCTCTTCAGCCGCCTTTACAGAATTACCTAGCCTGGTTTATTGTTTCTGCTTTTTTATTTGCTTTGTTTTTCAGCCTTAAATTCAGAAAAGATAATCCGATAGCACTCTGGCTGCTCATTTTTCAGATATGTTTTTTCGGCATTCAAAATATAATTAACTAACTCCCTTACTTATGACTATCGACGCGCATCAACATTTCTGGCATTACAATGCAAAAGACTATGCCTGGATTGACGAATCTATGAAAGCTATTCAGCGTGATTTCCTTCCTGCTGATTTAGAACCCCTGCTGAACAAAAATGGAATAGATGGCTGCGTGCTGGTGCAGGTGAATCAGTCTGAACAGGAGAATATTGATTTTTTGAAATTTGCTGATTTATACTCTTTTATTAAAGGTGTGGTAGGTTGGATTGACATACGGGCTGATAATCTGCCAGAACGGCTGAAGTTCTTCAGTCAGTTTCAGAAATTGAAAGGTTTCAGGCATATTGTGCAGGGAGAACCCGTCGGATTCATGCAACAGGAATCATTTATTGATGGTCTGAAAAAGTTAGTTTCTTTTGGCTATACTTACGACATCCTCATTTATCCGAAACAACTGAAAGATGCGTTGCATATTGTAAGAGAATGCCCCGACAATAAATTTGTAATTGACCACATTGCCAAGCCAGATATTAAGAACAAGGAAATATCGCGGTGGTCAAACTACATGAAAGAGATAGCCCGCCATGAACAGGTTTACTGTAAAGTATCTGGTATGGTAACTGAGGCCGACTGGTATAACTGGAAGAAAGAAGACTTTTATATTTATCTGGATACGGTACTCGAGTGCTTTGGTACAAATCGCCTCATGTATGGGTCAGACTGGCCTGTTTGTCTGGTTGCAGGTGCGTATGAAGACCAGCTTTCTATTGTGCAGTCATATTTTGAAAAACTGACCCAGACAGAAAAGGATAAAATTTTTGGTGAAAACGCAGTTCGTTTTTATGGTATTCATTAAAAATTGCTCGGTGTACCGGTCGCTTGCCAAAAGACTTTTGTAGTTTTGGCTTTACCGAAAGAATTGCTTTTTTAAAGGTAAATGAATATATCTCGATGAAGATTTCAATAGTAACTGCGGCGTTTAACTCTGCTGCAACCATTAAAGATACCATAGAAAGTGTGCTGGCGCAGGATTACCCTGATATTGAGCATTTGATAGTTGATGGGGCATCGAACGATGGTACTGTTGATATTCTAAAGTCGTATGGAGATAAAATCAGGTGGATTTCTGAGAAAGACACAGGCATTTATGATGCCATGAACAAAGGCGTAAAGATGGCCACCGGTGAAGCCATTGGAATTGTTGGTTCTGATGATTTTTATCCTGACAGCCGCGTGATATCAAAGGTAGCAAAAGCGTTTCAGGAATCGAAGGCAGATGCAGTTTACGGAGACCTTCACTATGTAAACAACAAAGATGTAACGAAAATTGAGAGAAACTGGGTCTCTGGCGAGTATAATAAAAACAGATTTCTCAACGGCTGGATGCCGCCACATACTGCCTTTTTTCTAAAGAAAAAGATTTATGATGCGCATGGCCTGTATAATCTGGATTTGCAGAGTGCCGCCGACTACGAGTTGATGTTAAGGATGTTATACAAGTATAATGTATCGGCCTGTTACATTCCAGAGGTTTTAATGAAAATGCGTATTGGTGGCAACAGCAACAGATCTTTCAGAAAACGCCTAGCCGCCAACCGGGAAGACCGTTTGGCATGGACCATAAACGATCTTGAGCCGCGCTGGTATACCCTATATGCCAAGCCTTTATCTAAGCTATTACAATGGGTGGTAAAGTAACAATATTGTTTTCTGCCGAACCAACACCTGTTCTGTAAACTGATTCAGACTGAGAATCTTAGTATCATTGCTGAATCAGTTTTCAAAACATCAGGTATCAACGCTAGAGTGTTAGGCTGCCGGCTTAATTAATACTGATAATCTGCTCGGTTTTACCTCTGAACGTAAACGTTTCTCCAGTTTTTTTTCTCATAATTGCCTGCCCAATAGGCGATTGTGGAGAGATAACCATTATGTTTTTGCCATCTACATTTATAGCGCCCGTGCCGACAGCCACATAAAAGGTACCCATTGAGGTTTCTGTGAGAGCTCCGGAATTAACAGCAGTGTGTGTAACACCCGGGTTGATTTTATCCAGCAACTGTCTTTCCTGACGGGCCTGCTCATACATGCGTCCATTCATTTCACGGTCCAGCTGGCCCATGGCTCGTGCTGTTTCGTATTTATCACCTGCCGAGCTTTTACTTTCTTCGTTTGCTGAATTTTTGGCCGCCTCCATGGCTTCCCAGGAGGTATTCATTCTTTTTTCAACCAGTTCTTTTACCTTTTCTAAAATTGCTTCTTTCATTCGTTAGCTGCCGGGCATTACAATGGCATTGATGCCTCCGGATAGGTTTAATAAATTGTTAAATCCGTATTTTTCTTTTAGTAAACAGATGGCTTTTCTGCTCCTGATACCACTCTGGCAGTGTATAACCACCGTTTTGTCTCGTCTTATTTTGCCCAGGTGCTTTTCCAACTCCGACAAAGGCATTAGTTCGCCGTTGATATTAAAGCTGTCATACTCATGTTTTTCTCGTACATCTATCAACTGAAACGGGGCCTCATCAGCATCGGATTCAGCCAACCGCATATATGCTTCATAACTTATCTCATCCAAAGGTTCTGATGTTTCAGCTGTTACACCACAAAATGCTTCATAATCTATCAGTTTGTCTATGGTGGGTGTGCCGGGTATTTTCGGAATCCTCACCATCCTGCTTTGCATGCTCAGGGTATTCATTATCAGCAATTTACCTGCCAGTGGCTCGCCGATACCTGTAATAGCCTTTATGGCTTCAAGCGCTTGTATAGACCCAATAATGCCCGGTAATACGCCTAAAACACCAGCTTCGGCGCAGTTAGGAGCCTGTTCGGGTGGGGGAGGAGACGGGAACAGGTCTCTGTAAGTAGCCGAACCATTATAATTAAACAGTGCTACCTGCCCTTCAAAGCGATTGATAGCACCGTAAACATAAGGTTTATTAAGCATTACACAGGCATCATTGACCAGGTATCTTGTCTGGAAATTATCGGTGCCATCTACCACAATATCATAATTGCTTATTATTCCAAGCGCATTGTCGGCCGTAAGGCGCGTATGGTAGCCGATGAAATTAACAAGAGGATTAAGCGTCTTTAACCTTTTAGTTGCCTCCTGCAGTTTGGGTTCCCCCACGTTGTCTGTAGCATACATAATCTGCCTTTGAAGGTTGCTAAGTGCTACGGTGTCGTCTTCAACTATACCAATGGTACCTGCACCGGCTGCTGCCAGATACAAAAGCACCGGGCAGCCTAAGCCGCCGCATCCTACTACAAGCACACGGGCTTCTTTCAGTTTTTGCTGGCCACTCAGGCCTAATTCCGGCAAAATAATCTGCCTGTCGTATCGCCTTATTTCTTCTGAGGTTAGAGACATGTTAAAAAATCTTAAAAAAAACTGAAAACTTATATTTTGCAGAGTTTTTTTTTTCGAAATCTAATTTTTAAAGTAAAAGTACGTTTATTTGTTGTTCCTTAACAAATATTTCAAAAACAGTGTTTTTAAAATGAAGAAAATCATAGTTGCTCTCTCAGTTAGTATTTTTACCACACAATTGTCTTTTGCGCAAACCCCTAAAACCCCAGTTAAAAAACCGGCAACGCCTACAGCCAGACCCGCCGCGGCACCTCCGGCAAAACCTGTGCAAGCCGAAGCAACAGTTATGCGCAATACCATTGATTCGCTTAGCTATGCAATCGGAATGAACATTGCCGCCAATCTTAAGCAACAAAGTATTAAAGCCAATACTGCCATGCTTGCGCAAGCCATAGAAGATGTGCTCAACGGCACACCTACGGCCATTAACCCTAATGATGCCAATGCTTATATTCAGTCTTATTTTCAGAATCAGGCAATGAAAGAGGCAAGTGCCAATCTGAAAGCAGGAGAGGCATTTCTGGCTGCCAATAAAACAAGACCCGGTGTTGTAGAGTTACCTAGTGGTTTGCAGTATCAGATTGTGAAGGAAGGAACAGGCGCCAAACCAACAGCCAGCGATAAAGTAAAAGTACACTATAAAGGTATGCTGATTGATGGAACAACTTTTGATAGCTCTATAGACAGAGGCCAGCCTGCAGAGTTTGGTGTCGGGCAGGTAATTCCGGGCTGGGTAGAGGCTATTCAACTTATGTCGGTGGGTTCTAAATGGAAATTGTTTATACCAGCCGAGCTGGCTTATGGTCAGCAGGGCCCTCCGAGTATCGGCCCGAATCAGGTTTTGGTGTTTGAGGTTGAGCTGCTTGATATTGTAAAATAAAGTGGTAGCAATTGCTCTGATTCAGAACGAATTTGCAACCTAATCTGGCAGATAGATGTTTTTCAGTTAAGCCAGCCTTTAGCGGTAGGCTTTTTGCCTGGTATGATGTTAATTGGTAAATTGTTTAATTAAACTCTCCGTTTGGGGGTTGCTTTGTTATGTTAGAAATTATGAAAAAAATTCTGGTACTCTTTACCCTGACAGGGCTTTTCGGATGCTTCGAGAACAAGGCTCAGAACAAAGTATCTACTGCCCCTACTTACGGATACAATGAGTTGTTGCCAACCCGCACGCAAGAGCAGGTAGAGCAATTTGCCACGCAGTTTCTTAGTTATCATCATTACCAGAAATTTAAACTGGACGACAACTTCTCGTCTAAAGTCTGGGATAATTTTCTGAAAGATGTAGACGGCAGCCATGCCTATTTTACACAAAATGATATTGCGTCATTTGAAAAATACAGATATGGTGTAGATGAAGATTTGCTGGAAGGAGACCTTACCCCGGCTTTTGAAGTATTTAATCTGTTTAGAGCTAAATACAAAAAACGCCATGAAAAAATTATAACCCTGCTTGACAAACCTTTTGATTTTACAACTGATGAAGCTTTTGATACCGACCGAGAGAAAGCAAGCTGGGCGAAATCGGAAGAAGAGCTTGATGAAGTATGGCGTAAGATTGTAAAAAGCCAGGTGCTTGACCTGAAACTGAGTGGCAGTAAAGACAGCGCAATTGTGGCTACCTTGAAAGATCGCTATAATCGCTGGGAGTCTAGAATTGCTAAGTGGCGGTCTGAAGATGTGTTTCAAACTTTCATGAACGCCTTCTCTGAGACCATAGACCCGCACACCAATTATATGATACCCAGCACGGCGGCTCAGTTTAATATTGAAATGAGCCAGTCGGTAGAAGGCATAGGTGCTTCTCTGAAAAATGAAGGCGACTACGTAACCATTGCAGAGGTAATACCGGGCGGGCCACTTTTTAAAGATGGCAGGGCATTGAAAAACGACCGGATACTGGCTGTTGCACAAGGAGAAAATGGCCCTTGGCAGGATATTGTGGGCTGGCTGACTGATGATGCCGTAAAACTGATAAGAGGTACAAAAGGTACTGTAGTGCGCATTCGGTTGCTACCGGGCGATGCCCCTGCCGGGTCTGCCACAAAAGAGCTTAGACTGGTACGTGCAAAGGTAAAACTGGAAGAAGCCGTAGCCAAAGGAACGGTTGTGCCTTTCAAACAAAACGGCAAGGATTACAAACTGGGGGTAATTGAGATTCCGATGTTTTACCGCGACTTTGAGGATGCCCGCAAAGGCGGCGATTTTCAGAGTACAACCAAAGACGTGAAGCGTTTTCTGAATGAATTTAAGGCCAAAGGAGTAGAAGGAGTAGTAATTGATTTAAGGAACAACGGAGGTGGCGCGCTAACGGAAGCCATTAACCTTACCGGACTATTTATTACCAAAGGCCCTGTGGTACAACGGCGCGACAATAATGGCGCCATTGATGTTGAAAGCGACACAGACCCTGAACTGGTTTACAACGGCCCATTGGTAATTTTGCAGAATCGTTTCAGTGCGTCGGCTTCTGAAATATTTGCAGGAGCTATTCAGGACTACAAAAGAGGGCTGGTTGTAGGCGAAAAATCTTTCGGAAAAGGCACCGTTCAACAATTGGTTGACCTTGACCAGTTTCTGTTGTCGCCACGTACAGCCTCAAATGATAAAAAGGCCTCTTCTAATGTTGGTTTCGACCAGAAGGAAAAATATGGGCAGCTGAAGTTAACTACTGAGAAGTTCTATCGTATTACGGGTAACAGCACCCAAAGAAAGGGTGTGTCGGCTGATATTAATCTGCCTTCGCCTTTTGACCCTGACGAAATGGGCGAAAGTTCACAGCCGGCTGCGCTGCCGTTTGACCAGATTAGTACCTCTGCTTATGAAAAAACCAACATAATAACGGATAAGGTTCTTGGCAAAATTCAGGAAAAATACGAACAAAGGCTAAGCTCTGACCCAGCCATGAAGCAATTGGTTGAAGACCTTACTGAGTATCGCAAGACGAAAGATGTAACGGTTGTGTCTTTAAATGAAGCGAAACGCAAAGCAGAACGAGATGAAAGCGAAAAACACAGAAGCGCAGTAAACAAGCTGAGCGCAGGTGAAAAAGATAGTAAAGATTTGATATTGACAGAATCTGAAAGAATATTATGTGATTTGATTTCTCTGAAATAAAACAAGAATAATATCAAAAAAGCCGGAAGATTTTGTCTACCGGCTTTTTGATTGTATGCCATTTCTATTACAAAAGATTATCTGACTTGGCTGAATCAGCAGGTGCGCTTTCCTGCTGCGGATGCGGAAAAGGCTCTTTCGTAGGTACTTCCCGGTCGTTCAGAAATTCAACATCAACAACAAAGTACTTGGTATCTCCATTCCATGGAAACTGAAAAAACTTTTCCTGATACTTTAAAGTAACACGTTCTCCGGTTTTTAAGGCCTTTTCCAATTTGGTTGTTACTGAATCCAGCTTACAGGAGAAGTCCCAGTAGCGAGGGGTAAGGGTGCCAGTTTCGCCAGAATATCCTCCTTCATTCAATACCCCCTCAAACGTTTTAAAAATATAGCCTCTTTCACTGATTTTTGAGATGGTTCCGGCTCTATCGCCTTTTGAATAATGCCCCACAGTGAGGTAATAGGCAATGCCAATAACCAATAGCGCAAGTATAATAAGGGAAATTCTGAGTTTCATTGTGATATCGTTTGGATTATGTTTGCAAATGAAATGAATTTTGACAGAATTGCAAAAAATCCTTTATTAAATGAAATTAACACGCAGATTAAGCCCGATATTGTAAGGGCGTATCTTCAGATAATTGTTGGCGTCTGCCGATTGTGAGAGACTGTAACGAAATGTGGGTTCTATCCATAAGGATTTGCCGCCTTTAATAGGATATGAAACACCCACCGAAGCATTGATGTAATATCCAAAATCTTTATTGGTTAGTACATGTACCGCTTCTGCACCTGCAATGGCGTAAACGGCGTTTTTCTTACGGCTTACCAGATACGCGTTGTCAACCTTTAAGCCTACTGTTTGCATAAATTGCTTTTGAGATACCTGTTCACCAATACCTACAAGTGTGTACGTACCGTTATTACTGGTTTGTACTTCATATTCGCCGTTGTTCAATTCATAGTTTGCCCATTGCTGCAAACCTGTGTAAGTGGCAGAAAGCCCGACAGCATATCTGTTTGACAACGGTTTCATAGCTCCTGCCCGCAATTGTATTCCGAGCCTTTGGTTATCTATGGCATCCAAACGCCCAACCTGCTGGATGTAAGTATTGGTTTGGGGCAGCACAGTAAATGCCTGATAGGTTTGAAGCGGCATCAGGCTCGCATTAAAGACAATGTCGCGGTGCACTCTCTGTGCTTTTTCCTGGTATGGTTTTTCTATGTTGTAAGCAATGGCATTAAACGGCTTACGAACTGACTTCTGTCGATAACCTTTTGCCTGCAAAGGTTCTGCTTTAAACTCCGCCTGTGCTGATATTTGCGTATTGGCCAGAGTTGCCTGTGGTTCCTTTGTATCAATTAATGCCGGGGCAGGTAAGGTTCTGCCGGTGTTGGTTTTGTTTCCGGCAATCATTGCTTCATTATGAAGCGTTGTCTTGTTCTTACCAGTACGAACACCCGGGGCAGGCTCTTTGCTAATGGCTAAAGGCATTTTTGAAGCATTGCCCGCTAGATATTTGCCAGGGTGTTTTTCTGCGTTATTTTCAGGTCTTGCAGAAACGGAAGCTGCATCAGAAACAGACTTCTTAACCGAAGAATTGTTTGCAACAGCAGCAGGGGTGTCATTACGGTTAAGCAACCACCATAAACTACCCAGCATGAGTACAACTCCTGCTGCCATCCCTATCCTGAAGAAAAGCGGAATAATGCCTCTGCGGCGTTTTTGTGGTTGAATGGCCTCCTGAATTTTTAACCAGCTGATGGCCTGGGGTTCAGGTTCATAGTTTTTGAACTTTTCAGCCAGCTCTACACCTGCACGGATTTTCTCCCATGATTCCTCTTGTGGCTCAGCTTCAAATTCATTCATTCTCCGTTGCAGGTCAATACCTGCTCGTATTTTCTCCCACGATTCGTCCTGAGGTTCAGCTTCGTAATCCTGAAACATGCGGTTCAGATTAATACGCGCACGAATCTTCTCCCATGATTCTTCCTGGGGTTCTGATTCAAAACTGCCGAATTTCTCTGTCAGCTTTCTTCTTATTTCGTCTTCTGAGAGCATATTTTATCCCCTTTAGGGATGTATTGAAAAATTTCTTAAATAGTAACACCCAACTCAATGAGCTTCTTCCTTAAATGCACTTTAGCCCTTGATAACTGCGACTTTGATGTGCCTTCTGAAATACCTAATATTTTGGCAATTTCGTTATGTTCATATCCATCTATCAGGTAAAGGTTCACAACCATTCTGTAGCCATCCGATAGCTCATTTATTATTGAAACTATCTCTTCGTGGCTCAATTGCGATATCGCACTTATATCTGCATTTCCGGTATCTTCAAGCACATGATAATCTACAAACTGCCTTTCATTGCTATTTTGCCTGTAATGGTCAATGGCTGTTCTGATGACCAGCGACTTTACCCAATATTCAACCGATTCAGGTTTTTGCAAGTCATGAATTTTATTGAAAACTTTAATAAAGGCTTCCTGAAATATATCTTCAGCTTCCATAACTGTGCGTGCATAACGACGACAAATACCCAGCAACCGACCTTTATATAGATTATAAAAGGCGGCTTGTGCTCTGGGATCGTTCCGTTGGCATCCAAGTACTAAATCAATTTCACCGGGCATTCTGAAAGGGATTGCAGTGTTCTTAGTAATTACGTTTTAAATAGGCTAGTGATATTTGCCCCAATAATAACTGCGAAAGGGGGTCAGCCTTTTCTGGCAGCTACAAAATTGCTGTTGGCATCAAAACTCAGAATGTAAATGTCGTTCCCGGTTTTAATAACCACTATATATGAAAACAATTGATTGTCTACAAAATTTATCATGCCTGTCTGGAAACTCCAGCCGGGATAATAAGAATTAACATAGGTTTTTATTTTTTCGGTAATGTTGTCTTCCTGCATCACGCGGGCAATACCTTTGCCGATGTTCACTTTCAGGATGGTTTCAACAATGCTTATAATTTTACCTTTATCGTCAAATGCATAATTCAGTACCTGGTCATCTCTGATAATGGCCACCCAGTATATTTTTTTATCTTTATCGGTAATGAGCGAGGTCTGGATATAACTGAAATCCTGATGCCGGCTAATCAGAAAACTACTAATGGCCTCTGGCAGGTCTTTAGCCTGAATGGTTTTGATTTCATATTTACCGCTCGATGCCCCCAACGGCCCGCATACCTGCCCACCTCGCATGAAATCACCTTTATCATTAAACTGCAACGAAAATTGTTTTTTGTCGGCCGTAACCAGAATAAAATAACCCTGCAATTGCCCGCTTTGCGAGAACTTTATTCCGTTTTCGTAGGTCCAACTTGTAAAGTTTTTGTTGAGGCCATCTTTAATTGTCTGAGGCAAATCAGTGAGGGCAATCAGTTTATACTCCAGCTTGTTAAAAGGTACGCCAATGCCCAGGTTGCCCGCCCTTAAAACATTGCCTTTTTCGTCAAACAGATATTCAAAGCTGGTCATGTCTTTAGAAACCACCACCGAATACAATTTGCCATTGGGCATGAGCGAAACCGCTGCTTTTACAAACGTATAGCCTTCATGTTTACTGCCCAGATAGGTTCTGATAATAGTTGGCAGGTCGGTTTCCTCAATAAAATATATTTTAGGGCCACCCTGGCCATTTCCTTGCTGAGGTGGGCCTGGCCTGTCGTTAGCAGCCACCAAAACCAAAGTGCCGGTACTGTCAAAAACGATTGCAATTTCTTTACCGTCCGTAAGTTTTACAATTACTTTATAACCAATTACTGAACCATTAGCCGGCGCCATTTGCTGGCAAATGTACTTGATTTCGGCACCCGGATAGTTGTTATTTATGTAGGTTCTGGCGTTTTCAGGTAATTGTACTGAATTGGTGATTTTGTAGGCTTCAGAGATTTTGCCTGAATTGTTGACAACGGCCGACATGCGGTCTACTTTGAATTGAAAGCTGGACTCCCACAGCTTGCCTTTTTCAAGTGTGGAGAATTTTATCTGTGTTGCTTCCGGAAACTCCTGCTTAATGGCATTGACCGCTACCTGCGGCACGGCCTCATTTGCATTCAACGCCGGTTGAAGGTCCTTCACGCTGTCGCAAGCTGAGAAAACCCAGCTGGTTAGAAACAGGTATATGTAAAGTCTTTTCATTAGATGCGTTGATAACGTATTACTTTGGCCTACTACCTTTAAAGACGCAAACGGGCTGATTTCGGTTGCATGAATAATGTCAGAAGAACTTCTTTATGAGGTAGATGATGAAATTCACCAGCAGACTGAGCAGAATCATAGTTACAACGGGGAAATACACCCGGGTATTGCCATTCTCATACCTGATGTCGCCCGGCAGCCGTCCCAACCAATGCAGCTTATCGGCAAAGAAATAAACAATAATGCCAATGAGAAAAAGGATAGCACTGATGATGATTATGTATTTGCCTGTGGTTTGGTTCATAGAAGGGAATTTAATTACAATATTGAGAATATAAATCGCCCAGCCTATATTTTTCTTTGGCAGATAAACTACTGTATATTTTGCAAAAATACTTTGTATGTTTCCCAATAAGAAAATCTAGCCTATCAAAATAACCTTCTGCATATTCTCCATCAACAAGGGTAGCTAGTCCAACATAAGACCTGAAAACTTTCTGGCTAATACTTGCTCTTTTTCCTATATATATCTGAATATTGCTGAAAATTACGTTCCATTTTTTTTCCTTATTGGGGGAAGTCAATGAATAGTATACGCTAAACTCATTTTCGGTTTTAGGAATCAATCTGACTAATTCTTCATCTGTTAATTTCTTCTGATTATTGAATTTTTCAAGCAAAGTGTATAGCTCTGTTTTGTAGTCAATGTTAGCATGCAATGGAGGGGTAATTGCAAATGATACAAGAAGAAGTGTTATGTATTTTATCATTATCTTTAAGATAGTTTATAATAATATTGATTTATAATTATTCCAATACGATACCGGAAATTTAGGCAAATTTATTTTTACAATTAGAGTGTTATTAAGTTACCAAACTTTCCTGTGTTTTACCGCTTATCCTCCCTATTTTTGCAAAAAATAAAATTACCCAAAAATGACAAACGAAAAACTCGAAGATGCACACAAATTTAAGATTTGGAAGAATAATCTGATAGAAAACGGACTGAAAATCAATGGTATAGACCAACACTATACAAGATACCGTTACAACGGCGAAATTCTTTTTTCTCTGCTGATGCTTGACGCCGAGACCCCCGAGGGTGATAAAATACCACCCATCTGCTTTCTGAAAGGGGAAGTAGTTTGCATTCTGGTTTGTCTGATAGATAAAGACACCAAAGAAAAATACCTGCTGCTGGTAAAGCAACGTCGCATTGCCGAGGGAGGCTTCACTTATGAACATCCTGCTGGTATGGTTGATGGCAGCAAAACCCCTCTGGAAATTTCAGTGCAGGAGGTAAAAGAAGAAACAGGACTGGATGTAACGGCAGACCAGTTGATTAACGTAACACCTCAAAAGCGGGTTTTCCCGAGCACGGGTACCAGCGATGAAGCCATGTACCTGTATTATTGCGAGCTGGAAATGTCTGCTGATGAAATAGCTGACCTGAACGAAAAAGAAATGGGTACTGATTATGAGTTTGAGCGTATTACCACCCACATTTTACCGTTTATAGAGGGGCATAGGCTGATAAACAATAGCAATGGCTTGCTGCTCAATTATCTGTATCTTTCAAAAGTGAAAGATTTTGAGTTAATGGCTCAGCTATAATAATAAACAGAAAAACCTGCCCCAAAGGCAGGTTTTTCTTCTATACAAAGGAAGCGGAAGTTTTATACTAATTTCCAGCCTTCGCGGTATTGGCGTTGAACAAACTGGTTGGCCTCATCGAAGTTGGTAATCTTCATGTTAGTACCATCCCACAATAGTTTCTTACGGCCGTCGTAGTTGAAACCATTTTTGCCGTTAGATTTACGCAGGTTATAGCTGCGGATAGCCAG
Organism: Emticicia sp. TH156; assembly: GCF_002855535.1. Classification (NCBI taxonomy): domain Bacteria; kingdom Pseudomonadati; phylum Bacteroidota; class Cytophagia; order Cytophagales; family Leadbetterellaceae; genus Emticicia; species Emticicia sp. TH156. The sequence continues at coordinate 278,270 of NZ_PKRS01000009.1, forward strand.
GTTACCCATCAATACTGTTTCAGTTAATGGACCTGAGTAATCGAACGACGAAGAAAGACCTTTGTGCTCTTTACTGTTAAAGCCGGCTTTGCAAGCCTCAGCCCATGATGCCTGGTGGCCATGTTCAGGAAGCGGTTTAACGTTAGGGTCTTCTTTAGGAGTAATATCTATTTTCTCACCGGTTTTCAGATAAATCTTCGGTGTGTTACCGTAAGTTCCGCAGGTCATTACACCTTTGGTACCAATCATTAATACACCGTTGCTGCTGTCGGCTTCTGCCAATGGTTCGTTGGCCGGAATCCACTCTGGGTGGAACGGACGGATACCGCCGTCTGTCCAATACATAGTAACAGGTGAGTTATTACGCTTGGTAGCAGGGAATTTAATCTGAACACTTGATGACGGAGGGCAGCCTTCAGGGTTATATTCAGGGCTCCAGTCTTTCAGAAACACCTGTCCTACGCTACATTCTACCTCAGTTGGGTAGCCCAATCCTAAGACCCTGAACGCAGGGTCAATCAGGTGGCATCCCATATCGCCCAATGCACCGGTTCCAAAATTCCACCATCCACGCCATTTGAATGGGTGATAAAGCGGGTGATAGTCAACCCATGAAGCAGTACCAACCCACAAATCCCAATCCTGAGGAGTCATAGAATCAATCAGAGCCGGTTTATCTGTTGGCACGGGGTTACCTTGTGGCCACACGGGGCGGTTTGTCCAGATGTGTACATCTTTCACCACTCCAATTGTGCCTTTATCAAGCCATTGCATCATGGCTTTTTGAGTAGGGTTAGAGGCACCCTGGTTACCCATTTGCGTAACCACTTTGTATTTTCTTGCGGCCTCGGTCAACTTACGGGCTTCATAAATATCGTGTGTCAAAGGCTTTTGCACATATACGTGCTTGCCCATAGACATGGCAGCCATAGCTGCTACGGCATGCTGGTGGTCTGGAGTAGAGATAGTAACTGCATCAATGTCTCCTTTCATTTGTTCCAGCATTACTCTGAAATCCTTGTAGCGTTTAGCATTCGGAAACTTATCAAGGCTGCCTTTACAACGAGCCATGTCTACATCACAAATAGCCACTACATTGTTCACACCGTTGTTGTACGCATTGGCAATGTCTGAGCTACCTTTTCCGCCTGCACCAATGGCAGCAATATTTAGCTTATCGCTGGGTGCAATAAAACCTTTACCTAATACATGACGTGGCACAATAAAGAATCCACTGGCGGCAATAGCACCGCTTTTAATAAAATCCCTTCTGTTCGTTGTCTTTTTGTTTTGCATTATTGAAGAGTTGAATAGTGAAAATTAGATTTAAACCGGCACAAAATCATACTTAAATTCTGTAGCCCACAAATTTTGTATAATACGCTTGATTGGTACTTCAAACTTACAAAAAAATCTTTTTTCCTGGCAAATTTTGTAAGATTTACATAAAAAATATTGATTAATTTCTTTTTGAACCCTTTCAGGTTTTAAGAAACGCTTTATTCCTAATATATTACTTTACATCGTCTTGAAAATACTATTGCGGAACGTAAGAAATTTAATCTTTAATTACCTGTGTACCCCAGTGCATTAAATAAACAGATATGGCATTTAAAAAAACGCCGATAAGGTTGGTAATACACACCGACCGCTGGTCATAAAATTTATAACGTGGTTTGTTTTAGTCTGAATGAAAACTAAATTTGCAGCGATGCCGTTAAGTATAACAGCAAGCATATTAAATAAAAAGCTTTTTAATAAATGGCGAAAGTAATAGGTAACCTGACACCACAACAAATAGTAGAGGAGCTGGATAAATACATTATTGGCCAGAAAAACGCAAAGCGTAATGTGGCCATTGCTTTAAGAAACCGCTGGCGCAGGATGAACGCCAGCACGGAAATGCAGGCCGAGATAATACCGAACAATATTCTGATGATAGGTAGTACCGGAGTAGGTAAAACTGAAATAGCGCGTCGATTAGCTAAAATTGCCGAGGCTCCGTTTACTAAAGTGGAGGCGTCAAAATTTACAGAGGTGGGGTATGTCGGGCGTGACTGCGAAAGCATGGTAAGAGACCTGGTAGAGCAATCGGTAAATATGGTACGGGCTGCAAAAAAAGAAGAAGTAAAAACGAAGGCAATGGATACTGTTGAAGACACCCTGCTGGATATTCTGATACCGCCTGTAAAGGATAAAAAAGACGTTGGGTTTTCGATGGAAACAAAAAAACAGGAGATTGATGATAACTCAGAAAATCTGCTGAATGAGAAAACACGTGAGGCGTTCAGAGAAAAATTAAGAAACGGAGACCTGGACCACCGCAAAATAGAAATTGATGTGCAAACCAACGGAATGCCCAATATTGGCGTAATGGGTGGGCCTATCGATGATGTGTCGATGATGAATCTGCAGGATATGATAGGCGGTATGATGCCCAAAAAAGGTAAAAAACGCAAAGTAACCATTGCAGAAGCCAGAAAAATATTACTGGACGAAGAGGCTGCCAAACTTATAGATATGGATGAAGTAAAAGACGAAGCCATCTGGAAAGCCGAGAACCTGGGAATTATTTTTATAGATGAAATTGATAAAATTGCTTCATCGAGCGGTAAGTCGGGCGGGCCGGATGTAAGCCGTGAAGGTGTACAGCGAGACCTGCTGCCGATAGTGGAAGGAAGCACCGTGAACACCAAACATGGCTCTGTTAAAACAGATCATATATTATTTATAGCTGCGGGGGCTTTTCATGTGGCAAAGCCTTCAGATTTGATTCCGGAATTACAGGGGCGTTTCCCGATCAGAGTTGAGTTGGAAAGCCTGACAGAAGAAAACTTCTTTCAGATTTTGCAAACACCTAAAAATGCTTTGACGCGCCAGTATGAAGCCATGCTGGAAGCCGAGGATGTTAGCCTGAGTTTTGATACTGAGGCACTGCGAGAAATTGCCCGAATTGCCTTTTATGCTAATAGTGAGGTTGAAAACATTGGCGCCAGAAGGCTACAAACTGTAATGAGCCATTTGCTGAATGAGATTATGTTTGATGTACCCGATAAAATTGGCGCTAATGCCCGGATTGTTATCACTAAAGATATGGTGAACGACAGGCTGGCAGGTCTGGTTAAAAATAAAGATTTAAACCAGTTTATTTTGTAAAACCTTGGAATATAAATCAAAAAGCCACTGTCTGAAGAAAGACAGTGGCTTTTTGATTTATAAATGGGGAAACCTTATGAGAGATAAGTAATTAAATATCAGCGTATTACATAAAAAAACAACCCCGAAAACTGCCAATTTCTTGGAATTTCGGGGTTTTTGT